>NZ_LZLQ01000029.1 GCF_001673315.1 Mycobacterium asiaticum | reverse complement strand
ACGCACTTACGACGTGAGCCGCACCCTCGTCATGATTGTCGTGTGGCGTCCACCAGTCATGTTTGGCAATTCGGGCACCAAAACACGTTGCGGCCTTCGAGCACCGCGGTACGGATGATCTCTCCACACACGCGGCACGGATCACCGGCCCGCCGGTACACATAGGTCCGAGGCCGTCCGGGCGCGTAGGAAGGCGCCCCGTTGTCGTGCTCGGGCCGGACCACGATGATCTTTCCGCGGCGCAGACCGACCTTCATCAGCGCGAGCAAGTCGGCCCACGCGGCGGCGAACTCCGCATCAGTCACCTTCTGACCGGGCCGGTAGGGATCGATGCCGTGGCGGAACAACAACTCGTTGCGGTAGACATTGCCCACCCCCGCGATAACCGTCTGATCCATCAGCAGGGCACCGATAGGTCTGCGCGACTTACTGATCCGCGACCACGGCCACGCCGCGTCGGCATCGGCGCGCAACGGATCAGGCCCCAGTCGGGCGACCACAGCGTCCACTTCAGCCGCATCGAGAACCTCACACACCGTCGGCCCGCGCAGATCGGTGCCGTATTCGGTGCCGACCATGCGCATCCGGACCTGTCCGACCGGTTCGGGTAATACTTCGCCGTCGTGGCGTTCCCATTCCGTGAAGGCGCCGTAGAGGCCTAGGTGCACATGCACGATCCGGCCGCCGTCGTAGTGGTGGAAGAGGTGCTTGCCCCATGCGCTGGCGCGTCGCAGCACTCGACCGTTCACCGCGGCAGCATCGGCGAAGCGTCCCTGCGGGCTGGATACTGCGACCGCGCGACCGGCAAAGCGGCGTTGGTGCAACCGGGCCAGCCGGTGCAGCGTGTGGCCTTCAGGCACCGGCCGTTAGCCTCCTTGACCGGGCACCGGCGGCGCTTCGTGGGTCCGTTCGTATTCGGCCAGAATGTCGATACGGCGTTGGTGGCGTTCGACTTTCGACCAGGGTGTGGACACGAAGGCGTCGACGATGGCCAGTGCGTCGGCCACACTGTGCATGCGTCCACCAATGCCGATCAACTGAGCGTTGTTGTGCTGGCGGGCCAGCGATGCGGTTTCAACGCTCCATGCCAGCGCACAGCGCGCGCCCGGCACCTTGTTCGCGGCGATCTGTTCGCCGTTACCCGACCCGCCCAGCACGATGCCCAGGCTGTCCGGGTCGGCGACCGTGCGCGCCGCTGCGGCGATACAGAACGCGGGGTAATCGTCCTCGGCGTCGTAACTGAACGCGCCGCAGTCGATCGGCTCGTGACCGGTTTTCTTCAGGTGCTCGAAGATCTGTTGCTTGAGTTCGAAGCCGGCGTGATCGGCACCCAGGTAGACGCGCATGCCGGACATTGTGCATCAGATCGGCGGCAACGCCTCCATTCGCACTGTCTAGTCGAACTGCGGAGGCTCGGTACGCGTGCGCTTGAGTTCGAAGAAGTGCGGGTAGGACGCGAAGGTCACCGACGCATCCCAGAGCTTGCCGGCCTCTTCGCCGCGCGGGATCTTGGAGATCACCGGACCGAAGAACGCCACCCCGTTGACGTGGATCGTCGGCGTACCGACGTCTGGTCCGACCGCGTCCATACCGGCGTGATGGCTCTTACGCAGTGCTTCGTCGTAGGCATCGGTGGAGGCGGCCTCGGCCAATTCGGCCGGCAGGCCGGCGTCGGCCAGCGACAGCTTGATGACCTCGTCGAGGTCCTTGTTGCCTTCGTTATGAATCCGGGTTCCCATCGCGGTGTAGAGCGGTTCGAGCACCTCCGGCCCGTGCGCCTGCTCAGCGGCGATGGCCACCCGCACCGGCCCCCACGCCTTCGTCATCATTTCCCGATACTGATCGGGCAGCCCTTCGCGGTTCTCGTTGAGCACCGCCAAACTCATGACGTGCCAGTTGACCTCGATGTCGCGCACCTTCGCCACCTCGAGGATCCACCTGGAGGTGATCCAGCACCACGGACAGAGCGGATCGAACCAAAACCCCGCCACAGACTTCTCGGCCATTACCGCGTCCTCTCGTCGACACATCGGACAGTCCGCTCAGACACAACCGCAGCCACGTCCCGACTGTTCCCAGCCGATATGTTGGATCGTGTGGCCCTACCCAACCTCACCCGGGACCAGGCGGTCGAACGCGCCGCGCTGGTCACTGTGCACAGCTACCAGATCAACCTCGACGTCACCGATGGCTCAGGTAATCCCGGCGAACGCAAGTTTCGGTCCACCACCACCGTGGTGTTCGACGCGCTGGCAGGCGCCGACACGGTAATCGACCTGGCCGCCGACACCATTCACAGCGCCAGCCTCAACGGTCAAGACCTCGACGTGTCGGCATACGACGAGTCGACCGGTATCGCGTTGCGCGGCCTGGCCGATCGCAACGTGGTTGTGGTGGACGCCGACTGCCGCTACTCCAACACCGGCGAGGGCCTGCACCGATTCGTCGACCCGGTCGACGACGAGACATACCTGTACTCGCAATTCGAAACCGCCGACGCCAAACGAATGTTCGCCTGCTTCGATCAGCCGGACCTGAAGGCCACCTTCGACATTCAGGTGACGGCGCCCAAGCACTGGAAAGTGGTGTCCAACGGCGCACCGGTGTCGGTCGAGGACCGCGAGGCGGCCAGCATCCACACCTTTGCCACCACCCCGCGGATGAGCACCTACCTGGTGGCCTTGGTGGCCGGCCCCTATGCGGTGTGGAACGACACCTATAGCGACAAGCACGGCGACATCCCGTTGGGTATCTACTGCCGGTCCTCCCTGGCGCCGCACATGGATGCCGAGCGGCTGTTCACCGAAACCAAGCAGGGCTTCGGTTTCTACCACGAGAACTTCGGCATTCCCTACGCCTTCGGCAAGTATGACCAGCTGTTCGTGCCCGAATTCAACGCCGGCGCAATGGAAAACGCGGGAGCGGTGACATTCCTGGAAGACTACGTCTTCCGCAGCAAGGTGACCCGCGCATCCTACGAGCGGCGGGCCGAGACGGTGCTGCATGAGATGGCCCATATGTGGTTCGGAGACCTGGTCACCATGACGTGGTGGGATGACTTGTGGCTCAACGAATCTTTCGCCACCTTCGCCTCCGTGCTGTGCCAGGCCGAGTCGACCGAATACACCGAGGCGTGGACAACCTTTGCGACCGTGGAGAAGTCGTGGGCATATCGTCAGGACCAGCTGCCCTCCACCCACCCCATCGCCGCGGACATCCCCGATCTGCACGCGGTGGAGGTGAACTTCGACGGCATCACGTACGCGAAGGGCGCCTCGGTGCTCAAGCAACTCGTCGCCTACGTTGGCCTCGACCATTTCCTGGCCGGACTTCGCGACTACTTCCATGCCCACGCATTCGGCAACGCGACCTTCAGCGATCTGCTCTCCGCATTGGAGAAGGCGTCCGGTCGCGACCTGTCGAATTGGGGGCAGCAATGGTTGAAAACCACCGGGCTCAACACATTGCGTCCGGACTTCGACGTCGACGCCGACGGCAAGTTCACCCGGTTCGCAGTCAATCAAAGCGGCGCTGCGCCCGGTAACGGTGAGACCCGGGTGCACCGCGTTGCCGTCGGTATCTATGACGATGACGGCGCCGGCAAGCTGGTCCGGGTCCACCGAGAGGAACTGGACGTCGATGGGGCCGACACCGATGTTCCTGCGTTGGTTGGGGTTTCCCGCGGCAAGCTGGTTCTGGTCAACGACGACGATTTCACGTATTGCTCGCTACGCCTGGACCCCGAATCACTGCAGACCGCATTGCAGCGCATTGCCGACATCGCCGAGCCGTTGCCGCGTTCGCTGGTCTGGTCGGCCGCGTGGGAGATGACGCGCGAGGCCGAACTGCGCGCCCGGGATTTCGTGACGCTGGTGTTGGGCGGGATTCAGGCCGAGACCGAGGTGACGGTCGCACAGCGGTTGCTGTTACAGGCGCAGACCGCGGTGGGTTCGTACGCCGAGCCGAGGTGGGCGCGCGAGCACGGGTGGCCGCTGCTCGCCGACCGGTTGCTGGAGTTGGCGCGCGGCGCGGAACCCGGCTCTGATCATCAACTGGTATTCGTCAATGCGCTGTGCACGTCGGTGTTGTCAGCGCGGCATGTCGACGTGCTGTCGGCGCTGCTCGACGGGGACCCGGCCGAGCAGGGATTGGCGGGCCTGAATGTCGACACCGACCTGCGTTGGCGCGCGGTCATCGCGTTGGCCACCGCGGGCGCGATCGACGCCGACGGCCCGGAATCGCCGCGCATCGACTCGGAGATGCAAAGCGACCGGACGGCAGCAGGCAGACGGCACGGCGCCCAGGCGGCGGCGGCCCGGCCGCAACTCGAGGTCAAGCAGAACGCGTTCACCACGGTGGTCGAGGACGACACTCTGGCCAACGCGATGAGTCGGGCAATGATTGCCGGCATCGCCGCCCCGGGGCAGGCCGAACTGCTCAAACCGTTCACCGCCCGCTACTTCCAGGTCATCCCGGGCGTGTGGGCGCGACGGTCGAGCGAAGTGGCGCAATCGGTAGTGATCGGGCTGTACCCGCACTGGGACATCAGCGAAGAGGCGATTGCTGCTGCGGACTCCTTCCTCCAAGCACCTGAATCCGAGGTGCCGCCGTCGCTGCGACGGCTGGTACTGGAGGGGCAGGCCGGGGTGAAGCGGTCACTGCGGGCACGCAAGTTCGATGCCGACGATCACCGGTAGCCGCCGTCGCGTAGACCGGCCTGTACCTCCAGCCGGTTAGGTTTGTGAAAGACCAACTCGCGGAACAACTCCCAGCTATAGGACCGCAGCATGCCCGCGTATCCCAACGCGGCCCATTGCGCGCTGTGCCGTTCCTCGTGGTGTAGGAGTCGGTCCAGCGCGAGGTCGCCGTCGCCCGATTGGACAATGCCGCGCAATGTCGCAGCGGGGTCAACTCCCGGGGCGGTGTTGAGCATGAAGATGTCACCCCAGGTGGTGCCGCCCCGCTGGCTGAACAGCCGCTGAAGCCAGTTGCCGCCGGCGCCGAGCAATATCCCATTGGGCGTCGTCATCAGGCGACCGCCGTTGCGGTGGACGAAGCGGACGTCCCGCTGATAGCTCCAACTGTTAGCCCGCTGTCGCTGCGCGATTCGCCTGACCTCGTCGGGGCAGTACGCCACCTCCGCGAAATCGTTGATCACTCCCGCACGCTCGCCTGCCTTGCCGTAGTCGGTGCCCGCGTTGAGCACGTACGTCAGCAGGACTGCCCGGCGGACATCGTTGCCGCCGGTTCCGGGCGGAACGAGGAAGAAGGACTTGCCGTGCGAATCGGTGATCTCTTCGAAGCGGTCGAGAAGACCAAAGGCCGTCGCGTCGATCCCGTGCTGTCCGGCGATCTCCACGATGACCTCGGGCGCAACCGCCCGGCGTGCGGCGTTCTCGTGCCACCGCGTCTCATAGGTCTTCACCGTGGCACGAGCGCGCTGCCCACTCCGGCGACTAAGCCGGCGAAATCCCCCCGCTGAGCACTCGAATCGCGCTGACCAACCCGTCGACCAGGTGACCCTGCTCGAAGGCTGACGATGCGGCAGCGACGCCGAGTGGGGCCGCTGATTCGGCACCCCGGCCACGCACCTCGGAGCCGTACACAACCTCGATCACACTCTGGTCCGGCGAGACCGCGAGCAGCACCGCGTTGTTGGGCGTCGGGACCTTGGCCAGGAGTTCCCGAGCCCGAGCAGCGGTGTCGCTACCCAGGTCACCCAGGTAGACGGCGAACCGCGCCTTCGACTTCCGCGACGCGTACTTCAGCGCATCGTCCACGGCGACAAGCTCTTTGATCGAGAACGGGTAGTGCACGGAGAGCTCGCCCGGCTCGGTGACTCCCGAAACCCGCCCGCTCGTAGTGAGCACCCAGCCCCGCGGCAGGTCGGCGGGGTCGATCGTCGCGACTTCACCATGTGCCACTTGCGCCACCTCCAACAGTGAACTCCGACCTGCCGTGCCCACCGTGGGATCCACCGACAGCCTCGTCGGTGGCAGCCCACAGAATCGGCGCGTGTGTCCACTTCTCCGACAGGTCATAGCTCTTCGGGTGCGGCCCCTTGCGGGTCAAGGTCAGCAGCCCCAGTACCACCACCAGCAACAACGGGACACCTACCAACAGCAGGTGAGTCTGCATAGCGTTCACGAGGCAAACCGTATCCCACCCGGGGTTAAACCGGGACACCTAGGACCCGAAATACCCGAGCGTTGCGGGCTAGGCGGCGCCCTCCCCGAGGTAGCGCGCCCACGACGGATCCAGGTCCTTGACCGTTGACAGCAGCCGCCAGTGCTGGCCGGTCGGCGGGAGCGGAGCCCGCCGCAACGCCCAGCCCAGTTCACTGAGCAGCTTGTCGCCCTTGCGGTGGTTGCACGTCGAGCAGCACGCGACGCAGTTCTCCCACGAGTGGTCACCTCCGCGACTGCGCGGCACCACATGGTCGACGGTGTCGGCCTTGGCTCCGCAGTAGGCGCAGCAGAACCGGTCGCGATGCATCAGCGCGGCCCGCGTCATCGGCACCCGGGCTCGATAGGGCACCCGAACGTAGGACCGCAATTGGATGACGGACGGCACGGCGATGGACCGGGTCGCGGAATGGATGACGGAGCCGGCCGGGTCGTCGTGCACCACGTCGGCCTTGCCGCAGATCAACATGACGATGGCGCGGCGCATCGGCAGTGCGGTGAGGGGTTCGTAGGTGGAGTTCAGCAGCAGCACCCGCCGGCGGTTCCAGATCGATGCGTTCTCGTTGCGGGAAGGCGGGTGGGTGTCGACGCTGTGTAGCGATGGCGCAGTCGCAGGCCCTAGTCCAGTTGCCGCGGCACCGGATATGCGGTGGCTGCGGCGTTTGTTGCGCTGCGCCATAAATCCTCCGCCGACAGTTCACCACGATTTGCTGCCGATCGCACGCCTATTGCCGGGGGCACGCGTGTCTATCCGGTGAATACACGGAGCTTCGCGGCCGCAGTTGCCGGTGCCTCACAATGGAGAGCGATGGATCAAACAACAGAGTCTTTCTACGACGCCATCGGCGGGGCCCAGACCTTCGACGCGATTGTCTCGCGCTTCTACCAGCAGGTCGCCGAGGATGAAATTCTGCGTCCGCTGTATCCGGAAGAAGATCTGACGGGCGCCGAAGAGCGGCTGCGGATGTTCCTCGAGCAGTACTGGGGCGGCCCGCGGACCTACTCCGAGCAGCGCGGACACCCTCGCCTGCGGATGCGCCACGTGCCGTTCCGGATCACTGCCCTGGAACGTGACGCCTGGCTGCGGTGTATGCACACCGCGGTCGCGTCCATCGACTCACAGACCCTCGACGACGAGCACCGGCGCCAGCTACTCCAGTATCTCGAGATGGCGGCACACTCCCTCGTCAACGCGACGTTCTGATGGCCGACCAGGCGGCACAGGCGTGGTGGCAGTCCGCGGTGTTCTACCAGGTGTATCCGCGCTCGTTCGCTGACAGCGACGGCGACGGCGTCGGCGACCTCAACGGTCTGGCCGGCCGACTGGATCATCTGGAGCGGCTCGGCGTGGACGCGATCTGGGTCAACCCGGTCACCGTGTCCCCGATGGCCGACCACGGCTACGACGTCGCCGACCCGCGGGACATCGACCCGCTGTTCGGCGGGATGGCCGCTTTCGAGCGGCTGATCGCCGCCGCGCACGCCCGGAACATCAAGGTCACGATGGACGTGGTGCCCAACCACACCAGCTCCCAACACCCCTGGTTTCAGGCCGCGCTGGCCGCCAGGCCCAGCAC
The DNA here is from genome assembly GCF_001673315.1 of Mycobacterium asiaticum. GTDB lineage: Bacteria > Actinomycetota > Actinomycetes > Mycobacteriales > Mycobacteriaceae > Mycobacterium > Mycobacterium asiaticum_B. The sequence continues at coordinate 46,174 of NZ_LZLQ01000029.1, read as the reverse complement.
CGCGGCGCGTGAGCGGTATTTTTTCCGCGATGGCCGCGGACCGGATGGTTCGCTGCCGCCCAACAATTGGGAGTCGGTGTTCGGCGGGCCGGCTTGGACCCGGGTGATCGAGCCGGACGGCAACCCGGGCCAGTGGTACCTGCACCTGTTCGATGCCGAACAGCCGGATCTGAACTGGGACAACCCGGAGATCTTCGACGACTTCGAGAAGACGCTGCGTTTCTGGCTGGAACGCGGTGTGGACGGGTTCCGCATCGACGTTGCGCACGGTATGGCCAAGCCGGCCGGCTTGCCGGATGCCCCGGATGCCACCGTCGAGATCCTGCGGCACAACGACGAGGACCCGCGGTTCAACCGACCGCATGTGCACGCGATCCACCGCGACATCCGCACCGTCATGGACGACTATCCCGAAGCGGTGACTGTCGGCGAAGTGTGGGTCCACGACAACGCGCAATGGGCCGAATACGTACGTTCAGATGAGCTGCATCTCGGCTTCAACTTTCGGCTCACCCGCACCGACTTCGACGCCACCGAGATCCGTTTGGCGGTGCAGAACTCGCTGGCGGCCGCGGCACTGGAAAGCGCCACGCCAACGTGGACGCTGTCCAACCACGATGTGGGCCGCGAAGTCACTCGATACGGGGGCGGCGAGGTGGGTCTGGCTCGGGCGAAGGCCATCGCCATGCTGATGCTCGCCCTGCCCGGCGCGGTGTTCATCTACAACGGTGAGGAGCTGGGTCTGCCCGACGTGGACCTTCCCGACGAGGTCCTGCAGGACCCGACGTGGGAACGCTCGGGGCGCACCGAACGGGGCCGTGATCGGTGCCGGGTTCCGCTGCCGTGGTCAGGCGATGCGCCGCCGTTCGGGTTCTCCACGAATTCCCACACCTGGCTCCCGATGCCTTCCGACTGGGCTTCACTGACCGTCGAGAAGCAAAGCAGCGAACCCGATTCGACGTTGTCGTTCTTCCAGCACATCATCCAATTGCGTAAATCCCGCGCCGAATTCGACGGCACGGCGATCGACTGGCTTTCCTCGCCGCCAGATGCGGTGACCTTCCGGCGCCGCGGCGGCGGCCTGGTCTGCGTGTTGAACGCCGGCGACCGCCCCGTCGCCTTGCCGCCCGGAGAGGTGCTGCTGACCAGCGCGCCCCTGGTGGGCGGCAGGCTGCCGGCAGACAGCGCGGCATGGCTGGCGTGAGGCCGCTTCCCCTTCGGGGGCGAGTTGCTCTACTTTCGGCGGCGCGTTGCCGTAATTTCGGCGGCGCGTTGCTCTATAGGTGATGCATGACGACCTACGCGTGGGCAGTGATCGGAGCGGGACCCGCCGGAATCGCGGCGGTGGGACGCCTGCTGGACCACGGCATCCCGCAGGAGAAACTCGCCTGGATCGACCCGGCGTTCGGCGCGGGCGACGTGGGTGCGAAATGGCGGTCGGTCTCCAGCAATACCGTCGCGGCAACCTTTTTGGAATACCTCAACGGCTCCAACGCATTTCGGTTTGGCGAGGCGCCACCACTGCCGCTGCGCGAAGTCGATCCCCCCGAGACATGCGCGCTCGCCCTGGTGGCCGACCCGTTGTTGTGGATCACCGATCACCTGGTCGAGCGGGTACCTACCTTTCGGACGACGGCGACCGCGCTCTATCTGGAGAAGAGACGGTGGCGGATCGAGACCAAGAACCAAACGATCGTCGCCGACAACGTGATTCTTGCCGTCGGTGCGGTGCCCCGGAAACTGGACTATCCGCAATTGGACGAAATCCCGGTGGAAGTCGCTCTTGATCCGGACAGGCTCGCCGAGGAGTCGCTGGACGGCGCGACGGTCGCCGTCTTCGGTTCTTCCCACTCGTCGATGATCGCGCTGCCCAATCTCTTGCGTCATCCGGTCGCGAAAGTGGTGAATTTCTACCGCGCTCCACTCAAATACGCTGTCTACCTGGATGATTGGATCTTGTTTGACGACACCGGACTAAAGGGGCGGGCGGCCGATTGGGCTCGGGAGAACATCGACGGGGTTTATCCGGACCGATTGGAACGGTGCTGGGTGTCCGGCCCCGAATTCGAAGCCAAACTCGGCGAGTGTGACCGCGTTGTCTACACCGTCGGTTTCGATCGCAGAAGGCTGCCGGCGACACCGCAGTGGGGACCGTTGGACTACAACCAGCAGAACGGGATCATCGCGCCCGGCCTGTTCGGACTGGGGATCGCGTTCCCCGAGTACGCGGAGGACCCTTACGGCTATGGGCAGTATCGGGTGGGTCTGAAGAAGTTCATGGACCACCTCAACTCCGTGTTGCCGTTGTGGACGGTGTACAGCACTTAGAAAGCCCTCACCGCAACACCACCGACGCGGGGCCGCGCCGCCGGTAGACCGAGCCGAAACGGGCGTCGACGCGCAGCCAGGCCGGGAGCACCCGGACCCTGATCAACTCACCATCGTCAGACGCCTCGGCCGATTGCGGCAGGAAACCCATTGCCGTCAAAGCGAATACGCAGCGCATCGGCAGACCGACGACCGACTCGCCCGAGCTGACCTCGATGACCTCCTGGTCCAGCAGCGAGACCGGTGGCCCGTGCGCGCTGCCGTGCTCCTTGGCCAATTGCGCACCGCTTTGCGCCAGATCCAAGATCACTTTGGCCGGTATGTCATCGAGATGGGTGAACCCCGAGTCGGGGGGCAACCCGCCCCGCCACGCCGAATCCATCGCAAATCCGGGATCGACGTAACCCTCGGGCGCCTGGGCAGCCGCCAGCCCGCGAGCCAAGGCGTCCGCACCGACCGACATGTCTTCTGGCCGAACCGTACCGGCCACCACGCGGCTGGCGAGCACGTCGAAACCTGTTGCCACCCAAGCAGTCACCAGTCCGGGCGCTCGGGCCCGTAGCCGGATGACCGCGGCGTCGTCGAGCCGCAACGCGTAGTCGACGAAGGTGGCCAGGTCCGCGCGGTGGGCGTCGTCGGGCAGCCACAGCCCGCGCTCCCCTACCGGATCCACCGCTGCAGATACTCCCGATGATGCGGTGAAAGTCGTACCAGCCGCTGCTCTTTGATATGCACGGCGGCCAGTTGCGACTCCGCGATGACGGCCGGCTTGGACTCCGGATCGGCGTTCACCGAACGCACTTCGTAGCCCAGCGTGAAGTCGACCGCCCGCAACCGCTTGGTCCAGATGGTCACCTGCAGCGGCGAATCGACAAGGCGCAGTTGATCTTTATAGGTGACGCGGACGTCGGCGATCAGCAGGCCGATAGTGGTGATGTCGGCGCCGAAGGGTTCCTTGAGAAATGGAACGCGCGACTCTTCCAGAATCGTGACCATGGTGGCGTGGTTGACGTGCTGGTACATGTCGATGTCCGACCAACGCACCGGCACCGGTGCGACGTATCCGATGCTCACCCTGAAGAACCCCGTCCGCTGGTGCGCGTCATGCGGCGGATCTGTCGCGCCGCCACCGACAGAGTCGCGAGGTCCCGCGCGCCACTCTCCCGGATTTCGTCGAGAGTCCGGCGAGCCCGGTCCACTCGGGACGCGCTGATGTGTTCCCATTCGACGATCTTCTGCTCGCCGCTCTCGTCCGGCTCGCCGGCCGCGAGCACGTCGAAGCACAACGACCGCAACGAGGCGTAAATGTCGTCGCGGATCGCTAAGCGCGCCAACGAATGCCAACGGTCATTGCGCGGCAGCTCGGACACCGCGGTGAGCAGGGAGTCGGTGCCCAGCCGGTCCATCAGCGCGAAATAGGTGTCGGCGACCTCGGCTGTCTCGATCTCAGTGATGTCGGCGATGTCGATGATGTCGAGCAGGCTGTAGCGGTACAGGCCGACCGCGACCCGGTAGGCCAGGTCCGGCGGCGCGCCCTGCGCGGTGAATTCCGCGGCTTCCTTTTCGACGATCGCTTTGTCGTCGCCGCGTAGCCATTCCGACATGTGCGGGGTCAGCGCCCTGACCTTCGCGGCGAATCGGTTGATCTCGGCGCCTACGGCCAGCGGCTGGGGACGGTAGTTGAGCAGCCAGCGGCCGGCACGGTCGATCAGCCGGCGGGTGTCCAAGGTCAGCCGGTCGGAGAGCGCAACCGGGAGATTGCACGCACGGATCCGCCGCCAGGTGTGCCCGACGCCGAAGATGGCGTTGGTGGCCGCATAGGTGCGCACGGCGTCGAGCGGCGCGACGCCGACGTCTTCGGCGATCCGGTAGGCATAGCTGATGCCCGCCGTGTCCACCAAGTCGTTGATCAGCATCGTGGTGACGATCTCGCGCCGTAGCTGGTGACCCCGGATTTCCGGGGTGAACCGTTCCCGCAGCGGCGCTGGGAAGTAGTAGGGCAACCGGGACGCGAACACGTCCTGGTCGGGCAGCTCGGTCTTGAGCACCTCTTCCTTGAGGCTCAGTTTGACGTGCGCCATCAACGTCGCCAGTTCGGGCGAGGTGAGCCCGATGCCGGCCTCGAGCCGTCGCGAGATCTCTTTTTCCGACGGCAGGGCTTCCAGTTCCCGGTTGACGCCGCGCTGGGCGACCAGGTACTTGATCTGGTCGGCGTGCACCGGGAGCAGGCTCGCCGCGTTGGCGCGACTGGTGCCCATCAAGTCGTTCTGATCCTCATTGTCGGTGAGCACCAGGACGGCGACCTCGTCGGTCATCGATTCGAGAAGTTGTTTGCGCTCTTCGGCTTTGACCTTGCCGGCGGTGACCAGTGAATCGATCAGGATCTTGATGTTGACCTCGTGGTCGGAGCAATCGACGCCCGCGGAGTTGTCCAGCGCGTCGGTGTTGATTCGGCCTCCGGACAGGTCGAACTCCACTCGGCCAAGCGACGTGACGCCGAGGTTGCCACCCTCGCCGATGACTTTGGCGCGCACCTGGCTCCCGTTGACGCGCACGGGATCATTCGCACGATCGCCGACATCAGCGTCGGATTCCACCTCGGCCTTTATGTAGGTCCCGATGCCGCCGTTGAAGAGCAGGTCGACCGGCGCCTGCAGGATCGCCCGAATGAGGGCCGGCGGCGCCATTTCTGTGACGTCACCGTCGATGCCAAGCGCTTCGCGGACCTGCGCACTGACCGGGATGGCCTTCTGCTCGCGGCTGTACACCCCGCCCCCGGCGCTGATCAGCGACATGTCGTAGTCGTCCCAGCTGGAACGGGGCAGGTCGAACATCCGCTTGCGCTCTACCCACGACGAAGCCGCATCTGGGTCGGGGTCCAAGAAGACATGCCGGTGGTCGAAGGCGGCGATCAACCTGATGTGCTTGCTCAACAGCATCCCGTTGCCGAATACGTCGCCGCTCATGTCGCCTACCCCGACGACGGTGAAGTCCTCACTTTGGGTGTCGACGCCGATCTCGCGGAAGTGCCGCTTCACCGCTTCCCACGCGCCTTTGGCGGTGATACCCATGGCCTTGTGGTCGTAGCCGACCGACCCGCCGGAGGCGAACGCGTCCCCGAGCCAGAAACCGTAGGACTTGGCGACGTCGTTGGCGATGTCGGAGAAGGTGGCGGTGCCTTTGTCCGCGGCCACCACCAGGTACGCGTCGTCGCCATCGCGACGCACCACCCCCGGCGGCGGGTGGACGGCTTTGGTGGCGTGGTCGACGTTGTCGGTGACGTCGAGCAGCCCGGAGATGAACAGCTGATAGCAGGCAACGCCTTCGGAGCGGGTGGCGTCACGGTCGGCCGCGGCCTCCCCGGTGGGCAGCGGCGGTCGTTTGACGACGAATCCACCCTTGGCTCCGACCGGCACGATGACGGCATTCTTCACCGCTTGCGCCTTGACCAGCCCCAGTATCTCGGTGCGGAAGTCGTCGCGGCGGTCAGACCAGCGCAGACCGCCACGCGCGACAGGGCCGAACCGCAGGTGCACGCCCTCGACGCGGGGTGAGTAGATGAAGATCTCGAACTGGGGACGAGGCAGCGGAAGCTCATCGATCAGTTGCGCGTTGAGCTTGACCGAGAGCACGTCACGGCTGCGAGCCGAATCAGCCCGCGTGACAAAGTAATTGGTGCGCAGCGTGGCCTGGACCAGTGAGGCGAACGCGCGCAGGATGCGGTCGGTGTCCAGGCTAACCAGCGCGTCGATGTCGGCGGCGACGGCGGCCGCCGCGGCTTGTGCGTCCCGGCCGCTGCCCGAGGACTCCGGATCAAACAGCGCCTCGAATAGGGCGACCAGCGATCGAGCCGTCGAGGGATGGTCGTTGAGCACTGACTCGATGTAGGACTGACTGTAAGGAAAATTGGCTTGGCGCAAGTACTTTGCGTAGGCGCGCAGCAGCACGACCTGCTGCCAGCTCAGCCCGGCGCGCATCACCAGTTCGTTGAACCGGTCGACTTCCACCCGGCCCTGCCAGATGGCGGTGACGGCGTCGGCGAATTGTTGTGCGCCCGCCTCGCGTTCGGCGGCAGAGGCGGCCAACGGGATGGTGGGGTGCGGCACGATCTTGAACTGATAGATCCACACCAGCAGTCCGTCGGGCCGGGTGACGGTGAATGGTCGTTCTTCGAGCACGACGACGCCCATGCTCTGCAGCATCGGCAGTAGCTCACTCAGCGAGGCGGTGCGGCCGCCGAGGAACCAGGTCAGTTGAGCGACACCGTCCTCGTCACGGTCGGAGAAGACCAATTTGACCGAATCATCGCTGAGTTCTTTGATGACGGCGATGTCGTCGATGGCTTCGGCGGGAGTGACTGCCTGCTTGTAGGCCTCGGGGAAGGCGCTGGCGTAGTGCTCGGCGTCGGCGTGACTGACCGCATCCGTGGGTGCTGCGGCGGTGAGCCGGTCACCCCAGGTGCGGGCGGCCTCGCTGAGCAGTGCCTGGATGCGGGTCCGGTTGTCCTCCGACACATCGACTGGGGCGGATCGTTCCGGTAGGCGCACCATGAAATGCATTAATGCCCAAGGGGATTCACTGACCCGCGCGGTGAACTCCAAGCTGGTGCCGCCGAACTCGCGGACCAGGATGTCCTCGATCTGCAGACGTACGGCGGTGGTGTAACGGTCGCGGGGCAGGTACACCAAGCAGGAGACGAAGAACTGCAACCGGTCGGCGCGCAGGAACAACAGTGCACGCCGTTGGGACCCCATGTCCACGACGGCTTTGGCCATCGTCAGCAACCGCTCGGCGCTGAGCGTGAACAACTCCGGACGCGGGACGGTTTGGATGACGTCGAGCAAGAGTTGGCCCGGGTGGCTGGGGTCGCTGCCGGCCAGGGTGAGCGCGTCGCGTACCCGGTGCGAGATCGTCGGGATCTCCAGCACGTCGGCGTTCATCGCGGCGACCGTGAACAAGCCGACGAAGCGATGCTCGAAGACCGTGCCCGCATTGCCACGGGCGCCGTCGGCGTATTCGCGCACCGCGATGGCATACGGGTAGGCGCCGTAGCGCAGATAGCTGCCCACCGCCGCTTGCGCCAGAACCAGCAGCTTGGATTCGTCGGTGAGCCGGGGCCGGGTACCCGACCTGGCCCGCAGCACACCCAGCCCGCTTGACCCGTCACCGACGACCAGGCCGTCCTGCACCTCGGTGCGCTGATAACCGAGCAGCAGGAAGTTGCCGTCATTCAGCCAGCGCAGCAGCGCCGCCACTTCCTGCCGGTCCGGTGCCTGGTAATGACCTTGCGGATCTTGGTCGACGTCGGCCGCCACCTCGCTCAAGGTGGAGATCATCGCCGACGCGTCGGAGGCGACTCGTCGCACATCGGCGAGCACCTTGGGTAGCAGCCGCTGCGCCTCCGCGAGCACTTTGCTGTCCACCGACGGCGACAGCTGGACGTGGATCCAGGCTTCGCCGACGTAGGGCGACGAGTCGGCCGGCTTTGGTTCGACCCGCTGAATCTCCCCCGCGGAGTCGCGACGTACATCGAAAACGGGGGTCAGGATGGCCGTGTAGGCCAGACCGAGACGGTGCAGCAGGACGGTGACCGAATCCATCAGCATGCTGCCTTGGTCAGTAACCACCTGCAGCGCGGGCCCGAACCCGGCCGGGTCGTCGGCTGGGTAGACGGCTACCGCGCTCTCACCTGCCGGGCGGTGCTCGGCGAGCCGGCGGTGCGCATCCACCACCGCGGGCGTCACCAGCCCGGAGGCAGGGTCCGGCGAACCCGGCGGTTGCTTGTCGCGCGGTCCCCGGTAGCTGTCGATGTATGCCTTGGAGACCCACTCGGGCACTCCGGCGCGGCGCGTGAGGTTGCTCCACGCCGCGACATCTTCTCTAGCTCCGGGATCGATCGTCATTCCGATTGCTCCCCACTCGCGACGGTTCCCGCTGGGTTTCTGGGCCGTTTGCTCCACCTGGCCGCATCGTCGTGGAGCAGTCTCACATTCGCCCCACTCCTCAGCGGCCACCCGGCCGCATCGTCGTGGAGCAGTCTCACATTCGCCCCACTCCTCAGCGGCCACCCGGCCGCATCGTCGTGGAGCAGTTTCACATTCGCCCCACTCCTCAGCGGCCACCCGGCCGCATCGTCGTGGAGCAGTGCCGACATTAGTCCCGTGTCAGCCTGCGGTGGGTCACTCTGTGCGGACGCGCCGCGTCGGCCCCCAGCCGTTCCAGCTTGTTCTCCTCGTATGCACCGAAGTTGCCCTCGAACCAGAACCACTTGGCCTCGTTGTCGGCGTCACCTTCCCAGGCCAGGATGTGCGTGCAGGTGCGGTCCAGGAACCAGCGGTCGTGGGAAATCACCACCGCACACCCCGGGAAGTTGACCAGCGCGTTCTCCAGCGAGCTCAGTGTTTCGACGTCCAGGTCGTTGGTTGGCTCGTCGAGCAGGATCAGATTGCCCCCTTGTTTGAGGGTGAGCGCCAGATTCAGCCGGTTGCGCTCGCCACCGGACAGCACCCCAGCTGGTTTCTGCTGGTCAGGGCCCTTGAACCCGAACGCCGACACGTATGCGCGCGACGGCACCTCGGTCTGTCCGACCTGGATGTAGTCCAGCCCATCGGAGACCACCTGCCACACCGTCTTCTTGGGGTCGATGCCGGCGCGGGTTTGGTCGACGTAACTCAGTTTGACGGTGTCGCCGACCTTCACGGTGCCGCTGTCTGGCTCCTCCAGCCCGACGATGGTCTTGAACAACGTCGTCTTGCCGACACCGTTGGGACCGATGACGCCGACGATGCCGTTGCGGGGCAGACTGAAAGACAGGTCCTTGATCAGGGTGCGGCCTTCAAAGCCCTTGTCGAGGTGGTCGACTTCGACGACTACCGAGCCCAGGCGGGGCCCGACCGGAATCTGAATCTCCTCGAAGTCGAGCTTGCGTGTCTTCTCCGCCTCGGCAGCCATCTCCTCGTAACGCTGCAACCGCGCCTTGCTCTTGGCCTGCCGGGCCTTCGCACCGGAACGGACCCAGGCCAGCTCCTCTTGGAGGCGCTTCTGCAGTTTGGCGTCCTTGCGCCCCTGGACCGCGATCCGCTCGGCCTTCTTCTCCAGGTAGGTCGAGTAGTTGCCTTCGTAGGGATAGGCGCGGCCACGGTCCAGTTCGAGAATCCACTCGGCCACGTTGTCCAGGAAGTACCGGTCGTGGGTGACGGCAAGGATCGCACCGGCGTAATTGGCCAGATGCTGCTCGAGCCACTGCACGCTTTCTGCGTCCAGGTGGTTGGTCGGCTCGTCCAGCAGCAGCAAATCGGGCTTGGAAAGCAACAACTTGCACAGCGCCACGCGGCGGCGCTCACCCCCGGACAGGTTTGTCACCGGCTCGTCCGGCGGTGGGCACCGAAGCGCGTCCATCGCCTGCTCGAGCTGGGAGTCCAGGTCCCACGCGTCGGCGTGGTCCAGGTCCTCCTGCAGCCGGCCCATCTCCTCCATCAACTCATCGGAGTAATCGGTGGCCATCAACTCGGCGACCTCGTTGAAGCGGTCGAGCTTGACCTTGATCTCGCCGAGCCCCTCCTCGACGTTGCCGCGGACCGTCTTTTCCTCGTTGAGCGGCGGCTCCTGCAGCAGGATGCCGACGGTCGCGTCATTGGCCAGAAAGGCGTCACCGTTGTTCGGCTTGTCCAGTCCGGCCATGATCCGCAAGACGCTCGACTTTCCGGCCCCGTTGGGGCCGACGACGCCGATCTTGGCGCCGGGGTAGAAGCTCAACGTCACATCGTCGAGAATCACCTTGTCGCCGTGCGCCTTGCGGACCTTCTTCATCGTGTAGATGAACTCAGCCATGCCGCGGTGTTGCCTTTCTGGTCTTTTCGGAAATATCCGCGGCCCATCCTATGCACCGTCCGGAAACACTAGGCTGACAGTGGCAACGCGGCCCGTCCTGCGGCAACGTCTCCGGCCTGGTCTGGGGCGGTAGCAACGGTGTCGTTGGTAGTCACATCGGTGGCCGGACCCTGCTCGGGAGCCGGTCCGGTGTAGCGCGGCCGCTCGATGCGCGCGATGGTGCGGGACAGGTCCGGGCCCACCGCGATCGCCCGCATCTCCACCGACGACCGGCGGTTACCGTCACGGTCCTCGTACTCGCTGGTGTAGACGTGGCCGTACGCGATGACCGGTGCGCCTTTGCCTAGGGCAGCACCTACGCCGGTGACCAGCCGGCCCCAACAGTTGACCGTCACGAACAGCGAGTTGCCCGGCTCCCAGCCGCCATCGCTGGTGCGACGGCGGGAATTGCTGGCTACCCGAAACTTGATCAATTCCTCATTGCCCACTTGCCGGCGCTGAAGATCCGTGACGACGTGGCCGACGATGGTGAATGGTGTCTCGAACATGTGGGGTCAACTTCCTTCCGCAGGATTGCTTGGTCGTGCTTGGTGTTGAACGCCATTGAGCCCGCCGGCACCGACGAATCAGACCCGCCGTCGGGCCGTCCAGCCGAACCTGTGGACCGATTCGCAACTGTGGATGAGAGCGGTCAGACCGGCGCGGCGCTCCCTGGCTCCAACTGCGCTTGCGCGCGCTGCCGACGCGCGTTCGCCTCGCGTTCAACGAACCGTTGGCGCGCGATTCGACCGACGTAATCGAAATCGCGCAGTACGCCGCGCAGTTCCCGCCGGAAGGCAATCCGGCGCTCGATGAGGTCTGGAGCCGGCGCGATCAGGTCCTGGTCGGCCACGACCTGACGGGCGGTTGCGAACAACAGCGTAGACACCGATTCGCTGCTGCAGACCCGTCCCTGTGCCACATACTGGCGACCGACCCCGAGCGCCAGATCCGTCAATTCCTTCTGGCCGATGTCGGCCGGCGCATCCCGCAGCACGTCGGCGACGATCTCGTAGGCCTCGAAGAACACCCTCAGCATCGCTTCGGACATCAACGGCCGCTTGGCGTAGAGCATTCTCTCGATCGCGTCACCGCCGGCGGCGACCTGGGCTTCCCAATCCTGGTGCCAAGCCATCTCTTCGGCAATGTTGACGCGGAACGCAGCTGAATCGGCGAAGTAGAAGTCGAACTTCAGCAGATCTCGCAGGCGCATCGCCTGCGCCCAAAACGCCTGGACCCGATCGCCTTCGGCGTGCTGGGCGTGCGCCAGCGCCAGCTCGACGATCGAGGTCTCCAGGAACGCGTGGATCACCGAGTTCCGATAGAACGCCGCGGCATGTTCGTCTTCGGGGGCGATGTACCACACCGGCTCACGGCCGCTGTCCACCCGAGTAACGGGGTGCCCGTTGGACAATGCGTCCACGGCCGCACCCACACCCTCACGCGAGCGCAATCGCAGCGCACTGGTGGATACCGGAGTTTGCTTGCGGTCCAGGTAGTCCAACGAATCTTGCAGGGTGTGGTGCAACTGATCGAGTGTGAGTGCCACCCCGCGGGTGGTGAGCAGCAGGGCCGATACCAGGCCAGTCGCCGTCACTGGGGTTGCCTGCAGGATCCGCCATGCGACCTCAAACGACATCTTCTGCAGCGCAAGGCGTCTGGCGCTTTCATCATTGGCCAATGGGCCATTCACCGGGCCGAGATACTGCCGCATCGAAACTGCTTCGGGGAAGCGGACGTAGATCTTGCCGTAGCTGCGCTCTCCCTGGGCCTTGATGAAGTTGTAGAGCCAGCTGAAGCCTTCCGGTGTCTTTTCGGCACCCTGTGCGTAGGCTGCGTATTCGGCGATCTCATGCAACTGGTCGAAGCAGATCGAAACACCCTGCAGCAGAATGTCTTCGCTCCGGCCATCCAGATACGCGTCAGAGACGTAGCTCATCAGGCCGAGTTTGGGCGGCAACATTTTGCCCGTGCGCGACCGGGTGCCTTCGATGGACCAGCTCAGGTTGAATCGCTTTTCGACGATGTAACCCACGTATTCCTTGAGCACATACTTGTACAGCGGGTTGTCACCGATGTTGCGCCGAATGAAGATCGTCCCTGACCGACGCATGAGGGGTCCCATGATGCCGAAGGACAGGTTGATGCCACCGAACATGTGGACCGGCGGTAATCGGTTGTCCTGCATGGCCACTGGAACCACCGCGCCGTCGATATAGGAGCGGTGCGAGAACAGCAGCACTGCCGGGTGTGTTTCCAGCGCGGCTCGCATCGCCGCGACCTGGTACTCGTCGTAGTCGAACTCGGGATCGAAACCGCGGCTGAGAAGCCGGCCGAGGACTGAGATGACGTCCACCGAGGCCTGGCTCCAGCCGGTCGCGAGTTCGTCGAGCATCCTGCCGGCTTCCTCCACGGTGGCGCCGGGTATGGCTGCCAATCCGGCGCGGAAACGCGCTGAGGCCAACATTTCCGGCTTGACCAGACGGGGAGACTTGTACTGTGGCCCCAAGATCCGATATTCCGCGCGGGCCAAGGCCAGCAACGCCCGACGAGTGACGAATTGGGCGAATTCCTCGGTGTTTTCACCAATGGTGGTGTCACGCCATTGCTGGCGGAGTTCGGACGCTCGGGCGGACTCGCCGGCCACCACGCGGGCTCGCCACGGTTCGGTGCGAAGAATGCGACGCTGCTGACGTTGGTTGGGATGGTAGGGATCTCGGCCGGGAAGGAGGGCGGCCACCTTCGCCACCCTGCTCCGATCGGCGGTCGGTAGCCAGAACACCCGCACGGGCACGATCGAACGGTCGCTGTCGTAATCCAATTGCTCGACCAGTGCAGTCAGACTGCTCGGCGGCGCATTGTCCGGCGGCAACTTCACCACGTCGAATGTGGTCTGCGGGTGGTGAGCTCGTTGCTGCTCCAACCACTCCGTAATCAACTGCATCTCGACGGATGTATCCATCGATGCAAGCACCAGTGCATCCTCGGCGGTCAAAACGGCGCTGGTGTAGGCGGCCGGCTGGGTCACGGCGCCCTCAGGGCTTAGGGGCCGACGGGTCGATGGCGTCGACCTGGTCCGGACTGGTTTGCTGTGCCTCGCCGTTGCTCAGCACCGTGTCATCGTCAAGGTGGACATCATGTTTCATGTCGACAGTGGATTCGTGCGGGGTGATATTGGGCGTCGTCCGCGGCGTGGTTTTGCCGGGCGCCTTCTTCGCCGCTTTCTTTGCCGGAGCCTTCTTGGCCGGAGCCTTTTTGGCAGCCGCCTTCTGGGCTGGAGCCTTCTCGGCAGCCGCCTTCTTAGCCGGAGCCTTCTTGGCCGGACCCTTTTTGGCAGCCGCCTTCTTGGCTGGAGCCTTCTCGGCAGCCGCCTTCTTAGCCGGAGCCTTCTTGGCCGGACCCTTCACGGGTTCCCTGCTGTACAAGTCGATATCGGGCAACTCGTCTAATGGCCACTGCGCCAAGGTGTCCAGGTAGAGCTGGCGGATCTCGGCGATGCGGTCCGGCAACGTGTCCAGCGTCCAGTCCTCCACCGAGATAGGTGGGAACACCGCGACGTCGACCGTGCCCGGGTTGATTATTGAGGAATTTCGGGACGCGACGATCTCCGCGTTACGGATCACGATCGGAACGATCGGTATGCCGACCGTCATCGCGATTCGGAACGGCCCTTTCTTGAAGGGTCCGACTTCGGTGGTGTCCAGCCGGGTGCCTTCTGGCGCCATCAGGATTGACAGTCCGTTCTTCGCGCGCTCTTCGACAGTGTGCAGCGTCTCCACCGCAGCGGCGGAATCGTCGCGGTCGATGAATACACCCTCCAGCACCTTGCCTAACGTGCCCATGATCGGATCTTTCTCAAGTTCCTTCTTGGCCACGGCAACCCAGTTGTCGCGAATCAACGCACCGCCGATAATCGGGTCCACCTGGTTGCGGTGGTTGAAGATGAATACCGCTGGGCGCTGCGCGGTCAAATTTTCTCTACCGATGACGTTCAGGTGCACTCCCGCTGTGGCCAGCACCGTCTGGGAGAAGTTGGACGTGAAGAAATTCACTCCTCGGCGCCGGTTGCGGGTCAACAGACCGACTCCCACCGCGCCGGCGGCTATCGGGAACATCGAAGTGAACCCGGCAAGGGTGCGGATCTGCCGCTGCAAACCGACCCCGCCGCGGCTTTCGAATTTCAGGATCGGCCAGCCACGTCGCCTGGCGACGGCGGCCATTTTGCCCTCGGGGTTGGTGGGCCTGGGGTTGCCGACCAGATACATCAGGGCGACGTCCTCGTCACCGTCGGCGTAGAAGTAGCTCTCCTTGAGGTCGATGTCATGTTCGGCCGCAAACTGTTGCACTGCAGCCGCTTTGCCCGGTCCCCACAGGATTGGCTTGATCACCCCGCCGGTGAGTAGTCCGTCTTCGTTGACCTCGAATTTGTTGGTGAGCGTGTTGGTGATGCCCAAGAAGCGCGCGACGGGGTTGACTTGGATTGTCAAAGCTGAAGAGCTGAGCACCACCGTGTGGCCGCGTGCGACGTGCGCGCGCACCAGTTCCCGCATCTCCGGATAAATCCGGGATTCGATCCGCTGGTTGAACAGCCGTTCGCCGATCTCGTCCAAGTCGGTGAGGAGCCGGCCGGCCAGTGCCATCGATGCCTTGCCGATGAGGTCCTCGAACTCGATGCGACCCAACGTGTGGTTCAGCGCCCCGGAGATCATGCTGAGCAACTCCCCCACCCCCATGTCGCGGCGGCGTATCCGCTCCTGGGTAAGGATGACGGCGGTGAAGCCGGCTACCAGTGTTCCGTCCAGGTCGAAGAAAGCGCCGACGTTGGGTCCCGGTGGGCTGGCCATGATCTCGGCCACCGAACCAGGCAACCGTAGGTCCTTGGGCTGCTGGCGCGTTCCGGCGTCCTGCTGGTCGGCGCTCACGAGCCCGCCACCGATCGAGCGCCAGACTCCGCCTCGAACGACGCGGCCACGGCGTGTGGTGGCGGATCCCCGGCCAGCGCGAGGATTTCGTCGAACGCCTCCAGCAGGCACCGGGCGAACAGTTCGTCTTTACGCACCGATGCCCTGTCGTAGCGCACCGTGATGGTGCACCATCCGCCGCGGGAGATCAGCACGACCATCATGGCCACACCGGGCAGAGGCCCGATACCGTACTGACGCAATACTTTTGCGCCCGCGATAAAGGTATCCCCTGGGTACACCGGGACGTTGCTGGCCTGCACGTCAGAACCGATCACCGATCCGCTGATGCCTTCGAGCACTGCCGTCGGCAACACGCTGAGCACCGGCGCCATGGACCCGACGATGTTCATCGCGGGTTCGTCGCGGCGCTGCGTCATCTGGGCCCGAATCTTCTTCATGCGCGCTACCGGATCTACGGTCCCTACCGGCGCCGCCAGATTGACGCCGGTGAACTGATTTCCACCGGCCGCGTCGCCGTCGGACCGCAGATTGACCGGTACCGCCATGGGCAGCGTGCTGATCGGCACCCCGAGGGCTTCGTGATAGCGACGCAGGGCACCACACAGCCCCGCGAGGTAGGCGTCGTTGATCGAACCGCCACCGGCTTTCGCCGCCTTGTGCAGGTCTGACAGGCGGATGTCGATCGCTTCGGTGCGGGTGGTCAGGCTGCGCCGGCGCAGCAGCGGCGACGGTTCCGCTGCCCGGTTCATCACCCGCGCGCCGGACATGGCGTAGCCGACGATGCCCGAGACCGTGGACAACGGGTCCAACACCGCTCGGCCGGCGACGGACACCGCACCGGTCAGAGCGCCCAACGCGCCACCGACGACCGCGATCGGGAGGTGGTTAAGGCCTTGGCGCATCAGATCATTGGGGGTCAGATCCTGCGGAATGGGCTGCGGCGGGACCGGCTTGGGAGCGGGGTCGCGCTCCAGGTCGTAAATCTCGGAGAACATCTCGACGCCACCCACGCCGTCGGTCACCGCGTGGCTCAGGTGCAGCAACGTTGCCGCCTTGCCGTCGGGCAAACCCTCGACCAGGGTGGCCGTCCACAGCGGCCGAGAGATGTCCAGTGGCGACTGCAGCATCACCTCCGCCAAATCGAAGACCTCGCGCAAGGTGCCCGAACCGCTGACATGCAGGCGTCGCACGTGGAAGTCGAGGTTGAAGTCGGGATCGACAACCCAGCGGGGCGCCGCCGTCGGCAAGGTCGGCACGACGACCTTCTGTCGCAGCCGCAACACCTTTCGTGAGGCATTCTCAAAGCGGGTCCGGAAACGGTCCCAATCGGGTGTGCTGTCCAGGATTTCCAGAGCCATGATTCCCGACCGGGTCCGCGGATTGGCCTCGCCCCGGTGCATCAAATAGTCGACCGGTCCCAGCTCGTCGGGCAGCTTCACCGCCCCGCCGGATTCAGCCATTGCCAAGACCTCTCGCGAGCCGGGCAAATCGGCACGTCAACCCTCTCACTGCTGATCCATCCTCCTGCTATCGGGCTCGCCACCAGAATGCCAACCCAACGCTAGTCCGGTTCCGGCGGTGGTGAAAGCGAGGATGCACGCACGGCGCCACAGCACGGCCGTCAGATGGCAAGGCATGTTGTAGCTCAGCAACATTGCGAGGCTCAGCTCGCAGCGCGTAAAAGATCAGCTGGCCGGGATTGCGGACAGCGCCATGGAATCAAGCAGCGAGCTTTCCCGCCGCCCGTACACGACACCCAGGAAGTCCGCGACGGCATCAGCGGCCAGCCGGGAACGGACCGTGGGCGTGATGTCGAACGCGTGGTGGGCGTTGGCGAGTTCGGCGTAGGCGACCATCGGCGCTCCGGTTGCGCGCAAGGCCGCGCAAAAAGCCCGCGCCTGGCCGCTGGGGACCAATTCGTCCTTCTCGCCGTGCAACACGAAGAAGGGCGGGGCCTCGCCGTGCACGTAGGAAACCGGCGACGCCTCGATGAAGCGCTCCGGTTCGCGGTCGTAGCGAGTTTTCATGACGAACTGCTCGAGGAACGGCAGCATCAATTCGTGCATGTTGTCGAAGTCGGTGAAGTCGTACACCCCGTAGTACGGCGCCACCGCCTGGACTGTGGTGTCGGCGCGCTCGAAGCCCGGTTGGAACTTCGGGTCGTTGGGAGTCAGCGCGGCCAGGGACGCCAGGTGCGCGCCCGCTGACCCACCCGTGATGGCAATGAAGTCTGAGTCGCCGCCGTAGTCGCCGATGTTCTCGCGGACCCACGCGATGGCCCGCTTGACGTCGATGATGTGCGCGGGGAACTTCGCGCGCGGACTCTTGCTGTAATTGATCGACACGCAGATCCAGCCGAGTTCGACCATCCGGCTCATCAACGTGTAGGCCTGCGGTCGCTTGCCGTTGACGCTCCAAGCACCGCCGGGGACCTGGATCAAAACCGGCGCCCGGTGACCCGGCGCTAAATCGGGACGGCGCCAGATGTCGAGCAAATGCTCGGTGCCACCCGGCCCGTAGGAGATGTTGGACGTCTTGGCCGCGTATCGGCGGTGCGGCCCCGGCCTGGGCCTGGGCAGCCGGCTGCGGCGCATGACAGACGGGTCGGTGGTCGGGTGCTGCACCTGCTCGCGGAAGCTGGGTCCGAAGGACTCCTCCAGCGCCGAGGTGAGCGCCAGATCGGCCCGCTGCGCCGCCCAGTTGGTGCCCACCCGATTGATCGATGTGGGCGCTACCCGGCACAACGCGTGCCCGGTCACCACATGCGGGGGGAATTCGGTGGCGAGCCACCCGGCGATCCACCCGGCGGCGAAGGGCGATCCGCGCAGCAACAGGGCGCCGGCACGGTAGGTGTCTTTGGCGTCGGCCGCCATTTGAGCACCCTGGCGTAGCGCCTCAGCACCGACCCGCGAGCACCGCGAAGTCACACTGGACAAGCACATAACTAGGTCCACCCCTCGACGTCAGGCACACGCCTCGTTGCGGTTAACGGCCGATTACCGGCCAATGTTGTACGTGTGTCGAGGCTCACACAATAACCCGTTTTTGGGTCTCCCAAACACTTTTCGCGCGTGTGTTGTCGCGGTGGCGCTCAAGATTTTGGTCGTTGGATAGACTGACCTGCGCATTGCCTCCGTAGCTCAGGTGGATAGAGCAAGGGCCTTCTAATCCCTAGGTCGCACGTTCGAGTCGTGCCGGGGGCACATCAAGCGGCAGCCAGCGCTTTGCTTATTCGGCCAAGCGTTTGCGCTGCGGGCGGAAACTTTCGGCGGTGTCCACATCTTGTACACCAGCCCTCGCCGCCCGTCGCGGTACCTACGGATACCACCGCCCCACCACCGTCGGCCAGTGCGAAGTGACCGGCCTCGCTGGGCTAGCGACGCGCTGCCAAGGTGGGCGCAAGCGCAAAGCGCCAGGTAGGACACCTACTAATCCCTAGGTCACGCATGTTTGAGCGAAGTCCGGTTCGGTCTATTACTGCCTGGCAGGTTGCTGAGCGCCGGCTCGGTCGACCACGGGGAGGTCCACATGGGTGTGACGCCTGTGCAGGACACCACGGTCGTGGTGATCGGCGCCGGGATCACCGGGATCGGCGCAGCCTATTACTTGCGTGCCAACGGGTTTCCCTACGTCGTACTCGAGGCCAACGACGACCTCGGCGGGACCTGGTACACGCAGCGCTGGCACGGCGCGCGGTGCGATTCGGACTTCGTCAAGTACTCCTACAGCTTCAAGCCGCACTCTTCGCGGCAGTGTTTGCTGGATCGCGAGGATATCCACCGCTACCTGCGCTCGGTCGCAGAGGAGTTCTCCATCCTGGAGCACATTCGCTTCGAAACCCGCGTCATCTCGGCGTCGTTCGACACCGACACCCAGTGCTGGGTGGTGCACACCGATCGCGGCAGCTTTCGCTCGCAGTTCCTGATCAACGGCAACGGCTACTTTTCGCTGCCCTACGTGCCGACCTTCTCGGGCACCGACAGCTTCGTCGGCGAAATTGTCCACACGTTCGACCTGGATGCGGCGCGCCGTTTCCCCGGCCAGCATGTAGTGCTGGTGGGCAGCGGCTCTACCGCAATCTGTGCCGCGCCGGAATTGGCGCGGGTCTCGAGGTCCATGACCATGCTGCAACGGTCGCCGTCCTACATCTACGAGATCGACAATCGGGCCACCGTGTTCATGCGGTTGTGCCAGTCCCTTCACACTCGGGGTTTCGCATTTCCGATGCGAGTGCTGCGCGCCTACCTACAGGCACGTGACGACGCAATTTTCGTCGGCTTCCGCACCTTTCCGCGGATCGCGCGCTGGTACTTCCGCAAGCACTGGACGGGCACGGTCAGCCCCGCAGAACTCAAGGAGCACTTTTCGCCGTCCTATTCCCCGTGGGAGCAGCGCATTCCAGTGGCGATTGGGTTCAAGGACGCGGTACGTCGTGGGGCGGTGCGGGTGAAGACGGCAACCATCGAGCGCTTCAGCGTCCGATCAATCGTCCTGGCCGGCGGTGAAGAACTGGCGTGTGACGTCTGCATCCTTGCTACCGGTTTCCAGCTGGACTTCGTCCAATTCGAGCTGCTCGTGGACGGCGTCAGCGTCGACACCGCCGGGATCAACTTCTACAAGGGCATCATGATGGGCGGAGTGCCGAACTACTTCCAGCCCGTCGGGGTGTGGCACTCGGCCTGGACGCAGCGGTCCGAGGCATCCACCCGATTCGCCATGAAAATCATGAACCACATGGCGTCACATGGACTGCGTCAGGTCAGCATCGAGCGCAAGGCCGTGCGGTATACACCGGCGATCACGCCCAACTACCTGATGCGGGATCTGCCGGAGTTGCCGCGCCTTTACGGCAGTTGGGAGTTACCGTCGGTGGACAATCTTTTCCGCTACCGCTTCGAGCCCCGGAAGCTGAACTTCGCGTAGCGCCGCGCACTGTCAACGCGGCCGCGATCGAGTTGCGTTGGCGCGGCAACAGATGTTCATGACTTCTGACGAATCCCGCACTTCCACGTGAGCTAGCCGCTAACGTCTCCTTCGGGTCGGGGGGCCTAAACCAATTTCAAGATCACTTTGTGGGTGGGGCATGCGCGTTCGAATTTTGATCGCCGTAGCAGCTGTTGCGGTAGGGGTGCTGGCCGGGGCGCCAGTGGTCACCTCGGGCGGCGAGTTGACCGTTCTTGCTGGTTGCGGCAGCGGTTACTACGAGAACTCTGATGGGCAGTGCATTCCTCGCCCATCCCCGGGCGGAGGCGGTGTGCCAGGCTCAAGCTCGGGCATCCTGGGTGGAGGTGGGAGCGCTCCTCCGGGAGCGACGGCAATTTGTCGCGATGGCGATTACTCGTTCAGCACGCACAGCTCGGGCACCTGCTCTGGCCACGGCGGCGTTAAACAACGGCTGACGAATTGACAATCGGCAAGTCCTACCTGGCTAATCCCTAGGTCGCACGTTCGAGTCGCGCCGAGGGCGCACGAAGCAGCACCACAGGCCGCCGTCGCAAGGGCTTACTGTCGTAGAGATGGACGGCACGGACGAGATGGACTTGGCACATGTGCTGGGTGGGCTCGCCATCGATATGCAGAATCAGATCGATACGGAGGCGACACTCGCGTCAATCGTGGAAGGTGCGGTCGCCATCGTGCCGGGTACCCGTTGGGCAGGCATTTCGTTGATTGAAGGCCGCAACGTGGAAGCCCGCGCCCCAAGTAGTCCCCGGGTGACCAGGCTCGACACCTTGCAGTCCGAAGTCGATGAGGGACCGTGCTTGAGCGCGTTGCGTGAGCACCGCACGGTCGTCATCAATGACATGGCGACAGAAACTCGTTGGCCGAATTTCTGTAGCGCGGCATTCGAGTTGGGCGCGCGAAGCCTCCTGTCTTTCCAACTGTTCGTCACCCACAAGAACCTCGGTGCACTCAACTTGTACGGCGATGACGCCGGCGCGTTCACCGACGAGTCTGTCTTCACGGGTGAACTACTCGCCCAGCACGCGTCAGTGGCCTTGTTCGGCGTAGCTGCGGAAGACCAGTTTCACGATGCATTGAGCACTCGCGATCTGATTGGTCAAGCAAAAGGCATCCTCATGGAGCGCTATGACGTCGATGCCTTCGCCGCCTTCGACCTGCTACGACGACTGTCCCAACAGTCCAACCACAAGCTCGTAGACCTCGCGCGTAAGGTCGTTCAAACTCGAAAAGGCAGTTGACGTTTCGGTCGGTACGACGGGGCCGGCCGACTACAGGTGGCCCACCACGAAATCCGCAGCTTGGCTGGTCATCCCGTTCACCCCGTACGACGCGTGCGCCGCGGGGTCGTTGCCGGTACCGCAAATCCCGTCCCCGGGAGCGCACAGTTGCACCGTCTTGGACTGATAGGTCCCACCGATCACAATCGGCGGCGCGTTGAGATGGCTCAGAAATTTCTGTGACGGCGTTCCGAACAGGGCGACTGCGGCGATGTGGTCCGCGACGTCCGCCGACAGGGGCTGTGGAACGGATGCTGCGGGGACGCCCTCGGGCACGGAGGACGAGGTGACGTAGCCGGCGACTGCCGCGCCTTGGGAGAAGCCACCCAAAACCTCGCGAGTGCGGGGGCATGAAGTTGCCATCGACTGGATGTGCGAAGTGGCGTCGCGGACACCGTCGACGAAGGTTTTCGGGAAGTCCGGATTACCGAAGTCGCTGCTTGCCGCGTATTTGATCGCGTACACGCTCATCGACCTGCCACCCACCCTCGAACGCAGCGCGTCGACGAATGAGCCGCCGATGCCCCCGACGCCGGGGGGTTCGCTGGTCCCCCGAGCGAACACCACCTCGACGTCGGGGCAGGGTTGGGCCGCGGCAGATGGGATCGTCACCAGGGCCGAGCTCGCCACTCCGGCCGCTACACAGGCCGCGACTGTTAGTGGTTTCAGCACGAAAAACCTTGCCTTATCTCGCTGTCGGATGCGCCTATGGGACCGGGCAAAGCCGGAAGATCGGGATCCGGCGGCCCTCGGCGGCGGTCTTTCCACGATAATCGCGATAGCCACCATAGGAACGCTCGGCCAACCGAAAGAGCCGTTGATACTCGGACCCGTCGGTTACTTCTGCCGCCTCAAAGTGTTCGCCGCCCAGGTCACAGGCGGGATTGGCCTTGAGGTTGTGGTACCACTGCGGGTTCCGATCCGAACCGAAATTGGAGGCAACCAGGATCACATCGGGGCCCTGGTGGAAATACGCCACCTGGGCCTGGCGGCTTTCACCGGTTTTGGCACCACTCATCGTCAGTGTTGCCGACGGCGCCACCAACGATCCCCAATTGAGCCTGTTGCGGAAGACCCGGCTGAGCAACGGGTCAGTCTTGGCGGCCACATATTTCGCGAACAGCTGGCCGGCCCTGGACCGCGCGAACACGCCGCCGAGGCGAGCCAGCGCCGAGGTGCGTCGCTCGGGGTCGACATAGGGAAGAGGCACCGTGCGGGCGTACCCGCCCCTTCCGCGTTTCATGCCCGCCCGCACCGGTTGGTCGATCACCCACCCGCGATACCGGCAGTGACCAGTACCCCGCCGACCACGAACAGCAAGATGGCGACTTCGAAGCGCCGGCGCGATCGGATCCAACGGTTCAGCGTTGCCACCCCTCGGCGCGTTGCGTCGGGAGCCAACAGGTACGCGACCAGAGGAATCTCAACGAAGGCGAAGGCCGTCACGTTGAAAGCCAGCAGTGCCGCGACCCGTGTCGTCGCGGGCGCGCGAGAGGCCAGGATGACGGCTAACGCAGCCAGATAATCCACCGACGGGAGCGCGGACCCCAGGCCCGCCACCGCCGCGACCCACAGCGAACGTCCATTGAGAAGTTGCCTCAGCCAGATCACCGGTCTCAGAGAGCTGATCCCGCTGGCGAGCGCGCCGGGTTTTGGCTCGGTCCTCACTCGAGCGACCAAAAAATTGACGGCCAGGATCGCGCCGAGCAGCAGAGCCAACCCGCCGATCATGAGTTGAACCCTGGGCAGCGTGAGATACGTGGACGAGGCGAGCCGCCGCCGGAACACAAAAAGGACGACCAGGCCTACCGTGATTCCCATCGCGAAACCTCCGCAGAGGAACGCCAGCAACTGCAGCATCGGCCGGGGCCTGTTGAGCATCAACGCCGTCATCCCGATCCGGAACGGTTCGAGGCTCACCGCGATGGCCATCACCAGGATGGTGATCCACATGGTGGCAGGATTCTCCGTCTCATGTGCCGGCACGGATGTCGCCGCGACCGTACCACCAGCGCACAGGCGGCCGAGCCGACGGCAGGCCCGCTAATCCTCGCGCGTCGACCACGACACCGGGTACACCTGGTGGGTGCCGCGGATACCTTTGAGCTCGACGTCGCGCGGGGTTTCAAGCACAATTTCAGGCGTTGTCTGGATCGCGTCGCGAACCGGTTCGCTGACCAGGATCTCGCCGCCGTCGGCCAGTCCGGCGACCCGCGCCGCTATCGCTACATTGCGCCCGAAAAGGTCGTCTCCGCGCCGCACTGAACTGCCCATGTGCACGCCGATACGCACCCGAATGTCGTTGAATCGCAACGGGTCGGCTTGCAGAGCACGCTGCACGGCAATGCTGCAGAGCACGGCCTTGCGGGGATCCGGGAACGCGATCATGAAGCCGTCGCCCTGGGTTTTCACCACGTGGCCGCCATGATCATCGACCTGTTTGGAGATTAGTTTGTTGTGGCGCTCCAGCAGCTTCACCCAGCCTCGGTCGCCGAGTTCCTCGTTGAGTTCGGTGGACCCTTCGATGTCGGAGAAGGCGATCACCACATTGCCGTCCGCTGCCATCCTGGCGAGGTCGGGACGCTCCACCCTTGCCCAGCCCGCGAGGTCCTCGACGGAGTTGCGCACCGTGGCGCCCAGTCCCTTATTGATCAGGGAGTCCGCCGTCCGCCAGACCGTCTTGACCGCGCTGGGCGCAACGCCGGGGCGTCGACGACGACGGCGCGGACCCTCTAACCGGCTGCGCGCCAACGCGCTTCGTGCTCCGCTGAGTTGGCGACGCGAGACGACGAGCACGATTCCCACGGCGAGCAAGCCGGCGAATTCGACAACGGCGATGATTGCCCACAGGACTGCCGCGCTCACCCGACGATTATGCCGGTAGCGCGACCCGAGGACGCACGTCGGCCGAAGAGGTCAACCGTAACGCCGGGTCAGCCACGCCGTTCTCGCGCAGCAATTTCACATCGGCGTGGTAGCTCATCGACGTCAGCCACGGTTGTCCGGTGCCCTGCCGGGGTAGCTGGTGGACGACGCGTTGGACGTAGCCGGCCGAGAAGTCCATGAACGGACGGGTTTCCATGTCCGGGTCGTCGAGCACGGGTCGCGCGGTGTCGTAGCCGTGGTCGTCCATGTGGGCAAGTAGCCGGCAGAAGTGCTCGCAGAGCAAGCCGACCTTGAGCGTCCACGACGAGTTCGTGTAGCCGATGGCGTATGCGAAGTTGGGCACGTCGGAGAGCATCATGCCTTTGTAGGCCACTCGGTCCGGCAGGTTGACCGGCGCGCCGTCGACGGTCAGCGAGATCCCGCCGAACGCCTGCATGTTCAAACCCGTTGCGGTGACGATGATGTCAGCATCGAGTTCACGACCGGATTGCAGCAGGATGCCGGTCTCGGTGAAGGTGTCGATCCGGTCGGTGACCACTGACGCGCTGCCGTCGCTGATCGCCCGGAACAGATCGGAGTCGGGCACGGCGCACAGTCGCTGATCCCACGGGTTGTAGGTCGGGCTGAAGTGCTCGTCTACGGGGTACCCCTCAGGCAGCCGTTTGGCGTTGACGCTCCGAATGATCCTCTTGGCCAGGGCCGGATACTTCTGGCAGAACTGGTACACCGCGCGCTGCTGGCCGATGTTCTTGCGCCGCGCCAGCGCGTAACCGAGCTTGTCCCCGAACAACTTCTTGGCCGCGTTGGCAAAGAGGTCCTTCGACGGAACCGGCATGATGTAGGTCGGCGAGCGCTGCAGCATGGTGACGTGCCCGGCCCGTTCGGCCATCGCCGGCAGCAGGGTCACGGCGGTCGCGCCGCTGCCGATCACGACGACGTGTTTGTCGGTGTAGTCGAGGTCCTCCGGCCAGTGCTGCGGGTGCACGATCTGCCCGGTAAACCGGTCACGTCCCTCGAAGTGCGGTGTGTAGCCCTCGTCGTAGCGGTAGTAGCCGCCGGCGCAGAAAAGCCAGTTGGCACTGATCTGCGTGCGCCCGTTCACGTCCGTGCGCTCCACGTCGACGGTCCAGCGTGCGTCCGCGCTCGACCATGCCGCGCCGTGCACCTTGTGGTGGAACCGGATGTGGTCGTCGATGCCGTTGTCCGCCGCCGTCTCGCGCAGATAGGCCAGGATTTTGTCGGACGTTGCGATGGCATGGTCGTCGCGCCACGGCTTGAACTCGTAGCCGAAAGTGTGCAGGTCAGAATCTGAACGTATGCCGGGGTAGCGGAACAGGTCCCAGGTGCCGCCGGTGGCGCCGCGCGCCTCCAAGATGGCGTAGCTGCGTCCCGGGTGTTCGCGCTGCAGGTAGTACGCGGCGCCGATTCCGGAGATGCCGGCGCCGATGATGAGGACGTCGACGTGGGTGTCTGCGGGTAGGTCGGACATTTGCGGTAGCTCCTGGGGCGGCGGGATGCGGTAGATAGATGGTCGCGCCCCGCGCCACCCGGCACCAAGTGTATTTCTTCTCATTTACCCGTAAATGTGGTGCAATTTGCACCAGCACTTTACTGTGGCTGAATGCGGTGGAAGCGGCCATCGGCGCCGGTCAGAGAGCTGATCCGGCAATGCGCGCAGATCACTGTGAACCCACGGGCCGAGTGGCTCGACGAACTCGACGCGGAAGTCCTTGCGGCCAGTCCGCCCATCGCCGCCGACCCCGAGCTCGCTGCGGCGGTGAGCCGAAGCAACCGCGCCAACATGTATTTCTGGGGCGCGGCCAACGTCCGCGATCCCGGGGCTCCGGTACCGCCGAATACCGGCCCCGAGCCGATGAACATTGCCCGCGAAGTCGCGCGCCGCGGCCTTACCGCGTTCACCCTCGATGCCTATCGCGTCGGCGAAGCCGTGGCCTGGCGCCGACTCATGGAGATCGCGTTCGAATTGACCTCCGACCCCGCCGAACTGCACGAGCTGCTGGACGTCTGCTCGCGTTCGATCAGTGCCTACATCGACGCCACGCTGGCGGGCATCGCCGCCCGTATCGACCAGGAACTCGACGACCTTACCCGCGGCACCCATGCCGAGCGACGCGAGACCATTGCGCTGATCCTCGACGGCGCACCCATCACGAGCAAAAGAGCCGAGGCACGCCTCAGCTACGCATTGACCGGCCCGCACACCGCAGCCGTCATTTGGAGTGATGATCCGGCCGCCGACATGGCCGGACTGGACGCGGCCGCCGAGGCGTTCGGACACTCGGCTGGTGTTCGGCCGCTGACGGTGTTAGCCAGTACGGCGACTCGGTGGGTTTGGATACCCAGTGGTTCCATAGACATTGCCGTGCTGCGTGATTGGGTCGACGCTAAACCCGACGTCCGAGTCGCGATCGGACCAACGGGCGACGGTGTCGACGGATTCCGTCGGAGCCACTTCGACGCGATCACCACCCAGCAGATGATGGCGCGTCTGCATTCGCCGCAACGCGTCGCGCAGTTCGCCGACGTAGAACTGGTTGCACTGGTCACCGGGGACACCGATCGCGCCAGCGAATTCGTACGCCACACCCTTGGCGACCTCGAGACGGCTGAAGCTGAATTGCAGCATTTCGTGCGGGTTTTCGTGGCCGAGCAATGCAACGCCTCACGCGCTGCGGCACGGCTCTACACCCATCGCAACACCCTGCTGCGTCGGCTCGCACGCGCCGACAAGTTGTTGCCACGGCCGCTGGCACAGAGCAGCGTCAACGTGGCGGTGGCGTTGGATGTGTTGCGCTGGCGGGGCAGGTAGATGTGCGCAGAGAGCTAGGCACCTGCCCGGCGCAGCATCGCCTCGGCATGGCGCAGCACGGGCGAGTCGACCATCTGGCCTTCGAACGCAAACACGCCACGCTCAGTCTTCGCCGCCTCCAAAACCCTACGCGCCCAATCTAATTTGTCGTCACTGGGCCGATAGGCGTCACGCACTACCGCTACCTGGCTGGGGTGGATGCAGACGGTCGCATCGAAACCCACCGCTACCCCGTCGGCTGCCTCGTCTCGCAAGCCGTCGAGATCGTGGATGTCCAGGTGCACCGCGTCGAGCGCTAGCCGGCCAAACGCAGACGCGGCCAGTAACGTCGTCGATCGTACGTGGCGAGCCACATCCCGATAGGTGCCGTCGGACCGCCTGCTGGAACTGCCGCCCAGCGTGGCCACCAAATCCTCTGCGCCCCACATCATCCCGATGGTGCCGTCGGCGGCCGCGATTTGCGCGGCAAACACCGCACCGCGTGCCGTCTCCACCAGCGCGATCACATCGCGCGGCGCGAGCGCGGTCACCTGGTCTGCCGACTCCGTCTTGGGCAGCATCACTGTGGTGTAGGCGGTCTCAGCCAGCGCCTTCAGGTCTAGGGCCTGGTCTTCGGTGCCGGCGGCATTGATCCGCACCACGGTGCGGTCGGGATCGAGCGGGGTATCCCGCAACGCAGCGCGCGCAGCGGTCTTTTCCGCCGCCGCCACACCGTCTTCCAAGTCGAGTATCACGACGTCGGCGGCGGCCGCGGCCTTCGCGAAACGCTCGGGACGGTCTGCCGGGCAGAACAACCAGCCGGGACCGGCGTCGCGCAAACTCATTGCGGATCCTCCTGACTCGGCCGTTTCTGTACCAGCGTCGTACGCACCGCTCGCGCGACGACGTCGCCGTGCTGGTTGCGCCCGGTGTGCTCTAAGGTCACGATGCCTTCGCCGGGACGACTTTTCGACTCCCGCTTGCCGGTGCAGACCGTCTCGGCGTAGAGGGTGTCACCGTGAAACATCGGCTTGGGAAACGACACTTCGGCGAACCCGAGATTGGCGACGATGGTGCCCAGGGTCAGCTGCGATACCGACAAACCGACCAGAGTCGACAGGGTGAACATCGAATTCACCAGCCGCTCGCCGCGAAATCCGGGCTGCTCGGCTGACCACGCCGCATCCAGGTGCAACGACTGGGTGTTCATGGTCAAGGTGGTGAACAGCACGTTGTCGGCCTCGGTGACCGTGCGGCCCGGCCGGTGCAGGTAGGTGGTGCCGATCTCGAACTCCTCGAACCACAAACCGCGCTGGACAATCCGCTTCGACTCGCCGAGTGTGGATTCTGCGACGCGACTCGCCGATACTGCGTCGCCAGAATCACTTTCGGCGGTCATGACAGCCCCAGCGATCGAGCGATCAGCATCAACTGCACCTCGGTGGTGCCTTCACCGATCTCAAGGATCTTGCTGTCGCGGTAGTGCCGCGCCACCGGGTACTCGTTCATGAACCCGTATCCGCCGTGGATCTGCGTGGCGTCGCGCGCATTGTCCATCGCCGCCTCAGAAGAGATCATTTTCGCGATCGCCGCCTCCTTCTTGAAGGGCTGCCCTGCCAACATCTTTGCCGCCGCGTCGTAGTAAGCCGTCCGGGCCACATGGGCACGCGCTTCCATCCGCGCGATCTTGAAGCTGATCGCCTGATACGAGCCGATCGGCTGACCGAACGATTGACGTTCCTTGGCGTACTTGACGCTTTCGTCGACACAGCCTTGCGCCACACCCGTGGCCAACGCGGCGATCGCGATGCGGCCCTCGTCAAGGATGGACAGGAAGTTCGCGTACCCCTTCCCGCGGACCCCCAGCAGATTCTCCGCAGGTACGCGTGCGTCGTCGAAGGACAGCGGGTGAGTGTCCGACGCGTTCCAGCCGACCTTGTTGTAGACCGGCTCCACAGTGAAGCCCGGGGTGCCGTTGGGCACGATGATGGTCGAGATCTCCTTCTTGCCGTCGGCAAGGCTGCCCGTCACCGCGGTGATGGTGACCAGCGAGGTGATGTCGGTGCCCGAGTTGGTGATGAATTGCTTGCTGCCGTTGATGATCCACTCGTCACCGTCGAGGCGGGCGGTGGTGCGGGTGCCGCCCGCGTCTGACCCGGCACCGGGTTCGGTGAGCCCGAATCCGGCCAGCGCGCGCCCAGCGACCAGGTCGGGTAACCATCGCTGCTTCTGCTCTTCGCTGCCGAACCGGTAGATCGGCATCGCGCCCAGGCCGACACCGGCTTCCAGGGTGATCGCCACCGACTGATCGACTTTGCCGAGTTCCTCCAGCGCCAGCGCCAAGGCGAAGTAGTCGCCGCCCATGCCGCCGTATTCCTCCGGGAAAGGCAGGCCGAACAAGCCCATTTCGGCCATCTTGGCAACGACCTCGTAGGGAAAACTGTGCTCTTCGTCGTGTTTGGCCGAGACCGGTGCGACCACCGTGCGCGCGAAATCGGCCACGGTGTCGCGAAGTTCGGCGTATTCCTTGGGTATCGTTCCCGCGCTGATCGTTGTCGTCATTGTTCTTCCTTGCTTTGTTCGGCGCTTTGTTCGGCCGGGATGAACCGGGCGAGCACCTGCTCGAATTTCACCTGGTCCCCGACGGCCACCAATACCTCGACCTGACCCGAAACAGGCGCGGCCAGTGCATGTTCCATCTTCATCGCCTCAACGACGACCACGACGTCACCCTCCGACACCTCAGTGCCCGAGTCGACCTGTACCGCGATGACGCTCCCCGGCATCGGGCTCACCACCTCGGCCGGCCGGTCCCCCGCACCCCGGTCGATCTTATGTTCCTCGGCTTCGCGGATGTGCCACGTTCCGCGCTCGTCAGCGATCCACAGATGCCGGTCAGCTTCCGCGCACCGATATTCCCGACGCAGGCTGTCCAGAGCAACCATCAGTTGACCGTGCTCAAGGTGGGCAGCCGCAGTGGTGGTTTGGCCATCACCGACTTGTACGGTGGCTGATCCCGGCAACCCCCACACGGACACGGTCTCGGTACGCAGCGGGGTGCGCATCGCGGTGCGAACCGGTGCCGCCGCAGCACCGACGCGCCATCCGGTCGGCGTCGCCCACAGGCTGCCGCGGGCGCGTTGTTCAAGCTGCCACTGGACGTACAGCCCGGCGGCAGCGAACACGTCGTCGGGGGCCGGCAGCGGTTCGAAGTCGGCCAACCGCTGGTCCAGCAGAGCGGTGTCGAGGTCACCTGCCTGCACCCGTGGATCGGCCAACAGGAACCGCAGGAATTCGATGTTGGTCTGCACGCCCAGGACAGCTGTCTGCGACAACGCCTGGTCGAGTCGCGCCAAAGCCTGCGCACGATCGGCCCCGTGGGCGATCACCTTGCTCAGCATTGGGTCGTAGTCGCTACCGACGACGGTATCCGCCATCAGCGAAGAGTCCACCCGCACACCAGGTCCGGACGGCTCCCCAACCTGCAGCACCCGGCCCCCGGTGGGCAGGAATCCCCGCGCAGGATCCTCTGCGTAGACCCGGGCCTCGATCGCGTGCCCGCCCAGCTCAATCTCGTCCTGAGCAAACCCGAGCTTCTCTCCCGCAGCCACGCGTAGCTGCCACTCGACGAGATCCAGCCCGGTAACCGCTTCGGTGACAGGGTGTTCCACCTGCAGTCGGGTATTCATCTCCATGAAGAAGAACTCGTCGGGCCGGTCCGCCGAGACGATGAACTCCACCGTGCCGGCGCCGACGTAGTCCACGCTGCGGGCCGTGTCGCACGCCGCCGCTCCGATGCGCGCCCGGGTCGCCTCATCGAGCAGCGGGGAGGGGGCCTCCTCGATGACCTTCTGATGGCGACGTTGCAGGCTGCACTCACGCTCTCCGAGATGCACCACGTTTCCGTGCGTGTCAGCGAGAACCTGGACCTCGATATGTCTGGGGCGCAACACAAAGCGTTCCAAGAACAACGTGTCGTCACCGAAGGCCGACCCCGCCTCGCGCCGAGCGCTGACCAAGGCCTCGCCCAGACGTGCCGGATCCTCCACCAGGCGCATCCCCTTGCCGCCGCCGCCGGCGGAGGGCTTGACCAGCACTGGGTAACCCACCTCATCGGCAGCCGAGATGAGTTCGTCATCGCTCAGGCCGGGCCGCGCGATGCCGGGTACTACCGGCACATCGAATGCGGCAACAGCGTTCTTAGCGGTGATCTTGTCGCCCATCACCTCGATCGCGTGCGCGGACGGCCCGAGAAAAACCACCCCGGACCGCTCACATACGGCAGCGAAATCCTTGTTCTCGGAGAGGAATCCGTAACCCGGATGGATGGCCTGCGCCCCGGTACGGATCGCGGCGTCGACCACCTTGCTGATGTCCAGGTAGCTCTCCCGCGCCGGCGCCGGCCCCAGTCGGACGGCAGTGTCGGCTTCGCGGACGTGTCTGGCGTCGACGTCGGCGTCGCTGTACACGGCAACCGATCGGATACCGAGGCGACGCAACGTCCGTATCACCCGTACCGCGATCTCACCGCGGTTCGCCACTAAGACTGTGTCAAACATGTCACATCCGAAAGACGCCGTAGGAGACCGATTCCAGCGGAGCGTGGGCACACACCGAAAGTGCGAGCCCGACAACGGTCCTGGTGTCGGCTGGGTCGATGATGCCGTCATCCCACAAACGGGCGGTCGAGTAATAGGGATTGCCCTGGTCCTCATACTGGGCACGAATGGGCGCCTTGAACGCCTCTTCCTCCTCGGCTGACCAGGCTTTGCCGGCCGCCGAAAGCTGCTCCCCCCGGACGGTCGCCAGCACAGAGGCAGCCTGCTCGCCACCCATCACCGAGATCCGTGCATTCGGCCACATCCACAAGAAGCGGGGCGAATACGCCCGGCCGCACATCGAATAGTTGCCGGCGCCATACGATCCGCCGATCACCACCGTCAGCTTCGGGACCCGGGCACAGGCCACTGCTGTCACCATCTTGGCGCCGTGCTTGGCGATGCCACCTGCCTCATAGTCACGCCCCACCATGAAGCCGGCGATGTTCTGCAGGAAAAGCAACGGTATCTTCCGCTTGTCACACAGCTCGATGAAATGCGCTCCCTTGACGGCGGATTCGCTGAATAAGACGCCGTTGTTGGCGATGATGCCCACTGGGTGGCCGTGGATGCGCGCAAAGGTTGTCACCAGCGTCTTGCCGTAATTGGCCTTGAACTCACTGAATTCGCCGCCGTCGACGAGCCGGACGATGACCTCGTGGACGTCATAGGGAAGTCTTGGATCCGGCGGTACGACGTCGTAAAGCTCTATCTGCGCGTGTCTGGGCTCGACGGTGTGCAGCACTTCCCATTGGGCCGGCTCGCGTGGTCCAAAGCTCGCGGCGATCGAACGCACGATTCGCAACGCGTCTTCGTCGTCATCGGCCAGATGATCGGTGACGCCGGAAACCCGCGAATGCAGGTCCCCTCCCCCGAGTTCCTCGGCCGTGACGATCTCCCCGGTGGCCGCTTTGACCAGGGGTGGGCCGCCGAGAAAAATCGTGCCCTGCTCGCGGACGATGACGGCTTCGTCGCTCATCGCGGGCACGTAGGCCCCGCCCGCCGTGCAGGAGCCCAGCACCGCCGCGACTTGCGGAATCCCCTTGGCGCTCATGGTCGCCTGGTTGTAGAAGATCCGCCCGAAGTGTTCGCGATCCGGGAAAACCTCGTCCTGGCGGGGCAGGAAAGCGCCGCCGGAGTCGACGAGGTAGATGCACGGCAGCAGGTTCTGCAGTGCGACCTCTTGGGCGCGCAGGTGCTTCTTCACCGTCATCGGGTAGTAGGTGCCGCCCTTGACGGTCGCGTCGTTGGCGACGATCACGCATTCGCGTCCGGACACCCGACCGATGCCGGTGATGATCCCAGCACCCGGGGATTCGTCGTCGTACATGCCGTTGGCGGCCAGCGCGGCAAGTTCGAGGAAGGGGCTGCCCGGATCGAGCAGGCGGTCTACACGTTCGCGGGGCAGCAGCTTGCCTCGGCTGACGTGGCGCTCGCGGGCCCGCTCGTTGCCGCCCAGGGCGGCGGCGGCCAGTTTGTCGTTCAGTTCGGCAACCAGCCGACGGTGCTCGTCGGCGAACGATGGTGCTGAGGTCACCGTGGTCACTTTGACGCCAAGCTCGAAATCTGAAGGGGCGGCTGGGTTTTTGCGATGACTTCTTCCACCGACACATCCGGCGCCGTCTCGACCAGGTGCAGGCCGTCGTCGCGGACGTCGATCACCGCCAGTTCAGTCACGATCCGGTTCACACAGGCCACTCCGGTCAACGGCAGCGTGCACCGCTCCAGAATCTTCGGGCTGCCGTCCTTCGCGGCGTGGTCCATCACGACTATCACCTTGCGGGCCCCGTGCACCAGATCCATCGCCCCACCCATACCCTTGACCATCTTGCCCGGGATCACCCAGTTGGCAAGATCCCCAGAGGCCGAAACCTGCATGGCGCCAAGGACAGCCACGTCGAGGTGGCCACCGCGAATGATTCCGAACGAGGTCGACGAGCCGAAGAACGACGCGCCCGGCTGGGTGGTGACTGTCTCTTTGCCCGCGTTGATCAGATCGGCGTCGACGTCCTCACGGCGCGGGTAAGGCCCTACGCCGAGGATTCCGTTCTCCGAGTGCAGCACGACGTGTACGCCGTCGGGGATGTGGTTGGGAATGAGGGTGGGTATGCCGATGCCGAGGTTGACGTACTGGCCGTCCTCGAATTCGCTGGCCACCCGGGCGGCCATCTGGTCTCTACTCCACGTCATCCGACGCTCCTCGCTGGGTACTCGAACGTGACGCTGGCGTCACGCTCGACGCCGACTGTGACGCCAGCTTCACGCTCGGCGCAGGACGAGTTGGTCATGCGCGCACCGTCTCCTTCTCGATTCGCTTTTCCGGGTTCGGCACGTGGACGACGCGCTGCACAAAAACACCCGGCGTATGCACAGTGGCGGGGTCTATCTCGCCCGGTTCGACGAGATGCTCGACTTCCGCGATGGTGATCCGCCCTGCGGGTGCGCACTCCGGGTTGAAATTGCCCGCCGCGTACCGGTAGACGAGGTTGCCGTGCCGGTCGCCCTTCCAGGCGTGCACCAGCGCGAAGTCGGTGCGGATACCACGTTCCAACACATAGTTGACCCCGTCGAATTCGCGGGTCTCCTTCGGTGGCGAGACAACTGCGACCCCTCCTGATGAGTCGTAGCGCCAGGGCAGTCCACCGTCGGCGATCTGGGTGCCCACCCCGGCCGGCGTATAGAAGCCGGGGATCCCCATGCCCCCGGCGCGCAACCTCTCGGCAAGCGTGCCTTGCGGGGTCAGCTCGACCTCGAGTTCACCGGAAAGGAACTGGCGCGCGAATTCTTTGTTCTCCCCCACGTATGACGATATGGTCCGACGAATTCGCTTGTGTTGCAGCAATACCCCAAGGCCTATGCCGTCTACGCCGCAGTTGTTGGAGACCGTCTCCAGATCGGTCACGCCGCTGTCTGCCAACGCCGCGATCAGAGCTTCGGGGATGCCGCACAGCCCGAATCCCCCTACGGCCAGTGACGACCCGTCGGTTATGTCCGCTACCGCCTCCGCAGCGGTAGCCACCACCTTGTCCATTGCCGCAGAGCCTCCGATTTCAGTTAATAATCATTAACTGGACAGTGAGAATACCATTCCCGTCCCGGGCGCGTCCAGCGAGGGGCCCGCCTAGCAGCGGTTATGAGGCGCCCTCGAGATAATCGATCGCGTGCTCCCGTAGCGCCGCTTTGCGCACCTTGCCGGTGACAGTCATCGGGAAGTCGTCGACGACCCATAGATACCGCGGGATCTTGAACGTCGCGATCGCCCCCCGACAGAACTCGCGTAACTGCGCGCTCGTCATTTCCGACCCGTCGCGCAACTTGACCACCGCCATGAGTTCCTCGCCATAGCGTGCGTCGGGCACCCCGATCACGTGACCGTCGACGATGTCGGGGTGGGTGAGCAGAAATTCCTCGATCTCGCGTGGCGAGATGTTCTCGCCGCCGCGTACCACGATGTCCTTGAGCCGGCCGGTGATCTGAACGTATCCCTGCGCGTCCATCGAGGCCAGGTCGCCAGTGTGCATCCATCCGTCGGCGTCGATGACCTCTGCGGCCTTTGCCTCGTCGTCCCAGTACCCCGTCATCACCGAATAGCCTCGGGTGCAGAATTCGCCTGCCACACCGCGGGGCACCATGGCGCCGGTGGCGGGATCGACAACCTTGATTTCCAGATGCGGAGTAACCCGACCCACAGTGCCGACGCGCCGTTCGAAAGAATCGTCGCTGCGGGTCTGGGCCGAGACTGGAGCCGTCTCAGTCATGCCGTAGCAGATGGACACCTCCGGCATGTGCATCCGCTCGATTACTTTGCGCATCACCTCGACCGGGCACACCGCGCCGGCCATGATTCCGGTGCGCAGGCTTTCCAGCCGATAGCCCTCGAAGTCCGGCAGGCTGAGTTCGGCGATGAACATGGTCGGTACGCCGTACAAGCTCGTGCACCGTTCGGCCTGCACCGCGCGCAAGGTTGCGGCGGGATCGAAGCCGGGCGCAGGGACGACGATGCAGGACCCGTGGCTGGTGGCCGCCAGATTGCCCAACACCATGCCGAAGCAGTGGTAGAAGGGCACCGGGATGCAGATGCGGTCCTGTTCGTCGTAGGAGAGCAACTCGCCCACCAGGTAGCCGTTGTTGAGGATATTGCGGTGACTGAGAGTCACGCCCTTTGGCAATCCCGTTGTGCCCGAGGTGTATTGGATGTTGATCGGATCTGTGGGCTGTTGCGTCTGCGCTACCGACCGCAAGGCTTCCAGATCGATCCCGGCGCCAGTCAACTCATCCCAGCCGGGGCTCTCCATCAGCACTACGTCGCGCAGCGACGGACACGCAGGCGCCACTTGGGCAAGCATCTCGCCGTAGCGTGCGTCCTTGAAACCTGGGGCCGCGATCACCATGGCCACGCCCGATTGCCGGAGCGCATAGGCTAATTCACGCACCCGATACGCCGGGTTGATGGTGACCAGGATCGCGCCGATTTCGGCGGTCGCGTATTGCACGAGCACCCATTCCCACCGGTTGGGGGCCCAGATGCCGACCCGCTCACCCGGGCGAATGCCGGCCCGCAGCAACCCCGTTGCCAGCCGGCGCACGTCCGTCAGCAGGTCCGCGTAGCTCCAACGGCGGCCCGCCACTACATCCACAAGCGCGTCGCGGTGCCCGAATGACGTTGCGGTGTCTGCCAGATTGGCGCCGATGGTGGCATCGAGCAGTGGGGGTGTGTTGGGACCGCATTCGTAGGAGAGCGGATTGTGTTCTGCGGCATCGGTGGTCGACATGGTTCCTCCGGCCGGGGCGTGGATGCTACGTTAGTGACGATTAACCGAGATGTCCAGGAGGCCGTTATGCCAGCGTCCGTCCCGGACCGTGAGCCCGCTCAGCCGGAGCCACCAAATCGGCGCAGCCAGTTGAAGTCCGACCGGCGTCTGCAGCTGCTGGCGGCCGCCGAGCGGCTGTTCGCCGAACGAGGTTTCCTAGCGGTGCGACTGGAAGACATTGGCGCCGCAGCCGGTGTGAGTGGTCCGGCGATCTACCGCCATTTCCCCAACAAGGAGTCGCTGCTGGTCGAATTGCTGGTGGGGATCAGCGCCAGCCTGCTCGCCGGTGCGCGAGCAGTGACCGATCGCGGCGACGACGCGGCCGCGACCCTGGACGGCCTGATCGACTTTCATCTCGACTTCGCGCTGGGTGAACCGGACCTCATCCGCATCCAGGACCGCGATCTGGCGCACCTGCCCGCGCCCGCGGAACGTCAGGTGCGCAAAGCCCAGCGGCAGTATGTGGAGATCTGGGTAGGTGTGCTGCGCGAGCTCAATCCGGGCCTGCCCGAAGCCGACGCCCGATTGATGGCGCACGCAGTATTCGGACTGCTGAATTCCACCCCGCACAGCATGAAAGCGGCCGACGCCAAACCGGCCGGACGAGCGGTGCACTCGCGCGCAGTGATGAGGGCCATGACGATCGCGGCACTGACCGCGGGCCATCGTTGAGCGCAGGGACTATTCGGCCAGGCAGGGCACGCGCGAGACCTGTCCCCGGCAATGCCCGGTACCCTGCGAAGTGGACATGAACGATCCACAGCGCCCTCAGCATTTCGGTCCCCCTCAACCGGGGTCTGATTCGGCGTGGCCGCAGGATTATTCCGACTCCTCAGCCATCGATTACCCGGCTTACGCCGATCAGATGCCCTACGCCAGTTACGGCGGCGGGGGCTCCCCCTGGGCGCCGGGCGCCTATCAACCCAACTCCACCCAGCAGTTGCCACCTCAGTATTGGCAGCAGGATCAACCGCCCGCGGATGGCCAACCGCCGGAGGGAACACCGCCACCCCGCTCACCGCGGTGGTTGTGGTTCCTTGCCGGCGCCTCGGTGCTGGTGGTGATCGGCCTGGTGATCGCGCTGGTCATCGTCAACGGGTCGTCGAAGCAGCAGACCGCCATCGAGCCGCTGCCGCCGATGCCTGGGCCCTCGACCACTTTTGTGCCTCCGACGACCAGGACGTCCCCTCCGTCGACCACCAGGAGACCGCCGCGCACCACGACGACCGAACCTGGTACCACGACACCCCCCGGCGCGCCCACAAACCCAGGCACCATGCAGACCGTCGTCTACAGCATCACCGGGGAAGGCCGCGCGATCAGCGTCATGTACCTCGACACCGGCGACCTGATCCAGACCGAATTCAACGTGACGCTGCCGTGGAGCAAGCAGGTCAGCTTGTCGACGTCCACCACTCACCCGGCAAGTGTCACGATCGTCAACATCGGCCACAATGTCACCTGCTCGGTCACGGTGGCCGGCGTTCAGGTGCGCCAGCGCACCGGCCAGGGTTTAACCATCTGCGACGCGCCGCTCTGAGTTCGACGGCGCCGGCACCCGCACGAACAGCATCGCCAGCAATCCCGCGAGCAGCACCACGATGATGCCGCCCAGCCCCGCCCGATCCGCCTTGAACACGTCCACGAAGACGGAGAACAGCCAGGGCGCCATGAACGACACCGCCCGGCCCGTCATCGTATAGAGACCGAAGGCGACACCCTCTTTCCCTGGTTGCGCCATGCGCAGCAACAGCGTGCGGGCCGAGGACTGCGACGGCCCGATGAACAGACACAACAACAGCCCGCACACCCAGAAAGCCAGTGGGCCCGACAGGACCAGCATGGCCAGTCCGGCGGCCAGGATCGCGGTCAAGGAGAAGACGATGACCGGTTTGGATCCGATCCGGTGGTCGGCGAACCCGCCCACCACGGCGCCGAGTGCGGCGACGACCAGCGCGGCCACCCCGAAGATCAGCACGTCACCCTCGGCGAGGTGGTACACATTGACGCCCAGTACGGCACCGACACCGAAAGTCGCGGCCAAACCGTCCCGAAACAATGCGCTGGCCACGAGGAAGTAGACGAGGTTGCGGTCGCGGCGCCACTCGGAGCTGATTTCGGACCACAACTTGCGGTAACCACCAAGCAGGGTTGTTGTCGGGTGCGCGTCGGCACCGGCGTCCGGGAGGCGGTGGGCCAACAGCAACAGCGGCAGCGCCATGCTTGCCATCCAAACGGCGGCCAGCAGCATCGCCGCGCGAATGTTGGCGCCGTCGGCGACGGGCAGGTGCAAAAACCCGCGATGGTCGCCATCGCCGACCACGAATCCGCCGTAGACCAGCATCAACAGCACGACGCTGCCGAGATAGCCAGCCGCCCAGCCGAATCCCGAAATCCGGCCGGCGGTCTGTGGCGTCGACAACTGACGAAGCATGGCGTTGTAGGGCACGCTGGCCAGGTCACCGCATGCCGCTGTCGCCGCTAACAACGCCAGGCCGGCGAAAAAGTAGCCCGGTTGATCGCGGATCAACGCCATCGAGCAGGTCAGCGCCACCGACGTGCCGGTCAGCAAGGCAAGGACCACTCGGCGACGGTGCGGAGATTCCACCCACACCCCCACCAGCGGCGCCAGCACCGCGACCGCCACGCCTGCCGCGGCCGCGGTGCGTCCCAACCAGCTCAGCGGCGAAGCCCCCAGGGCACCGCCCGCTCCGACGCTGTGGGTCAGGTACACCGAGAACACAAAAGTCGCCGTGATTGCACTCAGGCCGGTTTGGCCGCAGTCCCACATCGCCCACGCCACCACCCGAGATAGCGGAGCGGTGGCGTAATACGACCCGCCTGGCCGCGCCTGAACATTTTCAGACCCGCCCTCGAACGTCTTCTGCAGGATTTCCGGGTCGGCAACCGAACGATGGTGTTCGGCTGAATCCGACTCCCGGTCAATCATCAACGCACTCTATTGCTATTGGCAGCGACGCGCTGCGTCCGGCTCCGTCGCACGGGTGTCTACCATCGTCGTCATGCCGATTCCTGCCCCCAGCCCTGATGCGCGCGCCGTTGTGACCGGAGCCTCGCAAAACATCGGCGAGGCGCTGGCCACCGAACTCGCCGCCCGCGGCCACAGTTTGATCATCACCGCACGCCGGGCGGAACTCCTCAACGACCTCGCCGGTCGACTGTCGGACAAATACCGGGTCACCGTCGAGGTGCGACCGGCCGACCTCGCCGACCCGTCCGAACGCGCCGCATTATGCGAGGAACTGGCCACCCGGCCGATCTCGATTCTGTGCGCCAATGCCGGCACGGCGACGTTCGGCGCCGTCGCCGACCTCGAGCCGGCTGGCGAGAAGGCTCAGGTACAGTTGAATGCCGTTGCCGTGCATGACCTTACGCTGGCGGTGCTGCCGGGCATGGTGGAACGGCAAGCCGGTGGCATTCTGATTTCCGGTTCCGCGGCAGGGAATTCGCCTATCCCCTACAACGCCACTTATGCGGCTACCAAAGCTTTCGCAAACACTTTCAGTGAATCCCTGCGCGGTGAATTGCGCGGCTCCGGCGTGCACGTCACGCTGCTGGCTCCCGGACCGGTACGCACCGAACTGCCCGATCCGGACGAGATGTCCCTGGTGGAGAAGCTGGTACCGGACTTCTTATGGATCTCGACCGAACACACCGCGCAGGTGTCCCTGGATGCGCTGCAGCGCAACAAGATGCGCGTCGTGCCCGGGGTGACGTCCAAAGCGATGTCGGTAGCGAGTGGCTACGCGCCGCGGGCCATCGTCGCGCCGATCGTGGGCGCTTTCTACAAAAAGTTGGGCGGCGGCTGACCGTTACTTCCGGCGACGACGCTTGTTGCCCATCAAGTTTCGGACGATCTCGCGTATCGCGGTGTTGATGCCACTTTTCACCGTCGGATTGTTCAGCACTTCCTCCAGCCTGCCGGGGCCCTTCGGCTCAAAGGGCGCGGGCATCGGCGGAACCGTGGAATCCGTTGTTGCAGGCGTCTGGTCAGGCTCACCAGCCGGCGGGGACTGGCGTGCCGGGGGTTCGTCCTGCGAAGGTGTCGTGTGCCCGTATTTCTCCTGCAGCGGGCTGGATTTGGCCGCGGCTGCGACGGCGTCCGTGCCGATAGCCGCCATCAGCGATCGCGGCACCCGCATCCGCGTCCAGGCAACCGGTGTCGGTGCGCCCTTTTCGGAGAGCACGGTAACGACGGCCTCACCGATGCCCAGTGCTGTCAGCGCCGACTCCAGGTCATACACATCGGTTTTGGGATAGGTGCGGACGGTCTTGCTGAGGGCTTGTTGATCGTCGGGGGTGAATGCCCGCAGTGCGTGCTGAATCCGCGCACCCAGCTGGGACAGCACGTCGTTGGGCAGATCGGTGGGCAGTTGGGTGCAGAAGAACACGCCGACACCCTTGGAGCGGATCAGCTTGACAGTCTGCTCAACCTGCTCGAGAAAGGCCTTCGACGCGTCGCTGAACAGCAGGTGCGCCTCGTCGAAGAAGAACACCAGCTTGGGCTTGTCGATGTCGCCGACTTCGTCCAATTGCACGAAAAGGTCCGCCAGCAACCACATCAGGAAGGTCGAGAAGATGACCGGACGCAGTGACTGACCGCTGAATTCCAGCAACGAGATGGTGCCCTGCCCTTGCTCGGTAATGCCCAGCAGATCCTTCGGGTCCAGTTTCGGCTCGCCGAAGAACGTCTCGCCGCCCTCGCCGGCCAGATTCACCAGGGCCCGCAGGATGACACCGGCCGTCGCGGATGACACCCCGCCCAGAGATTTCAGGTCGGCTTTGCCCTCGTCGCTGGTCAGATGACTGATGACGGTCCGCAGATTGTTCAAAGTGACCAGCGGCCAGTTGTTCTGCTTTGCCCAGTGGAAGATCAGACCCAGCGTCGACTCCTGAGTAGCGTTGAGGCCCAATACTTTTGACAGTAAGACGGGTCCGAAGCTTGCGACGGTCGCGCGCACCGGGACTCCCACTCCGTCGGTGCCGAGCGAAAGAAACTCGACCGGATATCCCGTTGGCTCCCAGTTGTCCCCGGTGTCCTTGGCCCGCGCGGCGGTCTTGTCGTTGCCCTCACCCGGACGCGACAGCCCCGACAGGTCACCCTTCACGTCGGCCATGAACACCGGAACCCCCGCCGCACTGAGTTGCTCGGCGATCAGCTGCAACGTCTTGGTCTTCCCGGTTCCAGTCGCCCCGGCGACCAGACCATGTCGGTTGATGGTGGCCAACGGGATGCGAATCTGTGCCGCCGGGTCGACTTTCCCGTCCACTACCACGGTGCCCAGTTCCAGCGCTTGGCCTGCGACGGCGTAGCCGGCCGCGATGCGTGCGGCGGGTCCTGTTTCGGATTCGGTGCTCATCGGATTCCCCTCGCTGTGCGGCATGCATCACACTACTTTGCGGGGGGTGCGCAGGCGGGGCCTGACGTGGGCTTACGCTTGGGCGCTGTGCGTGACGAACTGGTGTGGATTGACTGCGAGATGACCGGGCTTGATCTGGGCTCGGACAAGTTGATCGAAATCGCCGCCCTGGTCACAGATGCCGACCTGAATATCCTGGGCGACGGGATCGACGTCGTCATCCATGCCGAGGAAGCCTCGCTGACGTCGATGATCGACGTGGTCGCGCAGATGCACGCCCGTTCGGGGCTGACCAACGAGGTCAGGGCCTCCACGGTCGACCTGGCCACCGCCGAGGCGATGGTCCTCGATTACATCAACCAGCACGTCAAACAGCCCAAGACGGCGCCGCTGGCGGGCAACTCGATCGCCACCGACCGTTCCTTCATCGCCCGGGACATGCCGGCCCTGGACTCGTTCCTGCACTACCGGATGATCGACGTCAGCTCGATCAAGGAACTCTGCCGACGCTGGTACCCGCGCATCTATTTCGGGCAGCCGCCCAAGGGCCTGGCGCACCGGGCGTTGGCCGACATCCACGAGTCGATTCAGGAGCTGCAGTACTACCGGCGGACCGCATTTGTACCCCCGCCCGGGCCCTCTACCAGCGAAATCGCGGCTGTGGTCAGTGATCTTCAGGGGGACACGGCGTCGGCCGAGACAATCAATTCGGCTGACGAGCCGTCGACCGGTTAATATCGACGTCGCCGCTAGTTGATCCCGACAGGGTCGGCCGGTGGCCGTGGTGGGTGTAGTTCAGTTGGTAGAGCGTCAGGTTGTGATCCTGAATGTCGCGGGTTCGAGTCCCGTCACTCACCCCACAGGTCAGAGGGTGTTTTCACCCTCTGACCTTTTGTTTGCCCCGGGACCCCAAGCGGGCCCAGTGGCCCCCCAAGCGAGCCCCAGTGGCCCCCAGCCGGGTCATTCGAACCCGGCGAGCGTGATCCGCAGCGCCTTTTCCATGTAGACGTGCACCGGATGTTCCGGCCCCGGTCCCGCGGTCAACCAGCGGTCGATCACGAATTTCACTGTGGCCAAACTGGTATGGACCATCAGCGCGGGCCGGATGTCGACGGAGGGGTCGACACCCATCCGGGTCGCGACATGTTCGACGAACTTGCGCTGATCGGCTTCCCGAATGAGGGTTGACTTGCTCAGCAGGTGCGGGGCCGTCATTATCGCTCGCTGCCAGGTGTCCAGGTGGCTGCCTTCGCTGGCCTCCCTGGCATGGGTGACGAACAGCTGAATCAGGACTTCGACCGCTGATTCGCCGGCCGGCCTCGCACCAAAGGAATCCAGCATGTCGCTGATGGCCTCGCGGACCGGGTCCACCAGCAGCCCTTCCTTGGTCGGCGCGTGCCGAAAGTACGTGCTGATCGAGATCCCGGCCGCGGCGGCAATGTCCTCCGTCGTCACCGCGGCGAATCCGCGTTCGGCGAACAACTCGTGGGCGGTGTGTTGAATCTGCAGAAGTAGTTCGGCGCGCCGCCGGTCCCGAAGCGACTCGACATTTGCTGAGGTCACCCACGCACCTCCGCAGTCCGGCTTTCGAACACCTTTGAAGCGATCCCAAGAGGACCGTAAGTGAGTGACTCTACACTATTGAAAGTGCCTATCAACTAGGCTACGGTGAGACCGCAAACCGGATTGAGCTGCGGAGTTGCGGGAGTACGGGTATCCAGAAAAGGCAGCTCGCTCAACGACACCCGACACCATCCGCTCGGCAACTCACGGAGCAACTGGTGGGGAGCGCGCCGATGAAATCGCATTCAGACCTGCGACGCTCTCAATTTTGTTTGCTCGTAGCTCTCCGGCCCCGCTGAAATGACCCTACAAGAGCCGGCCGTACAGGATGAGCGTCAGGATGACGGCATCAACGCTATTGGCGACTGGGCGGTTGGTTACGTAGATCGTCACCCACTCGCGTCGCTGAGAACCGTTGGTGAACAGTTCGTCCTGGGCGTGCGCACGATCCAGTTCTTCTTCATCGACCTCTTCACCGGACGATTCCAGTGGCAGGAGTTCGTCCGGCAGGGCGCATTCATGGCGGGGACGGCCGTGCTCCCCACGATTCTGGTGTCGCTCCCGATCAGCGTCACGCTGTCCATCCAGTTCGCGCTGCTCGCCGGCCAGGTCGGCGCCACCTCATTGGCCGGCGCCGCCAGCGGACTCGCGGTGATCCGGCAGGGGGCATCGCTGGTGGCCGCCGTCCTGATGGCGGCAGCGGTCGGTTCGGCCATCACCGCCGACCTGGGTTCGCGAACAATGCGCGAAGAGACCGATGCCATGGGAGTGATGGGCGTCTCGGTGATACGCCGCCTCGTGGTACCGCGTTTCGCCGCCGCCATCATGATCGGCGTCGCTCTCACCGGCGTGGTGTGCTTCGTCGGGTTCTTTGCCAGCTACATGTTCAACGTGTACTTCCAAGACGGTGCGCCGGGCAGCTTTGTGTCCACCTTCGCCTCGTTCGCCACCACCGGCGACATGATCCTTGCGTTGTTGAAGGCGATCATCTTCGGCGCGATCGTCGCCATCGTGTCCAGCCAGAAGGGGCTGTCCACCAAGGGCGGCCCCACCGGCGTGGCCAACTCGGTGAATGCCGCTGTCGTGGAATCGATTCTGCTGCTGATGATCGTCAACGTCGTTATCAGTCAGCTCTACATCATGCTGTCGCCCAGGACCGGTTTGTAACGTGACGGCCTCCCCCTACCTACCGCTGGCGCCCATTACCGGGCGCCTCCTTCGTCTCTACCGGCGCGGCACCAAGCCGATCGGTCGACTCGGCCACATGCTGGTCTTCTTCGTACGGGCACTGGTCGCCATACCGCTCACCCTGCGTCAGTACAACGGCGAATTCCT
Organism: Mycobacterium asiaticum; assembly: GCF_001673315.1. Classification (GTDB taxonomy): domain Bacteria; phylum Actinomycetota; class Actinomycetes; order Mycobacteriales; family Mycobacteriaceae; genus Mycobacterium; species Mycobacterium asiaticum_B. Next base: position 1,427 of record NZ_LZLQ01000029.1, on the reverse strand, counting down.
GCGACTGCTCTCCAACATCACCTGGGGCAATGGCTCGATCGTGGTGGGCGGCGGGACAGCCGGGGTGGCCGTCGTACTCGGTATGACGGTCGGCGCGCTGGTAGGCATCGAAGGCTACAACTTCCTGGACCTGCTCGGCCTTGGACCGGCAACCGGCTTCGTCTCCTCCCTGGTCAATACGCGCGAGTTGGCGCCGCTGATGGCCGCGATGGCATTCGCCATGCAAGGCGGTTGCCGATTCACCGCGCAGTTGGGCTCGATGCGGATCGCCGAAGAGATCGACGCGCTGGAATCTATTGCCATTCGGCCGATTCCGTATCTGGTGACCACCAGGCTGATCGCCTCCGTCATGGCGATGGTTCCGCTGTACGCCGCGTGCTTGGCAATCGGCTACCTCACGACTCAGGTAGTGGTGCAGGTCAGCAGTGGCGGCTCGTCCGGGTCCTACCTGCACTACTTCTCATTGATGCTGGCCGGCAAGGACATCCTCTACTCGTTGGGCAAGGCCATCATCCTCGTGTGGATCTCCTCGACCATCCAGTGCTACTACGGCTTCTACGCCAGTGGCGGACCCGAGGGCGTCGGCGTGGCAGCGGGCCACGGTATGCGGGCCAGCATCACCGTGATGATCATGGTCAACATGCTGCTCACCATGGCGCTGTGGGGAGTGGATGCGGGCGCAAGGTTCGGCGGCTAGCTTGACAGGCCAACCGAATTCATTCGATGTCGACGGACGGGGCCCGTCGGATCGGCAGTTGTTCAGTTGCGGTGTGGCGGTCGCGGTCGTGGCGGCGCTGCTTACCGTCGGGTTGCTGTACAAGTCGACGGGGCGGCTCAAGGCCTATGTCCGTGTGATCGCCGATCTGGTCAACGTCGGTGACGGCCTGCCACAGAAGTCAGACGTGAAGTATCACGGCGTACTCGTCGGCATGGTCAACGATGTCGTTCCGGCAGCCCACGGCCGACCCAACTATGTGCACATCGATCTCAAGCCCGAGTACGCCGAGTCGATTCCGGCGGCGGTGACAGCTCGGGTGGTGCCCAGCAACGTCTTCGCAGTGTCGTCGGTTCAACTGCTGGGTACCGGCCCCGGACCCATCATCCGCGCCGGAGCGCATATCCACGAAGACACTCAACTACCGACCGTGCTGTTCCAGACCACCATCAGCAAGCTGCGCGACCTGCTGGCGGCCGCCGGGCGCGGCCGTGAGGACCGGTCGGTCGGAATTCTGGCCGCCCTGGGCGCTGCCACCGACCACCGACGGACGAAGCTGCTGGGCAGCGCGGTTCAGTTGAATCGTCTTATCGATCAACTGAATTCGATTGTCAGCACTGATACGGGTCCGTCGACGGTGTCAGCGCTGTTTGACGCGGCGCGGGGATTGCAGGCCACCGCTCCGGAACTTCTCGACGCCCTCCACCAGGCC
>NZ_LZLQ01000028.1 GCF_001673315.1 Mycobacterium asiaticum | reverse complement strand
CTGTACCGGGTCCCATTCCGGCACCACACTGACAAATGACACAACCGACCTCCGAAGTCCGCGGGAAGCGCCCCAAAAAACACCCCTCCGCGCGTCACGGGGTGCCATCGCCCCACACAAGCCCGCGCAGTGACGCGGTTCAGCTAGCGTGCCGCCTTGGCCAGGGCGAATAAAACCGCATTTCAGAGGCCAGAATCTGTCGGTGGGGAACGGGTGGGGCGCAGTGGGGCGCGGTGGACACAACTGCGCTACGAACGCGCCACAAGTCGGCTTCGCCCGGCCCGTCCGGCGTGTCCGACGGACGATTCCTGCCACGCTGGGCTCGGCCTCAGCGCCGACAAATGAAAACGGGGCAGCCGTTGGCTACCCCGCTATTTACCGTGTCGGATTGACTACTCGTCGAACCGCCGCCGGAACCGGTCTTCCATACGGCTGGTGAACGATCCCCCCGCGCCCTTGGACCGCCGCTGGCGGGACGGACTCGTGGCGGCTCGCGCATCAGGCCGGCCGGTCAGCCGCCGACCGGTGACGGCGTAGACCACGCCGCCGAACATCACCATGAACCCGATGACACTGAGAATCGGGAACGTTCCGATCATCGTGGCTTTAAAAGCAACCCCGGAGACCAACATCGCCAAGCCGACGACGAACAACGCCGTGCCCTGAAGTCGGCGTCGCGCGGTCGGCGCACGAAAACCGCCGCCACGCACGCTCGAGGCGAACTTGGGATCCTCGGCATAGAGAGCGCTCTCGATCTGATCGAGCATTCGCTGCTCATGATCGGAGAGTGGCATTCGTCCCTCCTTGCCGAAACACTGTCACGTGGCCACGGATGGCGCGCCGATGCCCGTTGTAGGGCAATTAATACCAATGATACGAGGTCAATCTGCGCCGTACCACCGATTCGCCACCGATTCTATCGCGGCGCATCGCAGGCCAGGGACGGCCCGGGACCGTGCAGGGCACGATTGCTCAACAAGACCGCCCGTCGCCGCCCGAGGGCCACGTCCGATACTGGAATTGCCCGACCGCAAACTGCGGCTGGATCAGAAGCCCCCGTTTGCCTACTGAGGAGGACAGCGCGACTTGGCGACTTTCCTCGTCGATTTCCCGGCGAACGAGATGCAGCGCCGCCTCCCAGACGCGCTCAGCGTGTATGTCGATGCAATGCGCTATCCCAAGGGCACCGAGAGCCAGCGCGCCACCATGTGGCTGGAGCACACCCGCCGGCCTGGCTGGAAGGCGGTCGCGGCGGTGCAGGTCGCCGACGAAGACATCAAAGACACCGCTAAGCCACCGACGGCCACGGAGCTGAGCAACGCCCCACTTGTCGGAATCGCCTACGGCTACCCCGGGGCGCCCGGCCAGTGGTGGCAACAGCAGGTGGTGCTGGGCCTGCAACGCAGCGGTTTACCGCAGCCCGCCATCGACCGGCTGATGACGAGTTACTTCGAGTTGACCGAACTGCACATCCATCCCCGCGCACAGGGCCGGGGGCTCGGCGAAGGGCTGGCCCGGCGCCTGCTCGCGGGTCGTCACGAAGACAACGTCCTGCTATCCACCCCGGAGACCAACGGTGAAGCCAATCGGGCCTGGCGGCTGTACCGCCGGCTGGGCTTCGCCGACGTCATCCGCAGCTACTACTTCGCCGGGGACCCGCGCGCTTTCGCCATTCTGGGCCGCGCGCTGCCGCTGTAACCGGGCGGCTCAACCGATCTACACCCCGGGTCTGGCACGATGACCTCGTGCGCGCCAGCTCTCCCCCGCAACCAGCCCGGACATCCCGCAGTTTGGTCAGCGTGCGGCGCCGCCGGATGGTGGCGATCGTGATGCTGCTGATGCTGGTGCCGTTGGCCACCGGCTGCCTGCGGGTACGGGCCTCACTCACCATCTCACCCGACGACCTCGTGTCCGGCGAGATCATCGCCGCGGCAAAACCCAAGAGCAACAAGGACGCCGGTCCGCAGCTCGACACAAACCTGCCGTTCAGCCAGAAGGTCGCGGTGTCGAACTACGACAGCGACGGCTACGTAGGGTCGCAGGCCGTCTTCTCCGATCTCACCTTCGCCGAACTGCCGCAGCTCGCGCACATGAACCCCGACGCCGCCGGAGTCAACCTGTCGCTACGCCGCAACGGCAACATGGTGATCCTGGACGGCCGGGCCGACCTGACCTCGCTCACCGACCCCGAAGCCGAGATCGAATTGACCGTCGCCTTCCCCGGGACAGTCACCTCCACCAACGGTGACCGGATCGAGCCCGAAGTCGTGCAGTGGAAGCTCAAGCCAGGCGTGGTGAGCACCATGAGCGCCCAGGCTCGCTACACCGACCCGAACACCCGGTCGTTCACCGGGGCGGGCATCTGGCTGGGCATCGCGTCGTTCGCCGCCGCCGGCGTGGTGGCGATGCTGGCGTGGGCCAGCCGGGACCGGTCACCGCGGTTCACCGCTCCGACCGACCAGTCTTCCGGCTAAGTCCGGCGGTCGGGTGCCCAGTACGCGAGCATCTCGGCGAAGGTCTCGAAGGCCGGACCGGACACGCCATAGGTCGCTTCGAAGTGGATGCTCAACGGGAAACCCAGCTCGGCCACCCCGTCGACGACGCGCTGGTACAGGTCGACCAAGAGGCGCCGCTTCTCGGCGGGTTCGCTGCCGGCCAGTTTCTTGACGAACTCCTGCTCGTCGGCCACCACCGCGTTGCCCGGGTCCTGAATCAGCCAATTGATCAGGCCGACCCGTGCTTCCATCTTCGGCACGAAGCCGAACGACAACAGGATCTCCGGCCGGTGATCGGTGCTGTCGGCGAAATCGGACAAAAAGCTCACGATCGCGTCGGAATACAGCAGCTGCGTCATGCCGTACGTCGCGCCTTGGTTGCACTTGAAATTGAAGCGGCCCTGTTCACCCTCTCGGGTGGGAATGACAATGACACCCCGGTTCGCCACCGCGTCGCGATAGATCGACAAGGCGTCGGTGGGGGCGACGCCGGAACCCTCGCCGTCATTCATGGTGCGCGGTACCCCGACGAAGACCACACCCTCCATCCCGGCAGCGGACAGCTTGGCGAGCCGCTCACCCAGGGTCGGTTCGTCCATGAAGGCGGTGACCTGCGTGCACAGACCGTTGATCCCCGGTAGTTGCGGCCTGATGATCGACCAGAAGTCCAGCACGTCGAGCTTGGGCTGCATCGTTATCGGGCGATCGTCGTCCTCGGCGATCATCCCCGGGATCATCACGTGCCGGATGCGCCCGTCCAGGCCGGACTCTGCCGAGTACCGCAACACTTTCGCAGCGTCTTCCGATGCCTTCTCCAAACCCCCGGCCACGTTCGGCGGCACCAGCTCCAGCGCGATGGTGTTGAGCGTCACCCGGCTCCATCTCCTCCCGATTGCCCCGCAAAACATCCCTGACGCGCCACGCCGCGCACATCCCCCCGTGACCGTCGACGCGGGCCACCACGACAGCATAGGGGCGCCCATGCTGGGCCGCGGCATACACTGTCGGGCCAGAGGCTGCCGAGCAGAAAGGGGCGCTGCGCTGAGCCTGCAAGCATCGGCGGCATCTACTGCCGAGGTCGCCCGCGCCATCACCGACGAACTACAACGGTATCTGCGCGACCGCCGCACTGAGTCCGCTCACCTGGGTGCTGACTTTGATGCCTTGACCGCCTGGCTGGAGGATTTCGTCCTCGGCGGCGGCAAGCGACTGCGGCCCGTCTTCGCCTACTGGGGCTGGAACGCCGTGTGCGCCCAGGAACCCGAACCCGACACGTTGCTGCTGTTCGGTGCGCTGGAACTGCTACACGCCTTCGCCCTGGTGCACGACGACGTCATCGATGCCTCAGCCACCCGCCGCGGTCGGCCGACCGCGCACGTGCACTTCGCCGGCCTGCACACCGAACGCGGTTGGCGGGGCGCACCAGACCAGTTCGGCATGTCGGCGGCGATCCTGCTCGGTGACATCGCACACGCCTGGGCCAACGACGTCATCTCCCGGACCAAGTTGTCGGCCGAGACCCGGATGCGGGTGGAGCGGGTGTGGTCGGACATTCGCACTGAGGTGCTCGGCGGGCAGTATCTGGACATCGTCGCCGAGGTCTCGGTACCCGCCTCGGCCACCGAATCGGTCGCTTCGGCGATGACCGTGGCCACCTACAAAACCGCCTGCTACACCGTGCTGCGGCCGCTGCAACTCGGGGTGGCCGCCGCCGCCGACCGGCCCGATGTGCTGGCGACCTTCCAGCAGTTCGGGACCGATCTGGGGGTGGCATTCCAGCTGCGCGACGACGTGCTGGGTGTGTTCGGGGACCCGGCGGTGACGGGTAAGCCATCCGGGGACGACCTGCGGTCGGGCAAGCGCACCGTGCTGCTGGCCGAGGCCATCCAACTGGCCGAAGAGTCAGACCCGTTGGCGGCCAGCCTGTTACGGACCTCGGTCGGTACCGATCTGACCGATGAGCAGGTGCGCGAACTGCGGGGCGTGATCGAAGGGGTGGGTGCACTGGCAGCGGCGGAGCAGCGGATCACCGATCTCACCGAACGGGCACTGGCCACACTGGCGTCGGCTCCGATCAACGCGACCGCTAAAGCGGGGTTGTCGGACCTGGCCCGGCTGGCCACCGAGCGGTCCGCGTGATCCAATGACAACCCCGACAACCCCGACAAACCCGACAGACCCGACAGACCCGACAGACCCGACAACTTCGACGATTGCGCCGAAAGCTCCTCTTCGACAGGGCATTTCGCAGCTGAGAACATTCATCGCCACCGATGGCGCCGCTCCCGCGCGGCAGGGTTTCCTGGGCTCCGCACTGATCACCGTGGGCGGCCTGGGCGCGGGCAGCACCCGCCAGCACGATCCCCTGCTGGAGTCGATTCACCTGTCCTGGCTGCGTTTCGGCCACGGGCTGGTGTTGTCCTCGGTGCTGCTGTGGCTGGGCGTGATCCTGGTCGTGGTCGCGTGGCTGCGGCTGGGTCGGCGCGCGCTCGCCGGCCAAACCAGCGATTTCGTCATGCGGGCCACCACCGCGTTCTGGCTGGCGCCGTTGCTGTTGTCGGTGCCGGTCTTCAGCCGGGACACCTACTCCTATCTGGCCCAGGGTGCGCTGCTGCGGGACGGCCTGGACCCTTATGCGGTAGGGCCGGTCGGCAACCCGAACCCGTTGCTGGACGACGTCAGCCCGATCTGGACGATCACCACGGCGCCGTACGGCCCGGCGTTCATCCTGGTGGCCAAGTTGGTGACGATGCTGGTCGGGAACAATGTCGTTGCGGGAACGATGCTGCTGCGGTTGTGCATGCTGCCCGGGCTCGTCTTGTTGATCTGGGCAGCTCCCCGACTCGCGCATCAGGTCGGCAGCGACGGCGCCAAGGCGCTGTGGATCTGCGTGCTCAACCCGCTGGTGCTGATCCATCTGATGGGAGGCGTGCACAACGAGATGCTGATGGTGGGCCTGATGGCCGCCGGCATCGCGTTGACTCTGCAACGCCACCACGTCGGCGGCATCGCGCTGCTCACCGTCGGCATCGCGGTCAAGGCCACCGCGGGGCTGGCGTTGCCGTTCATGTTCTGGGTGTGGATGCGGCACCTGCGCGAGGACCGTAACTGGGGTCCGGCGCGGGCTTTCGTGGTCGCCGCGCTGTCGTCGCTGGCGATCTGTGTCGCGGTCTTCGGGGTGCTGTCCCTGATCGCCGGGGTTGGCCTGGGCTGGATGACCGCGCTGGCAGGCTCGGTGAAGATCATCAACTGGTTGACCATCCCGACCGCAGTCGCGAACCTGGTGCATTTCTTCGGTAGCGGGCTGTTCGCGGTCCAGTTTTACACCGTGCTACGGATCGCGCGGCTTGTCGGCATCGTGATCATCGGGGTGTCGCTGCCGGTTTTGTGGTGGCGTTTCCGTCGCGACGACCGGGCCGCGCTCACCGGGATCGCCGGGGTAATGCTGGTCGTGGTGCTGTTCGTGCCCGCCGCGCTGCCGTGGTACTACTCCTGGCCGTTGGCGGTGCTGGCTCCGCTGGCGCAGTCACGGCGTGCGATGGCAGCCGTCGCCGGGATTTCGACCTGGATCATGGTGATCTTCAAACCGGACGGATCGCACGGCATGTACTCGTGGCTACACGTGGGGCTCGCAACCGCGTTCGCGGTGCTGGCCTGGTATTCGCTGCACCGCCAGGACGAGCCCGAGCGCGTCGAGGAGTAGCCGGTCAGTACGCCATAGCCTGCGCGCGTCGCACCACCTCGCGTGCCTGGTGGGCATGCAAGGCGTCGACCGGGCGGGCGTTGTTCAGGGCGTCACGGGAGCCATCGCGGGTGACGGTCAGCGACGGATCCGGGGTGAACAGCCAGCGCACGATCTCGGTCTCGTGGTAGCCGCCGTCGTGCAGGATCGTCAGTAACCCGGGCAGGCTCTTCACGACGTGGCCGGTGTTGGTGAAGAAGACCTGCGGGACCACCACCCCGCCGTTGCGGCGCACCGCAACCAGGTGACCTTCGCGGAGTTGCTGTTGGACCTTGCTCACCGGTATGCCGAGCAATTCGGCGACCCGGGTCAGGTCGTAGGTTGGCTCGTCGGGATCCAGAACATCGTCGCCGGCCGGAATGCTGCCCACGGGGTCAGTCTAGAACTTCAAGGACGACCAGGTGTGCGCGTTGAGGCTGAGTTTCCCCACGAAGTTTCCGCACGAGATTGCGTCGCGCACCTACGATGGCCTCCGTGGTTGAGACGGGAGACCCGCGGCACAGCACGCTGCTGGACGGCCGCTATCTCGTCCAGGCCAAGATCGCCAGTGGCGGCACTTCGACCGTGTATCGGGGGGTGGACACCCGGCTGGACCGGCCGGTCGCCTTGAAAGTGATGGACAGCCGCTATGCGGGTGACCAGCAGTTTTTGACCCGCTTTCAGCTCGAGGCGCGCGCGGTGGCGCGGTTGAAAAGTCCGGGCGTAGTAGCGGTCTACGACCAGGGGCACGACGGTCGGCACCCGTTTTTGGTGATGGAACTCGTCGAGGGCGGCACGCTGCGCGAGCTACTGACGGAACGCGGTCCGATGCCGCCGCACGCCGTGGTGGCGGTGCTGCGGCCGGTGCTGGGCGGACTGGCCGAAGCCCATCGCGCCGGTCTGGTGCACCGTGACGTCAAGCCGGAAAATGTCCTGATCTCGGACGACGGCGAGGTCAAGATCGCCGATTTCGGCTTGGTCCGGGCGGTGGCGGGTGCCGGAATCACTTCCGCCAGTGTCATTTTGGGCACCGCTGCTTATCTGTCGCCGGAGCAGGTGCGCGACGGCAATGCCGGCCCGCGCAGCGATGTCTACTCGGCCGGGATACTCACCTACGAGCTGTTGACCGGCCAGACCCCGTTCACCGGTGACTCGGCGCTGTCCATCGCCTATCAGCGGCTGGATAGGGACGTGCCACCGCCCAGTGCGGTAATCGACGGCGTGCCACCACAATTCGATGACTTCGTGGCGTGCGCGACCGCTCGCGACCCCGCTCAGCGGTATGCCGACGCGATCGAGATGGCCGCCGACGTGGAGGCGATCGCCGAAGAGCTGGGGCTGCCGGACTTTCGGGTGCCCGCACCGCGCAATTCGGCCCAGCACCGGTCGGCGATGATGCAGCGCGACCGCGCGGCCGAGCGCCAAGACACCGCCGCGCCGCCGGTCCAGCGCCCCACCCGACAGTTCACCCGCGACCCGTACCCCGATGAGTGGCCGGACCCCGAACCGCCGTCCGAACCCGACTACAAACCTGACTGGGGCGTCGAGGAATCCGACTGGGGCGTCGACGAATCCGACGACGAATCCGACTGGGGCGTCGACGAATATGCACCCGACTCAGGGCAATTCGCGGGCATCTCGATCGAGGAGTTCATCTGGGAGCGACAGCACAACCGTCGCATGGTGCTCATCTGGATTGCGGTGGTGCTCACGTTGACCGGACTCGTCGCCACCGCCGGCTGGACCCTGGGCGTGCACCTGAGCAGCTTGCTGTAGCGGCCCGCGCCCGCTAGTCGCGCAGCATCTCCGCGACCAGAAAGGCCAGCTCTAGCGATTGCTGGGTGTTCAACCGCGGGTCGCAGGCGGTCTCGTAGCGGCCCGACAGGTCAGTGTCCGAGATGTCCTGGGCTCCACCGAGACACTCGGTGACGTTCTCGCCGGTGAGCTCGACGTGGATCCCACCGGGGTGGGTGCCCAGGGCGCGGTGCACTTCGAAGAACCCTTGCACCTCGTCGACGATGCGATCGAAATGGCGCGTCTTGTAGCCCGTCGAGGACTCGTGGGTGTTGCCGTGCATCGGGTCGCACTGCCAGATCACCTGGTGGCCGGCGGCCTGCACCTTCTCGATGATCGGCGGCAGCACGTCGCGGACCTTGTTGTTGCCCAGCCGGCTCACCAGGGTCAGCCGGCCCGGCTTGTTGTGCGGGTCAAGGCGCTCGACGTACTCGACGGCCAGCTCCGGAGTCATCGTCGGGCCGATCTTGACGCCGATCGGGTTGGCGATCACTTCAGCGAAGGCGACGTGCGCCCCGTCGAGCTGGCGGGTGCGCTCACCGATCCACACGGTGTGTGCCGAAAGGTCGTAGAGCTGGGGCTCGCCGTTCTCGACTTCGGACAGGCGCAGCATGGCGCGCTCGTAGTCGAGGACCAATGCCTCGTGGCTGGCGTAGATCTCCGCGGTCTGCAGATTGCGGTCGGAAACCCCACAAGCGCTCATGAACCGCAACGCACGGTCGATCTCGGAAGCCAGTGCCTCGTATCGCGCGCCGGCCGGCGACGTGCGGACGAACTCGCGGTTCCAGTCGTGCGCCAGGTGCAGCGACGAGAATCCCGATGAGGTGAGCGCCCGAACCAGATTCATTGCGGCGCTGGCGTTGGCGTAGGCACGCACCAGCCGCGACGGGTCGTGCGCGCGCGCCGCAGCGTCCGGGGCGAAGCCGTTGATCATGTCGCCGCGGTAGGACTTCAGCCCCAACGCGTCGATGTCCGACGACCGGGGCTTGGCGTACTGGCCCGCGATGCGGGCCACCTTCACCACAGGCAGGCTGGCACCGTAGGTGAGCACCACCGCCATCTGCAGCAGGGTGCGGATATTGCCGCGGATGTGCGGCTCGGTGTTGTCGGTGAACGTCTCGGCGCAGTCGCCGCCCTGCAGCAGAAACGCCTCGCCCTTGGCGACCAGCGCGAGTTGCTCCTGTAACCGGACGATCTCGGACGGCACGGTGACCGGCGGCACACTCTCCAGCACCGTGCGCATCGCCGTCGCCTGGTCTTCGGGCCAGCTCGGCTGCTGGACGGCCGGCTTGGCCAGCGCGGCGTCCAGGCGTGCGCGCAGGTCAGACGGCAGCGGCGGCAGCGACGGCAGCTGGTCGATCGGGATGTCGACGGTCCAGTTCATCGGTCCATCGTAACTGTGGCCGTTCGTCGGCTGATCAGGGCGAACGCCTGGCCGAACCATCGTGGGCCGTGATGATCCGGAAGCGATCGAGTTGATCCCGAGCGTCCACCAGCGCGTCGTGCACGTCCCGGGACCGAGGGGGCAGCCGCGGGGATCCCCGCTCCTCCCACAATTGGCGCAACTCCCGGGTGAATCGGGGTATCGCCCGGGGCAGATCCGGCATCGTCCCCCACAGCTGGCACAACGCCACGTGGTCATACGCCCCCACCCAGGCCCACAACTCGATAGGCTCCGAACCCGTCACATCGAGGAACTCTTCCAGGTCATCGCGGATGCGACGACGGGATCGCCACAGCTGAGAGGCCGGGGGCGGCAGCTTGGGCAGCACGTGGGCCCGCACCCAGCTGCCCGCCCGATCCGGGTCGAATTCGGTGGAGACGGCGTAATACTCGCGACCGTCCTCGGCTACCACTCCGATGGAGATCAGCTCGATGGTGCGGCCATCCTCGATGAACTCGGTGTCGTAGAAATACCGCACCGGCGCAGCTTAGTGCGCCTCAGCGCGGCGAGAAGACGGAGTCACGCGCTGAGCGGAATGGGCTCGGTGCCCTCGGGCGGCGGCGCGGGATGTACATCCAGGTCCAACTGGGCGTCGACGATGCGATCGTCGGGCAGCCGTGGCGTCCCGGCGATCGCGCCCTGCAACCACAATTTGGCCTGCACCACTGGCCGTCGCCACCGTCGTTCACGATCCAGGGCGCGGCGCATTTTGGCCGGCCGGGTGGTGTAGCGCCAGCGTGCCCACGGAGCGTGCGGCCGCGACAAGCGGATTGCGCCGATGACCAGCAGGACCACGATGAACATGCCCAGCAGGCCCGTCCAGACCTTGCCCTTGAGCAGCACCACCACCGCCAACGGCAGCGTCAGCACCAGCCCGCCGGCCAGTGTGCTCTGCAGCGTCACCCAGTTGCCGTCGTGGCGGATCGGCAGGATGAACATCAACGGGTGCAGGCCCAGCATCAGCAGGCCGGCAACGGCCACCGCGGCGAACACGGCGTCCACCGAGCTGCGCCCATCCTCCTCCCAGTACACGTCCGACAGGTGCAGGATCAGCGCATACTCGTCCAGCACCAGAGCCGCGCCGATGCCGAAAAGGGTTGCCGCGATGGTGAACTGAGACTCACGCCCGGTGACAGCCAGGGTTACGAGGGTCAGTCCGGACAACATCACCAGCACCACACCGAACGCCACATGGTGGATGTGCACCGCCCCGACGTGAATGTTGCGCGGCTGCCACCACCTCGCCGGCCTGCCCCGGTCCCCGCGATGACGGATGAATCGCACGCAGGACCGGGTGACGAAGAAGGTCAGGATGAAGGCGATCAGACAGCACAACAGCGGCAGCCTGCCGCGGTCGACGATGTCATGCTGCAGCCAATGGCCCACCATAAAAAGCTACGCCCGCGGGCGCGCCCGCGCCGGAAGCCGCGCTGCGCGGGCCAGATCTCGCACCATAACGATTAGGCTGTCCTCGACATGAGTAAATCGCAGTCGCCCGTCGCGGGCAGTCGACTGGGGCGGGTGTGGTTGTGGTGCCTGCTCTGGCTGCTGGCGGCTGCGGCCCTGGGCTACACGTGCTGGCAGTTATTCGGGCACATCCCCTACCGCATCGACATCGACGTCTATCAGATGGGCGGCCGAGCCTGGTTGGACGGACGTCCGCTGTACGGGACCGTGATGTTCCATACGCCGATCGTGGACCTGCCGTTCACCTATCCCCCGCTGTCCGCGGTGCTGTTCAGTCCGTTCGCCTGGATGGGGATGCCTGCCGCCAGCGTCGCGATCACCGGGTTGACGCTGGCCATGCTGCTGGCATCGACCGTCATCGTGTTGACCCGCCTCGACGTCTGGGCCGGCTCGGATGTGCTTTCCGGCCCGGCGTGGCTGCGCCGGGCGTGGCTGGCCGTGGTGATCGTCGCACCGGCGTCGATCTGGCTGGAGCCGATCAGCTCGAACTTCGCCTTCGGCCAGATCAATGCCGTGTTGATGACGCTGGTGATTGCCGATTGCTTCCCGCGTCGCACGCCCTGGCCGCGAGGTCTGCTGCTGGGCCTGGGTATCGCACTCAAACTCACCCCTGCGGTCTTCTTGCTGTACTTCCTGCTCCGGCGAGACAAGCGGGCCGCGATCACCTCCGTGGTGACTTTCGTCGGCGCGACGCTGGTGGGTTTCGCCCTGGCCTGGCGGGATTCGTTGGAGTACTGGACACACACGCTGCACCACACCGACCGCATCGGTGACACGGCGCTGAACACCGACCAGAACATCGCCGGCGCGCTGGCCCGGCTGGGCCTCGGCCAGCACGAACGGTTCCCGCTGTGGGTGCTGGCGTGTCTGCTGGTGCTGGCGATGACGATCTGGGCGATGCGCCGGGTGCTGCGCGCCGACGAGTCTCCGCTGGCCATCATCTGCGTCGCGTTGTTCGGATTGGTGGTATCACCGGTTTCCTGGTCGCATCACTGGGTCTGGATGCTGCCCGCGGTCTTGGTGACGGGCGTGATGGCGTGGCGGCGCCGCAACGTCGCCTTGGGCGTGGTCACCGCGGTGGGCTTCGCGGTGATGCGGTGGACGCCCATCGACCTGCTGCCCAAGCACCACGAGACGACGGCTGCGTGGTGGCGGCAACTGCTGGGGATGTCGTATGTCTGGTGGGCGCTGGCGGTCATCGTGATCGCCGGCCTGACCGTCACGGCTCAACTAGCGCCGACGCGGTTGGCGACGCGCGAACGCACCCCGGTAGCAGCCGCGGGCTGAATCAACCACCCGGGTATCGGCCGCGGGCTGAATCAATCGGAGTCAGTCAACCGGCCTGGGTCTCCGGGATCCGGTCGGCCTCAGCCGAATCCGATTTAGAGCCTTCCCCGTCGTTGTCCTCGGCGCTGCCGTCTTTGACACTGGCGGCATAAATGTCGACGTACTCCTGACCGGACAGACCCATCAGTTCGTACATCACCTCGTCGATGACGGCGCGCTCGATGAAGTGGTTGCCGGACAGCCCGTCGAAACGCGAGAAATCCATCGGCTCGCCAAAACGGACCGTGACGCGACCGAACCTCAACATCGAGCTGCCGGGCGGGTTGACCACGTTGGTGCCGATCATCGCCACCGGGATCACCGGAACCCCGGTCTGCAACGCGAGACGCGCCAACCCGGTCTTGCCCTTGTACAGTCGGCCGTCCGGCGAGCGGGTGCCCTCGGGGTACATCCCCAGCAGCTTGCCCTGGCGCAGCACTACTTTGGCGGTCTCCAGCGCGGCCTGTGCGGCTTCGGAATCGCTGCGGTCGATCGGCACCTGCCCGACGGCCGTATAGAACCAGCGGTTGAACCAGCCCTTCAGCCCGGTACCGGTGAAGTATTCAGACTTGGCAAGGAAGGTGATCCGTCGCCGCACCACCAGCGGCAGGAAGAAACTGTCCATGACCGCCAAATGGTTGCTGGCCAGAATCGCCGGGCCAGAACTCGGGACATGGTGCAGCCCTTCGATTTTCGGACGACCGAGCAGGGACAGCAGCGGGCCGAGAAGGATGTACTTGAACAGGTAGTACCACATGGTTCCCCTTCGGCCGCACCGGATGGTGTCTGCGCCAACTGTACCGATCCGCGATGACCCGGACCACATCGCGAAGTAGGGCCGCTATCGCGGGCTCACTCCCGCAGAGTAACCGGGATGGCCTGGTAGCCGGTCCGGGTGGCGCCATTACCGTTGGTGCTCGGCGCGGACGGTTCGGTGGCCGAACCCCCTTCGGACGGGTCACCGTCCGGCGGTGGATCGGCCACGTGGTGCATGTCGTCGACGATGGACTGAATCACTTCGAGCAACGCGACGCTGTGGTTGGCGATGACCGTCACCATCGGGTGCTGCTCACCGTTGACCACCGCTGCCAACGCGCACACCGGGCACCACACCTGTTGGCACTTGCCGGGGCCCCCGCTGGACGCCAGGGTGGCGGCGGCCCGCACGGCAGGATCGATCCCGTCCACGATGGCCTGCGCCAACCGGCGCAACTCCGGTCCGATATCGGTATGACCCGTGCTCACTTTGGCCATACCTCCGGATCTGGTTGGAAACGAACCGTCAACTCACCGCCACGCAACTGTGCGTCCAGCACGGTACATCGACGTAACACCGAGGCTAACCGAATCCGGCGGCGTACCCCGCCCGCACTGATGATCAGGTCGTCGTCCGAGCGACCGAGCGCCAGCGATCCGGGGTCAAGCTGGGGCAACGCCAGCCGCAGTCGGTAGACCGATTCCAGCCCCGAGCCGGACTCCAGGTCGACGACGGGACGCAGCGGTGCCGGCGGGGGGCCACCGCGGCGGCGACGGGCGCTGTCGAGCAGCCCACCCAGCGCCTTGGTCCCAATGGGCTCCCCCGCTTGGTGCGCGACGAGTACCAGCGCCACGTCACCGATGGTGGCGTCCAGTTCCTCCAGGACGGCCCGCTGCTCGGAAATGCGCTCCGAATACCAGTAGAACGCCGGATGGTCCGGCAGGCTTCGGTATTCGTAGGTCTCGTCCTGGATGAGCACCTGATTGACGAGCAGTTCTGCTACCCGCACCCCCATCAGGGCGAGCGAGCCCAGGGTACGGGCCGCCTCCGCGGCAACCACCCGCTCGGGAGTGAGGACAAGGTGCGCGCTGACCAGTTCAGCGTCGGTCAGCAACGAGCTGAGCCGCTCCACCCCGGCGCTGGCCCGTTCCAGCAATTGCACCACCGCCGCCGAGCGGCTGTCGTCGGCGCCGATGCTGAGCCGGCGGTGCCGCGGCCACGCCCGTTCCACGTACAACGCAAATGTTGCCGGCAGGGTCAGCATTCGTAACGCGTCCGCGGTCGAGGCGCAGTCGACCACGATGCGATCCCATCGTCCCGATGTCGCCAGGTCGCCGACGGCGTGCAGCCCGAGCACCTCCTGGATGCCGGGCAGCGCTGAAAGTTCTTCGGGCGCAACGCGACTGAGATCAGACTCGGGAAATCGCGCGCCGAGCGCGGCGGCCACGTCGAGCCACCGGTCCTCGAGCAGGGCCAGGGTGTCCAAAGCCAACGCGTCGAGATAGCCGCCGCCGGTCTCCGGGTCGTCAGCGAGCACCCGCACGGCTTCGCCCTGGCCGGTCGGCGGAACCGGAACGCCCAGCACGTCGCCCAGCGAGTGCGCTTGGTCGGTGGACACGACCAGCACGCGCTGACCATCGCTGGCGTCACGAACAGCAGTCGCACACGCCAGGGTGGATTTCCCTACCCCGCCTTTACCTACGAAGAGGCTGATCCGGGCCGGGGTGGGCGCCGCGGAATCACTCAGCCCTCGACTCGTTTCTTCAGATCTTTCAACGCTCCGTCGATCAATCGGCGTTCGGCCTTGCGCTTGAGCATGCCGATCATCGGTACGGCCAGGTCGACCGCCAGCTCATAGGTGACTTCGGTCCCAGAACCCTTGGGCGCCAAGATGTATGAACCTTCCAGAGACTTCAGCAACGAGCTGGATTCCAGGGTCCAACTCAGCGATTTGCGGTCGTCGGGCCACTGGTAGTTCATGATCAAGGTGTCCTTGAAGATGGTGGCGTCCATCAACATCCGAGCTTTTTTGGGATATCCGTCGTCGTCGGCCTCGAGGATTTCGACTTTTTTGTACTCGTTGATCCAGTCCGGGTAGGACTCGATGTCGGCGATGGCGTGCATCACCTCAGCAGGATCCGCGTCGATGTAGATCGTCTGCGTTGTCTTGTCCGCCACTTGACTGCTTCCCTTTCCTGGTTCACCCGGTCGGTTGCGGGAGCGCCCCCACCGCCCTGCCTGATCCGGTTAAACTACCGGAGAAACACCCACCGGACGTGCCTCTTCCAACGTCGTTTTCACCTCGAACGCCATTTTCTTGCCCGCCACTCGACGGCGATGCGTCAGCTTGGCGAGGTTCAGCTTGGCCAGCTCCGGCCCCGACACTCCGGTCGGCTCCGCGTGCAGGAAGTAATGCAGGATCACACCGTCCATCGACGGTTCCAGCCAGACCTCCATGGTGCCGGTCAGCGCGCCAGCGACCGTCCACCGCATGCCCTTCTCGGCACGATCCTCGGTGACCGTCAACTGCAGATCAGGCCACCATCTCCGCCACTTGGATTTGTCGGAGACAGCGGCACCAACCAGAGCGCCGTCGGCGGCTACATATGTTTCGTCAGCGATCTGGATGCTGTTCATCGCCTCAGCTTCACATATCGGCCCTGTCAGCCATCCATGCGAGGTCCCGACCGGGCGTCTCCACGCTGCGCGAATGACGGCATTAGGCTTGGGAACAGCAACCGGCAAGAAGCGCCGCCCTAGGTCAAGCGAGGTAACTTCAAGTGCGTCAGTACAGTGTCCCCGCCCGCTTCAGCGTCGACGAGCACGACAACGTCGCGGCCGTGGTGTTCGAGCATGAGCGCGACGACCCGGATTATGTGATCTACCAGCGTCGGGTCGACGACACTTGGACCGACGTGACCTGCGCGCAAGCGGCCGAGCATGTCCAATCCGCCGCGTTGGGTCTGATCGCACTGGGCGTCGAGGCGGGCGATCGGGTATCGATCTTTTCGGCCACCTGCTACGAGTGGGCGATCCTTGACCTGGCGATCCTGGCCGTAGGCGCGGTCACCGTTCCGATCTACGAGACATCCTCCGCTGAGCAGGTGCGTTGGGTGCTGAAGGACTCCGGAGCCGTGGTGGCGTTTGCCCACACTGACGCCCACGCCGCGATGGTCACCGAGCTCACCGGCGACCTTCCGGAGCTTCGCCGGGTGCTGCACATCGACGGCTCGGGACCCAAGGCGCTGGACCAGTTGGCGGAGGCCGGCGCATCGGTGGACGCGGCCGAACTGTCGGCACGGCAAGAGGCATTGAGCGCCGAGCACGCGGCGACGCTGATCTACACCTCGGGCACCACTGGCCGGCCCAAAGGCTGCCAGCTGACCCACTCGAACCTGCTGCACGAGATCCGCGGCGTCCAGGAGTGCCTGCCGCAGTTGTTGCGCGAGGGCGAGCGGCTGCTGGTGTTCCTGCCACTGGCTCACGTGCTGGCCCGTGCCCTGACGCTGTCTGCGTTCACCAGCAAGGTCACCGTCGGATTCACCAGCGACATCAAGAACCTGCTGCCCCTGTTCGCCGAATTCAAGCCGACGGTGGTGGTGTCGGTTCCGCGCGTGTTCGAAAAGGTGTACAACACCGCCGAGCAGAATGCGTCCAATGACGGCAAGGGTCCGATCTTCAAAGCGGCTGCGGAGACCGCGGTCGACTGGAGTCGGGCCCACGACGACGGCAAGCCGGGATTGGTGCTGCGCGCCAAGCACGCGGTGTTCGACAAGCTGGTTTACGGGAAGTTGCGTGCGGCCCTGGGTGGGAATTGCCGAGCGGCGGTCTCCGGCGGAGCGCCCCTGGGAGCCCGACTGGGCCACTTCTATCGGGGTGTCGGAGTCACCATCTATGAGGGCTACGGGTTGACCGAGACGAGTGCGGCCATCACCGTCAACCAGATCAAAGGCCTGAAGATCGGGACGGTCGGAAAGTTGGTGCCCGGCAACAGCCTCAAGATCGCCGAGGACAAAGAACTGCTGGTACGCGGTGGGGTGGTATTCAGCGGCTACTGGCGCAACGAGCAGGCCACCGAAGAGGCCTTCACCGATGGATGGTTCCGCACCGGCGACCTGGGCTCGATCGACGAGGATGGCTTCTTGAGCATCACTGGTCGTAAGAAGGAACTCATCGTGACCGCGGGCGGCAAAAACGTGGCGCCGGCTGTCTTGGAGGACCAGTTGCGCTCGCATCCGCTGATCAGCCAGGCGATGGTAGTCGGGGATAACAAGCCCTTCATCGGCGCACTGATCACCATCGACCCGGAATCATTCGACGGCTGGAAGCAACGCAACAGCAAGTCCGCCAGCGCCTCGGTCGGCGACCTTGCCACCGACCCGGACCTGGTCGCCGAGGTGGACTCAGCTGTCAAGAAGGCCAACCAGCAGGTTTCGCACGCGGAGTCGATCCGCAAATTTCGCATTCTGCCCGTCGACTTCACCGAGGACACCGGTGAGCTCACCCCGACCATGAAGGTCAAGCGCAACGTGGTGGCCGAGAAGTTCGCCGCCGACATCGAGGCGATCTACTCCAAGGACTGATACGCGTTCCGACGATGAGCAGTGTTGATGGACACTGCCCCGGTCCGTAGGTGCTTGAGACACCGTCGAACCTCAGTGCACTGCTGGGACCCCGGCGCACCGGCGGACACCGGGCGGTGCCGCTTAGCGTGAGCCATGCGGGGTTTGCTCTGCAGGTACCGGCGCTGCCACCCCGGCGCCCTTCGTCAGATATGCCGGGAATTTTCACTTGTGCATCTTGCACATGAAAATTCTTTTACCTTGACCATTTTGTCCATTGCCAACCGTGCGCCTGCCTGTCAACATTCTGCCAGCACTTCTGCGTCACCCGGGTCCATAACTTTTCTTCTAAAGTTCACGTGGATATCGGGGTTTAATTATCTGCACCGGATCAGAGCCTAGTCACGGGAGAGTAGATGCTCTATTACACCAGATTGATAACCTTGTGGTTCAAAAGCATCTTCTTTCACGACAAAGACTCCCAACATATTCTTGAAGAGAATCGCATCACCCTGAGGGCGATGCCCGGCGAATGCAATCTGTTCATGATGATGGACAATTCCAAGTACAACCGCGTCGTGGATCTGACCAAGTACTACATGCTGATCCACTACCGGAAACTGGGCATCATCCTCAAGCGGAAGTGGAACCCGCTGACGGTTTCACTCGAGCTCAGCATCATGCGACCGGTGCGGTTATTCCAAAAGTACCAGGTGGTGTCCAAGGTGATCTATTGGAAGAATGGATACGTTTATCTCGAACATCGGTTCCTGCGGAATGACACCTTGCATGCGATGGCGTTGTCGAGGACATGTTTCGTTGCCGGGGACAAGCTGGTGGCAGATGAGGATTTGAGTGAACTCTACGGCACCACTTCCCCACTGATTCCCGACATCATCTCGAAGTGGGATGAATTAAAGACACTCAAGAGCCAACGAAGTCTGCAGCGCATTTGATGTCTCTGCGATCGGTTGACAGGTTTCTAACGCGACGCGGCCGAGAGCCGGAGTGACCCAGTTCCGATCGGTTGACAGGCTTTAACTCGAAGAGTCCGGCTTGCCTCGCAACAAATCCCCGAGGCGGGAGGCAAGGACGTCCCAGCGCCATTGCGTCGTCACCCATTCCCGGCCCGCGGCGCCCATCGCGGCGGCACGATCGCGATCGGACAGCAACTCGGTCACTGCTTCGGCGACCTCGTCAACCGACGTGCCGTCGATTACCAACCCGGTCTTGTTGTGCTGCACGGCTTCCGGTGCGCCGCCCGAGTCCCCGGCGATTACCGGTATCCCGGTCGCCGAGGCCTCCAGAAACACGATGCCCAAGCCCTCCACGTCCATGCCGGCACCCCGGGTGCGGCACGGCATCGCGAAGACGTCTGCCATCGCATGATGAGCGGGTAGTTCGTCACCCGGGACGCCGCCGGTGAACGTCACATGCTCGGCCACCCCGCATTCGCGGGCCAGCTTGCGCAGCGGCTCCAGGTAGGGACCACCGCCGACAATTACCAGAGCCGCGCCGTCGACGCGCCGCCGGATTGACGGCAGGGCCCTGATCAGCATGTCCTGGCCTTTGCGAGGCACCAGCCGGGACAGGCACACCACGGTCGGCCGCTCGCCCACTCCGTAGCGCTCACGCAGCTCAGCGCGGGCGGCGGGGTCAGACCGGAACCGGTCACTATCTACCCCGGGTGGCAGGTATTCCAGGGCGGCGTCTGGTCCGAACGCCGGCGCGAAACGCGACCGGGTGTAACGACTGACGAACGTGACCACGTCGGTGTCGTCACCGATGCGGCGCAGCACCGATCGGGCCACCGGAAGCATCGACCATCCCACTTCGTGACCATGTGTGCTGGCCAGCACCCGACCCGCGCCGGCCTGCCGGGCCCGCGGCGCTAGTAGAGCCAACGGCGCTGCCGCGCCG
Organism: Mycobacterium asiaticum; assembly: GCF_001673315.1. Taxonomy (GTDB): domain Bacteria; phylum Actinomycetota; class Actinomycetes; order Mycobacteriales; family Mycobacteriaceae; genus Mycobacterium; species Mycobacterium asiaticum_B. The sequence goes on along the minus strand of NZ_LZLQ01000028.1, from coordinate 11,643 downwards.
AACCACACCGTGTCGATGTCGTTTTCCTCGATGAGCCGCCGCATCCGAGCATCGACTGTCGGGACGGGCAGCATCAGGGTGCTGGGATGACGCACCACCCTATAGCCCGCGGCTACGGCTGCCTGATCAAAAGCCTCCGCGCCCTTCCACTTCGGCGCATACACCGTGACGTTGTATTTCCCGGAGTCAACCAGCCGACTGACGAACTCGCCCAGGTAGGACTGGATGCCGCCGCGCCGCGGCGGAAAGTCGTTCGTTACCAGCAGGACCCGGCTCACGCACGACACGTTAGCGTGGCCCCGGGCGACGAGCGTCCCCCAAATGCCGGGTGCAGCGGCGTGTCGCCGTGCCTACACGCGCCCTCGCGGCGATACGGCACGTCCCTGGGTGCCGTCACACGATCGCGTCAGATCACCCCGCGCTGTCGATCCACTGCCGCCAGCCCGCCAGCAGCGCGGCCGCGTCGAGTCCCAGTACCCGCTCGGCGGCGGTGGGCAGATCGGAATGCCCGGCCCCGCACGCAGCCACATAGAGTTCGCGCAGCTTCGCCGGCCCGTAGCGATCAGCGACGAAACGGGCAAACCACCAGGCCCGGTCATAGGCGCGGGAGCGCTGCGCCCCAGGCGTGTCCAGGTCGCGATCCGAGGGCAGCGAGACCACCGAGGACGACGCACCGGGCGGTAACGGCGCTGGCCGCCGGGCCACGAAATCCGCCACCCCCTCGGTCAGCCACTGCGGCGCATTCAGTGCGGTGCTCGCTCGGGCGGCGTAATGGAAAAGCTCGTGTGTCACCACTATTCGCAGGGCATCTGCGCTCATGTCGGCCGCGCCGGGCGCGAAGACGATCCGCTGTCCGACCGCCGAGCGGGTGGTCGGGTCCACGCGCTCGAACACCGTCACCGCGGCGATATCCGCCCACTGCGCGGCCGGTCCACCCCCGGCCGCAGCCCGGAACTGTTCATCCGAACCGGTGGCCAGCACCGAGACCTCGTGCGTCCAGTCCCCTCCCCAGAACGCCAGTACCGCGTCCAGGGCGCCACGGATATCGGACCCGACTCGGGACAGCAGTTGATCGCCGCGGGAACCCCCGATATTGGTCAGCCGGACGGCTCGATCGCCCACCATCATCAGCGTGGGGGCCGGGGCAGACGCTGGGCGTGCCGCGGGCGGGTCCTGCCCCGCAGCAACCGCTGGGCGTGCCGCGGGCGGGTCCTGCCCCGCAGCAACCGCTGAACGTGCCACCGGCGGGTCCTGGCCCGCAGCAACCGGCAGGACAGCCGCCGTCTCGATCAGGAATACAAAGGCAAGCAGCAGTGAAAGCCGTCGGCGCGGCAGCACCGCGCCGAGAGCGTCAGTAGCGGCGGGCGTCGTAGATCGGACCGGACGACTCCATCGGCACCACCCGAACCGGCTGGCCGTAGGTGGAGGAGTGCACCATCATGCCGTCACCGACATAGATCCCAGTGTGCGATGCGTCTGAATAGAAGGTGAGCACGTCGCCGGGCTGCAGGTCGGACAGCGCCACCGGCTGACCACCGTGCGCCAGCGCCTGGCTGGAGTGCGGCAGCGAGATGCCGGCCTGTTGGAACGCCCACATCACCAGGCCCGAGCAGTCGAAGCCGCCGGGTGCGGCACCGCCCCAGACATAGGGCGAGCCGATCTGGGTCAGTGCGGCCTGTACGACAACGGCGCGGTCACCGGTGGCACCCTCACCGGGGGCCGTGAAGGGCACTCCGGTCACGCCACCGGGCGCCGGCGCCTGACCAGGTGCGGGCGCACCGTCTGGACCCGGTGGCAGCGCTTCGGGCGCGGGCGCCCCGGGCGCTCCATCCGGAAGGCGCTCGGGAACCGGGCCCGGATTGGCCATCGCGGTGCGCTGATCCGGGGTCAAAGCCATGTACTGCGACTTGACCACAGCGATCTGCACCTGTAGCTGACTCTGCTTGTGTTGCAGGTTGGCCCGCACCGCCGCAGCCTGCTCAGCAGCGGACTTGGCGTCGGCGGCCGATCTTGCCGACACCTGCTCGGCCTTGGTCGCTTCCGCGCCGGCGGCCTTGAAACCGGTCATCTGCGAAGACATCTGCCGCGCCATCACCCGCTGCACCGCTAGCCCGTCGATCAGCAGCTGCGGGGACTCGGCGGTCAGGATCGCGGTCAGGCCGTCGGTGCGCCCACCCATGTAGGTGGCGGCGGCAACCTTGTTGACCGCAGTCTGGAAAGTGGCCAGCCGTTCTTTCGCGGCCGTCAGCGCGGCCTGGGCGTCGGCGAGCTTGCGCTCCGCAGCCTGCTGCGCAGCGAGTTTCTCGTTCAAGTCGAGCTGCGCGCTGTGCATGGCCTCGGTGGTTTGTTCAGCCTGCCGCGACAGTTCGTTGAGTTTTGCCAGCGCGTCCTCGGCAGGATCGGCCAGCACAGTTGCGGCGGAAACCCCCGCAAAGATGATGAAGCTGGCTAACGAACCGATGGCGGACCGCTTGACTACATGCGCGATCGAATGCCTATCGAGCCTCAAGATTTGCTTCCTTAAACTGCCATCGACGTAAATCCGTCGAGCTGGTTTAGGTCTCAAACAGGTTACGAAACGATATCGACGTTTGTCCAAAGGGAGGAGTTAAGAAATTGGGAAGAATTATGTCATTTCTCTGTGAGTGTGTTTAGCGCCGTCGCCGACCCTACACGACTTCTAAGCCACACCCGACTCACCACCACGCCGAACCGGGACCAGCCGCAACCGCGGCGCCAACCCAACCTCGGCCAGCGCCTCCAACGCGACTTGCTCGTCGTAGGAAAGGGTTTCGGGCACCCCGAGCAAAACGCTGACCACGCAGTCGCGGCAACCCGGACCGCGCACCGCGCAATCGTCGCAGTCGATGACCACCGGCTCCCCCGGTTTGGCCGTTGCGCCACCGGGTCTTTCGGCTCCGCCGCTGTATGCCATCTGTGTCGACCTTCCGGTAGTCAATAACTCCCACACTTCGTGCTGATGCGCACGGTAACGGTGGGCACCGACAACAACGCCCGGCGTGGGAACCGACCGCTGTCGGTGCGCATGCCTAACGTCACCGCCATGGCTGCGACCGCTGCGACTCAACTCAGTTTCGCCGACGTCGCTGATGCCGCCCAGTCGCCCGGATGGCAAGCGCCCGAAGAGTTGTCGTTACGGGAGACCACCTTCGTGGTCGTCGACCTGGAGACCACCGGCGGACGCGCCCAGGGCACCGGGACGGCAACCCCGGACGCGATCACCGAGATCGGTGCGGTCAAGGTCCGCGGCGGCGCGGTCCTCGGCGAATTCGCCACGCTCGTCGACCCGCAGCGCAGCATCCCACCGCAAATCGTGCGGCTGACCGGGATCACCACGGCAATGGTCTGCGACGCCCCGACGATCGAATCGGTATTGCCGATGTTCCTCGAATTCGCCGGCGATTCCGTCCTGGTCGCGCACAATGCCGGTTTCGACATCGGCTTTCTACGCGCCGCCGCCGAGCGGTGCCAGATCGTGTGGCCGCGACCGCGGGTGCTGTGCACCGTCCGACTGGCGCGGCGCGTGTTGAGTCGCGAAGAAGCCCCGAGCGTGCGACTGGCCGAGCTGGCACGCCTCTTCGCCGTGGCGACCCAGCCCACCCACCGCGCCCTCGACGACGCTCGCGCCACGGTCGACGTGCTGCACGCCCTCATCGAACGTGTCGGCAATCAGGGCATCCACACCTACGCTGCCCTGCGGTCTTACCTGCCCAACGTGAGTCCGGCACAGCGCCGAAAGCGGGTGTTGGCCGAGCACCTGCCCCGCCGGCCGGGGGTCTACCTCTTCCGCGGCCCGTCCGGCGAGGTGCTGTACATCGGCACCGCGGTGGACCTGCGCCGCCGGGTGAGCCAGTACTTCAACGGCACCGACCCGCGCACCCGGATGAAAGAAATGGTCGGTCTGGCCGATTCCGTCGACCACGTGGAATGCGCACACTCGCTGGAAGCGGGCGTGCGCGAACTACGACTGCTGGCCGCGCACGCCCCCCCATACAACCGCCGATCGAAATTCCCGCACCGCTGGTGGTGGGTGGTGCTCACCGACGAGGCGTTTCCCCGGTTCTCAGTAGTGCGCAATCCGCGGCACGACCGGACCGTCGGACCATTTCGGTCCCGCGCGGATGCCGCCGACACCGCCGCCCTGTTCGCCCGCTTCACCGGGGTGCGCACCTGCCCCAAGCGGTTGGGGCGGTCGTCTCTGCACGGTCCCGCGTGTCCGGTACGCGAGGTGTCACCCTGCCCCGGCGCCCGCGACGCGACAGCCGAACAGTACGCGGCCTCGACGCGGCGGGCCCTGGCGCTGATCGACGGGGTGGACAACTCCGCGCTGGCGGCGGTGGTCCAGCAGGTCGCAGTGCTGGCCGAGCGCCGCCACTACGAGAGCGCGGCGCGGCTGCGTGATCACGCGGCCACGGCCATCGATGCGTTGTGGCGCGGCCAGCGCCTGCGGGCACTGGCGGGGCTTGCGGAATTGATCGTCGCCGCGCCAGACGGGCAGGGCGGCTACTTCCTTGCCGTCATTCGCCACGGACAGCTCGCGGCCGCCGGTTCCGCTCAGCGCGGCGTGCCGCCGATGCCGGTGATCGATGCGATTCGCGCCGGCGCGCAAGCGATCCTGCCGACGCCCGCTCCGCTGGGTGGCGCACTGGTCGAAGAGACCGCACTGATTGCCCGCTGGCTCGCGGCGCCCGGGGTGCGCATCGTCGGGGTCACCGGCTCGGGCATCGACGACGCGGGCTGGGCATCCCCGGTGGGGTCGGCGGGTGCATGGTCGGCATGGGCGGCCACCGCACGGTCGGCACGCCTGGCCAGCCGCCAGGCCTCAGACCTGATTACTGAACCGCACCCAACGCGCGAGCAGCTGTTCGGCCGCCCCGCTGTCGATCGCACGGGCAGCCCGGCGCAACCCGTCCTCCCAGGCCGGCAACCATTCAGCGCGGCTGGATAAGCCGGCATGCGCCACCAGGGCACCCGCGGCGTTGAGCACCACTGCGTCGCGCACCGGCCCGGTGGCCCCGGCCAAGACCGCGCGCACTGAACCTGCATTGGCCTCCGCGTCGCCGCCACGCAGCTCGTCGAGTTCGGCGCGTGGGAAACCGAATCCCGCGGGATCGAACCTGAGCTTGTCCACGGTGCCGGCCTGCACCCGCCAGATGGTGCTGGTCGTCGTGGTGGTCAGCTCGTCCAGCCCGTCGTCGCCATGCACCACCAGCACGCTGGAACGGCGCGCAGCAAACACCCCAGCCATTACCTCGGCAAGATCTGCGAATGCGCAGCCGATCAGCCCGGCTCGCGGTTTGGCTGGATTGGTAAGCGGCCCAAGGAGATTGAATACTGTGGGCACCCCGATCGCGCGGCGTACCGCCGATGCGTGCCGATACGACGGGTGAAACTGCGGCGCGAAGCAAAACCCGATGCCCAACTCGGCGACACTGCGCGCCACCTGTTCGGGCCCCAGGTCAATCCGCACCCCGAGCGCCTCTAGGGTGTCGGCGCCGCCGGACAGCGACGAAGCCGCCCGGTTGCCGTGCTTGACCACCGGCACCCCGGCGGCCGCCACCACGATCGAGGCCATCGTGGACAGGTTGACGGTGTTGACCCCGTCGCCGCCGGTGCCGACGACGTCCACCGCATCCTGATCGATCGGGACCGGGACGGCGTGGCTGAGCATGACGTCGGCCAACTCGCTCACCTCACCGGAGGTCGGGCCCTTCATTTTCAGCGCCACGGCGAACGCTGCGATCTGGGCCGGCTGCGCGTCGCCGGCCATGATCTGATCCATCGCCCAGTGGGCCTGCCCACGCGCCAGGTGCTGTCCGTCGGTCAGCTGGCCCAGGACGTGCGGCCAGGACGACGCGGGGAGCCGCTCCCCCGAGGACACAGCCTCACCTGACGCAACCACGTCGCCGATGGTCCCACGAGAATCAGCCGCTCCCAACCGGCACCCGTGGTGCATCTCGAACACGTAACGAACGAATTTGTGCCCCGGGTAGAGTTCGACAACTACAAAGCGTCATACTTGCGGATGTGACGAGTGCTGTAGGGACCTCGGGTACTGCGATTACCTCGCGCGTGCATTCGCTGAATCGCCCCAACATGGTCAGTGTTGGCACCATAGTGTGGCTTTCCAGCGAACTCATGTTCTTTGCTGGCCTGTTCGCGTTCTACTTCACGGCGCGATCGCAGGCCGGCGGGAACTGGCCGCCGCCGCCGACCGAGCTGAATCTGTATCAAGCCGTTCCGGTGACGCTGGTGTTGATCGCGTCGTCGTTCACCTGCCAGATGGGGGTGTTCGCGGCCGAGCGCGGCGACGTTTTCGGGCTGCGCCGCTGGTATGTGATCACGTTCCTGATGGGGCTGTTCTTCATCTTGGGCCAGGGCTACGAGTACTACCACCTGGCCACGCATGGCACGACGATCCCTGGCAGCGCCTACGGCAGCGTCTTCTACCTGGCGACCGGCTTCCACGGGTTGCACGTCACGGGCGGGTTGATCGCGTTCATATTCCTGCTTGCGCGCACCACGATGAGCAAGTTCACCCCCGCACAGGCCACCGCCAGCATCGTCGTGTCCTACTACTGGCACTTCGTGGACATCGTGTGGATCGCGCTATTCACAGTGATTTATTTCATCCGATGAGCCCGCGGCTCCGAATACAGCAATGAAGAGGAGTGTTCGGTTGAAGAAAATGGGGTCCACCCGATCAGGCGCGGGCAAGAGTGCCCGGTCCCGGCGGCGATTGCACCGCCGGCTGTCCGGCGGACTGTTGCTGCTGATCGCCCTGACCATCGCGGGCGGGTTGGCCGCCGTCCTGACGCCGGCGCCCCAGGTGGCGGTAGCCGACGAGTCCGGATCGGCGCTGCTGCGTAACGGCAAGCAGCTGTTCGACACCTCCTGCGTGTCCTGCCACGGCGCCAACCTGCAGGGCGTGCCGGATCACGGTCCGAGCTTGATCGGCGTGGGCGAGGCGGCGGTGTACTTCCAGGTGTCGACCGGCCGGATGCCGGCGATGCGCGGCGAGGCACAGGCGCCGCGGAAGGACCCGATCTTCGACGAGGCGCAGATCGACGCGATCGGCGCCTACGTGCAGGCCAACGGCGGCGGGCCGACCGTGGTGCGCGAGCCAGACGGCAGCATCGCCACTCACTCGCTGCGGGGCACCGACCTGGGCCGTGGTGGCGACCTGTTCCGGCTCAACTGCGCGTCCTGCCACAACTTCACCGGTAAGGGCGGGGCACTGTCGTCCGGTAAGTACGCGCCCGATTTGGGCCCCGCTAACGAACAGCAGATTCTCACCGCGATGCTGACCGGACCGCAGAACATGCCGAAGTTCTCCGACCGGCAGCTGTCGTTCGAGTCGAAGAAAGACATCATCGCCTACGTGCGGACCGTCGCCGAGGAACGTTCGCCCGGTGGCTACGGACTAGGTGGATTCGGACCCGCGCCCGAGGGCATGGCGGCATGGATCATCGGCATGGTCGCGGCCATCGGCCTGGCACTGTGGATTGGGGCACGATCATGAGTGGCGGATCTGACGTGAGCGGCCGCGGCGAGGGCAGGGTCAACACCGATACCGACACCCACACCCAGATGGGTGCAACCGAGCCGGATGACGCCGCCCTGTCCCGCATGTCACGGGAGGAACTGCTGGCGCTGGGGAGCAAGATCGACGGCCTCCAGATCGCGTATAAGGAGCCCCGCTGGCCGGTCGAAGGGACCAAGGCCGAGAAGCGCGCGGAGCGCTCGGTGGCTCGGTGGCTTTTGCTGGGTGGCGGGTTCGGGCTGGCCCTGCTGCTGGTTTTCCTGTTCTGGCCGGCGGACTACAAAGCAGAGGGCGAGAGCGGCAGCATCTGGTACACGCTGGCCACCCCGCTGTATGGGCTGACGTTCGGAATGTCCATCCTGTGCATTGCGATCGGCGCGGTGCTGTTCCAGAAACGCTTTATCCCCGAAGAGATTACGATTCAGGACCGGCACGATGGCGCCTCCAGCGACCTCGACCGCAAGACGGTCGTGGCGAACCTGACCGACGCCTTCGAGGGTTCCACCGTCGGGCGCCGGAAACTGATTGGACTGTCCTTCGGAATCGGCCTGGGCGCGTTCGGTCTCGGCACCCTGGTCGCGTTTGCCGGCGGATTGATAAAGAACCCGTGGAAGCCGGTTGTCTCCACCGCCGAGGGCATGAAGGCTGAGCTGTGGACGTCGGGTTGGACCCCCCGGGTCAAAGGCGAAACCATCTATCTGGCGCGGGCCACCGGCGCCCACGACGGCCCACCGTTCATCAAAATGCGTCCCGAGGACATCGATGCCGGCGGCATGGAGACGGTCTTCCCGTGGCGCCCGTCGGACGGCGACGGCACCACTGTGGAATCGCACGAGAAGCTGACCGCGATCGCGATGGGTATCCGCAACCCCGTCATGTTGATCCGGATCAAGCCCAGCGACGTCGACCGTGTCGTCAAGCGCAAGGGCCAGGAAAGCTTCAACTTCGGAGAGTTCTTCGCCTACACGAAGGTCTGCTCCCACCTGGGTTGCCCCGCATCGCTTTACGAACAGCAGTCCTACCGGATTTTGTGCCCATGTCACCAGTCGCAGTTCGACGCGCTGCATTTCGCCAAGCCGATCTTCGGCCCGGCGGCCCGTGCGTTGGCGCAGCTGCCGATCACAATCGACTCCGAGGGGTATCTAGTCGCCAACGGTGACTTCATCGAGCCCGTCGGACCGGCATTCTGGGAGCGCACGACAACATGAGTCCTAAATTGAAACCCCCGAAAATCGGAGACGTCCTGGCCGGCCAGGGCGAGGCCATCGACAGCCGCTATCACCCGTCGGCGGCGGTACGGCGTCAGCTCAACAAGGTGTTCCCCACCCACTGGTCGTTCCTGCTCGGTGAGATCGCGCTGTACAGCTTCATCGTGTTGCTCATCACCGGCGTGTACCTGAGCTTGTTCTTCGATCCGTCGATGGCCGAGGTCACCTACAACGGTGTCTACCAACCGCTGCGCGGGGTAGAGATGTCCCGGGCCTACGAGACGGCGCTGAACATCTCCTTCGAAGTCCGGGGCGGACTGTTCGTACGGCAGATCCACCACTGGGCCGCACTGATCTTCGCCGCGTCGATCATGGTGCACCTGGCGCGCATCTTCTTCACCGGCGCGTTCCGGCGTCCGCGCGAGGCCAACTGGGTGATCGGCTCGCTGCTGTTGATCCTGGCCATGTTCGAGGGCTACTTCGGTTACTCGCTGCCCGACGACCTGCTCTCGGGAATCGGGTTGCGCGCCGCGCTGTCCTCGATCTCGCTGGGCATGCCGGTGATCGGCACCTGGCTGCACTGGGCGCTGTTCGGCGGCGACTTCCCGGGGACCATCTTGATCCCGCGGCTTTACGCGCTGCACATCCTGCTGCTGCCCGGGATCATCTTGGCCCTGATCGGCGCGCACTTGGCGCTGGTGTGGTTCCAGAAGCACACTCAGTTCCCCGGCCCGGGCCGCACCGAGCACAACGTCGTCGGTGTGCGAGTCATGCCGGTGTTCGCCGTCAAGTCGGGTGCCTTCTTCGCCGCCATCGTCGGCCTGCTGGGTCTGATGGGCGGTTTGCTGCAGATCAACCCGATCTGGAATCTGGGTCCGTACAAGCCATCCCAGGTATCGGCCGGTTCGCAGCCGGACTTCTACATGATGTGGACGGAAGGCCTGGCTCGTATCTGGCCGCCATGGGAGTTCTACTTCTGGCACCACACCATCCCGGCCTCGGTGTGGGTCGCGGTCATCATGGGCCTGATCTTCGTCCTGCTGATCGTCTATCCGTTCCTGGAGAAGCGGTTCACCGGGGATTACGCGCACCACAATCTGTTGGTGCGGCCCCGAGACGCCCCGGTACGCACCGCGGTGGGCTCGATGGCGATCGCCTTCTACATGGTGCTGACGCTGGCAGCGATGAACGACATCATCGCCTACAAGTTCCACATCTCGCTGAACGCGACCACGTGGATCGGGCGTATCGGCATGGTGGTGTTGCCGCCGTTCGTCTACTTCATCGCTTACCGCTGGGCGGTCGGACTGCAGCGCAGCGACCGCGAGGTGCTCGAGCACGGTGTGGAGACCGGCATCATCAAGCGGCTGCCGCACGGCGCCTACATCGAGCTGCATCAGCCGCTCGGCCCGGTCGACGACCATGGTCACCCGCTGGCGCTGGAATACCAGGGTGCGCCATTGCCCAAGCGGATGAACAAGCTGGGCTCGGCGGGCTCGCCAGGTTCGGGCAGCTTCCTGACCGCGGATCCGGCGTCGCAGGACGCCGCGCTGCGCGAGGCAAGCCACCTTTCCGAACATCGGGCTCTCACCGCGCTGCGGGAGCATCAGGAGACTATCGCTGGATCGAACGGGCACGGTTCCAGCAGCCACGGCTCCAACGGACACGGCTCCAACGGGCACGGAGCTCCCACCGGTGAGCATGACGCGCCTCCCGGCGCTAGCAAGAGGTAGAAACAGCACGAGAACACAAGAAGGTGCGGATGGGCGGCCAACGGCCGCCCATCCCCCTTTTCTAGGTAAGGCCTGCCCGGCCGCATTCCCAGTGCTGTGGTGGCGATCCAGGCGGTGTCCCGGCAACGACGCGTGCGCGTGTTCTAGTGCGACGCAGGCACGTGTGTCTAGCCGCGAGCTACGCGACCGTTCTAGCCGCCGGGCCTGGCGTGGGTTCTAGACGCGAGGCACGCGCGTGCTCCAGCAGCCACGCTTGCGGGGTTCTAACCGCCACGCATGCAGAGTTTTAGCCGCCACGCCTGCGCGTGTTCTAGTCGCGACGGATCTGCCGCACGTACAGAAACTCTATGGCGGGCAAGCCCAACGCGATGGCCCCGGCGAGGCCGAAACAGCCCCACGCCCCGCCCTCGTGCCCGGCAGCCAACAAGTACGTCCCGACCGCCACGGCGGTCAGCGACGCCCCAATCGCGGTCGTCAGTGCAAGCGTGCCGCGCAACCAGATGCGGTCCACCACCTCACCGGACCATTCGTCAAGCGCCCCATAGGCTTTGACCGGCTCCCGACGGGCCGGCTCAGCGGATCCGCGGGCCCCGGTGCGGCCGGACTGCCGCACTGGCTGCCGAACCACCCCGCCCTGCAGCGCCCGTGACCGCACAATCGGCTCCATCTGCGTCGCACGACGAGCGCGCAGCAGGACTGGGATGGCGCCGGCGATGATCAAGGCCGAGACGATGATGACGGCATACAACACCCAGGTGGTGTGCGGGGTCCGGGCCGCCTTGTGGAAGCCGCGCCCCAGGTCCGCGAGGGTGACAGCGGCCGCCACGCTGACGCCGACCAGGACCAGCCAGATCGCGGCGCAAGCTCCGATCATGATCCGGTCGATGAGGTCCGGGTTCACGACGGGATCGGGTCCGCGCCGATACGAGGAATACCTGCCGACCATCAGCAGCTCGTCTGGGCTGCGTCATTGCTGTTGGAGGACAGCACTGTTCCGTCGTTGGTAATGATCGAGCAATTCAGCCTGCTCACCCGGAAGAGACTGGACGCCTCCACCGAGCCGACGTCCGACGTCGAAATCGGCGTGACCGTCATCGTCCACGGGATGTACACGTTGTGCTGCGTCCGGCGCCGGCCC
>NZ_LZLQ01000027.1 GCF_001673315.1 Mycobacterium asiaticum | reverse complement strand
CCGCCGCTGCCGGGCACCGCCGACGCGTTCCTGGCCCTGATCGAGGCCGGCTGGGACACCGAGGTGGCCCGCCGCCCCCACGGCCAGCACACCACCGTCCTCGTCCACCTCGACCTGGCCCAACGCGCCGCCGCCCTGCACCTGGGTCCGCTGCTCACCAAAGCCGAACGCCAATACCTGACCTGCGATGCCACCTTTGAGGTGTGGTTTCACCGCGACGGCCAACCCCTCGGCGCCGGACGCAGCACCCGCGAGATCAGCCGCCGACTCCGCCGCGCCCTCGAACACCGCCAACACGGCCGCTGCGCAGTCCCGGGCTGTGCGGCCACCCGCGGTCTGCACGCCCACCACATCACCCATTGGGAAAACGGCGGCCCCACCGACCTGGACAACCTGGTCCTGCTCTGCCCCTACCACCACCGGGCCCACCACCGCGGCCTGATCACCATCACCGGAACCGCCCACCAACTCCTAGTCACCGACGACGACGGCCAACCTCTCACTCC
>NZ_LZLQ01000026.1 GCF_001673315.1 Mycobacterium asiaticum | reverse complement strand
GCCCGGCTTGTAGCGACAACCTTCAATCGAGCGACAATGCTGGATGCGGGACAACCCCTATGTCCGGACATCTCACTTTGCCCGACCGTAGCGACAATCAGCCAAACCACTCACCGCGATCCTCAGACCTCCGCAGACGCCTTGCTTCGGCCCGCAAAGTCAGCACACGCTGATGGATTCGGTGTTCGGTGCCGCGTGGAAATTCCAGCGGTCCGTATCGACCCCGCCGGAGCCGGCGCACCCGGCCCCGTCCGATCTCCCAACGCAACGCGTCCGAGATCGCCTTTGACGCTCGGCCGTTGACGCAAAACCCGTGGTACTCAAGGGCATCGATCAACTCACGGATAGTCGCGGGCCCATGCAGCGCCAGCTGCCAGGTGAGCACGTAGCGCAGCTCCGTTCCTCGTAGGCAAAGTTTCATCGTTGAACCGTGCCATGGGCATCGATCCGTCGCCAGTCAGCGCGCATTCATGCTGTTTGTCGCTCGATTGAAGGTTGTCGCTACAAGCCGGGCAAAGAGGAACATGCTTCGGTAGCGCGGTAAGGGGCAGAGGGGCAGAGGGACAAAGGGGCAACGTGCACCCCGTAGCAATCCCGCGCCCTGGCCCACCGTCACCTGGCGCCACCCGGCTCAACTCAACCGGCTGGCGCCTCCCGACCCCGACCGGCACCCCCGCTCCCGGGGTTATACCTCGAAGCGGTAACCCATCCCGGACTCGGTCAGCAAATGTTTGGGATGCGACGGGTCGTCCTCGAGTTTGCGCCGCAGCTGGGCCAAATAGACTCGCAGGTAATGTGTTTCGGTCGCATAAGCGGGCCCCCACACCTCTCGAAGAAGCTCCTCGCGACCCACCAGCTTGCCCCGGTTGCGAACCAGCATCTCCAGCATGCCCCATTCGGTCGGTGTCAGATGCACCTCCGCACCACCTCTGGTGACCTTCTTTGCGGCCAAATCGACAGTAAATGAGGAGGTTTCGACGACTGGTTGATCCAACTCCGATGCCGCGGCGTTACGGCGCACCGCGGCCCGTAGCCGGGCGAGGAACTCGTCCATCCCAAAGGGTTTCGTCACGTAGTCGTCGGCGCCGGCATCCAGCGCCTCAACCTTGTCGGACGAATCGGTGCGCGCCGACAGCACAATCACGGGTGCGGTGAGCCAACCGCGCAGTCCGGCCAGCACGTCGATCCCGGAGATGTCGGGCAACCCAAGATCGAGGATCACCACATCCGGCGGGTGCTCGGCCGCAGCCCGCAATGCCCCCGCGCCCGTCGACGCGGTGATCACCTCATAGCCGCGCGCAATCAGGTTGATTCGCAACGCACGCAGAATGTGCGGCTCGTCGTCGATCACCAGAACCCGGGTCATTGTTCGGCATCCCGCGCTGGGGCGGCAAGATCCACCACGACAGTGAGCCCGCCGCCCGGGGTATCACTGGCCGCGATCACACCACCCATTGCCTCGACGAATCCCCTCGCCACCGACATCCCAAGGCCCACACCGGTGGTGTTGTCGTGATCCCCAAGTCGCTGAAACGCCCCGAATACCTGTTCCTCGGCGCCGGGCGGGATCCCGGGACCCTCGTCGATCACATTGATCAACACTCGATCACCTACCCGACCCGCATTGACCCGCACCGGACAGTCGGGCGCGTAGCGCAGCGCGTTGTCAATGAGGTTGGCCAGCACCCGCTCCAGCAGCCCGGCATCGGCCACCACCACCTCGTCCGCGACGTCGACCTTGACGCGGTCGATCGCGGATCGGTAGAACCCCGTCGTTCCCTTGCCAATGCTTACCAGCGCGCGTTGCGCCACCTCTTCGAGATACACCCGATGAAGCTCCGGTCGCACTACGCCTGCGGCCAGCCGAGACGAATCAAGCAGATTTCCTACCAGCGCGGTGAGCTGATCGATGGACTCCTCGGTGGTCGCCAACAGCTCTGCGGTATCGGAGGGGGAGAACGCCACATCCCCGGCACGCAGGCTAGAGACCGAGACTTTCGCCGCCGCTAGCGGAGTCCGCAAGTCGTGGCTGACCGCAGAAAGCAGCGACCGGCGCAACTCATCAGCCCGCACGATCGCCTCGGTTCGGCCGGCTTCCTTCGCAAGTTCGCGCTGGCGGATCAAACCGGCCGCTTGGTTGGCCACCGCACCGAGCACTCGACGGTCGCGCGCCGACAACTTCCGTCCTGCCATCAACATCCAGAATTCGTCGTCACCGACCTCGATGGCCGTATCGGCGGAATCCACTGTCGTACAGGGCTGCTTACCCACCGAAGCCACCACACGAACACCGGAGCTGCCCTCCCGGAGCATGGTGACCGCGCGCTGGGAGTATGTCTCGCGCACCCGCTCCAGCAGCGTCTCCAGGTCGGCCCCGCGCAACACCGACCCCGCGAACAACGTCAACAGTTCTGCTTCCTGGGACGCGCGCCGGGCTTCCCGCGCGCGTTTGGTCGCAGCGTCAACAAGAACCGCGACCGCCACCGCGATAAGTAGCAGAACCAACTCGGTCACCGCGTTGTCGGGCTCGGCGATGGTGAAGCTATGCCGAGGGCTGGTCAGAAAGTAGTTCAACAGCAACCCCGACAGCGCCGCTGAAAGTACCGCCGGCGCAACACCTCCCAACAACCCCACCGACAGGACCCCGACAAAGAACAGGGCACTTTCACCGCCGTTGTCCAGGTACGGGTCCAGCACGCCCACGGTCACCGCGCAGATCAGTGATGGCACGATGAACGCCGCCAGCCACGACAGCACCCGCCGTTCCCGTGGTGGCACAACCGAACGTCGATAACGTCGATTGGCTTCCTCATGGGTGACCATGTGTACGTCGATTTTGCCGGAGCGCTCCACGATCGCCGAGCCGATGCCCTCGTCGAACATGCGCGCCCACCGTGACCGACGGGAGGTGCCGATCACCAGCTGGGTTGCGTTGATCTCCCTAGCGAAATCCAGCAGTGCTAGCGGCACATCGTCACCGAGTACGGTGTGCAGCGAGGCGTCGAGACTGTTTGCCAGCTCACGCAGCTTTGCCAGTCGGGCCTCGGACAGACCGGCCAGCCCATCGCCGCGGACTATGTGCACCACCATGAGTTCGGCGCTCGCTTTGGAGGCGATCCGGGATGCCCGTCGCACCAACGTCTCCGACTCCGGTCCACCGGTCACCGCGACGACGACGCGTTCGCGGGCCTCCCAGGTGTCCGTGATCTTGTTCGCGGCGCGATACTTGGCCAGCGCCATGTCGACCTGGTCAGCCAGCCACAGCAACGCCAATTCCCGCAACGCGGTCAGGTTTCCGCGCCGGAAATAATTCGACAGCGCCGCATCGATGCGGTCCGGAGAATATACGTTCCCGTGGGAAAGCCGGCGGCGCAACGCTTCCGGCGTGATGTCGATCAACTCTACCTGTGCGGCCTGCCGCACAACGGAATCGGGAACTGTCTCCTGTTGTTCGATGCCGGTTATCTGGGCGACCACGTCATTGAGGCTTTCCAGGTGCTGGACGTTGACGGTGGAGATCACATCGATGCCGGCGTCGAGCAGCTCTTCGACGTCTTGCCAGCGCTTGGGATTTTTGCAGCCCGGGGTGTTGGTGTGGGCCAATTCGTCGACCAGAACCACCTGCGGGTGGCGCGCAAGCACGGCGGGCACGTCCAGTTCGGCGAAGCTGCCGCCGCGGTAGTCCACATAGCGCGGGGGAACCGCTTCGATGCCGTCAAGCAGCTCAGCGGTTTTCGCGCGCCCGTGAGTCTCCACCACGGCCGCCACCAGGTCGGTGCCGCGTACCAGACGCCGGTGCGCCTCGCCGAGCATCGCGTACGTTTTGCCGACGCCTGGTGCCGCACCGAGGTAGATGCGCAACTCACCACGTTTGCGGCGATCTGCGCAGCTGGGCTCGGTCACCTGAATATCATCCACCTACCAGGTTAATTCGCGACGGGATACCTGCGGTCCAGTTCGAGATTGGTCTGCAGCACATTCACTGTGGGCTCGCCGAACACACCGAAGGTACGCCCCGTTTGGTGCGCCATCACAACCTCGCGAATCTGGTCCGCGCCGACATGCCGTGACCGGGCCACCCTCGGGATCTGCAGATCGGCGTAGGCCGGCGAGATGTCGGGATCCAGTCCGCTGCCGCTGGCGGTGACGGCGTCGGCCGGAACGCGGGGATGCGCGGACGCGACGCCCCGGATTGGCACGATCTGACCATCTGAGTAGTCCTCGCCCACTGCCGCGCACTGCACCCGGACGCCCTCATACAGATCCAGAAACGGTCGCCGAGTCGAAGTGCATGGCTCGTTGACGCTGACCACTCTGACCGGTTGGGTCACGTACCCACGCGCGTCGCGGGGGCCGATCACCGACAACACCGCACCGACACCGCCTCCGGTACAGAACGGACGGGACCCGTCAACACCCTCCAGTTTCGCCACGGCCGCGCTGCGTGAACAAACCAGGGTGAGCAGGCTGGGTCTGAAACTGGATTTGAAACCCGGGTCGGTAGGGCCGATGCCGGCCGGGGTGTCGACGACGCTCTCCGGTCCCAAGTTGCCACCGCCGCTGGCCATCGGGTCATAGCTTCCGGTCGAGGGACGTCCCTGAAAGTACTGGGGGAGTGGGTTACCGGCGGCATCGAGGTACGACTGCCCGAGCAGGCGGCTACCCACCACTTGGCCTCTGGCCTGGACGAGAGACCCCTGCGCATTGCCGTGCAGGCCCGGAATCCAGCCGACCAACCACACCAACAGCGGATACCCCATGCCGAGCACGACGGTGAACACCAGCAGCGCGCGCAGTGCGGCCCAATATCGACGCAGCATGGCTAGGACACTCCCGGAAGTAGCTGAACGCCCAGATCGATCAATTTGATGCCGACGAACGGTGCAGCGAGCCCGCCCAGGCCATACAGATACAGGTTGCGGCTCAACAGTTTCGATGCACGACTCGGCGTATACCGCACCCCGCGCAGCGCCAGCGGGATCAACGCGACGATCACGACGGCGTTGAACACCACCGCCGAAAGGATGGCCGATTGCGGGCTGTGCAGACGCATCACGTTCAGCAGGTCCAGACCGGGGAACAGCACGACGAACATCGCCGGAATGATCGCGAAATACTTGGCGATGTCGTTCGCGATGGAAAATGTGGTCAGCGCGCCCCGGGTGATCAGCAATTGCTTGCCGATCTCCACGATCTCGATCAGCTTGGTCGGGTCGGAGTCCAAGTCGACCATGTTGCCGGCCTCCTTGGCGGCAGCGGTGCCGGTGTTCATCGCCACGCCCACGTCCGCCTGCGCCAGTGCCGGGGCGTCGTTGGTGCCGTCGCCGGTCATCGCGACCAGACGGCCGCCTTCCTGTTCCCGTTCGATCAGCATCAGCTTGTCCTCCGGCGTGGCTTCGGCGAGGAAGTCGTCCACACCGGCTTCATCCGCAATGGCCTTGGCAGTCAACGGATTATCACCGGTCATCATCACCGTGCGAATGCCCATCTGGCGCATCGCGTCGAACCGGGCGCGCATACCCTGTTTCACCACGTCTTTGAGGTGGATGACGCCGAGCACCCGCGCGGTTCCACCCACCGCCTCAGCCACGACCAGCGGGGTCCCGCCGACCGCGGAGATGCCATCCACCATGTGACCGAGTTCGGCGGGGACGGAGCCACCCCTGCCTTGGACCCAGTCGGCGACCGAGCTCGCGGCACCCTTACGCAGCTGGCGTCCATCCACGTCGACCCCTGACATCCTCGTCACCGCAGTGAATTCCACCCAGGAGGCGGTGGCGAGCTCGCCGGGAGTGCGGGCCCGCAACCCGTAGGCCTGTTTGGCGTAGACAACGATGGAGCGGCCCTCCGGGGTCTCGTCGGCCAGGCTGGACAGCTGGGCACTGTCGGCCAGTTCCTCGGCACTGACTCCACCCACCGGAAGGAATTGCGACGCTTCGCGATTGCCCAACGTGATTGTTCCGGTCTTGTCCAGCAGCAGGGTGTTCACGTCACCCGCGGCTTCCACCGCGCGGCCCGACATTGCCAGCACGTTGCGCTGCACCAGCCGGTCCATCCCCGCGATGCCGATCGCCGACAGCAACGCCCCGATTGTGGTGGGAATCAAGCACACCAGCAGCGCCACCAACACGATGCCGCTGATTCCGTCGCCAGTCAGCGCGTTGGTGTCCGCAACCCCGGGGTTGGCGGCTTTGGAGTAGATGGCCAGCGGTTGCAGGGTGGCCACGGCGAAGACGAAGATCAGCGTCAGTGCGGCGAGCAGGATGTTCAGCGCGATTTCGTTGGGCGTCTTCTGTCGATTGGCGCCCTCGACCAGTGCGATCATCCGGTCCACGAAACTCTGGCCGGGCTGTTGGGTGATCTTGACGACGATGCGGTCCGAGAGCACCGTCGTCCCTCCTGTCACCGACGACCGGTCACCGCCGGATTCCCGGATCACCGGCGCCGATTCGCCGGTGATCGCCGATTCATCAACCGAGGCAATGCCTTCCACCACGTCGCCGTCGCCAGGGATCACCTCGCCGGCGGCAACCACCACGAGGTCGCCCTGCTGCAACAGCGGCGCCGCGATGTCTTCGGTCAAGCCCGAGGAGCCCAGCCGGTGTGCAACGGTGTCGGCCTTGGTCTTACGCAGGGTCTCAGCTTGTGCCTTGCCGCGGCCCTCGGCGACGGCTTCGGCGAGATTGGCGAAAACGACTGTGAGCCAGAGCCAGAACACAGTGAGCCAGCTGAACCAGGTTTCTTCCCGGAAGGCCAGCACGGTCGACCAGGTGGCGCCGATCTCGACGATGAACATGACCGGGTTGCGCCAGAGGGTGCGCGGATCGAGTTTGCGCAGCGCATCGGGCAGGGACTGCACCAGCAGTACCGGATCAAGCAGCCCACCGGACCGTCGCATCGGTGTTGCGCGGTCGACGGCTGGGGCGGAATCTACTGTGGCAGTCACGATTCAGTGGATCCCTTCAGCAAGAGGCCCCAGGGCCAGCGCGGGCAGGAACGTCAGCGCAACCAGGATGATCGTCACACCGACCACCAGGCCGACGAATTGTGGCCGGTGGGTGGGCAGCGTGCCGCTGGACGCCGGGGTTACGCCCTGGCGGGCCAGCGAACCGGCCAGCGCGAGCACCAGGATGATCGGCACGAAGCGGCCCAGCAGCATTGCCAAGCCCAATGCGGTGTTGAACCAGACGGTGTCGGCCGTCAAGCCGGCAAATGCCGACCCGTTGTTGTTGGCCGCCGAGCTGAATGCGTACAGCACCTCGGAAAGTCCGTGCGGCCCGGTGTTGGCCATGCCGGCCCGCTCACCGGGCAGCGCCATGGCGGTGGCCGTGCCGACCAGTACGAGGAGCGGGGTGATCAGGAAATAGCTTGCGGCGAACTTCATTTCGCGGGGAGTGATCTTTTTGCCGAGGTATTCCGGTGTCCGGCCCACCATCAAGCCGGCAACGAACACCGTGATGACGGCCAGGATCAGGATTCCGTACAACCCGGAGCCCACGCCCCCGGGAGCCACCTCGCCCAGTTGCATGTTGAACATCGTCATCATGCCGCCCAGGCTGGTGTAGGAATCGTGTGCCGAGTCGACGGCGCCGGTGGACGTCAACGTGGTGGCGTCGGCGAAAATCGCGGAATCGGCTACGCCCAGCCGCTGTTCGACTCCCTCCGCGGCGGCGCCTACGGCGGTAGGGACGGTGCCGTGATGCTGCAATTGAAACAGCATCATCGCAGTGACGCTGACCGCGGCGATGACGCTGACGACGGCGGTGATCGCGTAACCCTGCTTCTTGCTGCCCACCATGCGGCCGAAGGTGCGGGGCAGCGAGAAGCCGATGACCAGTATCAAAAAGATCTGCACCCAGTTGGTCCAGGCCGTCGGGTTCTCGAACGGATGCGCCGAGTTGGCGTTGTAGAACCCACCGCCGTTGGTGCCCAACAGTTTGATGGCCTCCTGGCTGGCCACCGGACCGCCGGGAATGGTCTGCGGTGTTCCGACCAGCGGGTGCACAATCTGGTCGTTGAGGTGGAAGTTCTGTACGACGCCGCCGGTGAGCAGCACGATCGCGCCCAGCAGCGAGATCGGTAGCAGGACGCGCAGCGTGCCGCGGGTCAGGTCGACCCAGAAGTTGCCGAGTTCGCTGGTGCGCTGACGCGCGAACCCACGCACCAGGGTGACGGCGACGGACATCCCGACCGCGGCCGAGAGAAAGTTCTGCACCGCCAGTCCGCTCATTTGGACCAGATGTCCCTGTGTGGTTTCGCCGGCATAGGCCTGCCAGTTCGTGTTGGTGACGAAGCTGACTGCGGTGTTCCAGGCCAGCGACGGTGTCATCGGTGTGGCCGGATCACGCAGGCGCAGTGGCAGTTTGCCCTGTACAAGTTGTAAACCGAACAGAAAGACGATGCTTACCGCCGAAAAGGTCAGCACACTTCGGGCGTACGCGGCCCAGGTCTGTTCCGCCTTCGGATCGGCACCGACCAGCCGATAGACCAAGCGCTCAGCGCGCGAGTCCTTTTCGGCTGTGTAGACCCGGTACATGTAGTCGCCCAGTGGAATATGCGCAGCGGCCAGGGCGGCAACCAACACGGCGAGAAAGATCATGGCCGCAGCGGTTTCACCCATCAGAACTTCTCCGGGTTCAGCAGCGCCGCGATCAGCAATAGCGCGACGAGGATGGCCAGTACCAGACCAATGCCGTTGGCGGCGCTCATATTTTCAGCTTCAGCAGCGCGCTGAGTGCGGCGAATACCACCACCGTCAGCATCAGGTAGGCCAGCACGGAAACCATTGCAGATGCTCCCACTCCCAAAGCCGTCGCGGGCCCCCGGATGAGGGCCAGATCGAAGGCTAGGCGTGACCGGAGTGGAGTGGCCGCTGCCTTGACGGTTTCTTTACAGCCTCCGCCGTGACTTTTACGCCCCGACGAGTGCGCTCGTCAGTGGGCAGTCAGCCGGCCTCGACAGGTGCCTCGATCATCGGCAGATGCACACGAAAGACCGTGAGGCCGTTGGCTGATTCGGCAGCGACCGAACCGTTGTGAGCTTTGACGATCGAGCTGACGATGGCCAGGCCCAGGCCGTGTCCGGATCCATTGGAGCGCGCTTTGTCGGCGCGTACGAACCGCTCGAAAAGGTGGGGCAGCACGTCGGGTTCGATGTCGGGTCCGTCGTCGGCGACCGTCAACTCCACATACGGTGCCTGCGCGCCGTCGCGATGGCAGGTGATGCCCGTGGTCACGGTGACGCCCGGCGGAGTGTGCACACAGGCGTTGGTGAGCAGATTGCTGAGCAGTTGGTGCAGCCGGGCGTGGTCACCGTTTACCCACACCGGCTCGTCCGGCAGTTCCTTGACCCAACGGTGCGTCGGCGCGGCCACCGCGGCGTCGTTCACCGCGTTGGCCACCAGATCGGTGAGCTCGAGGTCCTCAGTCTGCAGATCCTCGCCTTCACCCAAACGGGAAAGCAACAGGAGTTCGTCGACCAACGAAGCCATCCGACGGCCCTCCGACTCGATGCGCGCAAGGGCATATTCGGTGGTCGGCGGCAGGTCCGAGCTGTCCTGGCGGGTCAGTTCGGCATAACCCTGGATGGCCGCCAGCGGCGTGCGCAACTCGTGGCTGGCATCGGTGATGAATTGGCGCATCCTCAAGTCGGATTCGACCCGGTGCGCCAACGCGCTGTCGACGTTATCGAGCAGGCGGTTCAATGTGTGTCCGACGATCCCGACCTCGTTATCGGGGTCGGTGTCCTCGGGCCGGACACGGACACTGATCTGATGGTCGTCGCCCGCCAGCGGCATCGCCGCGACCTCCGCCGCGGTCGCGGCAACCCGGCTCAACGGACGCAGCGCATAACCCACCACCCATGCCGTCAGGACGGCCGTGATCACCAGGGCGGTAGCCACCAGCACGACGGTGGTGAGTTGTTTGCGGGAGATGATGTGGTCGGCGATGCTGAGCGAAACTCCGACGACGAGGCGGTCGGATCCGACGGTCCGGCTTTCCACCTGATGGGGGCCGAGGGTGCCCAGGTTTTCGATACGGGACCCACCGTCGGACCATGCCTGCGCCTCGATGGTGCGCACGACGTCCGGAGGCGCGGCGCGAGGTTCGTCTTCGGAGAAGACGGCCGAGGCCACCACTTTGCCGTCACGGAGGACCGCGATGAGATTGCCCGGAGTTTGTCCGGTGAACTCCAGCAGTGCCTGGGAGATCGGCGGAATCCCGGTGTGCACCGAGGTGTGCTCCCCGTTGCGGTACCTGGCGTAGGAGTGACTGAACGCGTGCATGGATTCGGTGACTTCGGCGTCGTTCATCGCCGTGACATAGCCGCGCAGGCTCAGCACAGAGACGGCGCCCACCGCCACCAGGACGAGCGTCACCACCGTCAATACGCCCAACATCAGTTGCTTACGGAGCGAACGGGGGAACCAGCGGGGAATGTTGCGATCCCCCGACATTCAAGAACTCATTCCGGTGGTCGGAGCATGTATCCAATCCCGCGGACAGTATGGATCATCGGCTCTCGGTCGGCGTCGATCTTCTTCCTGAGATAGGAAATGTAGAGA
Source organism: Mycobacterium asiaticum (assembly GCF_001673315.1). GTDB lineage: Bacteria > Actinomycetota > Actinomycetes > Mycobacteriales > Mycobacteriaceae > Mycobacterium > Mycobacterium asiaticum_B. Next base: position 28,632 of record NZ_LZLQ01000026.1, on the reverse strand, counting down.
TCGACGATGCTGGTTCGGCCGGCGAAATCGTAGTTCCACACCCGGTCGAGGATCTCGGTGCGGCTCAGCGCCCGGCGCGGATTGCGCATCAAGAACCGCAACAGCTCGAACTCGGTCGATGACAGCGATATCGGAGTGCCACCACGGCTGACCTCGCGACTGGCGGCGTCGAGCTTGAGGTCGCCGACCTTGAGGGATTCGTCCGCGGGCGGAGCGAGATGGCTGGACCGGCGCAGCAACCCGCGCAGCCGGGCGACCAGTTCCTCGAGACTGAACGGTTTGGTCATGTAGTCGTCGGCGCCGGCGGTCAGGCCGGTAACCCGGTCCATCACCGAATCGCGGGCGGTGAGGAACAGGGTGGGTGTGTAGGTCTCGGATTCCCGGACTCGCTGCAGAATCTGTAGTCCGTCGACGTCGGGCAGCATGATGTCCAGGACGAGCACGTCGGGGTTGATCTGCTCGAACTTGGCTATGGCCTCGCGCCCGTTGTGGGCGGTCTCGACATCCCAGCCCTCGTAGTGCAGCGCCATCTTGACCAGATTGGTCAGGGCGGGCTCGTCGTCGACCAGCAACACTCGGATCGGGGAACCATCGGCCCGGTTGATCCGGGGGAGTTGCCCCAGAATTGCCTGACGCGGACGTTGGCTGCGCGCGTATCCCTGCATTGCCGTCATATTCGAGGATTCTTTCAACCACACATATGGTTGTCACTGTGTTCATAGACTTCTCAAATCTACTCGCACCTGCGTTTCGCTGCCGGATCGCTTGAGGCATGCGCTGGATATGGCGCGGTGGCAGAGCGCGGTAATACGCGACATGTCTCGCGGCGGCGGACACGGTTGACGAGCAACGATTTTCGTCGTGTTGAACCGTGCCGAGCGAAACGATCGAACCGACGGGCGAATTCGGGCCGGGTTTGCTGGCCCGCTAGCCGAGCAGAATCGCCGAACGAGGGCTCCGCGACACCATTACCGTCGCGCCACAACGTAATTAACGGAGCCGTATATTCATCGCACCCACTCCATCGCCGGCGATACCGCATTTGCCCGGGGTGCCCGACCGCCGCCGTGACCGCACGGTTGGGGCGGTCAGATCCCGTTCATCGAGCGACAGCTGGCAAACAACAATGCCCCGTGTCGCAGCGGTGTGAGACCCAGCTGAAATCCAACCGGTTTAGGCGGTACGTGTCCTTGTTAGACGACGACCTGCTTGGGCATGACGGTCGGCTTGAACCCGTACCGAGGCCCGGCGTAGGCGCCGGCCCCCTTCGCGGCGGAAGCCATACCCGGCATGCCGGCCATGACGCCCGGCGCCGCACCTTCGCCGGGAACGGTCCAGCCGCTGCCCGCCAACGCCGTTCCAGCCGCCGCTTCCGCCGCCGGGGCGGCGCTGGCCCAGCTGGACGGCACCGACAGGCTGCCGACCAGGCCCGCCTCGCCCAGAGCGGCAGCCGCACCCACCGATTCGACCTCGCCGGCAAGGCCTGCGGCGGCACCCGCCGCGGCCGCAGCCGGACCGGCGGCAGCGGCCTCCGCGGCCGCGGCGATGTTGGCATCGATGGTGTGCGCGGCGAAGATGCCATTGGGGATGGCGGCGAACATGAACCAGGATGCCGTGACACCGACCTGCTGGATGCCGTTGAAGATCAGCGGCGTGCCGAGGAACCCATCGACAGCGGTCAGTAATTCTTGCACCGGAACCGGCAAGGCGTTGAACAAGCCGGTACCGATGGACGAGGTGCCCAGGCTCAGATTGCCCAGCTCCGATTGCAGACCGGTGACGATGTCACCCAAAGACGCTGCGGGTCCAACCGCCTGAGCAGCGGATACAGCGGCAGCTTGGGCGCCCGCGCCACCCGGGTTCGTGGTCTGTGTGGCCGGCGTCAGTGGATCAAGAACAGCGGCGGTTGTTGCCGCGGCCTGATAAGTGGTCATTGCGATGACGTCTTGAACCCACATCTCGGCGTACTGGGCCTCGGTCGCCATGATCGCGGGAGTGTTGATACCCAGGAAATTGGTCGCTACCAGCGCTGCGAGCAACGCGCGATTCGCGGCGATCACCGGCGGCGGAACGGTTGCCGTGAATGCCGCCTCGTATGCCGCGGCCGAGGCCGAAGCTTGGATGCCGGCTTGCTCGGCCGCTGCCGCGGTGCTGCTCAGCCACGCGACGTAAGGCTGGGCAGCGGCTGCCGCGGCGGCCGAACCCGCACCGGTCCATTGTTCGGTGGTCAGCGAGGTGATGATCGACTCGTACTGGGCCGCGGTGGTGCTCAGTTCGGCGGCCAGGTTGTTCCACGCAGTCGCGGCGGCCATCAACGGCCCGGCGCCCGCACCCGTGTACATGAGTCCGGAGTTGATCTCGGGCGGGAAAGCGGCAAAAGACATTTCTCTTAGTTCCTTTGGCTTCGGGTTGGCTTGATTGGCTTGCGGTGGCTGGGCGGCTTGGACGGGGCTAGACGGTCGCCGCCTTCGGCATGACGATGGGCTTGACGCCGTAGCGGGGCGCACCGAACCCGGCGCTGTTGCGTGCGGCCGACGCCACCCCGGGCATGCCGGGATAGAACCCGCCGGTCGCCGCGGCCGGCGCCGCAGCGGTCCAGCCGGTGCCGGATAGCGCACTAGGAGCGGTACTGGAGACCAGGGTGGCCCCCGTGGCCCAGCTCGGCGGCGCGGACATCGAGCCGATCAGGGTCGACGTGCCCAGCGCCGCTGCGACGGGTCCGCCGCCCGTGGCGCCGACCGCGCTGACCGCCGACGCGCCTTCGGCTGCGGTCGCAGCCTCAGCCGCCGTGGCAAGTTCTTCGGGAACGCCGTAACCCTCTGGCATCAAGCCACCGCTGGTCAGACCGAGCATGTTCGAGGAGGCCGAAGCAAAGTTGCCGATTTCGTAGCTGCCGATGTTGGCCATGTTGCCCGACAGGCTGAAAGGCTGTCCGCCGGAGCTGTAGAGGGGGCCGCCGAGGAGTATCTCCACCTGGGTGAGGAAGTCGGTGACCGGAGAAGCTGCGCCGGGCGCCGTGGCTGCCGCCGACGCACCATCGGCCAAGGTTGCCGCGGCCGCGTTCGCCGACTCCGACGCCTCGTAAGTACCACTGCTCAGTCCGAGGGTCTGCACAAACTGCTCTTGGATCGCCTGAGCCTCGGCGGCAAGCTGCTGATACAGCGCCCCGTAGGCGGTGAAGATGCCCGACTGGATGATCGAGACCTGGTCTGCCGCGGCCGGCGCGATGGCGGTCGTCGGAGCTGCAGCACCGGCATTCTCTGCCGCCAGCGCGCTGCCGATAGCTCCCAGCTGCGCTGCCGCAGCGGCCAGTTCTTGCGGCACTGCTGTCAAAAATGACATTTATTGCTCCTTCACTGGAAGGTGCCGACCCCTCCCCGGGTCGGCCCTGTGTGTTTGCTTAACGGCCTCTGTGCGTTGTCGTAACGCTAACCAGCCATGGCTCCACAGTCGCGGCGGAAAGCCGCAGGATGACCGACGTTTACGGCGTCTTAACGGTCGAGCGGGCAGTTTTAACAAGCTCTTGGCGCGCGATACGGCCATGTCATCTGACCCCCGGCGCGAGCGCACCCCATCTGTGCGCGGCGCGCGATCCTACACATCCGGCGGCAACCGCGCACGCTAGCGTCGTAGGCGCATCACCGTTCCACGACCCGCCGGGCACAGGCTAGATTCAGACGCCGCTGGCCCCCATAGCCCAATTGGCAGAGGCAGCGGACTTAAAATCCGCACAGTGTCGGTTCGAGTCCGACTGGGGGCACCGATAACAGCTGGTGAACGGGTTATAGGGGTGAACTGACCCGCTAGCGGCCCGCCTCGTCGCGGCATCGTCGCGGCGCGTGGCGGAACCTCGGCACAAGCCGACCGGGTGTAGCTAACATCGGCAGGGTATTGAGACGCTTGTCGTATGACTGTCGCCGTTCCTGCGTATTCCGACCTGCTATGGCCGACGCTCCAAGCCGCGATTGCGCTCGGTGGTTCCGCCTCGATTGCTGAGTTGGACGCCGCTGTTATAGAGAGAGAGCAGCTCACGCCCGAGCAGCAGAGCGTCTTATTGAGCGGCGGGCGGCAAGCTCTAGTCCAGAACAGATTGGCGTGGGCGCGGACCTATCTGAAGGGGATGGGCCTCCTGACCAACAGCACGCGTGGCGTCTGGTCGGTCACGCCGGAGGGGCAGAATGCAAGCCGACAGAGCATCGAGCCGTTGCGCGCCGAGTTCGCAGCGGACCGCAAGCAGGCGAGCAAGAGGGGTCAGAAGCGGATTGGAGACGACGGATCCGACGTCGGTAGTGAGCTTGACAAGGTCGAGGCTGAAGCTGAGGAGAAGTGGAAGGACGAATTGCTGAGAACGCTCCTCGCCCTTTCGCCGGTCGCTTTCGAACGGCTTGCCCAGCGTCTGTTGCGAGAATCCGGCTTTACGAGCGCGAAAGTCACTGGTCGATCGGGCGACGGCGGCATTGACGGTCTCGGCGTCTACCAGATGAACTTGCTGACGTTTCCGGTCTTTTTTCAATGCAAGCGATACAAAGGCAGTGTTGGGTCGGGAGCTGTCAGAGACTTCCGAGGCGCGATGGCGGGGAGGGGCGACAAAGGCCTGTTGATAACCACAGGCAACTTCACTAGCGATGCCCGAGCGGAGGCGAAGCGTGATGGTGCTCCTCACGTTGACCTCATAGATGGTGACCGGCTGTGCGACTTGTTGAAGGACAATGCCATCGGTGTCGTGACGACGGAGCGTGTCGTGGAGGACGTGAGGATAGAAACGGACTTTTTTGCCTCACTTGAGCCGAAGGCATTCTGAGAGTGGCACCTAGCGACATTGAAGAAAGCGATGTTCTCGCGGCCATCGCCGAGTACGACAAACTTGGGCAGGCCGAGTTCCTGAAACGGTACAACTTTGGCAAGTCATCGAAATTTCGGCTTGTCTATGACGGCAAGTTCTACGACTCCAAGGCGATCGCGGGCGTCGCCCACGGCTTTGCGACCAATGATTACTGGACGACTGAGCGACCGTTCGGAGGCACGGGGCCGGGCGGTGCCGTGACAATCCTTGAGGATCTCGGATTTTTCATCGACCGGGGCGAACTGCTGTTTCCCCTCACGCAGCTGCGGATTGACCAGACTCACGGTAAGCCTGCGCCGTACCAATACGTCGTACTCCTCTGGGCAATCGCACGAGCACGGAGGCATGAACAACGCCTTAAACCCTTTAACGACGTTCGCGATGAACTCGCGCTGCTGCTTGCGCCGTTCGCTATTGCGACGACCGCGCCTGACCCCGCGATGCCCTGGGCTGCCCTGGGCAACTCGCCCGTGTGGGAGTGTCCTAAGCCTGGGCCGGGAGCCATTAGTGACTCCGATGTCAGGAGACTGAACCTTCTCGGGGGTCTATCCGAGCAGGTGCACTGGCGGTCGGCGGAGGATGATGCGTTCGCTACCGCCGCGATACAAATTCTCGCGCGGAGGATACGTTCAGGGGGAGCACAACTTGCGGTGACGCCCCTACTGGATCGGCTGGGATTGTCTGTGTCGCAGCCGGGTACGAGTTCGCCAAGTTCTCCGGAGGTCCTTGAGACGTTCGCTGCCGTCGAGACCGTAAGCCATCCGAGACGGAAGTTCGGCGGTCAGCGTTTCACCGCAGCAGAGATCAAGGCCATTGAGCTGCGCGCAGTTCAGCTGACTCGGGAGCACTTCGAGAATGCACTGGGATACACAACCGAAGACGTTGGCGCCACACAGTCTTACGATGTGCACGCAATGAAGGGTGACGAGATCGTCAAGATCGAAGTGAAGGGTACTACTACGGCGGGCGAAGCTGTCGTCCTGACGCGGAACGAAGTCAAGCTCCATCTTGCGGAACACCCCAACAATGCGTTCGCCCTGGTAAGGAACATCGTTCTCGACCGCAGCACTGATCCGCCATCTGCGACTTGTGGCGAGCTGGAATTAGTCATGCCGTGGGAGCTCGATTTATCACGGCTCGAACCAATTGCGTACACATATCGCATTTCCTAAGCAAAATCGGCCTAAGACAGTAACGCCGCCGATGACCGTGCCGACCCTGACTGTCTCTAGCCGATATGCTCGCCGGGGTAGCCGCGCGGCGGGTCACCTGCCGTCGGTCTAGTCTGCCTAACTTGCACGCTGAGGTCGTGGCTACGAGTGAAATCCACCGGTGGGCACGTCGCTCGGTACCTACCGCCCTGGCTCGGCGGCGCGTTGTCCTTGCCGGGCGGCACGAGTCCAGGTCCCCAGGAAAACTCGGACGGGTCGTCGGGTGTCCTGTCTTTCCAGAAGCCCAGGCGCTGGCGAAATGATGCAGTTGTCATGTTCGCCTACGTCTTGATCGTCGGCGGCGTGTAGCTGCCGTTGGTGGTTATCTGCATAACGACGGCGGCGCTTCGATGTCGAACGCCGACGCCGAACCCGCGCGCGTAGAAGCTGTCTTGGAGCGGGTACGGTCCGCGACCCGGAATATGACGCAGCCCTTGGTATGCGGGGTTGACGTGCTGCCGGAAGCCGACTGGATTCATGTCTGAATCGAGCCCGCCTGTCGCAGCCACGATGACGTAACCGGCCGGCACGTAGTGGGATTCGATGAGCCAGGCGTCGCCGTAGCTGCCTAGAACTTGGAGGCCGTTAAAGTCGGCGGGCGGAACCGCGCCGACGAGATGCTCAGTGGAGAAGTACGCCGGAGCGGCCTGAGACGGCACAAAATCCCACTTAGGCGTCGATGCTCCGCCATAGTCCACGCCTGCCCGCCAGAAGGTCATGTCTTCGACCTGGTTGGGGTGGGAGAGGATGATGAGTCGGCCGCCTTGGCTGCCGAATCTGCCGTAGCCGTGTTCGGTGACGTGGTGGATCATGTCTTCGATGTCCGCGGAGTCGATGGTCGTCGAGCCGCTGGTGAGGTAGTGGGTGTGGTTGCCATTGAATGTCTGTCCGAGGTGTTCGGGCGGGACCATACCGTCAGCGCTCCACAATCCGTAGCACTTGTGCTGCCATTCATTGAAAGATTGTGCGGGGTCGAGCAACCGGCGCAGGATCGTGCCGGTTACGAGCCGGTTGTCTGCTTCAAAGATGCGTGTGACTTGCGCGGTGACCTGCTCGGCGGTAGCAGCTCTCAGCCACCTCCAGGTGGCCCGCAAGCTCTTGTCGTAGTCACGGAAGTTGTAGCCGAGGTGGAGATAATCGGCGGGCTCGCGTAAGGAGGTCGGCACGCCGAATTCGGTCGCCAATTCGAAAGATTCGCCGGCCATGCTTTGAGGGATGATGTCTGCCACGGCGGTTGTGGGGTAACTCAGGAGGCGAACCACCGCCGATCTGTGCTGGTTGTAGAGCGCCAGAGCGGTGCCGATTTCATCCCAGATCTTGTTCAGGTCAACGCCATCCGCTGTCTCATTCACGAGCACATCGCCGGAAGTGCTGAAGCCCTTTGTATTTGCCATTTCGTCTCTCGCTGCCTTATCGAAAACGCTATTACGGCGAGCGTACCGCGAATCCGCCCGGCGCGGCCGAATAACGTTTATCTGCAACGGTATTAGACTACTAAGAGACGGAATAGGACGAGCGTATAACGGCCTAGGGCGGGTAGAATCGAGCTATCGGCGAAAGGCTAAAAGGTAATGGCTAGAGCACAATCCGTGGTGCGTGTCGTGCCGCCACCGGAATGGTTGAGCTTGTCGCATGTGCCAGACAAGAACCTTGCGCAGGCCGTCGAGTGGTATCGACAACTCGGGGTCGATATCACCGAACGCTGGCTGAAGTCAGTTACGGACCGCAACGAACTGATCTGTCGGATTATCGGCGGACGGCGAATGTACAGCACCGAAGATCTGTGGCGATTCATCGTCACCCGCCCTAGCCGCACGGCCGGGGCGGCCCGCTACAACCAACAGAAAGGCAACGCGACACAATGAGCACCAACGAATACGACCTGAGAACGAAGTACGGTATGGATCTGCCGCCGCAGGCCGACAACCCGCATGTGCAAGCAATCCAGGTAGTCGAACGCACCAGAGCGTTGGTAACCCGCGAGACAAGCCCCACCGCATGGCGTTTCGACCCCAATTGGAATCCCGCTATGTGGGAACTCGCGAACCGAACCACGCGCAATATGCGCCAACGGTTTCGTGACCGAATCGCGGCTGCGGCGGACGGCGACACGTTCCTTTACTACCCCTGCATCCCAGACCTCTATGTCTATGCCGATGCGATGGAACGCTTTTCGTACATGATAACGACCCGCGTTCCGCTACCCGACGCTGTTGGGCGGTGCGGCTGTGACGTGCGACTTGCACCCGGTGGGTGCCGTGGACGTGCTGTATACCTGCCGCTTGAGCAGGGCCAGTTCATCGTAATTTTCAGCATCTGCAACGCCTGTGATTCCTGGTCAAAGCAGACCGCCGAGACCAACTTCAAGCTGGGTGTAATCGCTGCCCAAGCACAGCTGCCAACCGGTGCTCGGATCGACCCCGGCTCGCCGGTCCGTCCGACGCTTTAGGAGACCGCCGTCCGGGCCGCTCATCGCGACGGAGACGTGATGCGGCGCGCGACGAGAGGGATCGGGCGGGTCCGTCGCGGCAGCCCGGCGTGAAGGTGGGGGCGGGCGCAGTTCTCCTGTAGACTGCCAGGGTCGAACCCGCACGACGGCGGGGTAGATGTTCGGCTCATAACCAAAGGTCGAAGTGCCCTTCACGGCTAGCCGCGGCTGGCCCAAGAGCGTACGTCGAAGGCGTGGATCCTCGAAGACAAGAGGACATGTCTTCGAAGTGCGCTCTTTTTGTTTTTTGGCGTTAACAACGATATTGAAAGGAACTGCAATGATGATTGAACCTAGGACCGCCTACGTCTTGAAGGACGGAAGCATTTGTTTGGCGACGCTCGCCGACGGGTTCGAATTGGATCCACCGTGGGCTTACTCTGACAACCAACGCATGACGCTGGGCATGACTCGGTTCCAGATCGTTGTTGACGACTCTTTGAGCGATGCAGAGATCGGTCAGCGTATACGAGCGGCGCTTTTTGGAATCGAGCGAAAGACGCTTCTGGATATCCAGGCATATAGCCCCGCCAGCTAGGTCTGGAAGCGGCGTGACCCGTTCTGCCCCTGCCGCTTTCGAATCGCCGTACTCGGCGCGTCGGCGGCGGTTCGGGTAACCTATAGGTACCGGCCTCGCGAGAGGTCGGGATGACAACTGATTGATCGAAGGCAACGCAGAAGCTGCCAAGGGAGAGCTTGGCGGCAGGCTGTGGACCTGCGGGACTGCGCTGAACACCCATGAAACCTGGCGCGCGTCAATGACATTTGGCGTGTAGGCCAGGATTTTTCATTTGGGAAGGAATAGCAGCGTGGACCCGAACCCTGACGATGTCGCAAACCTGAACCAGGAGGCGGCATTTCAGAAGTTGCGTGAGTGGGGATACCCCGTAACCCGTCGCACGATCAAATATGCAGTCCTGAGGCGTGAGCTCGAGCCAAGTCGATTCGGCAACGGTAATTACTTCAGCATCAACGATCTGCGGCGCTGGGTCGAATCGCGACGCCAAACAGGCGTCTACCGGCTGCCTGAGGATGCGCCGCGGTGAAGCTGCCGCCACAAATCACCTATCGTGACTTGGCGCCCCTATATTTGCGAGCAGGCTACCCGGCGCCCATCCCGTTACCACAATGTCAAAAAGGTCCACCGCCAACCGGTTTCACCGGAAGAAACAACACGGCACCGCCGTCCGCTGAACAAATCAACGAGTGGATTCGGAAACGCGGCGACGACGGCATCGGGTTTGTGCTTCAGGACGGCTGGTTGCTGATCGACGCATTTCACACCCGGAACCATCGCGAAAACCATCAAATCGGCAAGAACAGGAGCAAGTAATGGGCAGCGCAGAAGTCTACTCGGAGGGCTGGTGGGCGGATCACGACAACGAAAACCGTTGCGTCGCACACAGTTCTAGAACGGGTGATCAGTGTCTGAAGGCGGCCATCCGTGGCGGGACCGTGTGTCGGTTTCACGGCGGCGCGGCCGGTCACGTGAAACGGAAGGCCAAGGAACGTCTTGAGCTTGCCGCCGACCGTATGGCCCGCGAGCTGCTCGGCATGGCGACCGGTGCTGAGTCAGAAGCGGTGAAGCTGAACGCGATTCGCGACGCCTTGGACCGCGCGGGTCTCGGCGCGAAATCCGAGGTGTCCGTGGAGCTCAGACCTTGGGAACAGCTCATGGGCAACATCGCTGGCGTGGCAACGATATCTCGCGCGGAGCACCTCGCTCGAAACGGCGCGTACGTAATCGACGCCGAGGTCGTCGAGCCCGCCGACGAGAGCGACCCCGCGCGCGACCCCGAGCGGACCGGGAACGAGATGCGGGACGCCGAGACGGGCGACGTACCCGGCGGCGAGATGCCGCCTGCGAGCGGCGGGCTGATGACGTTGGAGGACGCCGCCGAGGCCCGCCGACAAGCGCGGAAACGCAGTCGCTGACAGAAGTAAAAGACCAGTTCAACTGCAGATAGGAGTTTGCTGTTGGCGTAGAATTTGAGGCGAAAGGCGGAACCGACCGGTTGCGCCTCAAGCTAGGAGAGACGACATGGAAACGAAGCTGTTCTTCGGCTACTCGCGCTGCTCAACCGACGAGCAGGCCGACAGCCGCAACGGGCTGGAAGCGCAGCGGTCGGCCATCGACGCCGAGGCGGCGCGGCGCGGCTGGACAGTCGAGCACCACGCCGATGAGGGGGCCAGCGGCAAGTGCATCAACGCCAACCTTCAGGAGGCGTTGCAGCTGCTCGCCTCAGGCCAGGGCGACGGACTGATCGTGGCGAAGCTCGACCGCCTGGCGCGGTCAATCGTCCATGCCGCCAACATAATTGACGCAGCGCAAGCGCAGGGCTGGTCGCTGGTCGTGCTCGACATCAACCTGGATCTGTCGACCGCAGCAGGTCGCATGATGGCGCGGACGGTGGTCAACTTCGCCGAGTACGAGCGCGAACTCATCAGCGAGCGCACGAAGGCAGGGCTCGCCGCCAAGAAGGCGCGCGGCGAGCGCATCGGTCGACCACGGCTCGCGACCGCTGGCGTCGTGCGGCGCATCGTACTCGACCGCAATGCCGGTCTGAGCTTCGGCCGCATCGCACGCGCCTTGGAGGCCGAGGCGATCCTCAGTCCCGCTGGCCGGCCTACATGGCAGGTGTCCACTGTTCGACGCATCTATCAAAGTGCAACGGCTTCAATTGATTTGGAGGCGGCCTCGTGAGACGCGCTACGCCGAGACAGGGGTATAGGGGCATTTCATTGGGTTGCCCTCTCCGCGTAGCGTGTACAAATTTTCCATCAGAAGTTAGCAAGGAGCGACGTCCACATGGCCTATGTACGAGCCCATGAGACCAAGCAGAAGCGCAACGGTAAGCCAATCAAGACATATGCGGTCGTCTGGCGGGAGCCGGTGCGCGATGACTTCGGCCTGCCTACGGGGCAGTTGCGTGCGCGGCGCGAAACATACCCGACGCGTGAAGTCGCCGAGGCTCGCCGCGACGAGCTGAACGCCGCCCGCCACGCGACCGGCACCAGCGCGCTAGCCGAGCAGCGCAAGGCGGGGGAGCTACCGTTTGGGTTCTACGCGCGGGCCTGGCTCGACGCGCAGGCGTTGAAGGTGGCACAGGGAAAGCTCAAGCAGCGCACGGTGGATGAGTACGACCGGCTCCTGTGTTGTTATGTGCTTGACGACCTTGGCGGTACCGCCGTCGCGGCAATTAGCCCAGCCCGCTGCGAGGTTCTGCTGACCGCCTTGGTTCGGCAGGCGTCGCGCCAGGGTGATCGCAAGCCACTGACGCCGGGCACCGTGAAGCACGTTTGGGACGTTCTGCGGCGGGTGCTGCGGTATGCCGTTCACCACGGCGCGATAGCTGCGAACCCGACGGATCGCGTTGACTTCTCAGCGAGCCGCGCGACCGGCGACCACGCCCAGTTCGAGCACCACCCGCTGACCGCAGAGCAGGTTGGCCGGCTGTCGTCGGCGATTCGTGGCGATGTGACCGGGCTGCCCGCCTACCCGGCGTACGCGCTCATGGTTGAGTTCATGGCCTACACCGGGCTGCGCGCTGCTGAGGTCAGCGGCTTGGAGGTCGGTGACCTTGTATTCGAGCCGGGGCCGCGGTGCGCGGTGAACGTGCGCCGTACCAAGAATCGCAAGAACGGCCAGTGGGTTACTGGCACGCTCAAGAGCAAGAGGTCCCGCCGTACGGTCCCCCTACCGCCCTGGCTTGCGGAGCGGATGGCCAACTACCTTTCGGGCGACCACCCGCGCGCGAATGAGCCAACAGCACCGCTGTGGCCCTCACGCAACAATGGCGGCGGTTACCGCGCGAAAGGCAAGCGGTACGCGGTGCAGCTGGACTGGTCGCAGCCGCTAGCGATGGGGACGTTCTACGACACCATCGTTAAGCCCGCCCTAGAGGCCGTAGGGCTACCAGCGAGCCGCCCCGCGACGGCGACTGCCTCTGCGACCCGAGGCGTGCGTCTCCACGATCTCCGCCATACATTCGCCGTCCTGCAGCTGTCGGCGGGTGTCCACTTCATGCAAGTAGCAAAATGGCTTGGGCACAGCACATACACGCTGACACTCGACACCTACGGCGACTACATCCCCGAACTGGACGGCGGGCCGGTTAACACGCTGCCTGCACCGGATTCCAATTTTAACAACATCGTGCGCATGCGGCTTCTGACGAGCTGATCCGAGATTTGGCATACGCTTACGCAACCGTCCAAATCGAGTCAAGAGCGAGTTCTGCAAGTGCCTGGGATCGCTCCGCTATGTCTTCGTTCGACGGCTGGAAAGTTGCGTCACGCTGCAGCCAATCGGTCAGCACTGGGTCCCTTGGGAACCCTGAACTCGCGAGGTGTGGCATTTTTGCGGCGAACGGTGCGTTACCAGAGCCCGAATTCGTGATTTGGCTTAAAAGAGCGAGATTGCCGATCGAGTACACGGGATCGTCGAACGAGTCACTTGCGGCGCTCTGGGGCACGATGTGCTCGATGGTCCAGCTGGAACTATCTTGTGCCGGTGGGAGATTGCCGAGGCGTTTTGCAGTCGTGATCAACACGTATCGGATGAGGCTGGTAGATCCACGGGCTCGCTGAGCGGCCGTGAGTGTCAACTGCGGAGCGTAGGCCAATTTCAAGAACGCGGTCTGCACTAGCGAACGAGCTGGCAAGCTCCCCTGAAGGCGCGCGATGAAGTCATCGATTGCGAGGGATACGCCCTGCTTAGTTCCTGCGTCCGCGAGTATCACAGAGAACCGGTTATATCGGCCGCGTGTGCCGCCGGTCGAGCCACTATTCGCCATTGCAGTGAATTGAAAGTGGAAATTTTCGATGGCTGCCATCGATCGTTTGAGTTGCTTTTCGCTTATGAGCAGAGTTTCATTATACTTTCGGATTAACGCAATCACCGCCGAATTTGCAACCGAAACATTGAAAACCTGCAGGGCTCGGATGGAGTCCTGAACCTCCGGTATGGCGAGTGCTTGCCGGCTTCCGGCCTTTTTCTTAGGAAAGCCGAGTTGAGATCCTTCCAAATGCCGAAAGATGGCCGAATCGGTCTCGACTTCATCAAGATAATCTTTATGTTGCAAGTTCCCTTTAGAAACCATGCCTTTGAGTTTTTTGTATAGTTCTGGCTCTTTCACCGCATCTCTGCGCGAGTTCCAAGATTGCCAGATGAACCGGTTAATCGAATCTGGGTTATCTCCATACGAGGTAACGTCATCCACGACCCTCTGCCAGCGAGCTGCCACGGCATCTCGGTCTGCCGGATCTTGCGACAGGCCGCGCACCAACATGTTCTTCACCAAGTCCGCCAGCCGCAGATCAGCGCCTCGGGTATTCAGCGTCTCGAAGATTAGGAATGCGTCTTCCTCAGAACTTAGCTCAACCTGGATGACGCGGGCTTGAAGTATATTGCTACGCAGACTTTTCAAGCGATTTATTTGCGACTGTGCATCCTTACAGACTGAAATTTCTGCGGCCACTCTAGATTCAAAGAAGGCTCTAGCTTGGCCCACAAGTTTTGCACTTGTGCTCCAATTTGCACCCGATGGAATGGACCCCGGTTTTTGAACCACCTCCCAAAATTGCGCCTCTGGCCGCTTGATGATGGCGTATTCCTTAGAATCATCATCTTTGGCAATCAAATATTTCTGGGTGGTGGCTTTCTGTTCCGTCAAAGTAGACTTCAGCTCTTCATCTTTGCTGAATATATTGCTCTTGTAGATCACTTCAAAAAAGTCTCGGATGACCGAGAGTGCCACGGCGCTTGTTGTCAAGCGTTGTTGTCCATCGATTAGAGAATATGTGTTGTTGAATAAATCTCGTTGCTCGCTTATCCAAGTAACAGTCGTCCCGAAGAAGAAGTCGCCTTTGGCAAGGACTACATCGTTCCAATAATCATCTAGCTGGTCGTCGACCCAACTATAGGGTCGTTGGAAGTTTGGTACCTCATAGAGGCAATCAAGGAAGCATTGCTGAATTGTCTTGGTCTTTGACGCAATCTCCAACGCCGCGCCTTTCGTTGTGTGAGCTGAGGCAGGCTGAGGCAGATCATACCGAGTGGGAGAACCAGCCATTCCGGCGATGCGTTCGAACGGAGCTAACACCGCCGCGCAAAGCTCGTCGCGGCGCGAACGCGGCGACCGAGGGTGAATCTACGGGGGATTGGGGCCGTACCGGAGCCGTACCGGTAACGCTCAGAAGCGCCGTCTTGCAGTCGATTTGCCCGTTTCGGCGAACTGTTTCCCGAGGTCGTGAGAACCCGGACCGGAGTACTTAAAATCCGCCAAGTGTCGGTTCGAGTCCGACTGGGGGCACTGGATTGACGTGCAGGCGAGGGCGCATACCGACCACCAATGAAGCGTCCAACTCCGTGGTTTCAGGCCCGCCCCCGGTCGGCGGTGCCGATCGAGCCGAACAGCGGACAGCCGCCCAGGCCCGACAAACTTCAATCCCGTTGCGCAACGAGATCGTCAATGTCACTGCCTATTGGTGCCGCCCACGCCATCGCCGGTGAGTTCCCAGCAGGTGTGGTGGGTCGACTCGGTGGACTGTCCAGGTGCCCCCGGTTGCGCATGCCCCCTGGCTCCCGCCACGCCTACCAACAGGGTTCTCCGGTGAGATCGGCCGGGATATGGCAGCGCCAACTCCAGAGCAGGGACCACCCAGCCACCCGACTCAGCCAGACTCGAGTGTGGGTCCAGGCCGGGACGGAAGGCAACGACACTTCACCACACCGCTCGAGTCTTGCCATCGGCAGATCGTAGAGAGGACGCTGCCTGCCAACCCGGAACTAATACATTCGGACATGTGTCAATGGACGATGTAACGCAGCCCGATTGGGACATTCCCCGACCGGTGGCGACCTGCCGGCATCTTCTAGAGGCTGCGCGGTTGCAGGGGATCGATGCGGCAGACTGCCTTGCGGGTACCGGCGTCACGCTGGCCGATATCGATGACAAAGCGACCGAGGTCCAAGCAGGCCAGGAACTGGCTATTCTGCGTAACATCCTGGGCCGTGTAAAGGATCCGCACGAGTTCGCACGTGACGTCGGTTTGCAGTACAACTTCGCCAACACCGGTGTGCTTGGCTACGCGCTGCTGGCGAGTCCGACCGTGGGTGACGCGGTCAACATAGGCTGCCGGTACGCAACGTTGTCGTCGACGTTTCTGCGGCTGACCCGGCACGACACCCCCGAAGGCGCTGTGCTTGAGTTCGATGACAGTGCTGTGCCGGCCGACGTCCGTAGCTTCATGTTGCAACGGGATCTGTTCGCGCTGACCAGCATGGTCCCGCTGCTGATCGGCCAGCTTCACTCCGATGCGCTGATCAAGGTTGAGCTGCCCGGTATTGAATTCCCTGAGGAACGGCTCGAGTTCCCCACGATGACAATAGAACTCGACCTGTCGGCGGCACGCAGCGCGATCACCATCCCGTTCGAAGTACTCGCGCTTCCTATGCCGGCGGCCGACCCCGCTGCGGCTGAGGCGTGTGCCCAACAGTGCGAAGAGCTCTTACAGGCGCGCCGTCGGCGTCGCGGAATTGCCGCACAGGTACGCTCCCGGCTGGTCCGGAATCCTGGCGTGCTGCCGTCGATGGCGGTGATCGCCGACGACATGTGCATCACCGAGCGCACGCTGCATCGCCGTCTCGCTGCCGAACACACCAGCTACCGCGCATTGGCCGACGAGGTGCGGATGACCCTTGCAGTGGCCATGCTCGAATCAGGCCTCACCGTGGGAGAGACCGCACGGCAATTGGGCTATTCGGAGACTGCCGCATTCAGTCGCGCGTTCATCCGGTGGGTCGGCAATCCGCCTAGCAAACATCAGGTTCGCAGACCCAGATGACCAGCTGTCCGAAAACATCAAATTCTCGTCCGATCCGCGCATTCCGCCGGCCTGGGCGGTGGACCTAGCGTTATCGACATGACGAATGTGGCGACGACATTCCCGGCCGTCAGACGACTGAACTTCGGGTTCGACTCCCATGACGCGGAGCTCGAAACCGAGAAGTACTTTGCCGACGGCAACATGGTGTTCAGTCACCTGGTCGCGATACTGTCGGCAATCTTTCCGCCCGGGGAGGACATCTTCGTCCGGTCCGTGCGCCGCTATAAGGATCAACTCGCTGACCCAGACCTGCGCAAGCGGGTAGCCGGCTTCATTGGGCAGGAGAAAACTCACGCCTTGCACCACCGCGAGCTAAATGAGCAACTCTCAGCGATGGGGTACCCGACCGCATGGTTCGAATACCTGCTGCAGAGCACTGAGCGGATGGAAAAATTCCTGGACAAGCAGTACCCCAGCCCGGACCGATTGCCCCGGCTTCGCCACTTCTTCCTCGGTTTCACGGTGGCCGCAGAACATTTCACCGCCGCCTGGGCGGAGAACGTCCTCAAATGTCCGGAAGTCCAGGCGATGTTGTACGACCCCGAGATTCGCAACCTGCTGAACTGGCACGCGCTGGAAGAGTTGGAACACAAGTCGGTCGCGTTCGACGTTTACCGGGCCGTCGGCGTCCCCGAGTCAACGCGCATCCGCTGGATGCGCTTCGCGCAGAACTGCGGAGTCCCGATCCTGGTGCTGGCATCCTGGATATCGATCGCCACCACCGACCGGACGGGGCGCCGCCAGCCGATCCGGATCCTGCGGGAGACCGTGCAGATGCTGCGCACGCCCATGTGGGCTGGCTTCTACTCGGCGATGAGGCCGTTCAAGAAGGCCGGTTTCCATCCGGACCACATCGACACCACCGAACTCGTCGGGTACTGGCAGCGAGAACTCTTCGGAGCCGAAGGCACACTCGCCGGCCATCTGAGGTGACCACGCTGGTCAGGCCATTCATGTCATCCAGCTATCGGCCATCGGAAAGATGACGTCTTTCATTGCGTTGGCTCCCCTCGAATTTCAGCCGAGGCCACAACGGCGCGCCGACTGGGGCAAATCTTCGCTAGGCAATGACCTCGGTCACAACGACAGTGCGTACCTGCTTTACCCGAGGGTCGAAAGATCGCTATCAGTTTCAGGCTTAGTATTCGTTGGCGCTGCTTACGCGCGGGCGGCGCCGTTCACTACAGCATGCTTGCTCGCCCCGTCGATACGAGCCATGCGCTGGTCAGTACCACCAACGGCGGCACTATACCGACGGCGATGCCGCCAATAGCAAGTGCACGACCGCCCTCTTTGGTCCGCCAAAGCATCGGCACTCGGTGCTCAGGCAGCTGGGCGGCCGCACCCCCGGGCGACCTCATTTTTGGCTGTTATCACCGCCGAGCTTGTATCTGGACTAGCCCTTATCGCTTAATTCGAAATTGCCCGGTGCGGCGAAGACTGCCAAGAGTGCGAAACCCATCGAGTCTTGCGTCGTCTCATGATCCAGGCACACCCCCCGGCGGGTTCGTCTGTACTGACGCAGTGACACCTGCAAGTCGATTACCCTGTGCGGCAAGTAATTCGAGACTATCGCTGCCCCGCGTTCGTCTGTGCCCTCACACTTTCCTGCGCCTGCGGTGCCTGAGGTGCGACGAGGCCTCACGTGTAGGCGACGTGGACGCGGCGGATATCACCATCGAACGGGAAAGGAGCGCGGTCGCGGTAGTCGAGGGACACCGGTGAGCCCAGACATTTCCCGATGTCCAGGCAGTCATTGGCGGTGAAGAGCAGCGGTGCGCTCACCGGTACCTGGCCTCTGGCAACGACTTCGTCACCCACGCGGAGTGTGATGTCAAGCGGTCCGGCCGCTCGTTGCTCTGCGTAGCGCGTCTCCACGATGATCCTGGTCTTGCCGGAGGGCAATTTGTCTGATGACCGAATCTTGGTGCGTTGCAGTATGAATAGGTTGTATTCGTAGCAGAGAAAACCGTCGTCGAGGTAGCAGGTGAGTCCGCCGGCCGCAGCGCCGAGCGCATACAGCACTCCGTTCGCGTCTTCAGGCAGTTCCGCGTCGATCATGACGACATTGTTCTTGTTACCCAGGGCGGGGGCGCAGAACTCCGGCATGCGGATGGTGTCTCCGGAGAATTCCCATTTTCGATACGGTGGCGCGATACGAAGCTCCGGATGGTAGACCGGCACCCAAAGACCGCCCCCGACGGGCAACACCGAGTTTCGCGCCGCCTCGATCGCGAACATCTCTCGCATCTGCAGAAGCTTCTCGGGATAAGTATCTGCGAGATCTCTTGCCTGCGACCAGTCTTCGTCGAGGTGGTAGAGCTCCCACGTGTCGTTGTCCGGCGTCCACGTCTCAATACCGTCCGGCTGTCCCTGCAGCCATGGCGTGCGCGGGCCGAAGGCCGATGCCATCCACCCGTCGTGATAGATCGCCCGACTGCCCATGATCTCGAAGTACTGCGTCTTCTTTCCACCGGGCGCCAACCGGTCGGTGAGCGTGCGCACGAAGCTTTCACCTGCGATGGGTAGCTGAGGGGTGCCATTGACGACCAGCGGCGGCTGTATCCCGACGATGTCATAGATTGTCGGCACGATGTCGTTGCAGTGCAGGAACACATCCCGCGGCGTGATGTCGGGCTCGATCTTCGCCGGCCATTTGATCGCCATCGGGTTACGGGTACCGCCGAGGTGGGAAGCGAGAAGCTTCATGCCTTTGTAGGGTGTACTGCCTGCCCATGCCCACGCGGCGTGGTACTGGTTGTCGACTAGTGGCGATCCCAGCACATCCAGGCCGCCGAGCCCGTCCAAGGCGTCGATGTGCTGACGGACTGTGGTGGGAATGCCGTTCTGCGCCAACAGTTCTGCGATAGTGCCGTTCTGGCCCTCGCCGGAAGATCCGTTGTCACCCCAGATGTAGAAGAACAAGGTGTTGTCGGTGTAACCGAGGTCGTCGAGTTCGTCGGCGATCCTGCCGACTTGGACGTCGACGTGCTCGGCGTAGCCGGCCGCCACCTCCATCAGGCGTCGTTGAAACGGCTTTTCATCATCGGGGATGCTTTCCCACGATGCCAACGATTCATCGCGTGTGGTGAGTTCGCAGTCCCGCGGGATCCAGCCCTTCTCTTTTGCGCGGTCGAACACACGTTGCCGGTAGTTGTCCCAGCCGTCGTCGAACTTGCCGGCGTACTTGTCGGCCCACTTTTTCATGATGTGGTGTGGACCGTGTAGGCAACCGCTGGCCCAGTACAAGAAGAACGGTTTATCGGCATTGAAGGCCTTGTGTCTGCGCAGCCAGGCGATGGCGTCATCGGCGAGATCCTCGGACAGGTGGTAGCCGTCCTCGGGCGTCTTGGCAGGTGCCACTACGGTGGTGTTGCGCACCAGGTGCGGCTCGTACTGGGATGCTTCGCCGGCGAGGAATCCGTAGAAGTACTCGAATCCTATTCCGGTGGGCCAGTTTTCGAACGGGCCAGCCGCTGTGGTCTCTTCCGCAGGGGTGTTGTGCCACTTGCCGAACGCGGACGTCGCATAACCGTACTGCTTGAGCACCTCGGCCACCGTCGCACTGCTGCGCGGTATCCTTCCTGAGTACCCGTCCCAGTCGTTAGCCAACTCGGCAATTTGACCATTCCCGATCTCGTGATGGTTTCGTCCGGTCAGCAGTGAGGCCCGCGTCGGCGAGCACATTGCGGTTGTATGGAACCGGTTGTAGGACACCCCTTCAGCGCAGATCCGATCCATGGTGTCGGTGCGGACTTCGCCACCGAATGTCGTCGGCAATCCCGGGCCCGCGTCGTCGATGAGCACGATCACAATGTTCGGCGCGCCCTCGTGCAGGCGCCGCGGTACGACGCGCTGAGCGTACGTCGACTCCTGCAATGTCCGCCCCGCGATGCTTGCCGAATGGGTCGGCGCGAAGGGTAACGTCTCGCCGCCAGGCAGCTTCGGAGGCATTATGTCCTTACCCTCGGACATCGCATCTCCCTCCTCTGGCCGCGTCTTGTCACTCTAGGCCTTCGATTTGGCTCCGAAGTGTCACCCGAGGAACGGATTGTCGGCCGGTAGCGGCTTGATGAGGGGGTCGAGCAGCAGGGCGGACTGTTGGACGGTCAGGACATCTGCCGGATCGAGCAGGATGATTTCCCTCGCCGCTTCGTCGTATTCCCAGACGTCTTCACCGACCAGCCGGCCCTCATCGTATGGCCAAATCATGTGCTCCGCGGTCTTCACCAGGTATGTGGCATTCGGGTCGACAGGCGCGCCTTCAGCAGTCAACAACTTGCCCGGAGTCTGTTGATAGATCAGCGAAGTCGAGACGATCATGGTGTCGCTGACGGCCAGCTTCTCGTCATCAGAGTAAAAGATGCACTGCGCCGTGTCGGCCCATTCGCGGTAGAGGGATTTGACCTGCTCGGTGCCCTCGACGGTGATGCTTTTGCCAAGCATGTTGAAGTGGTAGACCGGTTTCTCGATCGTCATGTCGGGGGCAAAGATTTCTTCGTATCGGCCGGCCATTTCCAGGTAACGGTGGCGGTTGTAAGCGTGCAGCATGTAGCGGTGCCGAGGGTTCTCGGTCGTTTCGATCAATCGCTCGACGGCTCGGTTGGTCTGGGTGATGTCGAAGCGGCTCATAGCTATTCCCTTCTGCTGCTGGTGTTTTGGTTCAGGCCGATGTGTGCTGGTGACGCAGCTGGCATCTCCGCTCATGAGCTGACCTTCCGACGGCTGGGCGTCTTGCGGCGGCTCGAGCTGATGGGTGTTGCCGATGCGTGGGCCTCGGCCAGATCGCGAAGCTCGTCCAGGCCGGCCCGAAGCGCGTCAAGGATCGGCCATGGGTCGTCGAGCTGGCCGCGATCGACAACGACCCCGAACTCCAGCGAGTCCAAATAGCTCATCACAGTGATGTTGAGGCCGATGCCGTCCAGGACTCCGGAGACCGGAAACTGTGCGCGTTGCCGGGCGCCGCCAAGATACGTCGGGTTCGACGGCCCCGGGACGTTCGAGATCATCACGTTCGCCGGTTGCTTGAGCACGCCGGCCAACCTGGACGTGGCACGGGCTGCCTGTGCAAGAAGAGCAGGCGGAATGAAATGGTTGGCATCTTGCAGCAACGTCACCGGTAGCGCGCGGTGGCGCTCCTTGGCGGCTTCCATTGCTTCGTTGATGCGGTGCAGGCGTTCCATTGGATCTGCAACGTCGGTCGGTAGCTGGGTGATCATCACCGAGACCCGATTGCCGAATGTCCCCATCTCCTCAGGAGTGCGAACGGACATCGGAATGAACGCTGCAAGTGGCTCCGTGGGGAGTTCGCCACGTTCACCGAGCCAAGAGCGCAACCCGGCCGCGCAGATTGCTAGGACGACGTCGTTGACGGTGCAGCCAAACGTGTTCTTGATCGTCTTGACCTCGGCGAGCGACAGCGAGCCGAACGCGACCCGCCGATGAGGTGACACGCGCGCTTGGAACCGGGTCCGAGGAGCAGCGATGTCGTTGCCCTGCAGGATCGTTCGGTCACTGCGAGCAGGCACGGCTCGTTTGAGCAGCCGGCTGCTGCGGGCGATTGTCTTCACACCTGGCAGGTGGCGAACAGTCGGCACGTCATCGAGATGCGGTAAAGCGGTGGGCCAGGCACGCAATATCCGCAACGGCTGGCGTAACAGCCCGACCAAACCGCGGCCGAGCATCTCTACTTCAGACGGGAAGTTCTCTGCGGCGACGTCCTTAGGTTGTCCGACCTCGCGGCCCGTCGCGGCGTGGTCGAGGAGGATGCCCATCACTTCGTTGCCTGAGACGCCGTCAACGGCCGCGTGATGCATTTTCGTCAGTAGAGCGACGCCGCCATCCTGGAGACCATGGATGACATACACCTCCCACAGCGGTCGCGCCCGGTCTAGCTGTCGACCAATGATCCGTGCGACCTGCTCGGCGAGCTGTCGGTGACCGCCCGGAGCAGGCAACGCGAGCTCTCGGACGTGGTACTCGATGTCGAAGGTGCCATCGTCGACCCAGTAGGGGTAGTCCAGCATGAAAGGCACCTGCGCGAGTCGCCACCGGAAAGTGGGCAGCAAATGCAGCCGTTCGCTGATCAGATCGCGAACGAGCGTCGCATCCAGCGGCCGGCCCGATTCGGTCTGCGGGTCATATATCCCCAGCACGCTGACATGACCTTGAACGCGGTCGTTTTCGAGAGCCAGGAACTGGGCATCGAGACTGGTGAGTTGTCGCATGCGAAGATCGTCCTTCGCAGCGCCCGTCGTGCGCTTGTCTGCTTGCGCCAACGTCTGCCACTTCTGTTGTCGAATTTCCGCACCGCCGGGTGGGCGCGGGATACCGTGACGTGATGGAGCCGGTCTGGGTAGGCGCTCGCGGCGACGATCAGCGGAAAGTGTGGTTGGCGGTGCTGCGACCGGCGGCCGCCGAACTAGCCGAGCGCGCTTCCGAGATCGCGGCTTCGGTGAATACCTACACTTTCGAGCGGCTCCCCGACCTGCTAGGCAACGCGGAAGCACTCGAGGTGAACCGCGCGAGCACCGAAGCCAGCATCCGCGACTTCGCCGAGGTGCTGCTCACCGGCGCTGACCCCGCCGACAAGGCGCGCCTCGCTTTTCCGACCCTCGCCTACGCGCAGGACGGTGCGCAACACGGCATTCCGCTTACCACATTGATGCGTAGCTACCGGCTTGCTCACGCCGCGACGTCTCGACACCTCAACGCGATTTTGGGTACACACTCGAGCGATGCGGTCGAGTTGAACCTCGCGAGTGAGCTGTCATCAGCGTGGATGTTCGCCTACGTCGATGCCGCGCTCTGTTTGGTCGAAGAGGTTTACACCGTCGAACGCGATCGGTGGCTACGCAGCGCCGCCGCCAGCCAGGCCGAGACGATTGGCACCATCCTGGCCGGACAATCCATCGATGCCGACGTCGCGACCAAGCGACTTCGTCACGATATCCGCCGCGTGCATGTCGCTGCTATCGCCTGGCTGGACACGCACGAGGAAGGACGTAATACCCAGGCCATCCTGGAATCCGCCATCCGCGACATCGCTGCAACGATCGGTAACCAGAATCCACTCGTTCATCCACTCGGCATGCTGTCGGTCGCCGCGTGGATCAGCTCGCACAGCGACGTGCCGTCGAAGACCTTGGACGAGTTGCGGTTTCGGACGGCAAGTGCGCCCGGCGTCCGAGTCGCAATCGGTGAGCCCGCGCGGGGTATCGGAGGATTTCGGGTCAGTCACTTCGAGGCGCTCGAAGCGCAACGAATCGCCGTGCTGGCCGGTCGGCCCGCCGGCGGCGTCACCCGCTACGGCAACATTTCCCTGCGCGCAATCGCGACGGTCGACCTCGAACAGTCATGTGCTTTTGTGCGACGTGAGTTGGGCCGCTTGGTATCTGAGGACGAAACCACTCGACGCCTGGCGGCCACCCTGCGCACGTACCTCGACGAAAATTGCAGCCGTGGCCGGACCGCGAAACGATTGCATATTCACGAGAACACCGTCGCCTACCGGGTCCGCCAAGCGGAGGAACTGCTGGGGAGATCGTTGGAGAAGCGCAGCCTCGAGTTGCGCGTCGCGCTGTCGCTCTTCGAAGTCGTCGTGGGCGCGTCCGAGACACGGGTGGCGGCTGACATCGATGGCGGAAGCGGGAGGTTTTCTCCGTCTGGCGTCGGTTCCCTACCCGCACCCAGCTAGCATTCTGCGGATCGTGGCGGGCATCTCGTTGCCGCCTTTCAGACGGTGAACACGTCCAGCTTCTGCAACTCCTCTAGGCCTTGAATGCCCTCAAGTGAGATCATCCAGCCAAGCTGGTCGAGAAACGACAGCACGTGATGACGCAGAAACGCATCGGGTATTCGACTCGCTGCTGTACCGGCGTGGGCCTGTCGATCCACTATTCGTCGACATATCCAAAATCAACGAGCATGACGACGCACTACCGGACGTGCATGGGGTCCCTCGCGAACCTGGGCGGACGTCTGAGCAAAAAACGTATGATCGTTGGGGCGGGCTAACGCCGTTTACCAGCCCTGACGCAGCCTATATTGACCGTTCCTGTGCGCTGGTCATACACTCCAGTCATAAACGTCCGTATCGGACGCCCGCCTGGGCGCAGGAGGTCGAGAGAATCGATGAGCACGGACAGCATCGCCCCCAGCGTCTTCGAGGCAGGCCTCCCCACAATCAGTTACGGGCTCACCGCCACGCCGCACGACCTCATCGATGATCTGCGAAGTGCACAAACGCGTGCGCCCATCGCTATCGGACCCCTCGGACCGGAGGTCCTGTCCTACGATCTGGCTCGTGAATTACTGCGCGACAATAGATTTCGGCTGCCGCCCGGTATCACCCTAGCGGCGCAGGGCATCACGTCCGGTCCGTTGTTCGACAAGATGGCGACCAGCCTTTTGGGCTTGAACGGGCCACCACACGTGCGGTTGCGCAAACTGGTTGCCAAGGCGTTCACTCCCCGCGCGACATCCCGTCTCACAGGCACGATCCACGAGGTGGTGAATGGGCTGATCGATCGAGTGATCGAGGCCGGACATTGCGACGTCGTGACCGATATCGCGCGTCGCTACCCGACACCGATCATGTGCGCGCTGCTTGGCGCGCCTCGCGAGGATTGGCAGTTGTTCGCAGACTGGACGGAGGAGGTCTTCAAAGCCCTCAACTTTCAGCCGGATGCCAACTTCGATGAGGCCTCGATCATGCGCGCTTGGAGCGAACTCGACGCCTACGTCGATGACATGGTCGCCGCCCGCCGAGACAATCTCACCGATGACCTGCTGTCAGAACTCATTCGTGCCGAAAGTGACGGCGACCGGCTCAATCTCGATGAACTCCGCATGCTGGTGGCCGGCTTTTTGATGGCGGGAACGGACACTACGCGGAATCAACTGGCGGCGTCGATTCAGGTGCTCTGCGAGCATCCCGACCAATGGACGAAGCTGCGCGACCATCCCGAACTTGCCATGCAGGCGGTCGAGGAGAGCATGCGCCACTCGCCGGCAGCCTGTATCGTGCCGCGAGCGGCTGTTGAGGATGTTGAGTTCAGTGGCTATATGTTCCCGAAAGGGACGTTCGTACTCGCCAATACCTTTGCAGCCAACCGAGATCCGGCGATCTATGACGATGCTGACCGTTTCGACATCTCGCGCAAGGACGTACCCGCAATTCTGACCTTCGGCGGCGGCGCGCACTACTGCCTAGGAGCGAATTTGGCGCGCCGAGAATTGGCGGAAGCCCTTGTAGTGCTGACCAAACGTCTCCCGGCACCTCATCGCGTGGGCCCGGCCCCGTGGAAATCTGTGCTGGGAATGACCGGGCCGACAACACTTCCTATCGAGTTCGACATCGAAATGCTTGTGGCAGCGGATGCGTAGTCGCGGCTGGGCGGGGTCCACCCCTGCATCGGATGAAGAGGCGATTGCCCGCATTTT
The DNA here is from genome assembly GCF_001673315.1 of Mycobacterium asiaticum. Classification (GTDB taxonomy): domain Bacteria; phylum Actinomycetota; class Actinomycetes; order Mycobacteriales; family Mycobacteriaceae; genus Mycobacterium; species Mycobacterium asiaticum_B. Next base: position 2,756 of record NZ_LZLQ01000026.1, on the reverse strand, counting down.
GGACGCGGTGGACGAAGTGGTCGCCGAACACGGATCAGCGATCCGCCTTGCCGATGTCGCGCGCAAGCTCGGTGTCACTCGCCAGACGGTGTACCGCTATTTTCCGAATGCTGACACACTGCTGATTGCCAGCTCAATGCGTGCGGTCAACGGGTTCATCGACCAGGTTGTAGAACACACCAAAGGACTCAACGACCCGGTCACTGCGATCGTCGAAAGTGTGTCGTTCGGAATCGAGAACCTCGCGGGCGATCCACAGCTGGAGAGTCTGCTGACCCGGCGACAGGACGGCGACGCCGTCACCTCGCTGACCTCTGACACGGCGATCACGTTCTGCTTGTCGGTTTTTGACCGCTTGGAGGTGGACTGGGGGCTGCACGGTTTCGACACCACCACGCTGCGTGAGCTTGCCGAAATGACTTTACGCAGCGTGCAATCCATCCTGACCGATCCCGGGCACCCCCCGCGGAAAGGAATCGAACTACGCCGCTTCCTTGTGCGATGGCTCGGCCCAGCGATCCTTTATCCGCGGATAACGTCGCTATCGATCCACGAACGACACGCATCCTCGAACTCGCGCGTCCCAACAGAAAGACAGTCTTCGCCGCTGTAGCCATCCCAATAGGGGCCGAGGCTTCGCGTACCCGCCGCCGTCGAAATCAGCTGGCCCTTGATGATTGATCGGGAACCGAACTCCAACGATCGACGGCCGACCGCTTCAATACCGGCTCGCTCAGCTGAGCGACTCTTCCCCGCGATGGCCGGATGCGCCGGGGGAACCGCCCGGGCCGCCTGCACCCCCGGCACCGCCCTCGCCGCCCGTCGCGGTGCCAGCGCCCGCGCCCGCCGTACCTCCGTTGCCGCCGTTGCCACCGTTGCTGAGGTCCTCCAGCCCCGCGCCGCCCTCGCCACCGTCACCGCCGACCGCGTTTCCGCTGCCCAAGATGTAAGCGTCACCGCCGTCTCCGCCGTTACCCCCGCCAGCGCCGCCCGCACCGCCGACGCCGCCAACAGCGCCGATGGCGTCGCCGGCACCGCTGTTATCCGCGTTCCCGCCGTGACCACCGTTTCCGCCGACACCGCCGGCGCCGCCGGTTCCGCCCGCTCCGGCCCGACCGCCGATGGCGTGAGTGGAGGCGTTGACGTTCGCAACAGAGGCGCGGCCTCCGTCGCCACCGTCCCCGCCGGAGCCGACGCTGCCCGCGCTCGTGCCGTCCGCACCGGCGCCGGCGATCGCAAGTCCGGTTCCCGCACTGGTCGCGTTGCCGCCGTTACCGCCGGCCCCGCCGTCCGCGCCGCCGGTCCCGCCTAGCGCACCATTCATTCCGATCGCATTGCCGGCGCCGTGATTCTCCGCGTAACCGCCATTGCCGCCGCTACCACCGACGCCACTGGCGCCACCTGTCCCGCCGGCCCCGCCGTGGCCGCCGATGGCGTCACCCGTTGCGAGCTCGCTGTCGATATAAGCCGACCCGCCAGCGCCGCCAGCACCACCGTTACCGACGGTGCCGGCGCCGCCCATACCACCGTCGCCGCCGCTGACCGAACCATTACTCCCGCCATTGCCCGCGGTGCCAGTGAAGCTCCCGCCGCCGGCGCCCCCGTCCCCTCCCGTGGTGCCCGTGCCGCCGTTTCCACCGTGTCCGGCGGTGGCAACGGCCGCAGCGTCGCTGGTCGCGACGCTGGCGCTGCCTCCGGCGCCGCCGTCCCCGCCGGCTCCGAGCGTGCCATCTCCACCGGCCGCGCCGGTGCCACCGGTCGCGCTTCCGGTTCCGAGGTTCCAGGCATTACCGCCGGCGCCGCCGCTGCCGCCGCTGCCAGTGTCACCGCCGGCTCCGCCCGCTCCGCCGTGGCCGCCGAAGGCGTCACCGTTCGGGCCAAGGTGTTTGTCGATGGCTCTCCCGCCATCGCCTCCGGCACCACCGTCGCCAGCGGTGGCACCACCACCCGCGCCGCCGTCGCCACCGATGACGGTTCCGGTGCCCTCGGTTGTTGCGAGACCACCAAGCCCACCCCGACCGCCCGACGTACCCGCACCCCCGTCACCGCCACGACCGCCAGCGGCCATGCCCGCGGATGCGCTGTTCTCGATAACAGCACTTCCGCCGGCGCCGCCGTCCCCGCCGGTGCCGGTGCCGTTGCCGCCGGCCCCTCCCGCTCCGCCGGTGGCACCTCCGGTACCGGTGTTTGTCGCGTTGCCACCGATGCCGCCATTACCGCCGTGGCCGGCGGTGCCGACGCCGCCCGCCCCTCCGGTCCCGCCGACAACGTTTCCGTCGCTCGAGGCGACCGACGCGCCGCCGATCCCACCGTCGCCGCCGTGCGAGCCGGACCCGCCGGCCCCGCCCGTGCCTCCGAGGATCCCGGCGCCACCGTCCCCACCTGTTCCGCCGTTACCGAGGGCCCCCACGCCACCACCGAACAACCCCGACGTCCCGCCGGTCCCGCCCTGGCCACCGGCGCCGCCGTTACCCCCGGCACCCGCACTGACCGCCGGGTTCCCTGTCGTGCCGGCCGCACCGGTACCACCTGCACCGCCCGCCCCGCCCAGTCCGCCGGCTCCGCCGGCGCCACCAGCACCCCACAAGATCCCGCCATTGCCACCGGCTCCACCGGCGCCTCCGGACCCACCGGCTCCGCCTTGCATGCCCGTCGCACCGACCGTGCCCGCCGCACCAACGCCGAGTCAAAACAACTCGACGCCGTCCTCGATCTCGTAGGCAACAGCACCATTCTCGATTCACTGGACATGCTCA
>NZ_LZLQ01000025.1 GCF_001673315.1 Mycobacterium asiaticum | reverse complement strand
CACCGCCAACTCCGCCGAGGCCGCCAGTACCGCCCATCCCACCGGTGCCGCCGCTGCCCGCTGTCCCGCCGCTGCCGAAGGTGGAACTCCCGCCGTCGCCGCCGGTGCCGCCGACCCCGCCTTCACCAGCCGACCCGCCGAGACCGCCGGCCCCGCCGTTGCCTGACCCGAAGGCCGCGCCGCCGGCGCCGCCGACACCGCCAACGCCGCCTTTGCCGCCGGCCCCGCCGACGCCGCCGTTACCACCGGTATCGAAGTTGGTATCTACGCCGGCACCGCCGGCACCGCCGACACCGCCGGCCCCGCCGACACCGCCGGTCCCGCCGTCGCCGCCGTTACCAGAGATCGAGCCGCCCAAGCCGCCGGCGCCACCGGCCCCGCCTAGTCCGCCGTCGCCGCCCGGTCCGCCGGGCTCGCCGACGGGGCCTTGCGCGCCGTGAGTGCCGACAGCTCCGTTTCCACCTGCGCCCCCGTTTCCGCCGTCGCCAATAGAGCCTGCGTTGCCGCCGCCTCCCCCGACACCGCCGGCAGCACCGCCTGCCGAGCCATTGCCGCCCGCGCCGCCATTGCCGCCGTTGCCGACCGACCCGGCGTCACCTCCCCACCCGCCGGCGCCACCACCACCGCCGCCATCACCGCCAGCGCCACCGTCACCGCCGTCACCGGAGCTCGCACCGCCGTCGCCGCCATTGCCGCCGCCACCGCCGACGCCACCAGATGAGTAACCGCCGGCCCCGCCGGCACCGCCGTTGCCGACCCTGGCGTCGCCGCCGAGCCCGCCGGCGCCAGCAACGCCGGCGGCACCGGATGAGTTACCGCCGGCCCCGCCTGCACCGCCGTCACCGGAGATCGCACCGCCCACGCCGCCGTTGCCGCCGCCGCCAGCGGCGCCACCAGCTGAGTTACCGCCGGCACCGCCTGCACCGCCGTTGCCACCGTTGCCGATCGTCCCGCCATCTCCGCCGTCGCCGCCGACGCCCCCAGCGCCCCCGGCTGCCGACTGACCATTGGTCCCTCTGGCGCCGTCACTACCCACCACACCACCTGTGCCGCCAGACCCGCCTTGGCCGCTGAACCCGCTCGCGCCGCCGTGGCCGCCGTCGGCACCATCGCCAGCGACACCAGCAGCGGAGTCACCGCCGCGGCCACCGGCACCGCCGCTGCCGCCGATTCCGGCATTGCCGCCAGCACCGCCGTTGCCGCCGTCGCCGAAGCCGCTTGAGTCGCTCCCGCCGGTGCCACCGAAGCCACCGTCACCGCCGACGGCCCCGGCACCGCCGACTCCGCCGGCCCCGCCAACACCGGACCCGTTGGCCGCGCCGCCGACCCCGCCAGCGCCGCCGTAACCGGCGTTGCCGGCGTTCCCACCGGCCCCACCCGCGCCTCCGTCGGCAAAACCACCGTCGTTGCCGCCGTTCCCACCGTCACCGCCTGACCCGCCCTGGCCGGCAGCACCACCGGACCCGCCCGCACCGCCGTTACCTGACCCCAGTGCCGTGCCGCCAGCGCCGCCGGCCCCAGCGTTGCCGCCGTCGGCACCGGCACCGCCGGCCCCACCCGGGTCACCCGAGCCGAAAGCGCTACCCGAATCACCGGAACCACCGTCGCCGCCACTACCGCCACGACCGCCCTGGCCGCCGGCCCCGCCGTTTCCTCCGTCACCCGAGATCGCGCCACCCAGACCGCCGGCCCCGCCGTCGCCGGCATTGCCACCAGCGGTGCCGGCACCGCCCGGGTTGCCGGTCGCACTGCCGCCGGAGGAACCGTCAGTACCGGGGGCACCGTCGCCTCCGGCCCCGCCCTGTCCGCCGTCGCCTACCGACCCGCCGTTACCGCCGGCCCCGCCATTGCCACCTCGACCGTCAAGCACGCCGTGGACACCGTCAGCACCGTCGCCGCCTTGGCCTCCGTTGCCACCGCTGGTTACCGCCGCTCCCGCACTGCCAGCAGCGCCGTCGCTGCCTCCGCTACCGCCGCTCCCAGCCTCTCCGCCATCACCGCCGGCGCCGACCGCGCCGGCGTTACCGCCATCGCCACCGCGTCCGCCATCTAGAACATCGCTGTTGCCGGCTCCACCAGCGCCACCATCGCCAGCTTCGCCTGCTGCGCCTCCGGTACCGCCCGTGCCGCCGGTGCCGTTGACCCCTGCGTTGCCGGAACCACCAGCCGCGCCCGCGTTACCGCCGGCCCCACCAGCACCTCCGGCCCCGCCGTCACCACCACTACCGCCGTTATGCCCGTCTCCACCCGGTGCGGCGCCTTCCGCACCGACGACGCCGGCCCCACCGCTGCCACCGCTGCCGCCAGCACCGCCGAGCCCACCGGCCCCGCCGTCACCGCGGACCGCGCCACCCGATCCGCCCGCACCGCCGGCCCCACCGGCACCACCAACCTCGCCATTGCCGCCCGAATCGCCGTAGGTAACACCGTCTGCGCCGGACAACCCGGCCGCACCGCTGCCACCGGCACCTCCGGCGCCGCCATTACCCAGGTTGCCGCCGTCTCCGCCGACACCACCGGTACCACCAATGCCGCCCGCACCAGGCATGCTTCCGGGGCTCCGGTCAGTGGCGTTACCACCGACTCCGCCCGCCCCACCATGACCCGAGGTTCCGGTCGGCAACTCACCGTCCGCGCCGGC
>NZ_LZLQ01000024.1 GCF_001673315.1 Mycobacterium asiaticum | reverse complement strand
TCAGCTCCGTGATCGATGGTGTCGCGGACACTTTTGGGACATATAACAAGCCCGTTGGTCCCAGCCGGAACACGGCCTCCACCGCTACCGCCGTCCGACCGACCGCTGTCGCTCTCGCGCCCTGCGGCCTTGGCGGCCTCGGGCGCTCGCGGTCTACCGGCGTCCGCGGCTCCGGCCGTGTTCCGGCTGGCCGTTCGGGTTGTGGTCGGTCCAAGAGGTAATTGCTCCGCCGCAGCGCCGATAGAGCGCACTGTCGGCACAGAGATGCTGGGCATCGGGTACCTACTCCCCGGGAGCCCAAGGCGCGCATCATCGAGTGATGGGCGGTGAAGGGTTCCCTGTCGGGAGTGCTGTCACCGTGTCCGGTTTCTGTCCGGTCGCCGGACAGACGGCATGCGTCAGACGCGCTCAGCGCGTCGTATTTGACGCATGAAAACCGTTAAACCGCAGGTCAGCGGCTAATCCGTCCGCCTGAAAAGCGGAAGGTCGGCGGTTCGATCCCGCCCCTGGCCACCAGTTACACACTCGGGAATGGCATCCCGGTCAGGATCGAATCGGCCGACTCGGCCAGGACGGTGAGCTCTAAACCGCCGGTGAGCGAGAGCAATCCGACGTTGGCGGCGATCGGGTTCCCGAAGGCGTTGACAATCCCCTGCAACGGCTGGCCGTTGGCCGCCTGTTGGAGTCCGTCCAGGAACAGGTTCACGTCATAGGACGGCAGCGAGATCAAGGCCGCGGTCGCGAGGTCCGCGGTCGGTAGCAGCGTGGCGTAGGCCGTCGAGAACGCGGTCGTCGCGGCGCCGACGATCTGCGTGTTGGCCCCCTTCAGGCTCAGCAGGACATCCGACAGCGATTGCGGCCAGGCGGGCAGGCCCGGGCTGCCTGTCGAGGGCGACAGGTCCAGTAGGGACGGCAGCTGCGGGGGACCCGCGGTGGCCAGGTCGTGTGCCGCCGCGGCAATTCCTTGCGGTATGCCGTGCAGTATGGCGGGGCCCAGATCAGCGGTGGCGCCGAGCGGCGGCAGAAAGCCGAACGGGGTAGCTACATTGGCCGGGCCGGTAGACCAGCCGAAGTTCGGGTCGCCGTAGCCCCAGTTGACGATTGGCTCGAGCACCGGCTGGATGAGGTCCGCGATCGGGTTTCCGACGAAGGGGATGGACCGAAGCGGATCCAGCAGTGGCAGATTCAGCGTCGGAATCATGTAGTACGTCGTCGTGGTAGCTCCTTGCGTCGGCAACACGATCGCCGAATTCAGTTGCGCCGCAGTGAGACTGTCGTAGGTCGTGTGCACGGTCACCATGCCGGCCAGAGCGTTCAGGTCGGAGAAGATATTGATCGGGTATCGCGGGAAGTCCGCCCAACCGTCGTATTCGATGGTGTAGCTCAGAGTCGGAAAGGAATTGGCGGGTGCCGCACCCAGAGTGGTAATCCCCAGACTCGGCAGGCTGAGGCCGGGAAAGCGCGCGTCCCAACCACCATTGGGATTCATCGAATTGCCGAGTAGGACAAAGTTGATGGGCAGCGAACTCGGCGTTCCGGTGGGGTCAAGCAATTGCATTGCCAGGGACGCAATATTTGCGCTCTGCGAATAGCCCACGATGTTGATCGCGTTTCCGGCGGCGAGTTGCTGTTGAATTGCGTTGTTCAAGATTGTCACACCGCGGGCGATCGAGACGTCCGAAGTCAGGTCTTTGATTCCGCTGTCCGGGAATTCCCCCGCGGGCAGCGCAAGTGCCTGCACCAGGCCTGCGGGGAAGTGCGGCGAGACGTAACGGGCGACGACGTTGGCGACGAAATCCGCCGGCGGTATGGGCGTCCCGCTCCCATCCATGACAAGGGTCACCAATCCGCTGCTACCGGAACTGAACATCGAGGTGAGACTGCTCACGTTTACGGATTCGGCTCCGGCGTATGCGCTAGCCGCCGTGACCAGCGAGCGGGCGAATTGCCGGTGAAGTGTGGCCACCTGGGAAATGGCCTGCTGGCCTTCCTTTGCGTAGGCATCCAGAAGGCTTGTGATCGCTACCGATACCTCGTCGGCAGCCGCCGATACCAGACCGGTGGTGCTGCGCGCAGCGGCGGCGCTGGCGGCGTCGACCGCCGTCCCGATCGCGGTCACTTGCGCTGCGGCCGAGGCCATTACCTGTGATTGCGCCCACACGTACGCCATGGGCCCATGCCTACCACGCGGGTTACGCCGAGATAGCGTGACTGGGCTGGTGTCCAGTCAATTCCCAGCTAGCGCAGAGCAATTCGGCCGTAACAGTCGGGCGGATTCAGCTGGCGACGGGTTTGATCCACTGCGGAGCTGCGTCGCGCGAGAACGTGGTAGTGAAGGGCATTGCATTGAATCCCTGATTACCGGGAAATGCCTCGCCGGGGGAGCAGAATGCGCACAGAGCGGGACTCAACGTGGGATAACCACACGCGGGGCACACACAAGTTTTCACTACTCCGGCTCCTGATAGGCGTAAGTCGAACGCACCTCCCGACTACCCTCGGCCTGCGCCCCCTAAACGCTTCTCTTGCAACGATTGTTGGCGCCAAACTCGCTAGAGATGGATGGTTACAAGCCCGCGAGTTTGGGGAACTCGGCCTTCCAGATGGTGTCCGATGGGGGCGCCGCGAGGATAGGAGCGAAAATGATCGGAACGATAGTTCTGGCGTTGGTCGTGGGCGCGATTATCGGTGTGGTGGCCCGGCTGGTCATGCCCGGTAGGCAAAGCATCGGCATGATGATGACGGTTCTACTTGGTGCCCTTGGTGGCCTGCTCGGCTCCGTGATCACCAGCCAGTTCGGTTACCACAACGCCAACGGCGGAATCGCCTGGATTCCGTTCTTCGTCGGTGTTGCCGCAGCGGTGCTCTTGATCGCCATCTACGAGGCCGTGACGGGACGCCGTACCGGGACCCGGCTGACCCGCTAAAAGTTCGGAAAGAGAGTCACGAGCGTAACGCTGCGGCGATTATCGAGAAGTAATTTCGCCGCAGCGTTACGCTCGTTTTTTTATGCGTCTTCAGCGCCGGTAGGCCGGCAGATTCTCCGCCAATTCATCGAACAACGCCCGGTTCAGATTGAAAGCCGTCTTGACCTCGGCGACCGCGCGACCGATGTCGGTCGCGTCCATCGCGAGGTTGTCCAGTCGGGCTCGGTACGCGTCCTTATACGGCTTGGCCCGCACCGGGAACTTGTAGAACGCCAATCCGGCGCCATCCAGACCGAATGTGCGGTTGAGCGTCTTGCCGATCGCTTGGCCACCCGACAGGTCGCCCAGATACCTGGTGTAGTGGTGGGCCACCAACGCACCGCCCCATGACGCGCCGGCCAGGCGGTTCCGGTAGGACTGGGCGGCCGGTGAGTCGACCTGCCGAACTGCGCCGGGAGCCCAAAAGTCGAGATCCGCGTCAATGGCGGTCACTCGCTCCAGCGCGGGGTCATACACCGAGGCGACCAACGGGTCGTCGCGCCAGGCGCGCACCGCAGCCTCGAGTGCGTCGTAGACCATGCGTAACCGCAGCAGGTAGTCGGCATAACCCCGACGGTTGACGCGTCCGGAAAGAAGTTCCGAAACGTACGGCGACTGCTCCGCGGCGTCATGCTCGGCGATCGAACCTTGCTTCATCGCGACGGAGAGAGGCGTGACGGTACCGGGCCCCCTCGGTGACCTGGTCCCGCCGGTCGCTACCTGCTCCTCCGCCGATGAGGCGCTGCTTTCGGACACGTCGCGACTGTAACCCCGGTCGATTTCACCGCGACCTGTGTGTGCGCCCGGCGGGACGCGCCGCCATCCGTAAACTGTCCGGCATGGCGTTGAGGCGGGCACGAGTCATTCGTATGACCGCCACCGGCGCGGTTGAAGCCATCAAGACCACTGAAGCCATCAAGACCACTGAAGCCATCAAAACCATTAAAGCCATCAAAACCATTAAAGCCATTAAAGCCATGGTCGCGGCGAGCTGCGCAATAGCCACCCTGGCAGGTTGCTCGCACTCGGCCACGCCGGCCAGCCCCAGTCCCACGCCCGGCTCCCGTGCTGACGCACTGATCGTCAGCATCGACGACGTCCGCCGGATCGCCAATTACGAAGAGCTGACGGCACATACGCATGCCGATCTGCGTCATCCGCCACCTAGTGACCTGAACGCGCCGGGACCCTGCCGGGCGGCCGGCATCAGCGATGTCACCTTCGGTACCGGCTGGTCGGAATTTCGCAGTGCGGGCTATCACGGGATCACCGACGATCTGAAGCCCGGCGGGCCGGCCATGATTCAAACAGTCAGTCAGGCTGTGGCGTTGTACCCCAATTCGAGCACGGCCCGGGGTGTGCTCCGTCAGTTGGATTCTTCGTTGCAAGACTGCGTGGACTTGCATGACCCGAATTTCGACTTCACCCTCGACCGGCCGGACTCCTCCACCGTGCGGATCAACGCGCGGGCGTGGAGTCACATCTACCGGGTGAAATCGGGGGTGTTGATGTCGATCGGCGTATTGGGCCTCGAGCCGGCTGACCAAATCGCCGGGACAATCCTGCAGAACGCCATGGATCGCGTCGGTTAAGGCTGGTGGGGCGCGGTTGGGTGCATCTGCTGCGGAGCTGCGCCGTGGCCGGACTCCTCGCGGCGGCCGCCGGACAGGGCGTCTGGCTCGAGTCGCCCCCACCCCGGATGGGCCCGTCGGTACGTGTCCAGCCCGTCCGCACCACGGTGCCGCCGGGTCCCAGCGTGCCACCCGTGAGCGCGGAAGCCCGTGCAGCGGGATTCGTCGACGTGCGCACCGTGGTTCCGGACGCGCTGATCGACCTGCGATACGCGACGACGAACAACTTCACCAAGACGCAGCTCTACCCTGCTGACGCTCGCTGCCTGGTGCATCAGTCCATGGCGCAGGGCCTCGCGGCGGCCGGGACCGCGTTGCGCCAGCAGGGGCATGTCCTGGTTTTCTGGGACTGTTATCGGCCACACGAGGTGCAGGTCAAGATGTTTCAGATAGTGCCCGATCCGACCTGGGTGGCCCGCCCCGGCCAGTACGCGCGGAGCCACGAGTCGGGCAGATCGATTGACGTGACCTACACCGCCGCGCGACCCCCTTGCCCGCCGGGCCAGGTGGTCAGCGGTATCTGCCTGGCCGACATGGGTACCGACTTCGACGAGTTCTCCGCGCGCGCCAACGCTTACGCGACGCAGGGGATCAGCGCCGAAGCCCAGGCGAACCGCAAACGCCTGCGCGACGCCATGACCTACGGAGGGTTGGCCGCCTACTCCGGCGAGTGGTGGCATTTCGACGGCCCCGGCGCCGGAGCCAATCAACCGATTCTCGACGTGCCGGTCAACTGACAGATCTAACTAGACTTCTCCCGTGAGTGAGCAACCTCGAGCTGTATACACCCACGGACATCACGAGTCGGTGCTCCGCGGTCACCGGCGCCGCACCGCGCACGATTCCGCGGCCTACCTGTTGCCGTCCCTGCGGCCGGGTCTGTCTGTGCTCGACATCGGTTGCGGCCCAGGAACAATCACCACCGACCTGGCCGCGCTGGTGGCACCGGGATCGGTGACGGCGGTCGAGATCACCGATGCAGCCTTGAACCTGGCTCGCTCCGAGGCGCACCGGCGCAACCAGACGAACATCTCGTTCGTCGTCGCCGACGTTCATGCGCTCGACCTCCCTGATGACGCCTTCGACGTCGTGCACGCTCACCAGGTGCTTCAACACGTGGCCGACCCCGTCCGGGCACTGCAGGAGATGCGCCGGGTGTGCGTTCCGGGTGGAGTTGTCGCGGTTCGAGACGCCGACTACGCGGGGTTTCTCTGGTATCCACAACTGGCGCCGCTGGATCGTTGGCTCGAGTTGTACGTTCAGGCAGCGCGTGCGAACGGCGGCGAACCGGACGCCGGCCGGCGGCTACTGTCGTGGGCCGCGCAGGCGGGGTTCGTGGACATCACACCGACCGCGAGCATGTGGTGCTACGCGACGGTCGAGGATCGCGACTGGTGGGGCGGCATGTGGGCGGATCGGATCCTGCACTCGGACCTCGCGCACCAACTGGTGGACACCGGGCTGGCGAATCGTCCCGAACTGGAAGAGATTTCGTCGGCGTGGCGGCAATGGGCGGCTGCTACCGACGGCTGGTTCGGTATACCGAACGGCGAAATACTATGCCGTGCCTGACATGACGTCCGGTCAGGAAAGGATGGCGTTGCTGGCGAAATCGGCGGCCTGGTTTGCCATGCCGCTGTCCCGATAGCTGCTGTGCGCGGCGCGGTTACGCCCGCCGGGGGCACATACCGGGTCCCCTTCGGCGCACAGTCGCAGCGTCTTGCCGGCGTAGAGCGGACCGATATTGATCGGGGGCGCGCTGCGGTCGACGAGATGCAGGAACCAATCGGAAGGAGGTGCGAACAGCACCACCGCGGCCACCTTGGACGCGACGGCGGGCGGCATCGGGCCGTTCACCCCCTCAGGCAAGGCAACGCCATCGGGTACCGAGTCGGACGTGGTGTAGGCGGCGACAGCCGCGCCCTGGGAGTAACCACCGAGCACGATCTTGGTGTTCGGACAGTTCTGGGCGCTAGCTTCGACCTTCGAACTTGCGTCGGCCACGCCGTCCACGGCCCGTGCGAAGTCCAGCGAGGCCGGGTAGTCGACCGGATCGATTGCGACGTTCTTGCCTGCCAGCCTGGCGTTGAGCGCATCGACGAACGCCTGCCCCGTGGCGCCTACGCCGGGGGCCTCAAATGTCCCCCGAGCGAACACCACAGTGACGTCCGGGCACCCCGGATCGGCGCCGGCGCGGGCGACACCGGTGGGGGGTCCCAGCAGAGCAATCAGCGTCACGACAACCACGGCCAGCAGCGGCGCCACCCGCGAAAACGACAGCGTGGGGGATCCAATGCGGCGCAAGGTCGACTCTTTTCGTCAGTTTGGGAGGTTCCGCCGATACGAACTCCTAGCGGAAGCAATTTGTTCCGCGCCCGCGGTCTCATAGGCGCAGGTTGAGCGTAAATCATCCGGGGGTGGCGCCGCACCGCACGGACGGCCGTCCCGGCGCCATTTGGTTTGCCGCATTTGTGCACGTGACAGCCGCGGCAGGCCGCTCCCCAACCACTAGACGGGCCCCACGCGTGTGCTCATGGTCACAAAACTTTCACGGAAGCCGGAAACGGCTGATTTTCAGTCCCATTCCGGCACCGCTTTGAAGCGTTTTCCCAGGTCAGCATAATGGTATTGGCATTCTCTTTTTTTGCAAGTACGTTATGCACTGATGGATAACGCAGCCCAGACCCCATCGGGCATACCGCTTGCGTCGGTGTATGGCCCGGCCGATCGACGCGCCGAACCGCCGCCGCCGGGCGAGTTCCCGTTCACCCGCGGCAACTTCGCCTCCGGGTATCGCGGCAAGCTGTGGACCTTCCGCCAATACTCCGGATTCGGAACCGCTGAGGAGTCGAACCGTCGCTACCGGTACCTGCTCGAGCAGGGCGGCACCGGCCTGTCCGTCGCACTCGACCTGCCCACTCAGTGCGGATACGACTCCGACGACCCCGATTTCGGGGAGGAAGTCGGGCGGGTCGGCGTCGCGGTGGACACCCTGGCCGATTTCGAGATCCTGTTCGACGGCATCCCGCTGGACAAGCTGAGCACCAGCATGACCATCAACGGCACGGCGGCGATTCTGCTGGCGTTCTACGTCGCGGCCGCCGAGCGCAAAGGGATACCGCGCGCCAAGCTCACCGGCACCATCCAGAACGACATCCTCAAGGAGTACGCCTCGCGCGGAACCTGGATCTGGCCACCCGAGCCGTCGCTGCGACTGATCGCCGACACCATCGAGTTCTGCGCGGCCGAAGTGCCGAGGTTCAACGCGATCTCGGTGGCAGGGGCGCACTTTCGGGATGCCGGCGCCACGGCGGTGCAGGAGATGGCGTTCACTCTGGCCGACGGCGTCACCTATTGCGACACGGTGGTCGAACGGGGCCGGATGACCATCGACGAATTCGCGCCGCAGATCTCCTTCTTCTTCTACACCCACGGTGACTTCTTCGAGGAGGTCGCCAAATACCGTGCGGGACGGCGCCGTTGGGCCACAATCGTGCGGGAGCGCTACGGGTCCAGCAAGGACAAGGCGTCGATGTTCCGGTTCGGTTGTGTGTGTGGCGGCGCATCGTTGTACGGGCCGCAGGCGCAGAACAACGTGGTGCGGGTGGCCTACGAAGCGATGGCGGCGGTCCTGGGTGGCGTGCAGTCGATGTTCACCGCAGCGTGGGACGAGCCGTTCGCGCTCCCCAGCGAGGAGTCCACCACACTGGCCCTGCGCACTCAGCAGATCCTCGCCTACGAAACCGGTGTGGCGCAGGTGGCCGACCCGCTGGGCGGGTCCTACTTTGTCGAGGCGCTCACCGACGCCACCGAAGCCCGGATCGTCGAGATCATGGCCGACCTCGAACAGCACGGTGGCATGGTCAGCGCGATCGAGGACGGTTACCTGCAAGGTCTGATCGCCGACGAGGCCTACCGGATTCATCAGGACATCGAAGCGGGCACCCGCCCCGTGGTGGGGGTCAACAGATTCGTCTCCCAGGAACCCGAACCCGATGTCGTCACCTACGAACTCGACGCCGAAGGCCGTGATCTGCAGCTCAAGCGCCTGGCCCAGGTCAAGGCCGAAAGAGACAGCGCCGCAGTGGGATCTGCGCTGGCCGCGTTGTCGCGCAGTGCCGAGGGAACCGACAACCTGATGCACAAGCTGATCGACTGCGCCAATGCCTACTGCACGGTCGGGGAGATGGTCTCGGCGCTCAAGGCGGTCTGGGGCGAATTCCAGCAGCCGGTGGTGTTCTAGGTGGCCGCCCGCATCCTGGTCGCGAAGCCCGGTCTCGACGGGCATGACCGCGGCGCCAAGATCGTCGCACGCACCCTGCGCGACGCGGGCTTCGAGGTCATCTACACCGGTATCCGCCAGCGCATCGAGGACATCGCGTCGATCGCGGTCCAGGAAGACGTCGCGGTCGTCGGACTCAGCATCTTGTCCGGAGCGCACTTGACGCTGACCGCCCGCACCATCGAGGCGCTGCGCGGCGCCGACGCCGGCGACATCGCTGTGGTGGTCGGCGGCACCATCCCACACGCTGACGTACCCAAATTGCTGTCTGCCGGTGCGGCGGCGGTCTTCCCCACCGGTACCCCATTGGACACGCTGGTGCGCGAGATCCGCACGCTGACTGGCACGCCTGAACCCGCACCGGAGGAAACGTGCGCATCGGAGTGATGATCGGCGCCGAGCGCGGCGATATGGCCCGCAAGGTCGCCCGGTTGGCCGCCGATATCGAATGGGCCGAAGCGGCGGGTCTGGATACCGCTTGGATGCCCCAGGTGCCCAACGATTTCGACTGCCTGACCATGGTGTCGCTGATGGCCGCGCACAGTTCGCGCATCGAACTGGGTACCGCGGTGGTGCCACTGCAGGCGCAACACCCGATTGCCCTTGCCCGCCAAGCGCTCTCGGTGCATGCGGTGGCCGGCAACCGGCTCGCCCTGGGTGTGGGACCGTCGCACCACTGGATTATCCGGGACATGCTGGGACTGCCGTATGAGAAACCGGCCGCCTACACCCGCGACTACCTGGAAGTGCTCAACGCCGCCATCAACGGGCCGGGATCGGTTGACGTTGAGAACAATTCGTTCACCGTGCACAATCCGCTGGTGATCGGGGCCGATGCGCCGATGCCGGTGCTGGTCGCTGCGCTGGGACCGGTGATGCTGCAACTGGCTGGTGAACTTACCGATGGCACCGTGTTGTGGATGGCCGACGAGCGTGCGATCGGCGATCACATCGCGCCGAAGATCACCAAAGCCGCCGCGGACGCCGGCCGTCCCGCGCCGCGGATCGTCGCGGGTATTCCGGTATGCCTGTGCGAGCCTTCCCGGGTCGACGAAGCCAAGGAACGCGCCAACCGGATCCTCGGCGAGGCGGAGGTGTCGCCTAACTACCAGCGGTTGCTCGAACGCGGCGACGCCCGGGATGTCGGCGACTTATGTGCCGCCGGCGACATGAAGCAGATATTGCACAGATTCCGCTCTTTCGCCGACGCCGGCGTTACGGACCTGTCGGTGCGGCTGTTGCCCATCGGCGACAACCGGGACGAACTCGTCGCCTCCAAGCGCCGCACGCGCGAAATGCTCGCCGAACTGGCCGCGGAGTTACGGTGAGCACACCTGGCCCCTTAGCCGGCATACGGATCCTGGAAGTCGGCACCATGCTGGCCGGTCCGTACGCCACCATGCTGCTCGCCGACCTGGGTGCCGACGTGACCAAGATCGAGCCGCCCGGGGGAGAGATATCCCGCGGGGTCGGCGACAGCTACTTCGCCAGCCTCAACCGCAACAAGTCCAGCCATTGTCTGAATCTGAACAGTGAGGCGGGACAACGCTATCTGGGCGGGCTCGTCGCGGAATCACACGCGCTGCTGGTGAACCTGAAACCGTCGGCCATCCGACGGCTGGGACTCACCTACGAGGCGCTGCGCCGCTACAACGAGAAGATCGTCTGCGTGGCCATCACCGGATTCGGGCTCAACGGTGGCGACGATCCGGCGTTCGACTACGTGGTTCAGGCCGGTGTCGGCATCGCGGCCCTGACTGGTGATCCGGCCGGACCACCGACGCTGCCCGGTTACTCGTCGGCCGACAATTCCACCGGAATGTCTGCCGCGCTGGGACTTTTGGCGAAGATCATCTCCGGCACCGGCGGGCAGGTGGACGTTTCGCTGCGCGACGTGATGTTCTCCCAGCTGAACTACCACGCGGCCGCCTACCTCAACGAAGGCGTCGAGCCGCAGCGCAGACCATACGGCGCCCACTCGTATTACGTTCCAGCACAACTATTTCCGACTGCCGACGGATTCCTCGCGCTGTTCATCACCCATGACGGATTCTGGAAGTCGTTCGCCACCGAGGCCGGTATCGGCGGGTTCGAGACGATGGCCGAGCGAGTGGCTCGGCGTGACGAGGTGCTGACCGTCGTCACGGCGATGCTGGCCACCGACACCGCGGCCAGTTGGGAACGACGACTGCGTCCACTCGGGGTGCCCGCGGCGGCGGTACGGACGCTGCCCGAGGCGCTCAAAGCGACCCCGGAAGTGGTGGTGTCCGCGGGGGATATGCGCCTGGTAGGCAGTCCGATCCACGTGGCGGGCTATGAGCCGGATTACCGGCCGCCGCCCCAGCTTGACGATGCCCCTCGGGCTTGAAGCTTTGCTAGAGGACGCCCCTCGAACGTGAAGCTAGCTTCACGCTGGGCGTCGAATGTGAAGCTAGCTTCACGCTCGGCGTGGGGACGACTCTTGGGAGTGAAGCTTGCTTGACGACGCGCCTCGAACGTGAAGCTAGCTTCACGCTGGGCGTCGAGCGTGAAGCTAGCTTCACGTTGGGCGTGGGGACGCCCTGACGCCCAGGCGCCTTAGCGCCCACGCACCAAACACGCAAGCCCTGGGCGCACGGACCTACGGCTGATAGTCCGTGATGACTTCGAGTAACCGCGGTATCGGCGGCGGATCGAGTTGCAGCGCACTGGACATGGTCAGCTTGGCACCGCTCATGCTCTGCAATATCGCCTGCAGGTCGTCACCCTCGACCTCGTACAGCGCAACGTAAGGACCCCCGCCGTTGACCGGCCGCAACCGGCGCGCACCGACGATCCCGGGCAGAGCAACAAGTTCTCGCAGATGCACCTCGTCGTACCAGGTGTTGTACTCCTGCTCACGGTCAGGCGAACTGGGAAAGGTCTCGACGTAGATGATGCCTCTGGCCATGCTTGCAGCCTCCCTGCTGACTACTCGTACCGCACCGTGATCGGCGTGATGTCCGGTATGCCCTGGCACGTCAGAATGTAGCCATCTTCGACTTCGTCGTCATCGAGAGCATCGTTGACCCGCATGGTCGCGGTGCCTTCGGTGAGCCTGGCCATGCACGTTCCGCAGTTACCCGCCTCGCAGTTGAACGGCGGCTCCAACCCCGCCCGGCGGGCGCTTTGCAGCAACGTCTCACCCGGAACCAGCGAAACCGTGACCTTCTTGCGGTCCAGGTGAATGGTTATCGTGCCGGACTCCGTCATGACCGCCTATCTGAGATTAGTTGCATTCTTCACTATAGAGAATACTATTCTCACAGGACGATAGGATCTTCTCAACCTTGTTTGACCTTGTCCCCAACCGCCGGGAGGACCGAAGACGTGAGCGAGCCGGCCGCGCTCGTGTTCGAGGATCGGCAATTTACCCTGCCCCAGCTCGCGGCGCTGGCCGACGGGCTCGCCGCCAGCCTGCGCAAACGTGGCGTTCGCGCCGGGAATCGGGTCGCGGTGATGTCGTCCAACCGGCCGGAGTTCGTTGCCGTGATCGAGGCGATCTGGCGCCTGGGCGCGGCCGCGGTTCTGCTCAGTCCGGCGTGGAAACAGGGTGAGGTTCAGCACGCGCTGACGCTGACCGACCCCGCGCACGCCGTCGGTGACCACCCGGTGCTGGCGGAGCTGATGCCGATGTTGCACCTGGACGAACCCACACCGCCTGCGGAACCAGCCACCGATGCCCGGCGGCACGGCGACGATGCGGTGCTGGTGTTCAGTTCCGGAACCACCGGGCTGCCCAAGGCCGTCCGGCACACCCACGCGTCACTGGACGTGGCGGTGCGGCAGTGGCGCGACGCGCTGCGGCTTACCGACCGCGATCGCATCCAGATCGCCACCCCGCCGTCGCACATCCTGGGCCTACTCAACATTCTCACCGCACTCCGCACCGGAACCTGGCTGCGGCTACACCCGCGCTTCGACATTCACCGGATGCTGCACCACATCGAAACCGACCGGATCACAGTCGAAATGGCCGTCGCACCAATCGCGTTGGCCGTCGCGTCGCATCCCAGACTCGAAACCTACGATCTGTCGTCTCTGCGGTACATCATGTGGGGCGCGACGCCCGTCACCGCCAGCATCGCCGAGACGGTGACCAGGCGCACCGGCATCGGCTGGGTTCCCGCCTACGGCACCACCGAACTTCCCGTCATCACCTGCAACCCGCTGGATGGTGCGCGGCTCGATACGGTGGGTCGTCCAGTGCCCGGTGTCGAGTTGCGGGTGGTCTCGCTGCAGACCGGCGAGCCGGTCAGTCCGGGTGAGGTGGGGGAGATCCAAGCTCGCTCGGATTCAATGATGGCCGGTTACCTACCCGCCGCTGCGACGGCCGAAGTCCTCAGTGGCGGTTGGTATCGCACCGGGGATGTCGGGTGGGTCGACGCTGCTGGCTGGCTGCGAATCACCGACCGGCTCAAGGAAATGATCAAGGTGCGCGGGTTCCAGGTCGCGCCCGCCGAGATCGAGACGGTCCTGCACTGTCATCCGGGGGTGAGGGACTGCGCGGTCTTCGGCGTGCCCGACGGCACCAACGGGGAAGCCGTAATCGCCGCTGTCGCTGCCGACCGGGCCTGCGAGACAGCAGATTTCGCCAACGAGCTGACCGCTCGGGTGGACGCGACGCTGGCATCTTACAAACGCCTGAGCCGGGTGGTGTTCGTCCCAGACATTCCTCGCCTGCCCTCTGGCAAGGTGCTGCGCAGAGTACTCAAGGAGAGCTATGGATGTACGTCTGACCGCTGAACAACAGCAGCTACGCGACGCTGCCGCCAAGATGGCTGACGATCTCGGGCCGGGAGCGGTGCAAGACTTGGCCGACCAGACCCGAATCACCCGGCTGGACAAGCAGATTGATCTGACGGGCTGGCGGTCTTTGCGTTCGGACGGAGCCTCGGGGGTGGAAGTGGCGATCGTCACCGAGGAATTCGGCCGCCGACTGGTCGACGCACCCTTCCTGGGCCCGGTGCTGGCCGACGATCTGGCACGCCACCTCGACGGCGGCATCGATGCGGCAACGATCGCCGTGGACGATCGGGCCATCGACACTCGCGGGTACCGGCGTGCTCTGTTGCTTGCCGGTACCTCCGTCTCGGCCGACGACATCGAAGACGATGGCGGTGGTGCCGACCTGACCCGCGTATGCGCGGGACTCACCGGAGCACCGCGACCGCTGGGCGAGATACCCGCCGAAGCCGCGCAACGATTTGCGGCCCTTGCGTTGGTCGCCACGGCCGCCGACCTGGTCGGGTCGGCGCGCGGGGCACATGCCGTTGCTTGTGACTACGCGAAAATCCGTGAGCAGTACGGTAAATCGATCGGGTCGTATCAGGCGGTGGCACATCTGCTGGCGGAGAGCATCGCGCTGATCGAGGGTTCGGTGAGCGTGCTGCGCCATGCCGCGTGGGCTGTCGACGAGCTCGACCCGACCGAAGCCATTCAGGCGGCCCGGGTGGCGAAGACCTACTGTGCCCGCGCCGCCCGAACGGTCTGCGAGACCGCCATTCAGGTGCACGGCGGCATCGGCAATACCTGGGAGTGCCTGGTGCACGTATATCTGCGCCGGGCACTGACATCGACCGAGCTGTGGCCGGTCAGCCTGAAGGAGGTCGCTCGTGGACTTTCGTGACTCGGCGCAGGAAGCAGAGTTCCGGGACCGGCTACGATCCTGGCTGGCTTTGCACGCCACGGAGTTCGGTGGCTCGGGTGACGAGTACTGGGCCCGCCAGGCGCAGTGGCACCGCGCCCTGTACGAGGAGGGATTCTTCGGGCTGTCCTGGCCGCGCGAGTACGGCGGGCGGGAACTGCCGCCGGTGTACGACGTGATCGTCGACGAGGAATTGGCCCGCGCCGGCGCCCCGCCGCGACCCAGCGTCGGCTATTTGGTTTTCGGCATCGGCCGGCACGGCAGTGATGCGCTGCGGCAACGGTTTCTGCCCGGCATCATCAACGGCACCGAGCGCTGGTGTCAGGGTTTCAGCGAGCCGGGCGCGGGTTCGGACCTAGCGTCGCTGACCACCACCGCCACTCGCGACGGTGACAACTACGTCATCCATGGACACAAAATCTGGACCAGTTACTCAGACGTTGCCGACTGGTGTCTGTTGCTGGCCCGTACCGATCCGGACGCCAAACGGCACCGCGGCCTGTCCGCGTTCGTCCTCGCGATGAAACAGCCTGGCGTTCAACAGCGTCCGCTTCGGATGATCAACGGAGTCACCAACGAATTCGGTCAGGTGTCCTTCGACGGCGCGACGGTGCCGGCCGATCGCATGGTGGGCGCGCCGGGGGACGGCTGGGCGGTCGCCATGACCGTGGTCGGGCACGAACGCGAACCGTCCACCCTCGGTTACGCGGCCCGCTACAACAAGCTGGTCCGAGAGTTGGTGGCCCGCAGCGACGGTGAGGTGAGCGACGAGCTCGCATGGGCCGCGGTGGAGGCGGAGATGCTGACGCACCACGTGCGGCGCCGACTATCCGAACAACTCGACGGGGTATCGCACGGCCCGGAGGGCTCGCTGGACAAGCTGTTGATGACCTGGGTGGAACAGTCGGTCGGGCACGCCGCGCTGGCCGTCGGCGGTACCCGCGACCCGGATCTGCTCAGCGCCTACCTGTACAGCCGCGCGCAGAGTGTGATGGGTGGGACATCACAGATACAGAAGAACATCATCGCCTCACGAATCCTGGGATTGGGAGTCTGACGTGTACGACATGCCAAGCGAAATCGACGTTCGTGCCGACGGTGCGCTGCGCATCATCACGCTCAACCGCCCCGACGACCTGAACGCCGTCAACGACAATCTGCACGTCGGACTCGCGCGCCTCTGGCAGCGGCTCACCGATGACGCCTCGGCCCGTGCCGCGGTGATCACCGGCAGCGGCAAAGCATTCTCGGCAGGTGGCGATTTCGCGTATCTCGCCGAGTTGGCCGAGGACGCCGACCTACGTGCCAAGACCATTCGAGACGGCCGCGAGATCGTGTTGGGCATGGCGCGCTGCCGAATCCCGGTGATAGCTGCGGTCAATGGTCCCGCGGTTGGACTCGGCTGCAGTCTGGTGGCGTTGAGCGACCTCGTGTTCATCGCCCCCGACGCGTTTCTCGCCGATCCGCATGTGCAGGTGGGTCTGGTGGCGGCCGACGGCGGCCCACTGACCTGGCCTCTGCACATCAGCCTGCTGCTGGCCAAAGAATATGCGTTGACGGGCACCAGGATTCGCGCCGAGCGGGCCGTCGAACTCGGCCTGGCCAATCATGTCGTCGACGATCCGCTCGCCGAGGCGATCGCCTGCGCGGAACGCATCATGGGGCTCCCGCAGCAGGCGGTGGAAAGCACCAAACGGGTGCTCAATATCCACTTAGAACGCGCTGTGCTGGCCAGCCTGGACTACGCCCTGTCCGCAGAGCATCAATCGTTCGTGACCGAAGATTTCCGCGCGATCGTCAGCAAGCTCAACTCTGGGAAGAACTGACGAACCGATCGGCTCTGCAATCTCTCGCGCGCGATTTCGCCGTGTGGTCGGGATCGCGAAACTGAAAGCCCCTCACCCCAGGCAGACGAGGTCTTCGACTGAATCGCGCGGTAGGGAATCGGTGATGACCGCCGTGATCATTGTTTGGGTGAGCTCGATGGACCCGCCGTGGTTGTCCAGGAAGGCGGTGTCGGCGGCGTCCCGTCCGGTGGCGATCCGCACCATCGTCTGACGTGGCGCCAGGCAGGTCGCGTCCACCACACGCCACTTTCCGTCGACCAACGCCTCGGCCACCGCGTGGAAGTCCATCGGTTGGCAGCCGGGTGCGTACACCGCGACCAGGCGGGCGGGCACATTGACCGCCCGCAACAGCGCGACCACCAGGTGGGCGTAGTCACGGCACACTCCTGCGCCGGCGAGCAGGGTGTCCGCTGCTCCATCGATCGGATCACTGGATCCTGGAACGTATTTCAGCCGGGTCCCCACCCAGGAGGACACCTTCTCCAGCAGGGTCACGGAGTTGGTGTACTGGCCGAACTCGGTGGCGGCGAAGCCGAAGAATTTATCCGACTCGGCGTAGCGGCTGGGTCGCAGATAGGTCGAGATGTCGATGTCGTGGACCGGCGGGGGCTCCGCCGTTCCGACCACCGTGGCTTCGTAGTCGACCTGAAGATCACCTACCCCGACGTCGGCAGCGTGGATCCGGGTGCCGTGCTGACCGCTGATCTCCCGCAACGAAATCGGTTCACCGTCGAGGGTGGCCGTCAGCGACTCGCGCACGTCCAACCCGGGCAGGCAAGCGACCGCGATCTGGAACTCCAGCGACGTGGGATCGGTCACGTTGACCCGCAGGCTGGCGCCGACCTCACGCTTCATCGCGGCCCCCTTGTTCCGATTCCTTCGCGGCTGCACGGCTTGCAGCCAATCACGCTGCGTCTATACCCGCATCTCCTAGCGCCAATCCCTAGTCGTATCGACGAAGGAAGTCGCGCATTACGGCGTCGAACTTCGCCGGCTCTTCGATGAATGGCAGGTGGGCGCTCTTCTCGAAGAATTCGAACCGCGAACCGACGATGTGCTCGTGCATTTCCCGCATGTCGTCAGGAGAACATTCATCGAACCGGCCCGCGAGCAGCAGAGTCGGTAGCGTGATTTCGCGCAGGCGGTCGCGTACATCCCAGTCCCGAATGGTCCCGACGATGTGAAAGTCGCTGGGGCCGAACATCGTCTCGAAGATTTCGGTGCCCATGTTCTGGAATGCCTCAAGGAGATCCTTCGGCCAGGGCAGCGCGCGGCATAGGAATGTTTCGTTCCAGGTCATGATGGCGGCCTGATACTCCGAAGCATGGGTGGTCCCAGCCGCTTCGTGGTGATCGATGGCGTGCCGGGTTGCCTCGTCCAACTGAGACTTCAGCCGCGTCACGTGGTCGGCGAATCGGGGTATGGACGCGGTGCTGTTGGAGATGGTCAGACTGACCGCGCCGGATGGAACGTCGAGCACATACTGTTGGGCCAGCATGCCGCCCCACGAGTTGCCGAAGATGTGGAAGGCGTCCAACCCCAACCCCCGGATAACGGCATCCATCTCGGCCACCGAACGCTCCATCGTCCAGAGCCCGGTATCGGACGGTCGATCGGAGTTACCACAGCCAAGCTGATCCCAGAAGAGCACGGGCCGCTGGTCAGCCAGGCGTTCCAGAGAATTCAGGTAGTAGTGCGGGAGTCCCGGACCGCCGTGTACGACAAGCAACGGCAAACCAGCACGGCCTGTGGTTGTCGGGCCCACTCGCTTGAACCAGACCCTTCCGCCGGGCACCTCGATCGTGTTCAACCGGCCCTCCTAGTGCTTCCTTGCAACTCAGACTCTCACAATGAGAGAATAATGTTCTCGATTCTTGGTCACTGACTGGAGCATGCCCGTGCCCGAAGCCGTCGCCATGGACGTCTCCGATTTGATTGCCAAGGCGCGCAGCGGCTCTCCGCGCGCCGCCGGTCGCCTGCTCAGCCTGGTCGAGAGCGAACGCCGTGCCGAAGTGTTGGCCGGCATCGGCCCGATCACCACGAATATGGCCCGGGTGATCGGTATCACCGGTCCACCGGGGGCGGGCAAGTCGACGACGATCGCCGCGCTGGTCGGCGCGTACCGGGCCCAGGGCAACCGGGTGGCCGTCTTGGCCGTGGACCCTTCGTCGCCGTTCAGCGGCGGCGCGCTACTGGGCGATCGTATTCGAATGACCGCGCATATCAACGATTCTGATGTGCTGATCCGCTCGGTGGCCAGCCGCGGTCATCTGGGTGGCCTGGCGGCGGCGGTACCCGCAGCCATCCGACTCGTCGGCGCCATCGGTTATGACGTGGTTCTGCTGGAGACCGTCGGGGTTGGACAGTCCGAGATCGAGATCGCCGCCGTCGCGGATCCAACGGTTGTCATCCTCAATCCCGGGGCCGGTGATGCGGTGCAGGCCGCGAAGGCGGGACTGCTGGAGGTCGCTGACATCGTGGTGGTGAACAAGGCCGACCGGGAAGGCGCCGAACAGACTGTGCGGGATCTGCGGGCGGAAACCAAGGCCCCGATTGTGAGCCTCGTCGCCGCGCGGGGTGACGGACTGACGGATCTAGTGGCCGCGATCGATGCTCATCATCGCGCCGACAACCGCACCCGTCGGCTGGCCCGTGCCCGGGCCCAAATCCTTTCCCTGGCACAGACATTGCTGCGGACGCGGACAGACCTGGACCAGTTCGCCGAGGCGGTGGTCGATGGCCGCGACGATCCCTATACCGCCGCAGCGCGGCTGTTATCACCTGCACCGCAACAGGAATGAGCGCTCAAGCGGCTAATCAAGCAGCCCCTGGCGCATTGCCTCGGCGACCGCGGCGGCCCGGTCACTGACGCCGAGCTTCTCGTAAAGCCGCTGCACGTGAGTCTTGACCGTGGAAGGCGCCACGAATAGTTCGCCGGCGATCGCGGGAATGCTCTGGCCGCGGGCGATGCGAACGAGTACCTCACGTTCGCGTGCGCTGAGCACCGGGGCGTTCGGTGCCGCGCGCTGTCGGATCTGCCCGGCAAGGCCACCGACCAGCGACGGTGTCACCACGTCGCGACCTGCTGCGCAATCAAGCACCGCCTTGACGATCTCGGTGCGCGTCGAATCCTTCAACAGGAACCCGGCAGCGCCCTGTTGCAGTGCCTGGTACACGATTGCCGACTCGTCGTGCGCGGACAGCAGTAGCACCCGGGTCGGCAATTCGTTGTTGCGCACCGCGGCCGCCACCTGCGCGCCGTCCATGCCGGGCATGCGGTAATCCAGCAGGGCGACGTCGGGCAAATGCTCCTTGATCAATTCGAGGGCGGCCGAGCCGTCGTCCGCCTCGCCGACGACATTCACCGAACCGCTCAGCGAAAGCGCGCGTACCACGCCCTCTCGGAACAGCGGGTGATCGTCACCGACGACCACCCGCACCTTTTCAGGCGTCCCCGCGCCATCCATGGCGATGAGTGTAGCGGCTGCCGGCAAAGGCTGACCGGTGCTCGTGAGTACGGTGGTTCCGTGGCGACCAGTGACGTCGAACTGGACCGGGTGCGCAGCGCGCACCGCCTGCGGTCTTACCGGATAGCGTCGGTGCTACGAATCGGTGTCGCGGGCCTGATGATCGCTGCCACGCTGATCGGAACCCGGCGGTCGGAGTGGGCGCAGCAATGCATCTGGATCGGGGTGTACGCGTTCACCGCGGTGTGTTCGCTGGTGCTGGCATACGGGCCGTCCCGCCGGCGGATCGGCATGGGGCCGGTGGACGGGATGCGACGGTTGGAGCCGTTCGTGTTCACCGCCATCGACGTGGTGGCGCTGACGGGTTACCAGGTTCTGTCCAGCGACGGTGTCTACCCGTTGCTGATCATGACCCTGTTGCCGGTGCTTGTCGGCCTTGATGTTTCGACTCACCGGGCGGCTGTGGTGCTGGCCTTCACATTGGTCGGCTTTGCACTGGCGGTCGTCGAAGACCCGGTCATGGTGGCCGCAATCGGGTGGCCCGAAGCCATCTTTCGGTTCGCGCTGTACGCATTCCTGTGCGGTACCGCGCTGGTGGTGGTCCGTATCGAAGAACGGCACACGCACTCGATCGCCGGGTTGAGTGCGTTGCGGGAAGAGTTGTTGGCGCAGACGATGACGGCATCGGAAGATTTGCAGCGTCGGATCTCGGAGTCCATCCATGACGGAGCGCTACAGGACGTGCTGGCTGCCCGCCAGGAGTTGGTCGAGTTACAGCTCGAGGACCCCGACGATGATCGGGTGGGCCGGGCGTTGGCGGGGTTGCAGACCGCATCGGAGCGGTTGCGGCAGGCCACTTTCGAGTTGCACCCGGCAGTTCTCGAGCAGGTGGGTTTGGCAGCTGCGGTGCAGCAGTTGGCCGGTTTCACCGCCGCCCGCTCGGGTATCGAAGTCGCTACCGACATCGACTACCCGATCCGAAGTGATGTCGACCCGATCATGTTCGGTGTGGTCCGCGAGTTGCTGTCCAATGTTGTGCACCATGCGCGTGCCCGGCATGCCTCGGTGACCCTGCGGATCAACGGTCAGAGCTGCGTGCTGGACGTGGCCGACGACGGTGTGGGGGTCAACGACGACACGATGGCGCGGCGGCTGGGTGAGGGGCATATCGGCCTGGCCTCGCATCGCGCGCGCGTGGACGCCGCCGCCGGAACTTTCGTCTTCCTTGACACGCCGGTCGGCACGCACGTTCGGGTGGAACTACCGCTCAAGGCTTGACGGACTCGCCGGTGGCGGCCGCGTAACCTGCGCGATACCCGAAAACCATTGCGGGGCCGATTGTTCCGCCGGCGCCGCCGTAGGCCCGGCCGGTTGCCCCGGCCATCGCGTTGCCCGCAGCGAACAATCCGTCGATGGGTTGGCCGCTGACATGCAGCACGCGACCGTCGCGGTCGGTGCGCGGACCGCCCTTGGTGCCCATCGCACCGATGTGCACCGGCACCGCGTAGTAGGGGGCGGTGTCGATGGGGCCCAACGTCTTTCCTGCCAGCGTGGTGGCGCGTTGGTCACCCCAGTAGCCGTCGTATGCGCTGGAGCCGCGACCGAAGTCGGGGTCGGCGCCGGCCGCGACGTTCCGGTTCCACTGCTCTACGGTGCGAGTCAGCCCGGCCGCATCGATGCCGGTCTTGGCGCCCAACTCAGCGAGGTCGGCCGATTCGCAAAACCAGTCAGGCACCGGCGCACCCGGCGCGACCCCGAGAAATCCGTAGTCGCGCAGATGAATTGAATCGAAGACCATCCACCCTCGGTCGTTGACGTAGCCGCCGCGGGGATCGAGGTAGTGGAACGCGCCGGCCATCGAGTTGTAGTCGCAGGCTTCGTTGACGAACCGGTGGCCGGCCTGGTTGACGATGATGCTGCGCGGTCGGGTGCGTTCGAGTCGCACACTGCGGCTGCGTTGCTTGCCTTCGATGGTGTCGTTCGGTATTCGCACGATGGGCACCCACCATGCCTCACCCATGTTCGCCAGGTCTGCGCCGAGCGCCATCGCCATCCGGAGGCCGTCACCGGTGTTGTTCGGCGGCGAGACGGCGCCGTGCATCGGCCCGCGCAGAAAAGCCTGAATTAGCGCGGAATCCCATTCGAATCCGCCGGTGCCCAGGATGACACCGCGGCGCGCGCGAATATCCATACTGCGCTGGGGTCCGGCGATCCGGACCCCGACGACTCCGCCGGACTCGACGATGAGTTCGGTTGCGCGCGAGTTGGTGCACGGCGTCACCCCCAGGTCCAGCAGACCTTTCAGCAAACCGGCAATCAGCGCCGTGCCGGCCACACATAATTCGCCGGCCCGTTCCACTTCGGCATGCAGACGGGCTCTGGTTTCGGCGTCGAAACCGACATTCGACCAGTCGGCGGGAAACGCCGTAATGCGGGCGGCCCAGTCACCGATCTGGCCGAGGTCGAACGGGGCCGCACTCAGCGAACGGCCGCCCGCTGGCTGCCCGCCCGGCAACTCGGGTTGGTAGTCGGGGAAGCCGGTAGCTACCTCGAAGCGCAGGGCGCTGTGGTCCTCGACGAAGTCGAGCATCGACGGCCCGGTGCGCACGAACGTGTCCACCAATGTGTCGTCCATAGAGCCGAAAGACTGCGCGCGCAGATACCGCAACGCATCGTCGACCGTCAATTCCCGGTCAGGGCAACGGTTATGGGCCGGAATCCAGGCAATCCCGCCCGAGACCGCAGTGGTGCCGCCGACGGTTTCGGCCTTCTCGTACACCTGCACGGTTGCGCCGGTGCCCGCTGCCGTCAACGCGGCGGTCAGGCCGGCAGCACCACTGCCGAGCACGACGACGTCGTATTCGTGATCCCAGCGAATCAAAGGCATGGTCCCTTCAGCTCAATAGCGTGGACAGCCGCTCTGCGGCCCTGATGACGGCGTCCTTGCCGCGCATCACCAGGTCCTCGCGATGCGATATCAGGTTGATGCACGTAGGCGGCGACGGGGCGGGGCGGTGCACCGGCACCGCGAGTCCGTAGGTGTTGGGTTCGATCTCACCGTGCGTCGTGATCCAACCGCGCTGGCGTGCGGCGGTGACCAGGTCGCGTTCGGCAGGGCGCGGAGGCATGCTCGCCAGCAGCGCGATTCCGGCAGCGCCCCGGTCCAGCGGGTAGCGACTGCCTTCGTGGAAGGCGAGTTGGTAGGCGACCTGGGTCGGCACGATCACCGCGATGGCGACCTGTTCATCGCCCTCGGCCACCAACAAGGACACGGTGGTGCCCAGTTCGTCGGCGAGCCCCCGAAGCGTCGGCAGGCACAGTTGACGCACGTTGTGGTCGAACGACGCACCGAGCGTGGCCAGGCCGGCCGCCGGCCGAAAGCGGCCGTCCTCACCCTTGGAGACCAGCCGAAATTGGGCCAGGGTGGACAGGAGCCGGTACGCAATGGTCCGGTGCACTCCGACCTGGTCGGCGACCTCTTGCATGGTGAGGCCGGTCGAGGAGGTCGCGACCAACTGCAGCGCGGTGAGTCCTCTGGCCAGCGTCTGGGAACCCGTCACGCTCTTGACAGACCTCCGGGCGGGAGCGAAGCTCTATATATAACGCACATTAGTGTGCGATATTAGCACATATCTTGTTGGTAGATCGATAACCCAATTTCCGCGAGAAGGAACTGTGACGGAGTTCGAGAGCGTCTGGAGCGACCTGCAGGGCGTCGAGTTTTGCCAGGGTTACCTCGACGCGGACGGAGTGCGTACCCGCTACTTGCGGGCCGGTGAACCAGGCCGGCCGGTGCTGGTGTTACTGCACGGGTCCGGAGGTCACGCCGAGGCTTATGTGCGGAATCTGGCCGCGCACGCGGAACATTTCTGGACCTGGTCGATCGACATGCTGGGGCACGGTTACACCGACAAACCGGGCCACCCGCTGGAGATCCGGCACTACGTCGAACATTTGATGGCGGTGGTGCGCAGCATCGGGGCCGACCGCATCAAACTCAGCGGTGAGTCGCTGGGGGGTTGGGTCGCCGCACGCGCTGCCGTCGATCATCCGGATGTCATCGACCGGCTTGTGCTGAACACCGCCGGGGGATCGCAGGCCGACCCGGTGGTGATGAAGCGGATTATCACACTGTCGATGGCCGCGGCCGAGGACCCCGCCTGGGAGACCGTACAAGCGCGCATCAAGTGGTTGATGGCCGACAAGTCAAAGGATTACGACGACTTGGTAGCCAGCAGGCAGCGCATCTACCGGCAACCGGGGTTCGTCGGGGCTATGCGCGACATCATGGCCCTACAGGATCCGGAGATTCGGGCCCGAAACCTGCTGGGCCCCGCCGAATACGGCTCGATCACCGCACCCACCCTGGTGCTGTGGACCAGTGACGACCCCACCGCAGACGTGTCCGAGGGCCGGCGCATCGCCTCGATGATTCCCGGCGCGCGGTTCGAGGTGATGCCGGGTTGCGGCCACTGGCCGCAATACGAGGACGCCAAGACTTTCAACCGGCTGCACATCGACTTCCTGCTGGGCCGCTGATGGCCAGCACGGATTTCGATGTGATCATCGTCGGAGCCGGGCCCGTCGGCTTGACCTTGGCCAACATCCTTGGGCTGCAGGGTATCCGAGCACTCGTGGTGGAGGAACGTTCGACGCTGATCGACTATCCACGCGGGGTGGGTCTGGACGACGAGGCGCTGCGCACCTTCCAGTCCATCGGCTTGGTCGACAACATCCTGCCGCACACCGTGCCGAACCAGATCCTGAGGTTCTACGACGCCAAACGCCGGGTGCTCGCCGAAATGGCGCCGCCGGATGCACGTTTCGGCTGGCCTAAGCGCAACGGATTCGTACAGCCGCTGGTCGACGCCGAATTGCTGCGCGGGCTGGACAGATTCGACCACATCGAGGTGTGGTGGAGCCACCCGATGATCTCCTGCAAACAAGACGCCGACGTGGTGACTGTCGAGTTGGGCGGCAACGACGGCACCACCACCGTGCGTGCCCGCTACGTCGTCGGGTGCGACGGCGGCCGCAGCATGACCCGCGGCATGATGGGTGTCTCCTTCGACGGCACGACGTCACCGACCCGGTGGCTGGTGGTCGACATCGCGAACGACCCGCTGGGTCACCCGAACAGTGAGGTGGGTGCCGACCCGGACCGCCCGTACGCCTCGATTTCGATCGCACACGGAATTCGCCGCTTCGAGTTCATGATTCACGCACACGAGTCGGACGAGAAGGCGCAGGATCCGGACTTTTTGCGGGAGATGCTGGCGCGGATGGTGCCCTACCCCGATCGCGTCGAGGTGATCCGACGCCGGGTCTATACCCACCACTCACGGATCGCCGGTGCGTTTCGCGCCGGCCGGATGCTGCTCGCCGGGGACGCGGCGCATCTGATGCCGGTGTGGCAGGGCCAGGGCTACAACAGCGGCATCCGTGATGCCGCCAACCTGGGGTGGAAGTTGGCTGCGGTGGTCGCCGGTCGGGCCGGCGACGCGTTGCTGGACACCTACGATGTCGAGCGGCGCAAGCACGCCCGCGCCATGATCGACCTGTCGACGATGGTGGGCCGGGTCATCTCGCCGACGAACCGACGGGTCGCCGGAGCGCGCGACGTGCTGATCCGGTCCGCGTCGATCGTGCCGACGCTCAAACGGTATGTGCTGGAGATGCGGTTCAAACCGATGCCTCGCTACGAGCACGGCGCGGTGGTACACGGCCGTCCGGAATCACCGGCCGGCACGTTGTTCGTGCAGCCCCGCGTCGATACCCGGACGCAGCCCAACGTCCTGCTCGACGATGTGCTCGGTCCCTGGTTCGCGGTGTTGTGCTGGAACAACGATCCGCGCAAGATCCTGGGGGAGCAGGCCTTCGCCGACTGGAAAGCCCTGGGCGCCCGTTTCGTTGCGCTGCGACCCTTGACTCAGCTGCATTGGGCCGGCCAGGACGATCCCGACGTGGTGATCGTCGGCGACCGCTCCGGCGGACTCAAAGCCTGGTTCGACGCACACCCGGAATCGGTGGTGTTCCTGCGTCCGGACCGCTGCATCGCCGGGGCCTGCATCGCTCAACGGTCACCCGAGTTGAGCAAGGCGCTCATCGAAGCCCTCGCCCTGACGCCGCAAGGGGGTGAGTTCGACAGTGCCACTGGCTCTTTGCTGTATGTCCCACAGCCCGCTTCTGAATCTACCGGGGCCGCCGCGGGATCTGCTTGACGATGTCGATGCCGCGATCGCCCAGGCGCGCGAATTCGTCACCGACTACGACCCGGAACTCGTCGTCATCTTCTCCCCGGACCACTACAACGGATTCTTCTACAAACTGATGCCGCCGTTCTGTATCGGCATGCAGGCCAACGGCGTCGGCGACTACGGAACCCACGCCGGTCCACTTGAAGTGGCCAAGGACGTTGCGGAAGACTGCGCGAATGCGGTTCTGGCCGCGGGCGTCGACGTCGCGGTATCGGCCGGCATGGATGTCGACCACGGCACCGTCCAGCCCTTGGAAAGGTTGCTCGGCACCGCGACCTCACGCCCGCTCGTACCCATCTTCATCAATGCGGTAGCGCCCCCGTTGGGCCCGTTGCGTCGGTGCCGCGCCCTGGGCACCGCGGTGGGTGACTTTCTTGCCACCCTGGACCAGCGCGTGCTGGTGATCGGATCGGGCGGCCTGTCCCACAGCCCGCCGGTGCCGACACTGGCCAGCGCCGATCCCACGGCGCTGGAACGGATCGTGCACGGGCGGCCCATGACCGCCGAACAGCGCCAGGCCCGGCAGGCACAAGTCATCGACGTCGCCAAACGCTTCGCCGACGGGACCACCGACCTGCAGTGCCTCAACCCGGCCTGGGACCAACGCTTTCTGGATGTGGTGGACAGCGGACACCTCGCTGATCTGGACCAGTGGTCGAATGCGTTCGTCACGCACGAGGGCGGTAGTTCCGCACACGAGATCCGAACCTGGATCGCCGCTTTCGCGGCATTGGCGACGGCTGGGCCGTACCGCACCACGGTGCGCTACTACAAGCAAGCGGCCGCCCTGATCGCCGGCTTCGCCATCCGGACGGCGGTGCCCGCCGGATGACTGCCGTGCCTGCCCGCGACGAGTTCGATCGCGTCGTCGATGTCCTGATCGTCGGCTCCGGCGCGGGGGGCATGACCGCCGCCCTGACCGCGGCCGCCGCCGGCCTGGATGCACTGGTCATCGAAAAGTCGGCGCGATTCGGCGGTTCCACCGCGCTGTCCGGCGGGGGCATCTGGGTGCCGGGTGCACCCGCGCAGCGCAGAGCGGGCTATTCACCCGACCCGGACGCGGTCGTTGAGTACCTCCGCCAGATCACCGACGGACTGGTCAGTGACGCACGACTGCAGCAGTACGTCGAGTCGGCGCCGCGAATGCTGGCCTTCCTGGAGGGGCTGAGTCCCTGGCTGGAATTCGTGTGGAAACCCGGTTATGCCGACTACTACCCCGAACTGACCGGCGGGTCCGAGCTGGGCAGCACCATCAACGTGCCACCCATCGACCTGCGTCATCTCGGTGACGACGAAGACAAGCTATTGCAACCGCTGGCCCTGGCGCCGAAGGGAATTTGGCTGGGGCCCAAAGAGCTCCGTTCCTTCTATCAGATCCGGCAGTCCTGGACCGGCAAGGCCGTACTGGTGAAACTGATCGCACGGATGGTCCGGGCCCGGGTCTTGGGGGAACGGATCGCCGCCATCGGGCAGTCCCTGGCCGCACGGCTGCGGCTCGCGATGCGCGACGGCGGCGTTCCGCTGTGGCTGAACACGCCGATGACCGAATTGCTCACCGCCGCAGACGGATCGGTGATCGGCGCGCTGGTGGAGCGGGACGGCAAGCCGCAGCGGATCGGATCCCGGCGCGGAGTGGTCCTGGCGTCCGGCGGATTCGACCATGACATGGCCTGGCGCAAAGAACATCAGCCGGTAGTGGATCGGGACTGGAGTTTCGGCAACCCCGCGGCAACCGGTGACGGCATCCGGGCCGGTCAGCAGGTGGGTGCCGCCGCCGACCTGCTCGACGAGGCATGGTGGTTCCCGGCCATCCAATGGCCGGATGGGCGAATGCAATTCATGCTCAACGAGCGGATGATGCCGGCGCAGTTCATCGTCAATGGCGAGGGCCGGCGATTCATCAACGAGGCCGCGCCCTACATGGATTTCGGTCACGCCATGATCGAGGGCCAGAAGACGGGTGTGACGCATATCCCGTGCTGGCTCATCACCGATCACCGGTCGTTCAATCGTTACGTCGTGGGTGGTCATCTGCCGATACCGAAGATTCCTGGTGCGCCGGTGCCGACCGGGCGCAAGGTGCCGAAGGCCTGGCTGGACTCCGGCGTCGTGCGTGCCGGATCGACATGGGAGGAACTGGCCGCCAAAATCGACGTCCCCGCGCAGCAACTGCGAGCGACCGCCGAGCGCTTCAACGAACTGGCGCGCCGAGGGCACGACGACGATTTCCTGCGCGGCGACAGCGTCTACGACAACTACTACGGCGACCCGACGCTGCCCAACCCAAACCTGTATCCGCTGGGCGCCCCGCCCTTCTACGCGTTCCGCGTGGTGCTGGGGGACCTCGGCACGTCAGGCGGTCTGCGTACCGACGAATTCGCCCGAGTGCTGCGCCGCGACGACACCGTGGTGCCCGGACTCTACGCGGTGGGCAATACCTCCGCGCCGGTGATGGGCCGCAGTTACGCCGGCGCCGGCGCGACCATCGGACCGGCCATGACTTTTGGCTTCGTCGCGGCGAATCACCTTATTGCACAACAGGCCAACCTCGATGCAACCCAGACCCTGAATTCTCCTAGGAGGTAAAAGATGAAGATTTCGCTGTTCTACGAGTTCGCGCTGCCGCGGCCCTGGGTGCCGGACGATGAACGACAGATGTTGCAGGATTGCCTCGACGAGGTGGAGGCGGCGGACAAAGCCGGTTTCTCCACCGTGTGGCTGACCGAACACCATTTCCTCGAGGAGTACTGCCATTCCACCGCGCCGGAGATCTTCTTGGCCGCGGCCAGCCAGCGCACCAAGAACATCCGGCTGGGTTTCGGCATCATGCATCTTCCGCCGGTGGTCAATCATCCTGCCCGGGTAGCGGAACGGATTGCCACCCTGGATCTGTTGTCCAACGGACGAGTCGAATTCGGTACCGGCGAGTCATCTTCAGTCGGGGAACTCGGGGGATTCAACATCGACCCCGCCGACAAGCGGGCGCAGTGGGAGGAAGCGCTCGAGGTGTCCATCCGCTGCATGATCGAGGAGCCGTTCACGGGGTTCAAGGGCGAACACGTCCAGATGCCCGCCCGCAACGTCATTCCCAAGCCGCTGCAGAAACCTCATCCACCGGTCTGGGTCGCCTGCACCCGACCGGCCAGTGTGCAGATGGCCGCCCAAAAGGCCATCGGGGCCTTGAGTTTCGCGTACACCGGGCCTGGGCCGCTCACCGAGCGGGTCAACGGGTACTACAAGGAATTCGAGGAGAACGGCGTACCCGTCACGCCCGCGATCAACCCGAACATCCTGGCTATCGGCGGCGATCTGTCCATGATGGTCGCGAAGTCCGACGACCTGGCCTTGCAGCGCCTCGGACAGGGCGGCGGCTTCTTCTCGTTCGGGATCATGCACTACTACATGACCGGTGTGCACACCCCGGGCCGGACCGGGGTCTGGGAGCGTTATCTCGAAGAGGTCGAGAAGGATCCGACGCTGGCCTACGGCCCCGGTCGCGGCGCAATCGGATCCCCGGCTACCGTTCGCGAGTTCCTGCGCGGTTACGAAGAAAGCGGTGTGGACGAAATCATCCTGCTGCTCAATCCGCGCAGTCACGAGGGCACGATGGAGTCCATCGAGTTGATGGGCAAGGAGGTGCTGCCCGAGTTCATCGAGCGCGACGCCAAGCACGTGGCGGAGAAGGCTGCCCGGCTGGCACCGGTGATCGAAAAGGTGGAGGCGCGCCGCCCCGAATCGACGGTGCCGCCGTTCGACGAGACCTACTCGTTCGGCGGGTTGCCGACCGGGCGCGGCGGTAAGTTCACCGCCAGTGAGATTCCCGAGGCGATGGCCGAGATCAACGAAGGCCGGGTGCAGGCCGCGCAGCGACTGAAGGAGCAGGGCAAGTGACGAACAATCGGCTTGCGCAGGAGAGCGGTTGACCGGATACGACGAGCTGTGGCGCTACGACGGTCGTCGTGTCGTGGTGACCGGATGTGCTTCGGGCATCGGTGCGCACCTGGTACGCCAGCTCACCGAACTCGGTGCCGAGGTGGTGGGGCTCGACAAACGCCGGCCCGCGCTCGAGGTCAACGCTTTCCACCCAGTCGACCTGGCCGATCCGGCGTCGATCGACCAGGCTGTCGCCGCCATCGGCGGACCCGTCGACGCGTTGTTCAACGTCGCCGGTGTGTCGTCGGGAGTCGGTGACCCGCTCCTGGTCGTCACCATCAACTTTCTGGGCCTGCGCCATCTCACCGAAGCGCTGATTCCCACCATGACGGCAGGGTCTTCGATCGTGAGTGTCTCGTCACTGGCAGCCGCGGCATACCGCGAGCACCTGACGCAGGTCGCTCCGCTGTTGCGCACCGCCACGATGCAGGAAGGCATCGTCTGGGCAAAGTGCCACCCGGACACGCTGGGCGCGGGCTACCAATTATCCAAGGAAGCCGTCATTCTCTACACCATGCGCAGCGCTACCGATTTGGGTGCGCGAGGGATTCGGATCAACTGCACGGGCCCCGGGGTCACCGAAACCCCGATCCTGGACCAGCTGCGGACTGCGTACGGCCCGGCATTCCTCGACGACATCCCCAAGCCGTTGGGCAGGGTCTCCGATCCGGCCGAACAGGCCGCGGTGCTGCTGTTCCTGAACAGTGCTGCGGCCAGCTACATTTCGGGCCAAGTCGTGTGGGTGGACGGCGGGAACGTGGGGGCCGCGATCGCCCGTGAGCTCGAGGAGACCTGATGGCAACGATGGCCGACTTTCGTCGGGTCGCAAAAGATCTCAGCAACTGGGGGCGGTGGGGAGATGACGACGAGCTCGGCACCCTGAATTTCATCACCGCCGAAAAGGTCCGACAGGCGGCCAGCTTGGTGCGGCACGGCAAGGTCTTCCCCCTCGGAGTGGACTTCGGATCGTCGGGGCCCCAGGGCGCGTTCGGCTTTCGGCAAAACCCCGTACACGTGATGACCGTAGATGGGGGTGACGCGAGCTCGCTGCTGCAGTACGGGCCAGGGTGGGAGAAAAATCCGACGGCGGTCCAGTTGAGCAGTTACCTCGCCGACAACCCGTTTCGGTTCAACGACGACATGATCATCATGCCGCTGCAAGCCGCCACGCAATGGGATGCGTTGTCCCACGTGTATTACGAGGACCAGCTCTACAACGGCTTCCCGGCGGATTCGGTGACCAGCCTGGGTGCCTTCCACTGCGGCATCGACAAGGTCGACGTCAAAGGCATCACCTCCCGCGGCGTGCTACTCGATCTGGTCCGACACCGTGGCGCCGAGGTGTTCCTTGAGCACGGGAACCCCATCACTCCAGAGGAATTGGACGACGTCGTTCGCGCTCAGCAGGTGACGATCGAACGCGGAGACATCGTGCTGATCCGAACCGGTTGGTGGACCAGGTTTCTCCTGACCGGTGACAAAATGGAGCCGTATTCCGGGCTGGATTGGCGTTGCGCCCAGTGGCTGCACGACCACGACATCGCCGCCGTGGCGGCTGACAACCTGCAGGTGGAGGATCCGGTCTCCGGCGTCGAAGGCTTGTTCCTGCCGTTCCACCTGCTCTGCCTGCGTGACATGGGGATGATGCTGGGCGAATACTGGGACCTGACCGCGCTGGCAGCGGACTGTGCCGCCGACGGCGTCTACGAATTCCAGTTGATTGCACCGCCTTTGCGGTTCACGGGAGCAGTGGGCTCGCCGGTCAATCCGATCGCGATCAAATGATGGAGATACAACACAGAACCATCGAGGTCGACGGCCTCACCACCGGTTACCTCGAGGCCGGGGACGGCGAGCCGGTGGTGTTGCTGCACGGCGGCGAGTTCGGCGCCAGTGCTGAATTAGGTTGGGAGCGCACCATACCCGCACTCGCAGCGCATTACCGGGTGCTGGCCCCGGACCAACTCGGGTTCGGGCGTTCGGCGAAGGTCGTCGACTTCGTCAACAGCAGGGCCATGCGCATCCGGCATGTGGCGCGATTCTGCGCGCTGCTCGGTGTCGAGTCGGCACACTTCGCGGGTAATTCCATGGGCGCGATCAATCTGCTTACCGACACCACGTCGGATGCGCCGCTATTGCCGGTGCGCAGCATGGCGATCATCTGCGGGGGCGGAGAAATCCAACAGAACCACCATTTCGACGCGCTGCAGCAATACGACGCCACCTTGCCGGCAATGCGCAAGATCGTCGAAGCGTTGTTCTACGACGCCAAATATCCCGCGGACGAGGACTATGTGTGGCGCCGCTACGAGTCCAGCACCGCGCCGGGAGCGTGGGAAGCGGTCGCGGCGGCCAGGTTTCGGCGCCCCAACGCCGCGACGCCTGCGCTGGCGTCGAGCGCGCGGCCCTATCATCGGATCGGTCTGCCGACGCTGGTTGTCGAGGGCGGCAGCGACAAGCTTCTTCCTCCGGGCTGGGCCGCGCAGATTGCCGACCAGATCGACGGTGCCCGCTCGGTGGTGGTTCCCGGTGCCGGCCACTGTCCGCAGATCGAACAAGCCACCCGCGTCAACGAAATACTGTTGGAGTTCTTCGCCGGCTAGCGGGTGGCCGCGAGTCATCGAGACTGAAAATCTGCAGAAGAAGTCCGAGTGGGCACCTGCAAATCTTCAGTTTCGACATCGGCCGAGGTGCCCTCAGTACACATAGTCCAGCCGAGTCATCATGCCCGCCTCCTGGTGGTAGGTGTTGTGGCAGTGCATGACCCACGTCCCCGGATTATCGGCAATCAACACCGCGCGCAGCTTGCGCTTGGGCAGCACGATCACAGTGTCTTTGCGTGCGCCCAAGGTGCCATCGGTGTTGATGACCTGAAAGGTGTGCCCGTGTAGGTGGATGGGATGCCACATCATGGTGGTGTTGTCGAAGGTCAGAGTCGGGTGCTGGCCTTTCCGCACATGCAACGGTTTGGTCCTGCTGTACGGCTCGCCATTGATCGTCCAGTCGTACTTCGCCATCGTGCCGCCGAGCACCACCGGCAGATCGAGATTGGGTGCGGGACGACCCAGATTGGCCGAGGTCACCGCGGTGAACATGTCGATCACTCCGACACGTTTGTTCAGTTCGCCTGGCCTGAACTGCGGGTCGGGCGGACTGCCCGCACCGGTGACCAGCAATGCACGGGCCAGTGCGTCCTTGCCTTCGGCGGCTGCGACCAACGGGAACACACCATCCGCCGCGGTGATGAGGACGTCGTAGCGTTCGGCCATCCCGATCAGCAGGGCGTCGACCCGAGTAGGCACCACGGCATAACCGTCGGTATGGGTGACCGTCATCGTGTGTCCCGCCAGGGCGATGCGGAACGCGGTATCGGAGGCCACATTGATGATTCGGATCCGTACTCGCTGACCGGGCTTGGCTCTGAATGTGGTGGCGGCCTGAGGGATTCGCCCGTTGATCAGGTAGTAGGGGTAGGCGATGTCGCCGGCGTCGCCCCCAAGCAGGTCGCTGGTGCCAACACCACCCATTCCCGGCATCCCGGGCATCTCAGGCATCCCGGGCATCCCGTCCGTCGGCCTGGCCGAAGTCGAGGTCATCGCGGGCGCACTGGAAGTCGTGGCGCTCGTGCTCGTGCTCGTGGTCGGCGGGGGCGGTGGTGGTTGCCTGGGCGGCTTGTTGGGCGCGGTGAGCGCGTCGTAGAGCTGCTGCGGTGACTTGCCCACGCCGTCGGTCCAATCGTCAAGAATGACAATCCATTCCGCGTCGTAACGACCGATCTCGGTCGGGTCGTCGATGATGAACGGCAAGTAGAGGCCTTTGTCTGCGTCGAGTCCGGTGTGCGGATGAGCCCAGTAAGTACCGGAATTCGGCACGGAGAACCGGTAGGTGAAGTGCTGACCGGCGGGGATGTTGGGGGTGGCGGGTTCGGCGCCGTCCATATCGTTGCGCAGTGCAATACCGTGCCAGTGGACCGAGGTCGGATGATCGAGTTTATTTGTGACTGAGACGACGATTTCATCGCCGACGGTCGCCCGGATCAGGGGGCCCGGGATGGCGTCACCGTAGGCCAGCGTATCGACGATCCGGCCACCGATGTCGATGCGCGCGGGTTGCGGCGTAAGGCTGGTCGTCACGGTCCTGCCACTGCGCGGGCGAGTGGCCTCCACCGCAGCGATCGCGGCGGCCCTGGGCGACACCGGTCCCTTTGGCCGACCGCAGGCGCTTAGTGCCAAACCGCCAGCGGCAGCACCGGCGGCGAGGAAGTCACGTCTGTTGAAGCGAACGCTGTCTGCGGGGTAACCGCTGGTCAGCGGGACCGGCATGGACTGCTCCTCGTCTGTGTCGATTCGCCGCGGTCGATTCCGAACGTCTTCTACCCTGCTCAGCGCGTGGCCATATCGCAACCCGTGCGGCCGACAGGCGTTGGCCCGTGGCCGCTTTACAGTATACCCATGGGGGGTATACAGTGCCGACATGAACCGGCGGCGCCACGGTATGCGATTGGCGATAGTTGTCGTCGTCGCGGCATGGTCGGTGACCGCGCTGGTGGCCCACTGCTGGTTGCCCCAGGTAAACCGCCAGTCCACTAGTGCGCTGGCGGC
The DNA here is from genome assembly GCF_001673315.1 of Mycobacterium asiaticum. Classification (GTDB taxonomy): domain Bacteria; phylum Actinomycetota; class Actinomycetes; order Mycobacteriales; family Mycobacteriaceae; genus Mycobacterium; species Mycobacterium asiaticum_B. The sequence continues at coordinate 180,150 of NZ_LZLQ01000024.1, read as the reverse complement.
GGCCCCGACGAGCTTTGCGTCGATGGTCGACATGCACCATGTTGGGTGCCCGCCCGATATTGCGGGTGTCCCGCCAGCACTGGCGGATACAACAACTTTCGCAGCTATCCCGGCGGCCGCGGTCTCGACCATCGCCGCCATGCCCGCTTATCCGTATCACCAGGCCGGACGTGGCCCACCGGGGTCGTCGGGAAAGCCGCCGTCCGGTCAAGACCTCCTGATCCGCTACTGCCTGGCCCGTCGCTGATCGGTCAGCGCCAAGCCGTGAGCCACGCCGCCACGGCCGGAGACCGCTGACCCAAACCTCATCTCTCAAGCTGGCGAGATCGCTAGCGCCGATGGAGAAGCGACGAAAGTGAACCGGACAATGACCATTGACAATCTGCGAGTTCCCACCCGCTCCCACCACACCTCACTGCGAGCGATCCGAGATCGCTACCGTCAGGTCCCCGCGGGCTACCACCCAGTGCCGGGCCGAAATCATCGGCCGGACAACATGGTTGGCAACACCCCGGTGCTCTGGGTGTCCGGCGACACCAGCCCGGTCCGAACCGCTGATCGTGGGTTCTGGGCCAAGCTGGAGGGATTCAACCCAGGCGGTATGAAGGATCGCCCTGCGTTGCACATGGTCGAGCGTGCCCGCGCTCGCGGCGACCTGCAGCCGGGTGCAGCGATCATCGAGTCCACCAGCGGGACACTGGGATTGGGACTCGCTCTAGCCGGCAACGTGCACCAGCACCCCGTCACGCTCGTTACCGACCCGGGTCTGGAACCGATCATCGCGCGCATGTTGACCGCCTATGGTGCCCGGGTCGACATGGTGACCGTGCCCCACCCGGTGGGCGGCTGGCAACAGGCGCGCAAAGATCGGGTGGACGAACTGCTGGCCGCTGAACCCGGTGCGTGGAACCCCGACCAGTACAGCAATCCCGACAATGTGGATGCGTACCGAACAATGGCTCTGGAATTGGCTGCCCAACTCGGGCGCGTAGACGTCCTGGTTTGCTCGGTGGGCACCGGCGGACATTCGGCGGGGGTCGCGCGAGTATTGCGGGAGTTCAATCCGAATTTGCGGTTGATCGGCGTCGACACCATCGGGTCCACCATCTTCGGACAACCCGCAGCCAAACGCCTGATGCGCGGGCTCGGCTCGAGCATCTATCCCGGCAACGTCGACTACGGTGCGTTCAACGAAGTGCACTGGGTCGCTCCGGCCGAGGCGGTCTGGGCGGCACGCAGCATGGCGGCCACCCACTACGCCGGCGGCGGGTGGAGCGTCGGGGCTGTCGCATTGGTCGCAGGCTGGGCAGCGCGCACGCTGTCGCCCGACACCACGATCGCGGCAGTCTTCCCCGATGGCCCGCAGCGGTATTTCGACACCATCTACAACGACGAGTATTGCGCCGCAAACGGTTTGCTGGGCGGGCGACCAGCCACCAGACCCGACGAAATAGCTGCTGCGGCGGACGCGGTGGCAAGCCGCTGGACACGCACCACATCCGTAGTCGACCCGATGCGGGCGGTGACGTAATGCGATTCATCGCGCAGTTCCGCAGCTTCAACCCCGCCACCCGGGTGCTGATGGTGAACCAGTTCGGCATCAATTTCGGCTTCTACCTGCTGATGCCGTATCTGGCCGCCTACCTCGCCGGCCCTCTCGGGCTGGCGGCCTGGGCGGTCGGCCTCGTGCTGGGTATACGCAACTTTTCGCAGCAGGGCATGTTCTTTGTAGGCGGTACGCTTGCCGACCGCTTCGGTTACAAGCCGTTGATAGTCACCGGATGCCTGTTGCGCACCGGCGGGTTCGTTCTGCTCGGCTTCGCGCAATCCCTGCCTGCGCTGCTGATCGCGGCGGCCGCAACGGGTTTCGCCGGGGCACTGTTCAACCCGGCAGTGCGGGCCTACGTGGCAGTCGATTCCGGTGACCGCAAGCTCGAGGCGTTCGCGGTGTTCAACGTCTTCTATCAGGCGGGAATCCTGCTGGGCCCGCTGGCGGGACTTACTCTGGTGGCGTTGGATTTTCGCGTCACCGTATTGGCTGCGGCTGCGGTGTTCGCTGTGCTCACCGTCGCACAACTGCGAACGTTGCCGCAGCGCGAAGCTGACCCCGCGGACGCCCGCGTTTCGATCCCGCAGGACTGGCGCAAGGTGCTGGGCAACCGCAGGTTCCTCGGCTTCGCCGCGACCATGATCGGCGCCTATGTGTTGTCGTTCCAGATCTATCTGGCGCTGCCGATGCAGGCCGCGCTCCTGGCGCCGAGGCGACCATCACTGTTGGTTGCCGCGATGTTCGCGGTGTCCGGACTCATCGCCATTGCTGGGCAACTGCGTACCGTCGCATGGTTCGCCGAGCGCTGGGAACCCAGCCGCGCCCTGGTGGTCGGCGCGCTGATCTTGGCGTCGTCCTATGTGCCGCTCGCCTTGGTACCGAACGGCCAGCGGTTCGGAACGGCCGCCGGTGTGTCGGCTCTGCTGCTTTCGGCGGGCCTGCTGGCCATCGCGTCTGCCGTGCTGTTCCCCTTCGAAATGCGAACCGTGGTAACCCTTTCGCAGAACAACCGGGTGGCCACCCACTATGGGTTCTACAGCACCATCGTCGGGGTGGGAATCCTGGTGGGCAACCTCGTGGTCGGGTTTTTGTTCGGCGTGGCGCACCGCTTGCACGCCGAAGGAATGGTGTGGGGCGCGTTGATCCTGGTGGGCATTGTCACGGTCGCGGGGCTGAGTCGGCTGGACAAAACCGTTCAGCAGCCTGATAGACCAACCGGGTGTATTTCTGGGTACGGTCCGACCCGGCCGAAGTGACCTGCCCCATCTTGTTCATCACATAGGCGAATGTCATGCGGCGATCGAGGTCCATGACGACCACGGAACCGCCCCAGCCGCCCCAGTAGCAGATTCGACCCGACGGAATGTCAGGCACCGCTTCTGCTTTGGGCAGCGCGTACCCGATGCCCCAACGCGCCGGCATGCCCAGCACCAGATCGATTCCATCGGCTTGCTCGTCGAAGATCAGGTCGATGGTTTCCCGGCGCAAGAATTGCTGACCGGCTATGGTCCCGCCGAGGGAGATCGGCGACAGCGCTCGCATCAGAGAACGGGCATTTCCGTGACCGTTGGCCGCTCCGATATCCGCGCGCCGCCAGGCCGTTGTCTGGGCGATCAGCGCGGCTTCGGCGTTGGGCGCGAGCATGCCGAACGTCTTGCGCATCGGATGATCCTCGGGCACCGCGTCCAGCGGCACGTCCAATGGCGGCGGCGGGATCAACTCGGCGATGCGGCTGTCGTCCTCGGGGCGCGCGCCGATCTGGATGTCTGCGTTCAAGGGTTCGGAAATCGACTCAAGGACAAATCGTTTCAGTGTAAGGCCGGTAATCCGGCGAACGATCTCGCCGATCAGATGGCCGCTGGTCACCGCGTGATAGCCGGACGCGGTGCCGGGCTGCCACCACGGCGCCTGGGCAGCGAGCTTGGAGGTGGACTTCTCCCAGTCGTAGACCTCCTCGATCGTGAACGGCAATTCCCAACCCGATACTCCCGAGGTATGACTCAACACATGGCGCACCTCGACGGCATCCTTGCCGTTTGCGGCGAACTCCGGCCAATAGTTCGCGACGGGCGCGTACGGATCGAGTTCACCCCGGTCGATGAGCAGCAGCGCCCCTAGCGCGGTGATGTTCTTGGTGCTGGAGAAGACGTTGACGATGGTGTCCGAGTTCCACTGCCTGGTCTTGGCGCGGTCGACGTATCCGCCCCAGATGTCCACCACCGTCTCGCCGTCGATGTCGACGGCGATACCGGCGCCGAGTTCACCGCCGGTGGTGAGTTCGTCGGCCAGTGCCGCGACGAGGTCGGTGCACCGCGGGTCATAGTGACCGGCGATGACGGCGCCGACCGCGGCCTCACAGAATTGTTGGGTCATTGTCGTCCGTCTCCTCTGTCGTCGGTGTGTTCGACTATGCGGTCCAAGCCGGCCACACAGCATTGGCCGGACCGCGTAATTCACCGCCTCCCGCGACATGCCGGTTTTCTACGCATATTCGCTGATGTTGCGAGGAACGGCACGGCGCAGGCTGGCTAGCATGGGTGAATCTGATCCTTGCGTGCACAAGGTGTCGCTGAACTGGAGCGAGTTGGGCGTGAACGAACTGCCAACCGGAACGGTGACCCTGCTGCTGGCAGACATCGAAGGATCCACCGGTCTGTGGCAGAGCCGTCCAACCGAGATGCCCGAAGTGCTGATGCGACTGGACGCGACGTTGGATCGGCTGGTGAACGAGCATCACGGGGTGCGGCCGATGGAACAGGGCGAGGGTGACAGCTTCGTCATCGCCTTCGCGCGGGCCAGCGACGCCGCCTGCTGCGCGTTGGCGTTGCAGCGGGCACCGCTGGCCCCGCTGCGGTTGCGGATTGGAGTGCACACCGGAGAGATCCAGCTGCGCGATGGCGCGAATTACTTCGGGCCCACCATCAATCGAGCCGCTCGGGTGCGCGACCTGGCCCACGGTGGCCAGACGGTGCTGACCGCGGCCACCGAACAAGTCCTGGCCGACTATTTACCGGACGGCTCGTGGTTGACCGATCGCGGTATCCATCAACTGCGCGACCTGGCCCGCCCCGAGCGGATACTGCAACTCTGCCATCCGGATCTGCGCGTCGAGTTCCCGCCGTTGCGGTCCTCGAACAGAGCTGTGGCGCAGTCAATTCCGATTCCACTGACCAGCTTCGTCGGGCGCAGCACCGAGATCGTCGAGCTCATGCAGTTGCTCGGCGAACACCGGTTGGTGACACTGACTGGCGCCGGCGGCGTCGGCAAGACCCGGTTGGCTATTGAGCTGGCAAACCACCTGGTTGAGGAGACCGGTAGGCAGATCCACTACGTAGATCTTGTTCCGATCAGCGACCCGGCCCTGGCCGAGGGAGCCGTCGCGCAAGTTCTCGGCCTACCGAATCAACCTGGCCGCCCGACCCTGGACACTCTCACGGCGCGCATCGGCGACCGCGCGGAACTGATCGTGTTGGACAACTGCGAGCATCTGCGCCAAGCGGTGACGGCACTGGCGGAGGCGTTGCTGGGCCGCTGTCCTGCCGTGCGACTACTGGCGACCAGTCGCGAACCGTTGCGCACTGCAGCGGAGGTGAACTGGCAGGTTCCCTCGCTGGGGGTGGTCGACGACGCCGTGAAGTTATTCAGCGACCGCGCCCGCCACGTTCGGCCTGATTTTGCTGTCACAGAAGGTAATACAGAGGCCATCACGGAGATCTGTCGGCGACTCGACGGCATGCCGCTGGCGATCGAACTTGCCGCCGCGCGGATGCGGGCATTGTCGCCGGCCGACATCCGCGATAGTTTGACGGACCGTTTTGAGCTGCTTACCGGGGGAGCCCCCACGGCCGTGCGGCGGCAGCAGACACTGCGTGCCTCGGTGGACTGGTCACATTCGATGCTGACTGACGCCGAGAGCATCCTGTTTCGCCGGTTGGCGGTATTCGCGGGTGGTTTCGACCTCGACGCCGCCGTGGCGGTGTGCGGCGGCGCAGGCGTGCAGCGCTACCAGGTACTCGACCAACTGACCCTGTTGGTGGACAAGTCCCTGGTCCAAGCCGACAGCATCGCCGACCGAGCGCGCTACCGGATGCTTGAAACAATTCGCGAATACGGGTTGGCGAAGTTGAGCGACTCGGGTGAGGCCGAGGCGGTCCGTCACCGGCACCGCGACTACTACACGGTGCTGGCCGCGGCACTGGATACCCCGACCCGCAACGACTTTCGGCACTACGTCGTTCGCGTCGAGAACGAACTGGACAACCTGCGGGCCGCATTCGCCTACAGCTGCCAAGACGGCCGGTACGAACAGGCGTTGCAACTTGTCTCCTCATTGCAGCCGCTGTGGCAGGGCCGCGGTCGATTGCGTGAGGGTTTGTCTTGGTTCAACTCGGTTCTGGACTGCGACGGCTTCGATCCGGACGCCATCGACCCGGCGATACATGCACGGGCGATCGCGGATAAGGCTGTCCTGGATTCGTATAGCGCGGCGACCGACAGCATGGGGCAGGTGCACCGCGCCTTGGAGACTGCACGCGAACTCGGGGATCCCGCGCTGCTAGCCCGCACTTTGACCGCCTGTGGGTGCATCGCGGTTCTCGACTTCGATTCAGCGGGAAAGTATTTGGCCGAAGCGATCCATTTAGTGCGGGTGACCGGCGATGACTGGCGGCTTAGTCAAATCCTGGGTCGGCAGGCATTTCTCGCCGCCATGGCGGGGGATCCGGTGGCAGCCGACGCCGTCGGCCAGGAGGGAACGGAAGTCGCGGGGGCGCTCGGCGACTGGCTCAACGAACACATGTGTCGCTGGAGCGCTGGCATGTCGAAGATGTTTCGTGCCGACCTGGACGGTGCGATCGACACCTACCGGGCGGTGTTGACCGACTGTGAAGGCGACGGCGACACCGTCGGAATGATGTTGTGTTTGGTCAGCCTGGGGTGCGCGCTGGTGTATCGAGGTGATGTTGCCGCCGCCCGGGACGTGGGCCGCGCGGCGATGGCCGCAGGAGCGGAACTCGACGACGTGGTGGAACTCGCGGCAGCGACCGTCCTGGCCATCGCCGCCATGGCCGACGACGACGCTTCGTCGGCGAACGCGCTCGGCGCAAAAATTTGGGACCATCCCGGCGTGCACCGCGGCACGGTGGCAGCCACTGCCGTTGCCCTGTGCGCCCACGCTGAGGGTGATCTCACCAAAGCGCAGGAACTGGCTGACGAGGCCGTGGCCACGCTGGCCGGTTGGCACCACATTTTTGCGTTGAGCATTCGCGCCCACGTCGCCGCGGACCGCGGTGAGCCCGAGCAGGCCCGCCGCGACGCGCGTAGGGCGTTGATGCTCGCGGCCGACAACGGTGTTCGTCTCAGCATCCCCTCGGTTTTCGAGGTCCTCGCCCGGTTAGCCGTCGCCGGCGGCAACCACGCGGAGGGGGTGCGGTTTATCGGGTTAGCAGACACCCTGCGCGCCGAAACCGGCGAATTCCGCTTTCCCATGTATCAGTCCGCATACGCCTCGATGCTGGGCAGTTGTCGGCAAGCGTTGGGCGAGGACGGTTTTCAGGCCTCATACGGTGAGGGGTCGGCATGGTCGGTGGACGACGCCACTGGTTACGTGCTGCGCCGGCAAGGCGAACGAAAGCGGCCGACGAGTGGCTGGGCCGCGCTGACCCCCACCGAACTCGAGGTGGCCCGTCTGGTCAGTGAGGGTTTGGCCAACAAAGACATCGCCGAGACCATGTTCATCTCACCGCGCACTGTTCAGGCGCACCTGACGCACATGTACACCAAACTGGGTTTTTCATCCCGGCTGCAACTGGCGCGCGAGGCTGCCCGCCGGGCCGAGACTCCTGATCACTAGACCGCATCAACTGCGTTTCATGTGAATTTCGTCAGTGTGGCGAACATCCACCCAATCAGGCCTTAACATAAGGTTAACGACAGGTGAACTGAGCGACGCCACGACGGGGGTGACGAGGAATGGATTTCGGAGCGTTGCCGCCCGAGGTCAATTCGGACCGGATGTACGCGGGTTCGCGCTCACGGTCGATGCTGGCTGCCGCGGACGCATGGGACCGGCTGGCCGACGAACTTTATGGCACTGTCAACGCCTACCGGTCGACCGTCGCCACCCTGGCCGCCGACGGCTGGCAGGGTTGCGCAGCGGACGCCATGACCGACGCAACCGCCCCCTACCTGCGCTGGCTCACCCGTACCGCCGCGCAGGCCGAGGAGATCGCGGGCCAGGCCAGGGCCGCGGCCAGCGCTTTCGACGATGCGCTCGCGGCCACCGTGTCGCCAGCCGTGATCGCCGCCAACCGCGCCCGCTTGGCGGCGCTGAGCTCGACGAATGCCACCGGGCAATACACACCGGCGATCGCGGCCCTGGAGGCCGACTACGGCGAGATGTGGGCGCAGGACGCCGCCGCGATGTACCGCTATGCCGCCGCCTCGGCCACTGCCGCCACCTTGCCGGAGCTGGCGCCGCCGGCGTTGGGTTACAACATGCCGGCGCTGATGGGTTCCGACGGAGACGACGGCGCGCCGGCGATGTTGGCCCCGGCAATGCCAGCGGTGCCGCAGGCGCTGCGTAGCCTCGCGGGCCCGGTGCGTTCGGCCGCAGTCACCTCGGGGATCACTCAGTTGCTGCGGCAGTGCAAGTTCGTCTCGCCGGTGAGTGTGTTCGCGTCGGCGATCAGTTCGTCGAGGAGCATGACCCTGTCCGGTACATCGGCACGGCCCAAGATCCCGGCGCCACCCGACATGACGGTGGCCGTGGGCCACGGTGTGGTGGTCGGCCGCTTGGTGGTGCCGCCCAGTTGGGGTGCCGTCGCAATGGGCGTGGTGCGCGCGATCGCCTGATCGCTTGGTCAGTCCGTCAGACAGTCAGACCGCCGAACCGCCGCCGTCGACGTGCAACGTCGAGCCGGTAATGAAACTGGCACGTGGTGAGCTGAGGAACAGTACGGCCTCGGCGATCTCGGCCGCGTGGGCGGTGCGGCCCAGCGGCAGCGCCTTCCCGAGTTCCTCGTTCACCTCGCCCCATTCGGCGGCGACCCCGGGCGTGCGGGTCGGGCCGGGTGCCACACTGTTCACCCGCACCCCACCCGTCCCGAACTCCGCGGCCCACGTCCGGGTCAGGGATTCCAGGGCAGCCTTGGAAGCGCTGTAACCGGATGCCCCCGGCACACCCTTGGACGCCACCATTGTCGTCACGTTGACGATGCTGCCCCTGCCGCGCCGCAGCATGCCCGGCACCAGTCCGGCGACCAGGAAGTAGGCGCCCCGGACGTTGGTGTCGAACATCGTCTCGAAGGCGGAGATGTCCTGATCGACGGTCAGCGCCGAGGGAAAGCTGGCGGCGTTGTTGACGACGATGTCGACCTCTCCGCACTCCCGCACCAGCGCATTCACCGATTCGGCGTCGGCCATGTCGGTCTGGACGAACCGAGCGTTTGCGCCGATCGTCTCAACTGCCCGCGCACCTCGCGCGGGGTCTCGTCCCGAGATGATGACGGTGGCACCTTCGCTGGCGAGCAACCGGGCCGATTCCAGCCCGATGCCCGCCGTTCCACCGGTGACGACGGCAGTCTGATTAGTCAGTTCCATTCGACGCACCTTTATTGCGCGCCGCTCGACGCGCTCGAGGCCATCCAGTCGCTGAAACGCGTGGGATAGATGGTCGCGTCTTCCCCGTCGATCGGGACGATGGTGTCCTCGTGGAGCACTGCACCGTAATAACGGGCCGCCGGATCGGTCACCACCTGGCGCGCGTCACCGGTGGCGGCGAACCGGTTGCGGATGAAGTCGTCCATCCCCAGCTTTTCCGGACCGGCGATGTTGACGATCCCATTGACCGGTTCGTCGGTCGCCGCACGGGTCACGGCCACCGCGACGTCCGAGGCGGCGATGGGCTGAAACGCACCGTGCGGTGCCCGGACCGTGTCGCCGTCAGCCAGCGAATCGGCAATGCCGTCGACGAATTCGAAGAATTGAGTCGCCCGCACGATCGTGTACGGCGCACCGGATTCGGTGATCACCTGCTCCTGGGCGATCTTGCCCCGCATGTAGCCACTGTCGCCGGCCCGGTGCACACCCACGATCGACAGCGCGACGTGGTTGCGCACGCCGGCGGCACGCTCGGCCTCGAGGAGATTGCGAGTCGAGGTGGTGAAGAAGTTCAGCACATCCTCGTCGGTCCAGGACGGTGAGTTGGACACGTCGACAACCACGTCGACGCCGGCCATCGCTTCGGCGACGCCCTCACCGGTCAGACTGTTGACACCCGAGCTTGGCGACGCCGAAACGGCCTCATGTCCCTGCTCGGTGAGGTTGGCGACCACCTGCGATCCAATCAGCCCGGTGCCACCTACGACCAGAATTTTCATTGCCACGCCTTTCCAAGTCTCTCCCGATGAACTGGCACCTTCAGCATGGCGTGGCCAGGGGGTCGGGCGAACCCTTGAAAGTCCGTAGTCAATCCGTAGGACGCAGTTGCCGGCGCGACTTTATGCCTAACTTGGCGAACACCTTCCGCAGGTGCCATTCCACGGTGTGCGTGCTGATGAATAGTTGTGCGGCGATTTCCGGGTTGGTGAGGCCGTCGCCCGCCAGTTTGGCGATCTGCGCCTCCTGCGCGGTCAACTCGGTAGTCGGAGCCGCCGCGCCTTTGCTCACCTTCTGCCCGGTCACCAGAAGTTCGCGCCGGCTCCGTTCGGCGAACCCCGCGGCGCCCATTCGGCTGAACATCTGGAGCGCGGTGTGCAACTGGTCGCGGGCGTCGACGCGGCGGTTGCAGCGGCGCAGCCACTCGCCGTAGAGCAGATGCGCTCGGGCGAGATGGACGGCGATCCTGGTGTTGCCCAGTCTGTCGATCGCTTCCCGATAGTAGTTTTCGGCCCCGCGATCATCGGAGAGCAACGCGCGGGATCGCGCCAATACACCTGCAGCCCAATCTGTTTGGCTGTTGGCAACACGCTCTTCGAGTTGGGCCAGGGCGCGGGCTGCGACGCCTTGCTCGCCGCTGCGGGCAGCGGATTCGATCAGTTCGATCAGGCACCAACCGAACAGGCCCAGGTCGTCGTCCTCGCATGCCCGCCGCGCGGCGGTGTAGGCCTCCTCGTAGCGGCCAAGGCCGTTGTACAGGACCGCGGTGGCAAAACTTGTCAGGCCGATCACCCGGCCTTCGCCGCGGGCGACGCCGTCGTGCCGCGCTGACTCGATGAGGCGCAAGGCATCGGATTCGCCTCCGCGCAAAGCGGCCAGCAACACCGAGTGGTACTTCACCGGGGCGTAACCGGTGGCCGACGTGATCGCGTCGGCCTCCTCGATCAGAACCGCCGCGGCGGTGAACTCTCCGGCCTGGACATGCACACCGGCGCGGTACACCAGGGCAAGCGGCAGGACGGCCAGCGCTCCGGCTTCACGGGCCATCCGCACCGCGTGGCTGGCCAGTTGATGCCAGACCTCGTCGTCCCATAGTTCGTGCGCCGCGGATTCCTGCACGATCGGGAATGCCTGCCAGAACCACCGCATGATGTCGTCGCTGCCCCGCTCAGCGTCCGCCCGGATGAGCGTCAGGGCCTCGCGCAGCGTCGCCACGCTCGCCGAGTGGCCGTCGGTGGCCCGGATCGCGATACCTTCCAGCAGCAGGTCGACCGCCCGCACGGGATGCGGTCCCGACGGTGCGGTGCGCGCGGCCGCGGCCGTCATCCGGATACCGCCGTGCGGGCACAGACGCCCACCGAACAATGCCGCACCTACCGCTTCCAGGTAGGTCTCCCGCGACTGGGCATTGTCGAGCGCGGCGAGTTGCCGGGCGGCGTCGAGCAGCCCGACAGCTGAATCCGAGACGGTCGGCGCGTCGGGATCACCACTGCGGCTCCTGGCGAAGGCGATCTGGGCGCGCAACCGGGTGAGCTGCGCCCGCTGCAGAGCGGTCAGCGACGCCGCTCCCGACTCCGCGATGCTCAGCAGTTCGTCGGCGGCGTCGAATGCTGCCGCATCGCGTTTGGCCTGGGCGGCGGTCAGCGCCCGGGTCGCGCGAAGCGTCGGGTCAGCGGTCAGCCGGGTCGCGCGCTCCAGAAAGGCGGCCGCCGCAGCCACCCCACCTCGTGCCTGCGCGCGCTCTGCGGACAGCTCGAGCTGCACCGCGACGGACTCGTCCGGCCCGCTCGCGGCCAACGCGAGGTGCCAGGCACGGCGATCCGGATCGGCATCGCCGTCGGTGGCGTCCGCCAGGGCTCGATGGGCACGTCGACGCTCCATCAGACCCGCCGCCCGGTAGGCGGCCGAACGGACCAGCGGGTGGCGGAACCGCACCCGGGTCCCGACGTCGATCAGTCCCTCCTCTTCTGCTCCGGCCGCCGCGTCCTCGGGCAGTCCCAACCGTGCGGCGGCGCGCATCAACAGCGCCGAGTCTCCGACCGGTTCGGCCGCGGCGGTGAGTAGTAGCCGCTGGGTGTGATCGGACAATCGCTCGATGCGGCGCAGGAAAGTCTGTTCGATCTGCCCGATGAGCGGCTGCGCGTCCGGGGGCCCGAAGCCGCCGGCCAACTCATCGGCGGTCAGACCCTTCGGCAGCTCCAGCAGGGCCAGTGGATTGCCGCGGGTTTCGGCGACGATACGGTCGCGAACCTGATTGTCCAACCGGCCCAGGATCACCGAATCCAGCAGTGCTCGTGCCTCACTGGCATTGAGTCCAGCCAGGACCAGCTCTGGGAGTCCGGCCAACTGCTCGCGCAATCCCTCGCGTGCCGCGAAGACGATGGCCACCGGCTCGGCAACCAGTCGGCGGGCAACGAACGCCAACGTCTGGGCCGACACCCGATCGATCCACTGCGCATCGTCCACCAGAAAGAGCAGCGGCTGACGCTCGGCGGCCGCTCCGATCAGGCTGAGCGCGGCCAGTCCGACCAGGAAGCGATCGGGGGCGGGTCCGGCGCTGCGGCCGAAGGCGATTTCCAGTGCGTCCCGCTGTGGGGCGGGCAGTCCACCGATGCAGTCCTGCAATGGTCCGCAGAGTTGATGCAGAGCGGCGAACGCAAGCTCCATCTCGGACTCCACGCCAGCGATCCGCGCGGTTCGGAAACCCGCAGCTCGTTCCGCCATGAAATCCAGCAACGCCGTCTTGCCTATCCCGGCTTCGCCGCTGAGCACCAGTACCTGGCTCTGGCCCGACCGGGCCAAGGACAGCAAACGTTCCAGGGATGCGCATTCCGCGCGCCGACCCTGTAGACGAAGAGCTCGATCGATGATCACCTGCGGGTTGACCTTACCGAGCAGCTTTCTTGCTGTGTTAAATCAACTGCTTGACTTAATGTGGTCAACGCCGATTAACTCGACGGGTGCTCAATGAACTGGCGGACAAGGTCGCCATCGTCACCGGTGCGGCTTCGGGTCTCGGCCGCGGGATAGCGAAACGATTCGTCGCCGAGGGCGCGCGGGTCGTCATTGCCGATGTCCAGGCCGACGGGGGCCAGGGGTTGGCGGACGAGTTGGGCCCGAACGCCGTCTTCCATCGCACCGACGTTTCCGATCCCGACCAGGTCGGAGCGCTGGTGGCGACGGCTGTGGACAAATTCGGCGCACTGCACGTCATGGTGAACAACGCCGGGGTCTCCGCGCCCCTGCGGCGCTTGCTCGACGACGATTTCGCCGATTTCCACCGCGTGATGGCAGTCAACGTACTTGGGGTCATGGCCGGCACTCGCGATGCCGCGCGGCACATGGCGGCCAACGGTGGGGGATCAATCATCAATCTGACGTCCATCGGCGGGATCCAGGCCGGGGGCGGTGTGATGACCTACCGTGCGTCCAAGGCGGCGGTCATCCAATTCACCAAGTCGGCGGCAATCGAGCTGGCATCGCACGAGATTCGCGTCAACGCGATCGCGCCCGGCAACATACCGACGCCGATCCTGGCGTCGGCTGCCGGGGACCTGAATCCGGAGGAACTCGAACGATTCGAATCCCGGATTCGTCAGGGGATGCGCGACGACCGACCGCTGAAACGCGAAGGTACTCCCGACGACGTCGCCGAGGCCGCACTGTATCTGGCCACCGATCGATCGCGCTACGTCACCGGCATCGTGCTGCCGGTGGACGGCGGAACGGTGGCAGGCAAAGTGATCCGGCCGCGCAAGCGGGAATGACCGCACGGTAATGACCGCATCGGGCGAAGACCGCGCCGAATTAAATCAGTCGCTTGACTTAATCGGCGCCGAAGCGTTGACTGGCCGGTATGACCACTGTCGGCCGGGTCGTGCGCAGCGAACGGGCCAGCTCAACGCAGGAGGCGATCCTGGTCGCAGCCGAGCGGCTGTTCGCCGAGCACGGCGTCTTCGCGGTGTCCAACCGGCAGGTCAGCGAGGCGGCCGGGCAAGGCAACAACGCCGCCGTGGGCTATCACTTCGGCACCAAAGCCGACCTGGTGCGCGCTATCGAGCACAAGCATCGGGGCCCCATCGAGCACTTGCGCGAGCAGATGGTGGCCGCGTTGCCGGCCGCTGCCGAAATGCGTGATTGGGTCGGCTGTCTCGTCCGGCCGCTGACCGATCATCTGGAAGCGCTCGGCAATCCCACCTGGTATGCCAGATTCGCCGCCCAGGCGATGACCGATCCCGCCTACCAGAACATCGTCGTAAAGGACGCGCTGAGTTCGTCGTCTCTGGTTCAGGTGATCGACGGGATCAGCCGTTGCCTGCCTGACCTGCCCGTCGATATCCGATTTGAGCGAAACATCATGGCGCGCAACCTGTTGATGCATACCTGTGCCGATCTGGAACGGGCGCTGGCAGAGGGCACCCCGATGCCCAGGCCGTCCTGGCGGGCCGCCGCCACCGGACTGATCGATGCGATCGTCGGACTGTGGCTGGCACCCGTCACCGCTGCGGATGAAGAGGCAGTTAGATGAAAATTACTGTCAATCAAGATACTTGCGCTTCGTCCGGGAACTGTGTGATGAACGCGCCCGAGGTTTTCGACCAGCGTGACGAGGACGGCGTCGTCGTCCTGCTCAACCCGAGCCCACCCGCCGACCAGGCCGAGGGGGCCCGCAAAGCGGCCCTCTTCTGCCCGGCGCTGGCGATCCACATCGAGGAGTGAACGTGTCCGACACACTCACGGATAGCACCACCGACACCGGTATCCCGGAATATCCGATGCCACGCGCGGCCGGCTGCCCGTTCGCCCCCCCGCCGGACGTGATGGCCCTGGCCGAGGTCAAACCGCTGTCCCGGGTGCGCATCTGGGACGGCAGCACGCCCTGGCTCATCACCGGCTATGAGCAGTGCCGCGAGCTGTTCTCGGATTCCCGGGTCAGCGTCGACGACCGGGTGCCCGGGTTCCCGCACTGGAACCAGGGCATGCTGTCGACCGTTCACAAGCGCCCGCGGTCGGTGTTCACCTCCGACGGTGAGGAACACACCAGATTCCGCCGGATGTTGTCCAAGCCGTTCACTTTTCGGCGGGTGGAAGGCCTGCGGCCGGCGATTCAGCAGATCACCGACGAGCACATCGACGCGATGCTGGCCGGGCCGAAACCGGCAGATATCGTCACCGCACTGGCGTTGCCGGTGCCATCACTGGTGATCAGTCAGCTGCTCGGGGTGCCCTACGAGGACGCCGAAATGTTCCAGCACCACGCCAATGTCGGGCTGGCCCGTTATGCGACCGGCGAGGACACCGTCAAAGGCGCGATGAGTCTGCACAAGTACCTATGCCAGTTGGTCGAAACGAAGATGGAGAATCCGGCCGAGGACGCGGTCTCCGATCTGGCCGAGCGGGTCAAGGCCGGGGAACTCACCGTCAAGGAAGCAGCCCAGCTCGGTACCGGCTTGCTGATTGCGGGGCACGAGACCACCGCGAACATGCTCGGGCTCGGAGTGCTTGCCCTGCTGGAGAATCCGGACCAGGTGCCCGCCATCCGTGATGCCGAGGACCCCAAGATCGTCGCCAACGCGGTCGAGGAATTGTTGCGCTATCTCAGCATCATCCAGAACGGTCAGCGCCGGGTGGCCGTGGAAGACATCGTGATCGCCGGTGAAGTGATCCGCGCGGGCGAAGGCATCATCATCGATCTGGCGCCGGCCAACTGGGATGCACAAGCATTCACCGAGCCAGAGCGCCTGTATCTGCACCGCTCGGGTGCGGACCGCAATGTGGCCTTCGGCTACGGCAGGCACCAGTGCGTAGGACAGCAACTGGCCCGCGCGGAGATGCAGATCGTGTTCCGCACGCTGTTCCAGCGCGTGCCCTCCCTGGAATTGGCCGTCCCGCTCCAAGACATCCCCTTCAAACACGATCGCCTCGCCTACGGCGTCTACGAGTTGCCGGTCACCTGGTAAGCCTCAGCCCACCGAGAAGTATGTGAAAGGTCAACGATGACGACACCATCCAGCACTCTGTATCCGCCGAAAGGGTTTGGCGCACCGAAAGACCGACGTGGGCATGCCATCGGCAGCAATGTCGGTCTGCCGGCCGGCACCGAGGTCTTCTCCGCCGACAACCACATCTCTCTCGCCGCGGACATCTTCTACGAGCGCTTCCCCGAAGACCTGAAGGACAAGGCCCCGCGCATCTGGTATGAGGACGGCGCGTATCAGGTCGGCCGTAAGGGACAGTCGTTCCTGCCGGGGGATTTCAGCGCGGTGCTGATGCAATACGACGACCTGCCCGGGGCCGCCAGCACCAACATCGACGCCCGGATTCAGGAACTGCGTGAAGACGGTGTGGACAAAGAACTGGCATTTCCCAACGCGGTGCTGGCGCTGTTCCACTACCCGGACAAGAAACTCCGTGAGCTCACCTTCCGCATCTACAACGAGTACATCGCGGAACTCCAGGAACGCTCCAACGGCCACTTCTATGGCGCCGGTCTGATCAACTGGTGGGACCCGGTCGGCACCCGCAATACACTTGCCGAGTTGAAAGCGCTGGGGCTCAAAACGTTTCTGATGCCGCTGAACCCGGGCAAGGACGACGACGGTAACCCGATCGACTACGCAAGCACGACAATGAGCGCCGTGTGGGACGAGATCGAGGCCGCGGGCATCCCCGTCACCCACCACATCGGTGAGACGCCGCCCAAGAGCCCATGCGAGTTCAACAGCGTGGTGGTCGGCATGATGATCAACATCGACGGCTTCCGGGAAACGTTCTCCAAGTACATCTTCGGTGGCATCCTCGATCAGCACCCCGGTCTGCGGGTCGGCTGGTTCGAGGGTGGGATCGCCTGGGTGCCGTGGGCGCTGCAGGATGCCGAGCACCTCGTGGCTTCTTATCAGCACATGTTCAACCGGCCGTTGCAGCACGACGTCCGGTACTACTGGGACACCCACATGAGTGCGTCGTTCATGGTCGACCCACTGGGCTTGGAGCTGATCGACCGGATCGGCGTCGACAAGGTCATGTGGTCCTCGGACTACCCACACAACGAGAGCACCTACGGGTACTCCGAGAAGTCACTTGCCGCTGTCGTGGACGCGGTCGGTCCGGAGCGGGCCGCTCGGGTCGTGAGCGGCAACATCCGCGAATTCCTGGGCCTGTGACCATATTTGCCGACGCGACGGGGCTGACCATCCCGGAGCACCCGGACCTATCCCGGATGCGCCGGGAAACCGGAGCACGACTACGGACCGCCATGGCCGAGCGCGGGGTCGACGCCCTGGTCCTGCTGGGCAACAATGCTGTGGTCTACGCCACCGGTTCGAGCTGGCCGCTGGGAGATGCCGGGGTATCGTACGTCGAACGTCCGGTGGCCGTCGTACTGGCCGACGACCCCTGGCCGCATTTGTTTCTGCCGTTCCGTGAGGGCGCCGCGCAGGAATCGGGCCTGCCGGCCGATCACCTGCACGGTCCTGTCTACCTCGAATTCGACGAAGGGGTAGACGATTTCGGCCGACTACTGGCCGACCTGGTGCCGGCCGGATCGTCGGTGGCGGTAGACGAATTCACCGGAGCGATGTCGCGTGCCCGGAACACGTTGTTCCCCAACGGCGTTCCCACCGACGCCGCAGCTGTGATCAGCGCCGCCAAAGTGATCAAGACACCGGATGAACTGGCCTGTATCCGCGCCGCCATCCGGATAACCGACGAGGCGATGGTCGAAGTTCACCGCTCACTTGTGCCCGGCATCCGCCAGATCGACCTGTCGGCCCGCTTCCTGCGCCGGGCTTTCGAGTTGGGGGCAATGGCCAGCATGCTCGAACCGATCTGGCAGGTGATGCCGCAGACCAAGGCCGACGGCGTCTGGACCACCCACGGAGACCTGGCGTTACCGCTGTTGAGCACGGAACGCGAACTGGCCAAGGGCGACGTGCTGTGGACCGACGTCAGCATCACCTACCAGGGTTACTGCTCGGATTTCGGCCGGACCTGGATTGTCGGACAGGACCCCTCGCCGCGACAACAGGCGCAGTTCGAGAAGTGGCGCGAGATCATGAATGCTGTGCTGGGTGTGGCCCGCGCCGGCGCAACCGCCGCCGACCTCGGCCGGGCGGCCATTGACGCCAACGGCGGCACCCGGCCGTGGTTGCCGCACTTCTATCTGGGCCACGGCATCGGCGTCAACGCCGCCGAAATGCCGATGATAGGAACGGATCTCGGCGCACAGTTCGACGAGAACTTCATCCTTCAGCAAGGCATGGTGCTGGTGCTCGAGCCGGTGGTGTGGGAAGACGGCACCGGTGGCTACCGCAGCGAAGAAGTCCTGGTGATCACCGAGGAAGGTTCGACACGCTTGACCGACTACCCCTATGACCCTTATGTCAACTGAGGTTCTGGCCGACGCCCGCGCCCTGCGCGGTGGACGACGCGAGCGCGCATTGGCGCAGATGGCCGAGCACGACCTGGATGTGCTGGTGCTGGGACGGCAGGCAAACGTCCGTTACGTCACCGGTGCGCCGCAGTTGTGGGTCGCCGGCACTCGGCCGTTCGGCCCCACCTGTGTGCTGGTCCGCGCGACGGGTGCCATCCACCTGCTCAGCACCTGGGACGAGGGGGTGCCCGAGGATATTCCGCACGAGAACCTGTACGGCATCTCCTGGAATCCGGCGAACACCATCGCGGCGCTGCAACGCATCGACGGTGCGGCCACCGCCCGCCGCGTCGGGACCGACGCGCTCTCACCGGTTTTCGCGCAGTTGCTGCCCACTGCGTTCCCCGCTGCCGAGCTTGTCGACGGAGAACTCGCGATGCGCGCGGCCCGGCGTATCAAGACAGAAGCGGAAATCGGCGCGCTGCGGGAATCGATCGCGGTGGCCGAGTCTGGGTTAGCCGCTGCCTTAGCCGAACTACGGCCGGGAGTAAGCGAACAGATGCTAGCCGGCGTGCTGCTGGAGGCACTAGCCGCGGGAGGCGTCAGCACGCCGTCCAATCAGGATGTAGCGTGGGCGACTTCGCGCGAACACCCCTGGCGACGCACTACCCACGGAGGTCAGCTGCAGGCCGGTGATCTGGTCGCGCTGTCAGCCGGCGTCGTGGCCGGTGGTTACATCGGCGAAGTGGGCCGTACCTGGCCGGTAGGCGATGTCCCCGGTGCCGCAGCGCTATTCGATCGTTGGGAGCGTTTGTGGTCCCTGCTGCTAGCCGTCTGTCAGCCGGACGCCGGGGCCGGTGAGTTGCTGGCCGCCTATGCCGCGGCCGGTGAACCGGCACCGCCGATGCCGGTCGCCCGGGGACTGGGTATGGGCTTCGATCCACCGGTCATCTCCGCGAGCCTGCCCCGGACCGCCGGTGCCGAGCGTCTCGAACCCGGCATGGTCCTTGCCGTCACGGGCTACGTCTGGGAGGCGGGCGTCGGGGCGGTCTTCGGACGCGAAGCGGTCTTGATCACCGCCGACGGACCCGAGGTGTTGACTGCAAGTCCCTTCTGGCGGCGGTGACCGATGGCCGTCAAGGCGGAGAAGATCATTCGCTACGACCAGGACGCCAAAACCCGGATCGCCACGATCACCTTCGACCGCCCGGAGTATCTGAACGCGCCGACGATCGCTGCACGGCAGCGCTACGCCGACTTGCTGCACCGCGCCAGCCTCGACGACAAGGTCAAGGTCGTGGTGATCCGCGGTGCAGGCGACAACCTGGGATCAGGCGCGGACCTCGAAGAGTTCATGCGGGCCAAAGATTCTCCCGACCCAGGCCCGCTGCTCGCCGAATTTCGCGTCGGCCCCGACGAAATAACCTACCCGCCAAAGGGATCCTTCCGCCATGGGGCATCGGTTGGGCAGTGGTATGCCAACCCCAATTCGGGCATCCGCGGCCTGCAGGATTTCAAGAAGATCAGCATCTTGGAGGTCAAGGGTTACTGCTACGGGTGGCACTTCTACCAAGCGGCGGACGCCGACCTGGTGATCGCCAGCGACGACGCCCTCTTTGGTCATCCGTCGTTTCGCTACTACGGGTGGGGACCACGAATGTGGTGGTGGGCGCAGACTATGGGTATCCGCAAATTCCAGGAAATGGTCTACACCGGGCGGGCATTCACCGCTGCCGAGATGTATGACTGCAATTTCCTCAACAGCGTGGTGCCCCGAGCGAAACTCGAAGCCGAGGTGGCGAAGTATGCACTGGCTTGTGCCCGTAATCGCCCTACTGACACGGTTTTCATGCAGAAGACGTTCTTCGAAATCATGAAACAGTTCCAGGGTGAGTACATGGGCAGTGTGCTCAGCGGCTTCTTCGAGTCCGCCGGTGGCGCGGTGCGGGCGGATGCGGACGACTTCTCCCTCGACACCGCCATCGATCGAGGTCTTGGTGACGCGGTCAACGATAACGACCGCAAGTTCCCCCCGGAATGGCGTCTGAGCAAGAAGGCGCGACCGCCCAAGGACGCCAAGCGGAAGAAAAAGCCCTAGTGGCGCCACCGCTGTCCGGCTACACCGTCATTGACCTGTCCACCGGCATCGCGGGTGCGTACTGCACGAAACTACTCGCCGACGGTGGTGCGGAAGTCATCAAAGTCGAACCACCAGAGGGCGATTCGCTACGAACCTGGACGGCGTCGGGGGTACCGGTGGCTCCCGGTGCGGACGGTGCGTTGTTCAGCTTTCTGGCGGGGTCGAAGCACAGCGTCGTCGTCGACCCAGCCGACGCTGACGATGCCCAGCTGGTGAACCGACTGCTGGCCGCCGCGGACGCCGTGGTGTGGTCGGCCGGGTCGGCTGTGGCTGAGTTGTTCACCCCACACGGGATCTTGCACCGCCATCCCCACCTCGTCGTCGCATCGATCACACCGTTCGGCCTGGACGGCCCGTGGCGGCACCGCGCGGCAACCGAATTCACCCTGCAGGCCTGGTCTGGCGGCATCATCGGGTTGGGACGCGGCGTGGCAGACCGGGCGCCGGTGTTCGTCGGCGGTCAGGTCGGTGAGTATCTGGCGGGTGCCTACACCAGTGCCGCCATGCTCGCCGCACGCAACCTCCACTGCGGCCAGCTGATCGACCTGTCCATGCTGGAGACGCAAATCCTCGGCCTCACTTACTATCCCGTCACCTACTTCGAGATGCTCGGACGTCCGTGGCGGGACACCAGACGGCCCACCGTCCCCGGGGTGGCCGCAGCCCAGGACGGCCTGGTGGACCTCGGGTGTGGAACCGCCCAGCAATGGTTCGACCTGTGCGCGATGGTGGGGCATCCGGAATGGATCGACGAGAACTCGGCGTTGACCATCACCGAGCAGGCCAATATCCATGCCGATGAAATCTACGAATGGGTGCGCGGCAATCCGGCCGACGAGATCCGCGAGCTGGCCACCGCCTTCCGGATACCCAACGCCCCCGTCGCCAACGGGGCAAATGTCGCTGCACTGGACCACTTTCAGGAGCGCGGCTCATTCATGCGCAATCCCCGGGATGGTTTTCAGCAGCCCCGCCATCCCTATCGGATGAAGCCCGCACAGCTCCAGGAACCCGGCCCGCCGCCCCGGCTCGGTGAACATACCGCCCTCTACCGGGCCACCGAATTGCCCGCCCGTCGCACGCCGGACCGGCCAGCACAGCAGTTGCCGCTGCAGGGTATTCGGGTCCTGGACATGACGACCTTCTGGGCCGGACCGTCTTGCACCCACTTCCTGGCCATGCTCGGCGCCGAGGTGATACACGTGGAATCCACCCGGCGCCCGGACGGAACCCGGCTCATCGCCGGTATACCGGCCACCGAGGAGCAGTGGTGGGAGAAATCGCCGATCTTCGCCGCCCTCAACACCAACAAGAAGGGTCTCACGCTGGACTTGCAGAGCCCGCGCGGGCGCGAGTTGCTGCACCGGCTCATCGCCACCTGCGACGTGGTCGCGGAGAACTTCACGCCCCGCGTGCTGGATTCAATCGGTCTGGATTTCGCTGCGATACAGCGCATCCGGTCCGACGCGGTGGTGTTGCGCATGCCTGGCTTCGGTCTCGACGGGCCGTGGCGTGACAACCCGGCCTTCGCCTACGTCATCGAGTCCGCTTCCGGGTTGAGCTGGCTGACCGGCTACCCCGATCGCACACCGTTCGAGCCGTACTCCGTTGGCGATTCCAACGCGGGGGTGCACGCACTCAACGCGCTGCTGCTCGCTCTTGAGCATCGCCGCCGGACCGGGCAAGGGGTGCTGGTGGAAGCGGCCATGGTCGACGCGGCCCTGAACATCGCGGCGGAGCAGGTCATCGAGTACTCCGCGTACGGCGCGCTGTTGCAGCGAGCAGGCAATCGCGGGCCTACCGCGACTCCGCAGAATCTGTACCGCACCAACGAGATCGACGAATTCGGGCGACTCGACAGTTGGGTCGCGATCGCGGTGGCAACCGACCAGCAGTGGGGCCAGTTGCGTGACGCTCTTGGATCACCTCCGTGGGCGGTGGATCCGACATTGACCACAGCGGCTGGCCGCCGTGCGCACCAGGACAGCATTGACGAACACCTGGCCGCGTGGTGTGCAGACCGGACCGCGGAGCAGATCGTCACGGTCCTCTGGGACGCGGGGGTGCCGGTGGCCAAGGTCCTGCAGCCGCACCGGCAGACGGAGATTGCACAACTGTTTTCGCGTGGCTTTTTCGAGACGGTCGATCATCCGGTGTGCGGCACGGCTAGGCTCAGCACCGTGCCCATGCGGATGTCCGGCGGTCCCTGCCGGTTCCATACCCAGCCCGCGCCGCTGCTCGGACAACATAACCATGAGCTGCTGGCGGAATTGGGCGTAACCGACGCGGAGATCGCCGAATTGGAGGCAGACGGAGTGATCGGCTGCTCGCCGGGATGATCAGCCGCGTGTTTGTCCGCGGGGGTGAGCGGTGAGCATCGATCCCAAAGACATCCTGCTCACCGGCCGCGTCGCGGTGGTCACCGGCGGCGGCGCCGGTATCGGACGCGGCATCGCGGCCGGGTTCGCGGCTTTCGGTGCGCGGGTGGCCATCTGGGAGCGCGATCCCGACACCTGTGCGACTGCTGCGCAATCGATTGGCGCACTGGGAATCACCGCCGACGTGCGGGACAGCAGCCAGGTCGACGCCGCTCTGGCGCGCACGGTGACCGAGCTGGGCACGCCGACGATCCTGGTCAACAATGCCGGTGGCGTGTTTTCGTCCCCACTGCTGGAGACCAGCGAAAACGGTTGGGACGCACTATATCGGGCGAACCTGAGGCACGTGCTGCTGTGCACTCAGCGGGTGGCGCGGCTCATGGTGACCGCCGGGCAGCCAGGCAGCATCATGGCGGTCACCTCGATCGAAGGGGTGCGGGCGGCGCCCGGATACGCGGCATACGCCGCCGCCAAGGCAGGCGTCATCAACTACACCAAGACCGCCGCACTCGAGTTGGCACCCTACGGCATCCGGGTCAACGCGATAGCCCCTGACATCACCATGACCGAAGGTCTGGCCGCCCTCGGCGGTGCGGACGCCAGTGCCGCGATGGGTGCCGTCGTTCCGTGGGGACGGCCCGGCCATGTCGACGAAACTGCCAGCACCGCAGTGTTTCTCGCTTCCGACATGTCCACCTACATCACCGGCCAGACCATCCACGTCGACGGTGGAACACACGCCGCGGGCGGCTGGTACCACCACCCGGAGACCGGCGGATACCAGCTGGGACCGTAACCGGTCGTCCGCTCGCGCAACTCAGTAGCGCCAGCCTTCGGCTGCCTGTTCGTCGAAAGTCCGGTCGATGCGTTCGAACCGGCGGCGGATGGACGCGCGGGATGCCTCGTGCGGCAGCACATACAGGCGGTTCGCCAGGATCGCGTCGGCGGTCAGGCGAGCGACGTCGTCAACGGTCAGCGCATCGTCCTGGGCCGGGAGCGCACTCAGATCACCACTCAGTTCGGGTGCTGCGGTCAGTCCGCCGTCCGCGCCGCGGATGCGTTCGGAGTTGGCCACCAGCCTGGTCTCGATCACCATCGGGCACAGCACCGAAACCCCGATGCCGTTGGCCCGGACCTCGCGTGCCAATGTCTCGGCCAGAGCCACGACGCCGTACTTGGCAACGCCGTAGGTGCCCAGTCCGGCGTTGGGCACCAGCCCGGCGAAGGACGCGGTGAACGCGATATGACCGCCGGTGTTCTGCTCGAGCAACCGCGGCAGGAACGCCTCGACCGCGTGGATGTTGCCCCACAGGTCGATATCGATCACCCAGCGCCAATCCTCATGTGTCATCTGCGCAATGGGGCCGGCTATGCCGACGCCGGCGTTGCTGAAAAGCACGTCGACGCGGCCGAGCAGCTGAAACGACTCGGCCGCGAGATTGGTGACGTCATCGAGATGACGGACGTCGCATGCGACACCGTGTGCCTCGAATCCGTCACTGCGCAACTGGGCAACTGCCCCGTCCAGACCCGGTTTGTCGATGTCGGAAAGGACAACCTTGGCGCCGCGGCGAGCGAGCTCTTTGGCGGTGGCCAAGCCGATGCCACTCGCGCCGCCGGTGATGACCGCGCCGCGGCCGTCGAAACCTTCCATAGGCGCAACCCTATTTCAGGCAACTCCCAGCGTCGACGGGAAGGGTGACACCGGTGATGTACCGGGCTTCGTCGGAGGCGAGGAACAGCACCGCATTGCTGATGTCCTGCGCGTCAACCCACGGCACAGGCAACGTGTGGAACATCTGACAGATCGGCGCCATGTCGTCGGGACCCGGATTCTCCAGATCCGGGCGGAACATCTTCCACGTTCCCTCGTTCATGATCATCCCGGTGCTGACATGCGTGGGGTGCACCGAGTTCACCCGAATCATCTTCTGCCCCAATTCGACTGCGAATGAGCGCATCAAGCCGACTACACCGTGTTTGGCCGCAACGTAGTTGCCGCAATGCGGATACGCCTTCAGCCCGCCGACCGAACTGGTCAGGATGATCGAACCTCCGCGCCCGCCGGCAAGAAGGTGGGGCACACCGGCTTTGACCGTTTTCCAGACGCCGGACAGGTTCACGTCGAGCATTTCCTGCCAGTCGTGTTCGCTGCATTGATCCAACGTGTCGCCACCGTTGCCGATGCCGGCGTTGGCAACAATGATGTCCAGTCGGCCCAACTGGTCGACGCCGGCATCCACCGCCGCCTTTAAGCCGTCATAGTCTCGGACATCGACTTCGGCGGTATAGATCTGCCGGTTGTAGCTCTTGACCAGATCGGCGGTCTCGGCCAGATCCTCTGGTGTCGCCGCCGGAATCGGACTGGTCTCCACGACTCGTTTACATACGTCGATGGCGATGATGTCGGCACCTTCTTGGGCCAATCGAACCGCGTGACTGCGGCCCTGACCGAGTGCGGCACCAGTCACGAAGGCGACTTTTCCTGCAACCCGCCCTTTGCCGTCTTCCGTCATTGTTACCTCGTTTCCTGATTCAGCCGAGAATTGCCGGCATGGATTCCCAACCCCGCACCGTGGACGTGGGGGACAGCTTGGCGTCGGTAAGGTCGACATCCCAGTCGGGGAAGCGCTTCAAGATCTCCTCGAGCGCGATCCGGCCCTCCAGTCGGGCCAACGCCGAGCCCAGGCAGTAGTGGGTTCCCACGCTGAACGTCAGGTGCTGATGCGGCTCGCGGCGGATGTCGAAAACGTCTCCGTCCGGCGGGAATTGGCGGTGGTCCCGGTTAGCCGCTCCGATCAGCATCATCATGACGCTGCCTTCGGGCACGCGCTGTCCGTAGTACTCGACGTCGCGGGTGACGTACCTCGCCACGTGCGGTGCCGGCGGCTCGTACCGCAGGAGTTCCTCTACAGCGGCCGGGATCAAGGCCGGGTTCTCGACCAAGGCGCGCCGCTGATCGGGATGTTCGGCGAGCACCTTGCCCGCCCACCCGATCAGGCGGGTAGTGGTCTCGTTGCCCGCTCCCGACACCACGGTGACATAGGTGAGCAGTTCGTCGCGGCGCATGCGGCGGATGACACCCGTCTCGTCCTCGAACTCGGCATTGAGCAATTCGGTCATGATGTCGTCGGACGGGTGCTCGGCGCGCCAGTCGATGTACTGGCCGAAGAACTCGCCGTTCAGCATGGCCTCGGCGGAGAACTCCATCGGCTTGCCGGCTTCGGTGCGCATCTGGGCATTCGCGAAATCGCGTGCGGCCTCTTGGTCTTCCTCGGGGAC
The DNA here is from genome assembly GCF_001673315.1 of Mycobacterium asiaticum. Classification (GTDB taxonomy): domain Bacteria; phylum Actinomycetota; class Actinomycetes; order Mycobacteriales; family Mycobacteriaceae; genus Mycobacterium; species Mycobacterium asiaticum_B. The sequence goes on along the minus strand of NZ_LZLQ01000024.1, from coordinate 154,054 downwards.
GCCGAGCAGCATGCCGATCACCCGCATCGGCATCTGTGCGCCGAGGTCGTTGACGAAGTCGAATCGGCCGGTCCCGATCAGCGGATCCAAGCTGCGCGCACAGAACTCGCGGATCTTGGGCTCCAGCGCATTGATCTTGCGCGGAGTGAACATGCGCGACAACAACTTACGGTAGATGTCGTGGACCGGTGGATCCTCGAAGATGAGTACCCCGGGCGGCATGTCGATGTTGGCCCGGATGAGTTCGAGGATTGCGCCTCTGGCTGAACTGAAGGTCTGGTAGTCGACGATCGCGTTGTTGACGTCGGTGAAGCGGCTCAGTGCATAGAAGTCGTGCTGCTCGTTGTAGTAGAGCGGCATCTCTTCGCGCAGTCGCCGGAACATGGGATAGGGGTCGGCGTTGAGCTCGATGTCGTACGGGTCGAAATAGACGTCGTTGGCTGCGCTGACTGTCACGGGTAATTGCCCTCTCGCCGGTAACGCGCTACCCCGTTCGGCAGAGGAGCGCGACGAAGCCGCCTTTAGAAGCCGCTTGTCGAAGCCGCCTCTAGAAGCCGCCTTTAGAACTCTGTCATCACCCACCAACGAGTGTCAACGTGGAATCCATTTTGGCTATTTCTAATTCTTTCAATCAGAGAATAGCATTCTCATAACGATGAGAGCGTGCGATATTCGCTCATGCGACAAACGAAGGCTGAATTACTTGCCGGCAAATCCGCGCGAGCAGAAGTCCCAGACCTCGTCGGCCCCGATCGGGTGGACCGTCGCGTCATCGGACCCCCCGCTGGACTGCGCGATGAACATCACCGTCTGCATCGTCATGGCCGCCACCCGCTTTGGATTGACGTCGCCACGCAACTTGCCGGCTTCGCCCGCGGCCTCCATCAACTCGGTGAGCAATGCCAGGAGCGGGGCGTGTGCGATCTTGACCTCGGCCGGGTGCGTTACCAGCAAACGGGGCGCGAAGTCGGTAAAGAGCGGCCGCTTTGCGGCGGGGTCGGGCCTCGAAGCCTCGTAGAGCAATTCGACGGCGACCTTGAGCCGTTCCAGCGGATCGGTGTGACTTTCGGTGGCGGCGCGGATCTGATCCGCGGACCTGCTCAACGCGTCTTCGAACAACGCGAGCAGAAGTTCGTGCTTACCGTCGAATTGCAGGTAGAAGCTGCGTAGCGACTGGCGCGACCGGTCCACGACCTCTTGGACGGTAAAGTCCGTGCTGCCCTTCTCGATGATGATGGCTTGCGCGGCGTCCAGAAAACGCTGAACGCGCTGTGCTGCCCGCAATTTCGCGGTCTTGATGGATCGCTCGACGGCCCGCTGTTTCCAGGCCGGTTCTTCGCTGGGGTTCGTCACGGGCGGCTCAGGAGATTGCCGCGAGGAGAGAACATGGTTGGACTGTACCGGAGAACGTCGTGCCATCGCGGTGCTCGACCTCCTCACGGACGATGTCTTGGAGATTGTAACTTCCTCACGGCGAGAATACTATTCTCTTAGACGCGTGTTTGGGAAGTCGATTCGTGAGAGCGAACCTTGGCCAGCCCGATAAGCCCCGCCAGCCCGATAAGCCCGATAAGCCCGATAAGCCCGATAAGCCCGATAAGCCCGATAAGCCCCGAGGAGTCCTGTGCAGCTGACCTTCGATGCCGACGTCGAGGCATTTCGCGCCGAATTCATCGCATTCCTCGAACAGCATCTGCCCGACGAGGCCGAGGGGATCGCACGACCGCGGTCGTGTTCCCATCTCCCGGAGTGGGCCGCTCGTTGGCAACGCCTGCTGTTCGACAACGGTTGGCTACTACCGGGCAATCCGCCTGAATTCGGGGGCCGCAACGCTTCGCTGCTGCAGCAATACGTGCACGCCGACGAGATGGCCCGGCGCCGGATCTACCGCAGCTTCAATCCGCAGGGTGTCGGCATCATCGCGGCATCGTTGTTGTCGTTCGGAACAGCCGAACAGCAGCAGCGTTGGGCGGTACCGATTCTGCGGGCCGAGATCACCGCATCGCTCGGGATGAGTGAACCCGGCGCCGGATCGGACCTGGCGTCGCTCAAGACGCGCGCGGTGCTCGATGGCGACCACTTCGTGGTGAACGGACAAAAGGTGTGGACATCAGGCGCCCACGATGCCGATGTGTTGCTGACGTTCGTGCGCACCAACACCGATGTGCCAAAGCACAAGGGCATCAGCGTATTGCTGATCCCGACGGACACGCCCGGGGTGGTGTGCCGGCCGTTCCCGTCGGTGTGCGATCACGACGACGTCGAATTCAACGAGGTGTTCTTCACCGACGCGCGCGTGCCGGCCGAGAATCTGGTGGGCGAACTCGACGGCGGCTGGCGAGTGGCACACGGTTCCCTGGGCCACGAACGCGCGATGTTGTGGTTGGACTACGCGAACCTTTTGGACCAGCTCACAACCGATTACACGCCAAACGGTGTGCTGGAGCGGGATCGCTACGCCACCCTGGTGATGGACGCGCGAGCGATGCGACTGCTGGGCTCCGCGGCGACGGCCCGTGCGGCGCGCGGGGAAGAGGACGTGCCGGCGCAGTCAGTTCTCAAGCTCCTCGGGTCAGAAGCATTGCAGCGTGCCGCCGAGGACGCGTTGAATGCCAAGGGGGCCGACGGTCTCGTTCACCCGGCGATCACCGCGCCGTTCGCGCCGCTGAATCTTGATGACTACTACGGCAGTTGGTTCGATCGGTACGCGCGCAGCTTCGCCGGCACCATAGCCGGGGGAACCTCAGAGATCCAACGCAACATCATCGCCGAGCGAATACTGGGCTTGCCCCGCAACTAGCGACCAAAAGGGCGCCGCGAGTGTGCATCTCGCGACGGTAGGCCCGCGTGTCGCGTCGTGAATTTCACACTCGGCGTCAAAGGTGGGCAAGCCGCGGGGCAAAACCCTTGGCGCGCAGGATCGATCCGGCTTCACGGGTCAGCTCGCGCGAGCTGCCCAGCAGCCCGTCGAGCACCAGCGCACGCTTGATGTGGCGGTGCAGCGGGTGTTCGGCGGTAAAGCCGATACCGCCGAGGACCTGTTGGCAGTGCCGCGCGGCAGTCAATGCTGCCTGCCCTGCAGCGGCTTTGGCGAGTAGACAGGCCAGTTCGTCAGGTTGATCGGCGGCGGCCTGCAGCGTGGCTTCGGCACCCTCGAGGGCAACCAGCGTCTCTGCGAGCCGGTGGCGGACCGCCTGAAATGAGGCCAGGGGACGGCCGAACTGCACCCGATCCAGCGCATGCTGTCGCGCCAAGGACAGCATTGCCCGGCCGGTGCCAACCAGCCACCAGCCCAGCGCGACACGCCCTTGTCCCAACGGCACCGGCTCACCCGCTGCCGTCCGCCGGATCGGCAGCTCTTCATCAAGTGCGGATGTGGGTTCGTCGGTGCGTTCCCATACCACCCACGAACCGCCCGCAACCGGCAACGCCAGCGTGCCCCCGCCGGGCTTGCCGGCGGCGCGCAGTACGACGTCATTGAGCACCGGTGCATGTGCCCCGGTCTCACCCAGAGATCCGAACACCAAACGAATTGCGGCCTGCGGGATCTCGTCGAGCATGTCGAGCCATCCGAGTTCGGTGAGCGCAGCGTCGAGCTTGGCGCCGGCAGTGCCGGTCATGGCGGTGCGTAGTGAACCCGCGATGAGTTGCAGCTCATCGGAATCGGTCACGCTCACTCCTTCCCGAGGTCCAGCAGCCGGCGGGCGATGATGTTGCGTTGGATCTCCGCTGTGCCGCCATAGATGGTTGCGGCGCGCGAGTACAGGTATTCCGGCCGCCAGGCTGTGTCGTCGAGTTCGAGGGTTGCGGGCAGCAGGTCGTGGACGGTGTCGTAGAGCCGCTGCTCTGCGCCGGCCAGCAGTACCTTGTCGATCGAAGTGTCCGGTCCCAACCGTGCCCCGTCACGTAGCCGGTGTTGGGTGGCACGAGACCGGCAGCGCAGCGTGTGCAGCGCGAGATATGCTGCCCCCAATGAGGATTCGTCCGCCTGGTCCTTGGCGGCCGCTTCGGCGATGAGCGCATCGAAGCGCGAATACAGGTAGGCGATCCGTTGCCAGAAGCAGGTGGACCGCTCATAGGGCAGCAGGTCCATCGCCAAGCGCCAACCGTCCCCGGGACTGCCGAGCATCCGGCTGGACGGAATCACCACGTCGTCGTAATACACCTCGCAGAACTCATCGACGCCGTGCATGGTACGAAGCGGCCGGACCGTGATACCCGGAGTGTCCATGTCGACGAAAAATGCGGTGATGCCGTCGTATCCGGGTGCGGTTCGGGTGAGCAGGATGCAGCGCGTGGCGAACTGGGCGTAACTGGTCCACACCTTCTGCCCGTTGACGATCCAGTCGTCACCGCGTGGCACAGCGCGGGTCGACAACGAAGCCAGATCGCTGCCCGATCCGGGTTCGGAGAAACCCTGGCACCACGTTTCCTGGCCGCTGAGCAACCGCGGCACCATATCCGCGGCGAGTTCCGCTGGCGCGTAATCGATCATGGTGGGGGCCAGTACTTCGACCATCGAGTACGGACCCGGTTCGGCCAGTCGGCGGCCCACCACTTCCTCGCCGACGAGGGCGCGCAACAACGCAGGCCCGCCCAATCCGCCGGCCTCGGCCGGCCAGCCGTAGCGCATCCAGTCTGCCTGGTAGAGCGCGGCGTGCACGCGCGCGAGCTGCCGCATGTGCCCTGCCAGCGTATGGTCCGGCTCTGGTGTCAGGTCGTGCTCGTCGAGCCAGGTGCACAGCTCCGCCCGGAACTGCTCGACGTTCACGGCGTGGGACGGCCCACTGCGTGCGGACGGCCCGAGTCGTGAACTCCGCTACGCCGAATGAAGGTCATGGCACGGGTTTTCAGTCGCCACCCGGCGGCAGTCCGTGCGTAGGTGTCACGGTAGTAGCCGATCCGCATGTCATGCGCGGAGTGTTCGATGAAGCACAACGGCTGGGTGCCGCTCGCCGAATCACCATCGAGTTGTTCCACCAGCGCGGTTCCGGTCATGAACAGCCCCTTGGGCGCGGCGGCCACCAACTCGGGAAACCGGTCCAGGGTGTAGGTGTCGCCGAATGCGCTGTAGGTGCCGTCCGGTGTGAACACGCCGATCAGGCCGTCGATATCGCCCTGGGTGATTGTCACGGCGTACCGGGCCAGCAACTGCTGGATTTCGACCAGGTCGTCAGTTCTGCTTGGCACAGTTGTTGACATAGACCTTGCCGCCTTTCATGACGAAGCTGACGTTTCGGGTGACGGTGATGTCTTCCAATGGGTTTCCCGGCACCGCGATGATGTCGGCTAGAAATCCCTCGGCGAGACGTCCGCGGTCGGGGGAGTTGATCAGCTCGGCTGCGGTCACCGTGGCTGCCCGGAGCACCGCCAGCGGCGGTAGTCCCCATTCCACCAGCGTGACAAGTTCATCGGCGTTGCGGCCGTGCGGGATTGCGGGTGCGTCGGTGCCGACCGCGATCTTCACGCCGGCCTTGTAGGCGGCCAGGATCGAGGTGCGTGATTTCGGAAACATCTCGGCGGCCTTGGCCTGCAGTTCGGGCGGGGCGTGTGAGACGTCCATGCCCTCCGCAAGGCGCCGGGTGCTGACCAGGAATGTCTCGTGCTCGACCATCGAGGCGATCGCTTCGTCGTCGATCAGAAAACCGTGCTCGATGCAGTCGATGCCGGCCGCGACCGCATGCTTGACAGCCTCGGCGCCATGGGTGTGCGCGGCGACCCGCAGGCCCCGCCGATGTGCCTCGTCAACGATCGCACGCAACTCTTCGTCCGAATAGTGTTGCGCGCCAGGTGGTCCCGTCAGTGACATCACCCCACCCGAGCAGCAGACCTTGATCAGTTGGGCACCATGCTTGATCTGGTAGCGAACGGCCTTCCGGATCTCGTCGACCCCGTTGGCGATTCCCTCCTCGACGGTCAACTCCAGCGCGTGCGGCGCGAAGGCGGCGAACATCGTTGGGTCCAGGTGGCCGCCGGTAGGCGTGATCGCATGTCCGGCAGGCACAATGCGCGGCCCGTCGATCCACCCTGCGTCAATCGCCTTGCCCAGCGCGACGTCGAGCAGGTACCCGCCGGTCTTGACGAACAACCCGAGATTGCGCACGGTGGTGAACCCGGCCCGCAGGGTGCGGCGGGCATTACCCACGGCGCGCAGCACCCGGGTCGGCGGATCGTCCTGCACCTGGGACAGGCCCGGCTTTTCGCCACGCCCACCCATGAGCAGGTTGACCTCCATGTCCATCAACCCGGGCAACAGGATTGCTTCGCCCAGATCGAGCACCGAATCTTCCGGCCCCGATGGGCCCGAACCGACTCCGACGATGCGGTCACCCTCGATTCGCAGCACACCCGGCCGGACGATCTCTCCGGCGTCGACGTCGAACAGCCCTGCGGCCTTGAGGGTCAGCTGCGATGAGCCGCTTGCGCGAGGAGCGTCGGACAATGTCAGATCACCGGCTCCCGGATCAACTCCACCCAAGCCGCGCCACTGTCGGGGACCCGCGGTTGCTTCCACGCCTCGACAGGGAACGAGACCATGACCAGTGACTGCATCAGGTGCATCAGTGTGCGCGCGTCCTCGGGCAAGTCGTCGAGCGGGTAGTTGTCAACGTACTCGATGACGTCGCTGAGTCGGGGGAATGCCACTTCGTAGAAGGCTTGCATCTCGGCCATCGTGGAGGCCAGGCGCTTGGCGTAGCGCTCGGGCTCGGTAGCCAGATCCCACTCCAAATAGGGTTCCAGGTCAGCGAATTGAGGCGGTAGCGCCATTGTTCCGGTGCTCCTCTACAAAGTCGTTGGTTACCTTGTGCAGGTGGCGAAGCATGATCTCTTGATCACACAACAGAAAGTCGCTGACGACCCTGGTGCCGATCATGGTCTGTGTCGCTTCCAGCGTGTTGGCGTCCTGCAGCGCGTACTCCTTGAATGTCACCGCGGCCAGTTCCTGCGCCAGCCGTTCGCGTGCGTTACGCGGTGGCACAAAGTACAGCGTCGCCTCGAAGATGTGCTTGTCGACGGCCGTCGGCCAGTAGTGATAGGTGAGGAACCAGCCGGGTTCCCAGATCAGCAGCATGAAGTTCGGATAGAAATGCCACTCGTCGATACCCCACTGCTTGACCTTCTTCGGGTTGATTCCCGGGGGTAGTTCGCCGAAGTTGGCAATGATGTCCGGCTTGTCCCAGGGGCCGAAGAGGCCGCTGCGCAACGCCTGATCCATGGGCTTGACCATCGACATGTCGGCCGGCGGCGCCTGGCCGCCCCAGGTGGAGATCATCGCGTGCGGACTGGCCATCTCGTAATACAGCGCCTCGAAGCCGTACTTGGCAATCTTGGCCGCTTCTTCCTTGGTGTACTGGCCTTGGTGCAGCACCGGTGCGTGGTAGAACTCCGCGAAGGCGTCCATGAACAGCTTCCAGTTGCTGCCCACTTCAGCTCGGTACGAATAGGTTTCGGTCATCTCCCCGAACGGGTAGCCTTCGATCCCTTTCGCCAGCGGTCCGAGGTAATCCAGGAGCGGCTTGGCGTGTTGGTCGAAGTTGATGAAGATGAACCCTTCCCACAACTCGCAGCGAACTCCGACGAGACCATATTGGTCCTTGTCGACGTCGAAGAATTCGTCCTCCTGCTGTATGAACGTCAGGTCACCGTCGAGGTTGTACCGCCACGCGTGGTATTTGCAGGTGAACTGGCGGCAGGTACCGGAGGTTTCCTCGTGCGGGAAGTCGTTCCACACCAACTTGTTTCCGCGGTGCCGGCAGACGTTGTGATACGCCTTGACCGACCCGTCCTTGGTCTTGACGATGATCACCGACATGCCCTTGCCCGCCGACGGCAGCTCCTTGGTGAAGTAGCTGCCTGTGCGCGGTAGGCGGTCGACACGACCGACATTGAGCCAGGTGCGCTTGAAGATCGCGTCGCGCTCGGCCTCGAAGAATGCCGGGTCGATCGAGTCGGTGTAGTCAACCGGCTCCGTGCCCAGGTCGGGATAGTTCTCTGTCCAGCTTCCAGCCGCTGGCTTCGGGAAATGGGCCACTCTTACCTCTCCTCTTCGGGTTCGGTGGTTGTTTCGAGCTGTACGCCAAAAGTGTTGAGCGCCATGGCCAGCATCATGTAGGAGCCGACCGTGAACACGTAGTCCATCCGCTGGCGGGTGTCGAGGCACTTGCCGAGCACAGCCCAGGTCTCGTCGGACAACCGGGACTGCTCGTCCAACTCGTCGACACCGGTAAGGACCGCGCGCTCGAACTCGTCGAAGTCGGTGTCGGCGACTTTGGGCTGACGGGCTGCGTCCACCTCCGCGTCAGTGACGCCTTCCCGCTTGGCCAGGTTCACGTGGTGAGTCCACTCGTAGGCGCATTCACGACGGTTTGCGACCCGCAGGATGGCCAGTTCGCGGATGCGTGGCGGCAGGGTCGAGGTGAAAAGCAGATGCACGTTGAACTTCAAGAATGCCTTGGTCAGCTCGGGATGGTTGACCAGCGTGGTGAGCACGTTCGAGGCGTCGCCGGGATTGCGGCGTTCCGCGGGCAACATGACGGCCAACGCCTGTTCGACAGACTCGTCCCACTGGTCGGCGGGCAGTGGCGGCACGCGCATCGCACGGGGTTCCTCTCGGTCAATGAGAATCATATTCTCATTTCTAACCAATAGACTCACACATATTGATCGGATGGTCAATCCTGGTGCGAGCGGAACCGGACCAGGTGGGTGCGGGCCTGTGGCGGCGACGGGGCGAGCATCGTTCTGAAACGGCAAAATCCCTAGTCGTCGGGCGCTTGCCGACGCTTTCCGACGGCCGCCCGGCCAACCTGGATGTTGATTCTCTCTGCGCGAGAAGCTAGTTTTCAACGTATAGAGAGTTGGCGCATGCGGGGCTTGGTTGTGCTGGTCGGGGGCCGTCGTGCACCCGCGCGTTCGGATTGACCCGTGCGATCGGTTGGGTCGGACGGGGATTAGAAGGGAAGCGTCGTGAACAAAGAGGACATGATCCTGATCAGCGTGGACGACCACACCGTCGAGCCGCCGAACATGTTCAAGAACCACCTGTCCAAGAAGTACATCGACGACGCACCGCGGTTGGTGCACAATGCCGACGGTTCGGACATGTGGAAGTTCCGGGACACGGTGATCCCGAACGTCGCCCTCAACGCCGTCGCCGGACGGCCGAAGGAGGAGTACGGCATCGAGCCAACGGGGCTCGACGAGATCCGGCCGGGTTGCTACAACGTGGACGAGCGTGTCAAGGACATGAACGCTGGTGGCATCCTTGCTTCGATCTGCTTCCCGTCCTTCCCGGGCTTCGCCGGCCGGCTGTTCGCCACCGACGACCCCGAGTTTTCCATCGCGTTGGTGCAGGCCTACAACGACTGGCACATCGAGGAGTGGTGCGGCGCGTACCCCGCGCGGTTCATCCCCATGGCAATCCCGGTGATCTGGGATGCCGAGGCATGCGCCGCCGAGGTGCGCCGGGTCGCGAAGAAGGGCGTGCACGCGCTGACGTTCACCGAGAATCCGGCCGCGATGGGCTATCCCAGTTTCCACAACGAGTACTGGAATCCGTTGTGGGAGGCGTTGTGTGACACCGACACTGTGATGAATGTGCACATCGGCTCCTCGGGCCGGCTGGCCATCACCGCGCCCGACGCGCCGATGGACGTGATGATCACGTTGCAGCCGATGAACATCGTGCAGGCCGCCGCGGACCTGTTGTGGTCACGGCCCATCAAGGAGTACCCGGACCTCAAGATCGCGCTGTCCGAGGGTGGAACCGGCTGGATTCCCTACTTCCTCGAGCGCGCCGACCGCACCTATGAGATGCATTCCACCTGGACACACCAGGACTTCAAGGGCAAGTTGCCCAGCGAGGTGTTCCGCGAGCACTTCCTGACCTGTTTCATCAGCGACAAGGTCGGTGTGGCGCTGCGCAACATGATCGGCATCGACAACATCTGTTGGGAAGCCGACTACCCGCACAGCGACTCGATGTGGCCGGGCGCGCCGGAGGAGCTGTGGGACGTGTTGTCTATCAACAATGTTCCGGACGACGAGATCAACAAGATGACCCACGAAAACGCCATGCGCTGGTACTCGTTCGATCCCTTCACTCACATTTCCCGCGAACAGGCCACCGTCGGTGCGCTGCGCAAAGCTGCAGAGGGACACGACGTTTCCATCAAGGCTGCCGGCCACGACAAGGACAGCCGAGGCGGCTCGTCCTTCGCGGACTTCGCCGCCAACGCGAAAGCCCTTTCCGGCAACAAGGACTGAGCGGTCTCGTCCCCGGCGAGCAGACGCAAAGTCGCACTAGTTGAGCCCGCAATCGTGCGAGTGTGCGTCTGCTCGCGTTAGTAGGAGGTGCCCATGGGCGGCATGAATTTCGAGCTGACCGAAGACCAGGAACTCATCCGCCGCTCAGTCGCGGAACTGGCATCGAGGTTCGACGACCACTACTGGATGGAAAAAGACCAGGCGCACGAGTTTCCAACTGAGTTCTACCGTGCCATCGCCGACGGTGGCTGGCTGGGGATGACGATTCCCACCGAGTACGGCGGACACGGCCTGGGCATCACCGAAGCGACCATCCTGCTCGAGGAAGTGGCCAAGTCCGGCGGCGCGATGAACGCCGCCAGCTCGATTCATCTGACGATCTTCGGCATGCAGCCCGTGGTGGTGCACGGGTCGGAGGAAATGAAAGCCCGCACCTTGCCCCGAGTGGCGACGGGTGAGATCCACGTGTGCTTCGGGGTCACCGAACCCGGTGCCGGTCTCGACACATCCCGGATCACCACCTTCGCGAAACGCGACGGTGACCGCTATGTCGTCAACGGCCGCAAGGTCTGGATCTCCAAAGCGCTGGAGTCCGACAAGATCCTGCTGCTGACCCGCACCCAGAGTTATGACGAGGTCACCAAGAAGACCGACGGCATGACCCTTTTCCTCACCGACCTCGACCGCAGCCGAGTCGACATCCGGCCGATCAACAAGATGGGCCGCAATGCCGTCAGCTCCAACGAATTGTTCATCGACAACCTGGAAGTCCCGGTCGAGGATCGAATCGGCGAGGAGGGCAAGGGTTTCCAGTACATTCTGGACGGCTTGAACCCCGAGCGAATGCTGATCGCGGCCGAGGCGCTCGGGATCGGCCGGGTGGCGCTGGAAAAGGCGGTGAAATACGGCAACGAGCGTGAGGTGTTCGGCAGGCCTATCGGCATGAACCAGGGCCTGCAGTTCCCGCTAGCGGATTCGTTGGCCCGCCTGGACGCCGCCGAACTGATGCTGCGGAAAGCCACCTGGCTCTACGACAACGGCAAACCCTGTGGGCGCGAAGCGAATACGGCCAAGTACCTGTGCGCCGATGCCGGGTTCGCCGCGGCGGACCGGGCCCTGCAAACCCACGGCGGCATGGGCTACGCGGAGGAGTACCACGTCACGCGGTACTTCCGCGAGGCGCGGCTGATGAAGATCGCGCCGGTAAGCCAGGAGATGATCCTGAACTTCCTCGGTTCGCACGTCTTGAAACTGCCCCGCAGCTACTAGGTAGTTTGTTGTTCGTCGAACCAGAAGGATCGGAGCGAGCACATGCGTGAGACGGTCATCGTCGAGGCGGTGCGTACCGCGGTCGGCAAGCGCAACGGCGGGTTGTCGGGCATGCACGCCGCCGACCTCTCCGCCGTCGTCCTCAACGAATTACTGGAACGTACGGGGGTCAGCCCCGAGCGAATCGACGATGTGATCTGGGGTTGCGTATCCCAGGTCGGCGACCAGTCCAGCAATATCGGCCGCTACGCCGTTCTGGCCGCGGGCTGGCCGGAGAGCATCCCGGGAACCACGGTCAACCGGGCGTGCGGCTCCAGTCAGCAGGCGCTCGATTTCGCCGTGCAGGCGGTGATGTCGGGTCAGCAGGACGTGGTAGTGGCCGGCGGTGTCGAGGTGATGAGCCGGGTTCCGCTGGGAGCGGCCAGGGCAACCGGAATGCCGTACGGCCCGAAAGTCCTTGCCCGCTATGACGGTTTCTCGTTCAACCAGGGTCTGTCGGCGGAGATGATCGCCAAGAAGTGGGGGTTGTCCCGGACGCGGCTCGACGAATACTCCGCGCTGTCGCACGAACGTGCCGCGGCGGCTCAGGACAAGGGTGCTTTCACCGAGCAGATCGTTCCGGTGTTCACCGACGACGAGGCCGGGTTGGTGCACCGGGACGAGGGCATCCGCCGCGGAACCACCGTGGAGAAACTGGCTGGATTGAAGCCGGCCTTTACCGAGGACGGAGTGATCCACGCCGGCAACTCGTCGCAGATCTCCGACGGGGCGGCCGCCCTGCTGGTCACCACGTCCGAACTGGCGCTGGAAATGAATCTGACACCGATCGTGCGCTACCGCGCCGGCGCGGTGACCGGCGCGGATCCGGTGCTGATGCTGACCGGGCCCATACCGGCGACCGAAAAGGTGCTCGCGAAGTCCGGTGTGCGGATCGGCGACGTCGGCGTGTTCGAGGTGAACGAGGCATTCGCGCCGGTGCCGTTGGCCTGGCTCGCGGAGACCGGCGCGGACCCGGAACGGGTGAATCCGTTGGGTGGTGCCATCGCGCTAGGACACCCGCTGGGCGCGTCCGGCGCGGTGCTGATGACCCGCATGGTCCACCACATGCGCGACAACGGCATCCGGTTCGGACTGCAGACCATGTGTGAAGGCGGTGGCACGGCCAACGCCACGCTGGTGGAGTTGGTGAACTAAAAGAGCCCCGGTCCAGCCCTTGTCACGGCCGGTCAACCAACCTACTGTGTATTCACTAGGTTGGTTGTGATCGGTTCGACGAGGGGATCCGGTGCCCGAGGTAAGGCCGTACGAGACGCTGCTTGCCAAGGGTGAGGACCGCAAACAGCGCATCCTTGCCGTGGCGCAGCGGCTGCTGTCGCGCAACGGCTGGCGCAGCACGACTCTCGCCCAGATCGCCCGCGAGGCGGGAGTGACCCCGGCGGGTCTGCTGCACCACTACGAATCCAAAGAGCAATTGCTGCACGCGGTGCTGGACGCCCGGGACGCTGACGACGACACGCACTCCGATCGCGGCGGCGACCTGCTCGGGGAGATCGCGCAGGTCGCGGACCGGTTCAGCAGGGCGCCGGAACTTCTGGGCACATTCACCGTGCTCTTGGTGGAGAACATCGCACCCGATGCGCCCCTGCACGACCGCCTGGTGAGCCGGCAGCGCGACGCCACCAAGATCGTCGCCGACGGCATCCGCCGCGGTCAGGCCGCCGGGCGGTATCGCACCGACATAGACCCCGCCGTCAAGGCAGTGGAAATTCTCGCCTTCATCCACGGAATGGAAATGACATGGTTGCTGGATCCTTCGATACCGCTGGCCGAGGTGTTCAAGGAGTACGCGGAGACGCTGGCGCGCGACTTTTCCCCGCCCGGGACGCCCTAGAGGCCCTAGGCGCCCTAGACACCCAGAGCGCCCTAGACACCCAAGGCGCCCTAGAACCCGACATGAGGTACCGCCTGGATGTCGTCGCGTCCAGCGTCGTCGACGTGGTGAGGTTCGCCGGCGGATGGCTTTTCGATCGAGCGATGGCCGGTTGGGATGTCACCGTGTTGCTCACCGACCACCCCGACGACCGGCCCCTGCACATCCTCGGCGCCAAGACGCTCGATCTCGAGAGCGCATTGACGTCGGTCGGAACGCGTCCCCGTCCGCAGGCGCTGGCGGCCGCGGCGGACCTGCTCGGGTCGGACCCGCGGGTGCGCACCGGGGTGTTGCAGGCGCTCGATCACGGCGTCACCGAGGTCACGCTGTGGGGCAAGACCTGGCCGGCCGAACTGGACGACAGCGTGGGCCGGGTACAGCACCGGCTCAGCATGGCCGCGCAGACCTTCAAGGCAAAGGCGTTGGCCGCGGCCACGTCGAGGGTCAGTGCGATCAGCCCCGTCGAATCCTTTCGCAGCGGACTGTTGGCGGGCCACTCCGTGGCCGCCGATCTGCTCCCCGCCTGACGCCGCCGTCGTTGCACCGGTCGAGTGTGAATCCCACCACGCCAAACCGGCGTGTCGCGTCGCGGTATTCACACTCGGCGCACCGCCGCCGTCGTTGCGGTTCACCACGACCTATGGAAATGTAATGCTCATCTGTGAGAGGCGCATTCTCGCTAGGTGAGATTCGAACGGAGTTGACGACCCGATGGCAGACGACATCACCCAGCTGGACTTCTTCAAGGACAAGCAGCTCGTCGAGGACCCCTACCCGTACTACGAAGCACTGCGGCAGCAATGTCCGGTCACGCGCGAGAACCACTACGGGGTCGCCATGGTGACCGGCTGGGAAGAAGCCTGCGCCGTGCTGAATGACGCTCAGACGTGGTCGTCCTGCATCTCGGTGACCGGCCCCTTCCCCGGCTTCCCCGTGCCCCTTGAAGGGGACGACATCACCGGGCTGATCGAGCAGCACCGTGACGAACTGCCGTTCAGCGACCAACTGCCCACCCTGGACCCGCCAACCCACACCAATCACCGCTCGCTGCTGATGCGTCTGATCACGCCCAAGCGCCTCAAGGAGAACGAGGACGCAATGTGGCTGCTGGCCGACGAAGTGCTGGACGGATTCCTGCCGCCGGGCCGTGGCGACTGGATTAAAGGGTTCGCCGGGCCGTTCACACTGCTGGTCATCGCCGACCTGCTGGGGGTGCCGATGGAAGATCGGGACAAGTTCGTCAAAGGCATCCGCGAGCACGCGGGTGGCGGAGTCGGCGGCACGGGCAAAGAAGCGCTGGCGCACAGCCCGCTGAAATTCTTGTACGGCTTGTTCTCCGACTACATCCGGGACCGCCGCAGCGCACCCCGCGACGACGTGCTGACCGGTCTGGCGACAGCCACCTACCCCGACGGCTCCACCCCTGAGGTCGAAGACGTCGCCCGCGTCGCCAGCAACGTCTTCTCGGCCGGCCAAGAGACCACGGTGCGCCTGCTGGGCGCCGCGCTGCAAACACTCGCCGAGCGTCCCGACATTCAGCAGCAGTTGCGTGCGGACCGCAGTCTGATTCCCAATTTCATCGAGGAGTCGTTGCGCATCGAAAGTCCGGTCAAGGGTGACTTCCGGCTGAACCGGGTGCCCGCCAATGTCGGTGGAGTGGACCTGCCGACCGGTACCACTGTGATGATTCTGCAAGCCGCCGCCAATCGCGATCCGCGCCGCTTCGAGGACCCCGCGACCTTCGACCCGGCCCGCAAGAACGCCCGGCAGCATCTGTCGTTCGGCCGGGGAATTCACAGCTGCCCCGGCGCGCCGCTGGCCCGGGCCGAAACCCGGGTCGCAATTGAGCGACTTCTCGATCGAACATCCGACATCAAAATCGACGAGCAGGCGCACGGACCGGCCAATGACCGCCGCTACCAGTATGTTCCGACCTACATCCTGCGCGGATTGACCGAGTTGCATCTGGAGTTCACGCCGGTATGAAGGTCTGGGTCGACGACGGAACGTGCCGCGGTCACGGCATGTGTTTGACGCTGTGCCCGGAGGTCTTCAGCTTGACCGACGACGGGTACGCCGAGGCGATCAGTTCCGACGTGCCAACCGAATTCGAAGCCGCCACCCGGGAAGCCATCGCGTGCTGCCCTGAGCAAGCGATCAAGGAAAACTGAACAGCTACGCAGGCAAGGAGATTCAGTGGCCAAGGGATATGTAATTCTCACAGAAGCCATCAAGGACCCGGAGGGCATGCGGGCTTACGGGCAGGCCGCGGGAGCGGCGATGGGCGGTGTGAACATCCTGTCCGTGGACACCGCACCCAAAGTCCTCGAAGGCACTTGGCACGGCGATCAGACGGTGGTGTTGGAATTCGAATCGGTGGATGCCGCCCAGGCATGGTATGACTCCGAGGGCTACCAGAAGGCGGCCAAGCTGCGCCAGGCCGCAGCCGACTGCAATGCGGTCATCCTGGCCGGGTTCGAAATGCCGCCCGCCGGAAGCTGATGCAGCGGCTATTCGCTGATTGAGATCGCTTGCCGCGGGCACTGCCGCACGGCGTCGCGCACCAGTTCCTCGTTCTCCGGAGTGACTTCGGGTTGCAGGACGGTGAGCATGTCGTCGTCACCGAGTAGGAAGACGTCCGGGGCAATGCCCATGCAGACGCCGTTGCTTTCGCAAAGATCCCAATCCACTTCAATTCTCATCGCCATACCTACCGAATCACTCTCACCGGTACGTTCTTCCAGCCTGCGACGTTTTGCATCTGAACCCGGTTGCAACCCGCCCAGTCCACCTCGTAGCGTGGCATGAATTCCAGCAACTTTTCTAGTGCGATGGCACTTTCCATGCGGGCCAGTGCCGCGCCCAGGCAGCTGTGAATCCCATAGCCGAAGCTGAGGTTCAGCGCTTCGTGACGGTTGCGGTCGATGTTGAAGGTGTCCGGGTCGGTCCACACGGCGGGATCCCGGTTGGCCGCGCCGTTGATCAGGAACACCGGTTTCATGGCCGGAATCGTGATGCCGTGCAACTCGACATCTTTCGTCGAGCACCTGACCTGATACTGGGACGGCGCCTCGTAGCGCAGCAGCTCCTCCACGGCCGCGGGAATCTTGCTGGGATCGTCCAGCAGCTTCTGCCACTCGCCGGGGAACCGCGCGAAGACCACCGGTGCATTGCCGATCAGCTTGGTCACCGTCTCGGCGCCCGCACCGCCCAATAAGGTTGCGAAACCAGCTATCTCGATGTCGTCGAGTTTGGACATCTGCCCGTCCTCGCGCGCGATCTCTGCCTCGATCAGCTTGGTGAAGAGGTCGTCCTGCGGTTCGGCGCGACGCTGCTGCAGGATCCCGTAGTACAACATGCCGGTTTCGATGTTGGCCTGCATGCCCTTCTCGCCGGTCTCGACCTGCCCGGGCTCGCGGTGCAGTGACTCGTCGATCAGGTGGCGTACGCGCTGGGCATGCTCTTCCGGCACACCCAGCATCGTGGTGATCACCTCAACCGGGAACGGGCCGGAGAAGTCCTGCACCACGTCGAACCGGTCGGGATCGACTCTGCTGAGGTACTTGTCGATCTTCTTGCCCACCATCTCCCGCTGGGCCTGGATGGCGCGGGGCGTGAAGACCTTGTTCAGCAGACTGCGCATGTGCCGGTGGTCCGGCGGGTCCATGAAGATGATCGACTTCTGCTCCGGTGGCTTTCCGGTCCGCACCATCGAGAGGTCGATGCCGAAGGCCGACGAATACTGCTCGAAGTTCTTCAGCCCGGCGGCCACGTCTTCGTGGCGGGTCAGCGCATAGAAGTCGTACTCCTCGCTGTAATAGACCGGCGCTTCCTGCTGCATCCGCCGGTAGGTGTCCCAGGCGCCGTTGAAGAAGTCTTCGGAAAACGGATCGAAGACGACCTTGGACGTGGTGGTCATTGAACGCTCCTCGCGGATGAGCTGCTGGCTGAGATCATTACAGCTGAACGCCGGACTGTAACGCTAACGGTAGCGTTTTCTGGGCGCGGCGAAAAGGGAAAGACGGGTTCATCTGGCCACGTTCATCAGGGTCAGCGCGGCATCGGCCGCAGCGAGCACCGCGCCGCCGGAAGCCGATGCCTGTTCGGCGACGTCGGCCAGCAATCGGACGTCCTTCTGCAGCAACGTCCCGGCCAGGCCGGCAAGCCGTTCCAAACCGCCGACTCCGCCAATAGAGTTGAGCGCGAAGCTGTTCCCGCTGCTGCGCGAGACCACCGCGGCGAGCCGTTCGGGATCGACACCGAGGTCGCGGGCCAGTGCCAGCGTGGCGGCGGCGGTGCCGAGGTTCGCCGTGAACAACAGGTTGTTGAGCAGCTTGGTGGTCTGACCGGACCCCACGGCGCCCAGGTGAACGATCGCATCGGAGAAGCTCTCGAAGACCGGTCGGCAGCGTTCCACCACGTCGGCCTCACCGCCCACCATCACCAGCAAACGGCCCGCCGACGCCGCGGGGCCGCCGCCGCTGACCGGTGCGTCGATGATCGAAATGCGATACCGGTCAGCCTCTTCCGCAAGTCGGCGACAGGTGTCGGGGTGTACGGTGCTGTGCACCGCGATCACTCCGCCGGGTTGCATTGCCGACATCATCCCGCCCGCGCGGATGACTTCCCCGACGTCGGCGTCACCAGTTACGCACAGGCAGACCAGATCGCTCTGAGCGGCCAGTTCGGCCGGCGCGGCGGCGGATCGGGCCGCGGTGTCGGCGAACGGTTCGAGCGTGGCGGGCCGGCGCGCCCACAGCTTCGTCGGGAAGCCGGCCGCGATGATCCGCAGCGCCATGGGGCCGCCTTGGCTGCCCAATCCGATGAAACCGACGCGCATCAACCCGCCTCGCGGCCGGCGTCGTCACCCGCCGAACGCGCCGCCACGCATTCCGCGACGAACGCGAGCACTTTGTGGTGGTATTCGGCGGCGGACAGACCAAGGCTGAGGTTGTGCCCGGCCTCGGACTGCGTATTGCTGACGAAACGCGGTGCTTGCGAGAACATCTCGGCAATTTCGGCCAGGCTGTCTTCGTCGCCTCGATATACCCGGTCGTACTCGCCGAGGGTGAACCGCACCGGCACCCGCACCTGGGGTGCCAGTTCGGGGAAGTAGCGGTGTGGCCAGTTCAGGGCCACGTCCCGCTCGTATGCCGGCGAGGTAGAGGAGTTCGTGATCCCGCGCAGGATGTCCGGCGGATACAACCGCATCGGTTCCCACAGCAGCTCGCGCGTACCGGGTGGACGCTCCTTGACGGCCGCGGCCTTCATGATTTCCTTCGCGGCGTCGTGGTAGCGCCTGCCGGTACCACCCAGTTCCAGGCCTAGTAGGGCAGTGCTGCGGTCGTCAGGTTCGGCACATGCCATCCGTGTGGCGAGTTCGCAGCCGCCCGAGTGGCCGAGCAGGAACAATCCCGCGCCGCGTGGTTGCTCACCCAGCATGCGTTTCACTGCGCCGTAGGCGAGGTCGACGCGCTGCTCGGGGGTCACCACGGCCTCTGGGTACGCCGCAGAACTGCCGTGACCCGGCCGGTCGAGCGCGATGATGGTGAACCCGAGGGTGGGACCAAGTCGCAGCAACGACAGCTCCGGGTGCCCCGGGCAATCGAAGTAGACGGCCGAGGTCCCGCCGCCGTGAATGGCCAGGATGACGGCCTTCGGATCCTCGGCTGCCGCAACGACTCCCGACATGGGTACGCCGTCAACAATCACCACCCGCGGGCGGGGACTCATGCGCCGCTCGCCCCCGCAAGCGAGACGCGCTCCTCCGCATCGCTGCGCTCTGCATCGTCGCCGGCGGGGTTCATGCGCCGCTCCTCGGCATCGCTGCGCTCTGCATCGTCGCCGGCGGGGCTCATGTGTCTGTCCGCAACAGAATTGCGCCACTGGGTGTGAGCCCGCCGCTGCTGACCACACCGACCCGGGCGTCGGCGACCTGCCGTGCGCCGGCCTCACCGCGCAGCTGGGTCACCGCCTCATGGAGCAGTCCCATGCCGTGGGTTCGGCCGTGCGAGAGCTGTCCGCCGTGCGTGTTGAGCGGTATCGAGCCGTCACGGGCAATGTTCTTACCCCCGTCGAGGAATTCCCGCGCTTCCCCGATCCCGCAGAATCCCAGCGCCTCGATCCACGACAGGCAATTCATGGTGAACCCGTCGTAAAGCTCCGCCACGTCCACGTCGGACGGTTTGAGCGACGTTCGAGTCCAAAGGTGGGCGGCCTGGCCCAACACCTGCGGCTCGTGGGTCAGGGTGCTCTGGTCCCAGTCGATGCGCTCGACGATCTGGGTGCCCACCGCCTCCACCAGTACGGGCGGCTTGGCCAGATCGCGGGCGGCGTCGACCGACGAGACGATGACGGCGACGGCGCCGTCACACGGCACGTCGCAGTCGTAGAGGCCGAACGGTGTGGTGATGGGTCGCGCCTGCAGATAATCGTCCATCGTCATCGGGGAGCGATAGACCGCCGTGGGGTTGAGCTCGGCGTTGGCACGCTGGTTCAGCGCGATCCAGCCCAGCGTCTCTTTCGTGGTGCCGTATCGGTGAAAGTGGCGTTGCGCGTTCATCGCCAGGGTGTGCGCGGCTGACGTGGCACCGAACGGCCATTGCCAACTGGCGGTCCGGCCTCCGGACGGCACGATCTTGCCCTGCTTCATCAGCTCGTTGAAGGTGGCTTCCCACAGCGTCCGGAAACACAGCACGTGCCGCGCCAATCCACCGGCGACGGCGAGCATGGCGGCGATCACCGAGCCGCCCGGACCGAAGGTCTCGATGCCACCGTTGTGCCAGGTCGGCCGGATGCCGAGTGCCGCTTCCAGCGCGGTCACCCCGCCTTCGCCGAATCCACCCAGGTTGCCCCCGCCCGGGTAGGTGGACAGGCCGTCGATGTCGTCGAGCGTCAAGCCGGCATCGGCAACCGCCGCCTCGCAGGCTTCGACGGTCAGGGACAGCGGCGGCGCCATCAGCCGACGACCGATCCTGGACATGCCGATGCCGGTCAACGCGACCTTGTCTTCGAATTTCTCCGTCGTCAGCATCGGTCGGACGAATTCACCGAAGCGTTCCGGTGCGATCTCGTCGTCGGGCAATTCGGCTGGTTCGGCGTCAGCGATTGGCCGGAACAGCGGCAGCCACACGTCCTCGATGTGTTCGAACACCACTTCTACGGTCTGACCGAGCTCGAGTTGCTCAGGATCGGACTCGATGATGTTGGTGGTCAGCCGAATTCGCGGGTCTTCCACGATCGCCACCTGCGCCACCACATAGGGCGCGGGCATGCCCGGCAGGCTGAAGCGGTGGTTGACGGTGAACCCGGCCAGCGTCGCATTGCCCGAGACGGCTCGCACGCCGATCTCGCGGCTGCGGCAGTAGCGGCACACCGGTGCGGGCGGATGGATCAACGAGGCACAGGCCTGACATTCCTGGAACCGCAATGTCCCGTCGGCGCCAGACGTCCAGAAGAATTCGTTTTCATCGGTGACCAGCGGCAGTGGTCGTCCCGGTGCTGTCGACACGTCACCTCCGGAGTCGGGCGGCCTACGCGGTAGGCACATTATGCGAATCCGAGAATTACGTTATCATCTGCGGACAAGGACGAAGCGAACACCGGCGAGCGGGTTGATGTGACGGAGACGTTGGTTCAGGAGGCGCCGCGTCCCGGTGTCGTGGTGATCCGGCTAAACCGCCCCGAACGGCTGAACGCGATCAACGACGCGATGCTGGCCGAGTTCATGCACGCCTTCGCCGCCCTGGCCGACGCCGACTCCGACGCGTCGGTGAACGCCATCGTGATCACCGGTGCGGGGCGCGGCTTCTGTTCGGGCATTGACGTGCGCGACTTCGGGGCCGACGTGCCGTCGGCCACCGACCCTGCCATCGACCGGTTGCGGTTCCAGGAGGCGATGGCCTCGATACCGCAGGCGATCCGCAATCTGCCGCAACCGGTCATTGCGGCGGTGAACGGTCCTTGCGTGGGTGCGGGGCTGGCGTTGTGTCTGGCGGCCGACATCAGAATCTGCTCCACGGCAGCAACATTCGGCAATGCGGCCATCCTGTTGGGTCTTTCGGGCGCGGAAATGGGAATGAGTTATCACTTACCGCGGATTGTCGGGACCAGTGTTGCCGCAGACTGGATGCTCAGCGGGCGCACGGTGTCTGCCGCGGAGGCAGACCGCCGCGGGTTGGTGAGCCAGATCGTGGAACCGGAGCGGCTTTTCGACCATGCGGTGGAGATGGCTGGGCAGATTGCCGATCTCGCGCCGCTCGGTGTGCGCATGACAAAGCGTGCGCTGCAGGTCAATACGGATGCCGCGGGGCTTGGACCGGCGATCGAGCTGGAGAACCGCAACCAGGTGCTCACGCACGCCACCGAGGAGGCCGCCGCGCTACGGCGCAAGTGGTCGCAGTGAGCTTGCCGGGCGTTGACTCTGCGCTCAGGGCGCGGTTATTGCTGAAATCGCGCCCTGAACGCAGAGTCAGCGAGAAAGAAAGGATGCACAAGTGGGATGGGACTTCTCGACTGACCCGCAATGGGCGGCGCAACTGGCTTGGGTGGACGACTTTGTGCGTTCGGAGTGCGAGCCGGTTGATCTGCTCGTCAAGGAATCCCATGACCTGAACGATCCGGTACGGCAGGCGTTGATCCCGCCGCTGCAGCGGATCGTCAAGGAGCGCGGCCTGTGGGCCACCCACCTGGGTCCGCACCTGGGCGGCCCCGGCTACGGGCAGCTGAAACTGGCACTGCTCAACGAGATCCTCGGTCGCTCGGAATGCGCCCCGATTGTGTTCGGTTCCCAGGCACCGGATTCCGGCAACAGCGAGATCCTGGCACAGTACGGCACACCTGAGCTGAAGGAGCGTTACCTCGAGCCACTGCTGGACAACCGGATCGTGTCGTGCTTCTCGATGACCGAGCCGCAGGGCGGTGCCGACCCGAAGGTGTTCACGACGGCGGCGGTGCAGGACGGCGACAGCTGGATCATCAACGGGGAGAAGTGGTTTTCCTCCTTCGCCTCGATGGCGTCGTTCTTGATCGTGATGGCCGTGACCGACCCGGAGGCACCGCCCTACGAACGGCATTCGATGTTCGTGGTACCCGGCGGCACACCGGGCATCAACGTCCTGCGCGACGTGGGGCTGGGTTACCAGCCGTTAGGTGGCGGCGGCCGCGAAGGGTATGTGCGGTACGAAAACGTCCGCGTGCCGGCCGATCACATGCTCGGTCCGCGCGGCGGCGCTTTCGTGGTGGCTCAGACCCGGCTCGGCGGTGGCCGCATCCATCACGCTATGCGTACCGTCGGCCTGGTGCGCCGCATCTTCGACATGCTCTGTGAGCGAGCGGTTTCCCGGCACACCCAGGGCCAGATGCTCGGCGACAAGCAACTCGTCCAGGAGATGATCGCGGATTCCTGGATGGAGATCGAAGCGTTCCGCCTGCTGACCTTGCAGACGGCGTGGAAGATCGACCAGCACAACGACTACCAGGCGGTGCGAGCCGATATCTCGGCGGTGAAGGCGATGATGCAGAAGGTTCTGCATGACGTGTCGGCGCGTGCGCTGCAATTGCACGGCTCGTTGGGCACTACCCACGAGATGCCGTTTGTGCAGCACCTGGTCGAATCGTTTGTGCTCGGGCTGGCGGATGGACCCACCGAGGTGCACAAGACGGTGCTGGCGCGGTTGTTGCTGAAGAAGTACAAGCCGGCCGCCGACCTGTTTCCCTCCGAGCACCTGCTTCGGTTGCGGGATGCCGCGGAACAGAAGTTCGCCAAGCAGCTCGCGGGTATCGCACGATCCTAGGAGAGCAGCTCCCGGGCACGGGAGAGCAAGCGCGGCAGCGTCTTCGACATCGCCTCCAGATCGGCGTCAGGTGCTGAGCGCCGACGGTTGTGCTTGACGATCAGTGACCAGGTCGCCACTGATTTGAAACAGGCCAGCGCCTGGAACCAGTCGAGATCGGGCACCGGAATTCCGACCGCGGCTTGGTAGATTGCGGCCAACTCCTCGGGTGGGGGAGTGCTACCCAGATATGGGGTCGCGCGTTCATAGGTGTGCGGGTCGCAATTGATCAAGAACCATCCGGCGTCGACCCGCGGATCGCCCACCGACCAGATCTCCCAGTCGATCACGCCGGTGATGTGTTCCTCAACGGCGAGTAGATTGCCCAGCCGGAAGTCACCGTGCACCACGGCGGGACCCAGCTGTGCCGGCACCGACGCTGTCAGCGCCGCGCCGACCTCGGGCCAGCCGGGAGCCAACCTGGGATCGACCGTTTCCAGTGCGCGCACCCAGCGCTGCACCTCGGCCCCGGCGGTGATGACCGGCTCAGTTGCCAGGCCGACGGTCGACGGGTGGACCCGGTGCAGCAGTGCCATTGTTTTGGCTGCATTCCGAAAGCGTTCGGCCACAATAGCTTTTTCGTCCACACCGTCGAGGTCGAACAGTGGCTCGAGCGAAGTCCCCTCGACCCAGGACATCACGAACAGCGGGGGCTCTTCGGGCGGATTGCCGGCATCCTCCCACAGCACTACCGGGACCGGCACCGGCGTGCCGGCCAGCGCCCTGATGATGCGGCTCTGGCGCAATACGTCGCGATGCCCCGTCGGTGCGATGCCGGCGGGGGCTACCTTCACCACCACCTGCCTGCCGTCCAGCTGTCCGGTGTAGGTCAGGCTGGAAGCTCCACCGGTGAGTGGACGCAGTCCCTCAATGCGGCTCAAACGGCCAGGCAACCGGTCGAGGGGATCGTTCAGCTCAACCATCCGATCTCACGAAGGAACGGTTGGGTGTGGGCGATGCGGCCGGTCAGGGATTTCGGGTCACCGGTGCACAACTCGAGCGCGGTCTGAGTGATCAACTCAATGTCTTCGGTGTCGGTCTTGGCCAGATCGAGACTGCCCGCGCCCGGGGTCGCAACCGGGTTGGACGGGGCTGCGGCGTTGACGGCGATGCCGTCGTCATACAGTTCTGCGGCAAGGCTTTTGGTCAGCCGGTTCAGCGCGGCCTTGACGGTGCCGTAGATCCCGAAACCTGCGCTCCTGTCGAAGTCGTCGAACGGCGGACCGCCGGGGAGATCCCCGCCGACCGAGGTCACATTCAGCACCCAGCCACGGCCCCGTTCCCGCATCGCGGGAATGGCCAACTGTGTCAGGTGCAACGGCGCCAGCACATGCATCTCGATCATCAAGCGCGCCCGCCGCTCCGGAAACTCGTCCAGGGGCCGCAGGAAGGTGACCGCCGCGTTGTTGACCAAAATGTCTGGCGCGCCGATACTTTCGACGACTTCAGCGAAGAGTCGTTCCCGGTCCTCGGTCTTGGACAGGTCGGCCTGGACCGCGATAGCCGAACCCCCACCGTCGGTGATCTCGGCAAGCGTTTCCCGCAGCGAGCCTCGGTATTTCGGGTCGGGTTCCAGGGTCCGAGCGGTGAGCGCAACGGTGGCTCCCTCACCGGCCAACCGCTGGGCTATAGCCCTGCCGAGGCCCCGGCTGCTGCCGGTGACCAGAGCGGTCAAGCCGGCACACCTCCCGCTCAACGCGTGAAGCCCCACTGCGCTTCGTTCGATTCCGTCTTGAGGTGCTCGGCGGGGTCTTCGTCGTCGTGCAGCTGCGGGTGCGGGACACTCGGCTTGCGTTCACCGACTTCGGCGATGGCGTGCACCGGGCAGTCCAGCAGGGCCCGCATCACCGGGTCGTGGTCTTCGTCGGGCACGTTGCCGTCGCCGATCAGAGACGCATAGCCCCAGTCGTCCAGCGAGAAATATCCCGGCGCATGCTTTGCGCACAATCCGAAGCCGTCGCAAATGGTGCGGTCCAGACGGATCCTCATGGTCACCTCACGGCCTCCTCGCCAATTCCAGGGCTTCGTAAGGGCGCTCGGCATGAAATGCGCCGTGGCCGCAGTCCGCGCAGGCGCCGTCGAGATGGTGGGCGACTTCCGCGGGGAACTGGTCGAGGAGGGTCGCCGCGATATTCGTGGCGGCGTCCAGCGTCCCGCAGGCCCCCCGCCCGCGTAACACCACCGACCAACGGCGCAGCCGGTCGACATCCTCCTGCGACGCGACACAGTCCCGCAGCGCCCCGGCGGCCGCGGCCATCGCCGCGGTGCCGTTGAAGCAGGATCCGCATTGGCCGGCGTTCTCCCGGTCGAAATAGGCCAGTACCGACGCCGCGACCGCGACCGGGCACTCATCGGTGATCAACGATATTGCACCGCAACCCAATCCGCTGCCGATGCCGCGCATCGTCTCGTGGTCCAGTCGGGTATCCAGCACGCTGCGGTTCAGCAGGCCGGCGAAGTACCCGCCGATCAGGACACCTCGCAGTTGCTCGGAGGAAACTCCATGCAGGGCAAGCATTTCGGTGAAGGGCAGCCCATGGGGCAATTCATACAGCACCGGCGGACGGTTGGCTCCGGTGATGGTGGCCAGGAACGTGCCCGGCGACATCACGGTTCCCTGGGCCCGGTATGTCCGGGCGCCGTGACGCTGCAGGTACGGCAGGTTCGCGAGGGTTTCGACATTGCTTATCAGCGTGGGGAACTCACCCACGCCCACTTCGAACGGCCGTGGCGGTTTGTCGGTCGGTTTAGCCGGCCCGCCGTTGATCGCCTGAACCGCGGCGGTCTCCTCACCGGCCACGTATCCGGGTTCGACACTGAAGACCTCGACACTGAGATCGTCCGGTGCAGCTTCGGCTAGCGCGGCCTCGACGCTGCGCGCCGAGTCCGGGTCGGACACATAGACGTACGCGCGCCGGGCAGACACGACTCTGGCGGCCAGCCGTAATCCGTCCAGGACCAGGTGTGGGCGGTGCCGCAGCAACCAGCGGTCCTTCACCGAAGCCGGTTCTCCCTCTTCACCGTTCGCGATGACGACCGCGCCGCCCGCCGTCCGGCCGTTGTCGCGTACTGCGCGCAGCTTCATCCCCAGCGGAAACGCGGCACCGCCGCGACCAACCAGCCCGCCGGCTTCGACCTCGCCCAGCAATTCATCGGGATCGACCAGCGGCAGATACCCGCCGCGCTCGCGATACAGTTCACCGTCCTCGCGATCACCGTCCTGGTTCAACAATCGCGCGTCACACCCCGGCCAGACCGCCGTGCGGAATGCGGCCTCCGTCTTCATGGCAAGACCCGCCGTGGGGATAGGCTTGCCGGCATGCGGACGGCGGTGGTGCGGGTTGATGTGGACCCGACCGGCCAGCTCACTCCAGACCAACTACGCGACGGCATGGCCGCACTCCTGGATCTGACCGGCGCCTCGGACGTCGGCGTGGTGGACATCGAACTCGAGAATCGCCCGCCCGGTCGCCGCGTCGTCGAGCTGCTCATCGCCGGCGGCGGCGTCGGATTTGCCGTCGAATCCGCGAAAGAGAAGTCGATCGAGTTGTGCGCCAAGGCTTTCAATACCGCTCCGGCGGTCGGCGTGGTGACCTTCGTGAGCAGGGGAACGGACGACGACGCGCAGGGTGTGTTGTCTGCGTTCGGGCTCACCGGCGAGATTGTCCGGGAGCCCGGGGACGACGGCTATGACATCGTCTACGTCACGCTGCGGGAGGCTGACCTCGACCGGGTGCCGGAGAGCCGGATCCATACCGCACTCGAAGCGTCGCTCAATTGCGAGGTGCGCATCCGCACGGGGTGACCGCGTTACGAGACCCATCACGAACCCAGAAATTCCAGGATCTTCGGCGCTGCCTGCACCCAGGTGTCGAACATGTTGAAGTGCGACACCCGGCCCGCGGCGCGATCCTCGGATGCCCGCTCCCAGGCGTCCTCGGGCCACGGCGGGTCGATCAGCTTCGATCCCTTGATCAGGCAGTTGACCTCCAGCGAGGTTCGTTTCGGGTGATCCATGTCGTTCTCCCCGCCGCGGATGATCAACGTGGGAACCTTGATGCGGTCGAACATCTCGTCTTCGACACCCGGAATGGTCTGGCCCGGTTTGGACACGAACGCGTTGAGCCAGCGCAGCATCACCTTGAGAAAGTCGTCCTTGTCGAAATCGAGGAATCGCTGCTCGTTGGCCGGGTTCTCGGCAATGCGGTCCCGCCACTCCGAAACCTTGATGACCCCGTCCATTCCGGTGCCCCGAACCGCGAGGATGCTCGGGACGATGTAGAAGGAGCCCAGCACGAAGGTGCCGTAGATGCCGCCGACGATGTTCCACACCACCAGCTTCGTCACCATTTCCGGATAGAGCATGGTGGTGAGCATGGAATCCCTTGCCCCACCGGAGCCGCCGGCCAGGATGCATTGCTGGAAACCTAGCCCGGTGACCAATTTGTGCAGCGTCTCGGCACGCATGTGCGACTCGCTCTGCCCGTAGAACTGGACATCGGAGGCACCGCAATTGGGCCGGTCCCACAGCAGCACCCGATAGCCGCCGTCGGACAGGGCTTCGGCCAGCGGACGCAAGCCGTCTATGTCTTTGCTGAACCGGCCGCCCGGTGTCAGCGCGATGAGATCGCCTGACTCACCCAGGATTTCGTAGACGACGTTGCCGCCGTTGATCTCGATCGAGGACACGGAGTTCTCCTGCCGGCTCATGCCATCACCAACACGTCGTTACCGATAACCCGGACCGGATAGGTGCGGATGCTCCACTCGGGCTTCACCGCGGTGGTTCCGGTCGCCAACTCGAAACCCCATTGGTGCCAGGGGCAGTAGATGTACTCCAGGTCCCGGACCATCACGGCATCCCCGGCGGCGCTCTCGTCGACCACAGTGAATCCTCGGGCGCGCCCCGAGCACAGCGGACCGCCTTGGTGGGGGCAATAATTCGCGATGGCGTAGAAGGTGCCGTTGACGTTGTAGACGCCGACACCATGTCGGCCGATCGGGACCAGTTTGTGGGTGCCCGGAGGGATTTCGTCGACGGTGGCGACGACGTGTTCGCGGCCTTGAGCGAGGCGGGGCTGCTTGACTGCCCCGTGGTCTTCCGTTGCCAATTCAGTGGACCCGAGTCTGGCCCTCGAGGACCGGCACGGTCTCCGGCAGGTGGTAGGTGGCGATGCCGTTCTTGAACATCACCGCGTCCCGCGCGGCTTTGGGCAAGTGCTTGACCAGCCATCGCGGGTCGTCAAAGGTCCAGTGCGGGTAGTCCGAGGAATACAACAGAATCTTCTCGCACTCCATCCACTCGAAGGCGCGGCGCAACTCGGTCTTGTCCTCCGGATAGTCCAGCGGCTGGGTGGTGAACTTGATGTGGTCCTTGACGTACTCTGAGGGCTTCCGCTTGATCTCCACCCAGGACTTGCGGGCTTCGTAGATCGCATCCATGCGCCACATCAGCGGAAGTATCCAAGTGAACGCGTGCTCGACGAACACGATCTTCAAGTTCGGGAAGCGGTCGAAGACACCGTCGAAAACCAGGCTCATCACCTGGTTCGCCGCCAGCAGCGAATAGGTCACCATGAAGTCGTGGTTATAGCTGGGGAAACCCACCGGCGGGATGGGCAGTTCGTCGAACTGGCTGCGGGACAGGTGGCAGCTGACGGCGATGTCGTGCTTGGTGGCCGCCGCCCAGATCGGGTCGTACTTGGGGTGGCCCCACGACGGCCGCGGCTCGGCTTTGATCAGAATCTGCGCCATGTAGGGATGTCCGGCCCAGCGCTCGATCTCCTGCACAGTGGCTTCCGGGTCTTCGATGGCGGCGCAGATCGAACCGCGCCACCGCTGATGCCAGTTGTTGTGGCTGTCCAGCCAATGGTTGGCCTGCCAGTCGTTCAAGGCGACCGACATCGCGTGCTGGGCTTCGGGGATTCGAGCCGGGTAGGCGGCGGGTTCCAGGATCGCGATATCTGAACCGGCCTCCATGATCAGCTGCCGGAACGCCATGTCTGGGTCGCTGCCGGGAAACTCTCCGTCCGGGGGGAAGCTGTCCACGCGCATCGCGTAGGCGTGCGCGTAATCCGGAGCGTCGTAATAGATCTGCTCGCCCACCGTCCGGGTGAGGAAGTACTTGCTGCGCCATGGTTCCGGGATGTACTGGATGATCTCGCCGCGCTTGGGCACCGGGTGGACATCCGAGTCGACACAACGCACGGCGATGCGCTCGGTGGGCGGGACTCGTTCCTGTATGTGGGTCAGTGTCATTTCGACCTCCCTTGTTCTACTGTGCGCCTGAGTCGACGGCGATGTCTATGCCGTACAGCTCAGCCGCGTTTCGCCAGCACAACTTCTCGCGCTGTTCGGCGGACAGTGCACTGGGCAGCTTGGCGATGTCACCACACTGCCAGTGCGGATAGCTGGATCCGAACATCACCATGTCGTCCTTGCCGGTGAAGCTGAACCACTCGCCGGCGAACTCGGCGTCACCGGGGCCGTCGAGGCTGCCCTGCACGAAATACACGTGGCCAGGCAGGTAGTCACTGGGAATGCGCGGCGCCCAGGGTGTCTGTTCCAGGTGGGGCCGCCCGAAGGTGTCCATCCGCCAGATGAACGGCGTCAGAAAGTCCGCGGCGCCGTCTCCCCAGACGAACTTCAAGCCGTCGAAGCGTTCGAAGACGCCCTCGGCGATCATGTTCATCAGGTGATACACGTAGTTCAGCGCCATGAAGCTGACGTACTGCTCGTAGGTGCGGGTATTGCCGTTCGGTGTCGGCGGGTAGGCGATCCCCGAGCCGACTTCGATGTGCGCGGCGACCGGCAGGTTCGCATCGACGGCCGCCTCCCAGAGCGGCCAGAACTGCGGTTTGCCGTAGAGCTCACGGGACTGCAGTGGGACGCCGATCTGTACCACCCGCGGATGTCCGCGCCACTTCTCGATCTCGCGCAGAGCGCCGGTGATGTCGTCGGGGTTCACCCGGATGGTGCCCCGGAACCGGTCGTCTGACTCCAGCCAACGGGACACCATCATCTCGTTGTGGGCGGCATGCAATGCGCTGCCGAGGTGCCGGTCCGGCATGATGCCGCGCGCCATCGGATGCAGCACCGCCACGTCGACCCCGCGATTGGAAAAGAGTTCGTGCGCAACGAATTCCGGATCGGACCCGGGGTACCGAGGGTCAGGGCCTTTGGTGTTCGGGGCGTACTCGCCGCCGGGCGCGCCGTACCAGTCCATCTCGTAGTCGGGGAACCCGCGACTCTTGAACGGCTCGCGGAGAAAGCTACGCAGGTCTTTGTTGGACGGGAAGAAGATGTGCACGCTTGCGTCGATTACCGGCGTGCGCACCCCGTCTGAATGTTCGATCACGAGCGCCACCTTCCGGCCGCGGCAGAGCCATATGATAGATAACCTAACATTCTGCCGGGCCGTCCATCAATGGGTTCCCGGTAAGCATCTCGATTAGTCATCTGTACTGGTAATGGCCGCTTTTCAGGTTTATATGCAAGTGTTGTTCTTGAATCTGGATAATAACATTCTCTGGGGTTCTTGTAACTGTCGCGCCTGTCGGGAGTCGGGGCACGAATCGCCGCGGAGTCCGTCAGGCGTCCGAGATTCCCGTCGATTCCACGACCACCCCGGCAGCATCTTCGAAGGGTCGGATCACCGTTGTGAAGTCGGCGTCGGAGCCCTGGTGCCGGGCCGCAGCGTCCCAGAGCCGCGCGACGGTGTCGGCGATCTCGTGCGGCACGCCCAGCGCCCCGGCTTCCTCGAGGTACAGGTGCACGTCCTTGACCATCAGCTCCGTAGTGAATCCATAGTCGAAGGTGCGCGGCAGGATGGCCCGGGGAAACTTGTCCCGGCTGGCGCTCGTGGCGCCCGAGCCAGCGTTGAGGACCTCGATCATCACCGCCGAGTCCAGGCCGGCCTTGACGCCCATTACGACGACTTCCGCCGTGGCAACCAGCACGTTGGCCGCCAGCATGTTGTTCGCGAGCTTCATGGTCTGTGCCGAGCCGGGTTTCTCACCCACGAAGAGCGGCCTGCCCAGCGACCCGAGCACGGTTTCGACGATGTCGAATTCGGTGCGCGGGCCAGACACCATCACCGCGAGGGCACCTCGTTCGGCGCCGCGGACCCCGCCGCTGACCGGGCTGTCCAGAGCCGCGATATTGCGTTCGGCCAGTCGGTCATGGATCTGCGTCGCGGTCGCCGCGCCCACGGTGGACAGATCGATGTATCGCTGGACCTGCGAACCTTCGATCACCCCGGTGTGACCCATCGCCACCTCGAGCGACACGGCTGGCGTCGGCAGACTCGCCAGCACCGTGTCGGCGCGGTCGGCAACCTCTTTCGGGGAAGATGCGGAACGCGCCCCGAGCGCGACCACACGTTCTACAGCGGGTTGGTAGGTATCGAACACGACGACCTGATGTCCCGCCTGGACAAGCCGACGGGCCATCGGCGAACCCATGCGTCCCAGTCCGATGAAACCGATCCGCACAGCTAGTCCCTGTCTAGTCTCTGTCGAGTTCGGCGAAGATTTCGCCCGCGGTGCGGAAACTGTCGACCGCGGCCGGTACGCCGGCGTAGATCGCGACCTGCAGGAAAATCTCGCGGATCTCCTCGCGCGTGACGCCGTTGGTCAGCGCCGCCTTGAGGTGGGTGCGCAATTCATGGGGCCGGTTGAGCACCGACGTCATTGCCAGATTCAAAATGCTGCGGGTCTTACGGCTCAGCCCGTCGCGCCCCCACACCGCGCCCCAGCAGTACTCGGTAACGAGGTCCTGCAATGGCCCGGTGAATTCGTCCGCTTCGGCGATGGCTTTGTCGACATAGTCCTTGCCCAGCACTTCGGAGCGGATTTGTCTGCCTCGCTGGTACGTCTCGCTGTCCAATCCGGTTCTCCTTCGCGACTGACCACTAGCCAGCAGCTTAGGGCGGTGATGGGGTCCGCAGGGAGCTGGATGCCGACGAATTGATGTCAGTTCCACCGAGTTGACGCTACGTACCCGTTCGACGGTGTGTTGTGTGCGTGGAGTCAGTGTCGGCGCAGGACGCGGGTGGCGGCGGACAAACGGGGTCGAGCCTGCAAACGGCGCACGCTGTGGGGCAATGAGATTGGCGTCGCTAGTTGCAGACCGAGGTGACGATCCAGCCGCCACCCAGCTCGGACACGGCGTGTGCCTCGGCCGCGGTGCGGGACATGCCGACGCCACCGTGGTAACTCGCGCCATCGTGGGCGACCGCCCCGCAGTGGGTGAAGGTGCTGACGACCGTGCAGCTGTCCGTCCCGCAGCGCTCCAGCGCTTCTTGCTGCGCTCCCAGCTTCGACTTGTGGCGCCGCGCCACGCCCGACGACCCGTCGGGGCTATAGGCGAACGCGCCGTAGTGCTTGAGCAACGGCGGCAGATTCGTGGGCGCGTCGGACGGAAAAGTGGTTCCTGCCGCTGGCGTCGGAGCCTGATGGGTGCGGGCGCTCGCCGGATGAACCACCGTGAACGCCATTGCGCAGGCGGCTAACAGACTTGCCAAGGTAAGCGCGACGCGACGTCGTTGTCGTGTCGTCATAGCGGGAACCCTTTCTCGAAGCAGGTACGTGTGAGCACATGTTTACAGCGACGAAACATGTACGCCCTACGATACCAGCTCACCCCGATATTTCGACTGGGGTTTTTTCGCTGGCGCAATCCGAAATCAGAATGAACTTCGGAGCGCCGCAACGGTATTCAGCTCTTCCAGAGCGGCAATGCCGCGCCGGAGGCCTTCCATGGCGATGCCTTCGAGTTGCATTCCACCCATCCCGGCGGTGATCAGCGAGGCGACATATGCATACAACGCGCCCTGGCGGTAGCGCAGCCACAAGTCGTCACCGTCGAGGTCGGGCCCGCCGGCGGCGACCAATGCCCGCCGATAGGTGTCGAGCAGGTCGCGTTCGGCGGAGCCGCGGTCTTCTGGGGTCAGACTGGTGATCAGCGTGTACGCCAGTTCGCGCGAGGGGTGGCCGCGGCGCACCGCCTGCCAGTCCAGCAGGCCTGGTCTGCCGTCCCGGAAGTAGACGTTGCCTGGATGTGCGTCACCGTGCATCACCGTGTGCGGGGGAGTGTCGATCAGCGCGGCTAACTCGCGATAGTTGTCGGCGATGAAGCGCCCTTGCCGGTCTGGGGTGTCCGCCGGGACGTCGGTGCGCTGGGCAAGACGCTTGACCGAGGCGTTCATCAGCCTGCCGGTCAGCATGGAAGTGACGTCGGCCGAGGGGGTGTAGAGCCAACCAGGCGGACGTTCCCAGAAGGCGGCGTGCAGCTTGGCCAGCAATTCGACCACCAAACTGGCCCGGTCGACGGACAGCGGGTGCAGGGTGTCCGGAAATTCGCACGCGGCAGCGGGGAGTGCTTCCAGGACCAGCAGGTAACGCCCGGTGTGAGGGCTGAACGCGGCACCGTACGAGCGGGGGAGCCCGGTGAGTTCGGGAGCCAGCTCGCGGTAGAAGCGAACCTCGGTGCTCCCGAGCCGGCCGAGTTCCCCCATCAGTCGGGTCGCGGCGGTCTGGGCCGCCAGCTTGACGAACACGGTGTCGGGGACCCCGTCGCCGGCCAGGCTCAAGCGGGCCCGCGCGGATGTTCCGGCGTCACTGTCCAGTACACGGACCGCGGTCACGGTGCTGCCCATGACTTTCGAGAGGACGGACGTGTCGAGTTCGCCGACGGTACGCGGAAGGCGCTCGCGGCCTCCGGCCAGCGCGTCGGCGGCCATCCGGCCGAACCCTCGGCCCAGGTGTGCGGTCAGTTTAGCCAGCGAAAGTGCTTGTGAGCTAGCCCATTCCATCGCCGCGCGCGCTTATCCGACCGACTGGCCGGTGAAGAACTGCGCGGCCCGGCGGATGGACTCTTCGACGGGTTCGGGTTTCCAGCCCAGTTCGCGTTCGGCCTTGCTGTGGTCCAACGGCGACATCAGCTCGGCCATCCGGGCACCGACATAGGCCATCGGCAGGTCGCGGTTGAGCAGGCGGGCCGCGACGTCGTTGGTGCGCGAGACGGCGTACAGCACGCTCATCGGAATCGGGATGCTCGGGAAACGTGGTGGGCGCCGTCCAGCGGCGCGTGCTGCGATCTCGTGCAGCTCTTTGGTGCTCATGTAGCGGTCGGAGATGATGTAGCGCTGGCCGTCGCGACCGTGGTCGGCAGCCAGAAGCATTGCGCGGGCGGCGTCTTCGATGCCCACGACCTCCGAGGAGAAGTTCATATAGAACGGGAACCGTCCGTTTGCGACGCGAGCCAGCAATCCGCCGTGGGGCGTCGGTGCCCAATCGCGCGGTCCGTACGTGGTCGAGACGCATAGGGCGACCGCCGGAAGCCCGTGGTCTCGTGCGTACTGCAGGACCAGGTTCTCGGCGGCGACGCGGGATTCGATGTAGGGGCCACCGTCGTTCCAGTTGTGCGGATCCTCCTCGGTGACCGGGCGGTGCTGGTTGATCGCCAATGTGCCTGTGCTGCTCGTGAATACGAACTTTCGCAGCGGTGCCTCAAGTGCCACGTCCAGGACATGTCGCAGGCCCTCGACGTTGGTGCGGAACAGCGGTGCCGGGTCGCGCAGCCACATCCGGGCGTCGACCACGCAGTAGTAGACAACATCGCAGCCGGACATGGCTGCCGCCAGCGCCGCATCGTCAAAGATGTCACCGTAATGACGTTCGACTGGCAGATCGTCGAATCCTTTTGTCGCACTGGTCTTTCGGATCATCACCCGGACATCTTCACCGGCTGCCACGAGTTGGCGGGTCACGTGAGAGCCCAAAAAGCCGCTGGCGCCGATTACTAGTTTCTTCATGCTTGGGCCGCCTCCGCGAGCATGCCGGACCCGTATTTTCCGGACAGGAATGTCCAGGGGTCGGCGTAGGGACCGCGGTGTTCGGCGCGGCGCTGCAGGGCCAGCAGCACGCGCAGCGCCGGGCGGACTATCGGCCCGGCCGCGCGCAGCAGAATCCGGGGCCGACCCATCGATTCGCCGACCCAGCTCACCGTCTGGGACCAATCGTGTGCTTGATAGTCCAGCAGCGCTTGCGATTCGGTGGTGTCGAACCAGCCGGTGAAGCTCCAGCCGCGGTCGTCGTCGGGATCGCCGGGCAGCCCGATCGAAGGGCCGAGACGGCCGAGACCGACAGCGGCCATCATGTCGTCCTGCAGGTCGCTCATCAGGTGGACGTTGGTCTCATTGCCGGCGATCACCAGGACCTTTCCTTCGATGCGGTCGCGACGGTCCACGGCATTGGCGAAGGCGAGCGCGACATCCCGGGCGTCGATGGCGTGCATCCGGTTGTCGACCGGAGTGGCGCGCACCAGCTTCAGGTAGTCGGCGTCGAAGTTCGCTGCGCCGTCCGGCGAGACGATCGCGGCCAGCCGCAGTAAGGCATACGGCAATCCGCTTTCGCGGATGACAGCCTCGGCCAGTGCCTTGTCCTCGCCGTACTGATCGATCGGATTGACCGGCGTGTCACCGGTGATCCGTTCCGGGTGACGGTACGGGTTGCGAGATCCGTAAACCGCAGCGCTGGAAGCGAAGACAAACAACGGCGGGTCACTGAGCGCCTGTGCCGCGGCGACCAGGTGGCCGGTGCCGTCCACGTTGACTCTGCGCGCGAAGGACGGGTTCCGGTACGAGGGCGGGGACACGAGGGCGGCCAGGTGGACGATAGCGGTCGGCCGATGGCGGGCCATGACGGCGGCGACCGCGTCGGCGTCCAACAGGTCGGTGTATTCGGGGATGAGGGTGCCCGGATGGGAGGCTGCGGCTAGGGCGGCGGCTCGGTCCGCGGAGGATTTGCCGGGCAAATCCATGGCGACCACGGTATGGGCGCGGCTGAGCAGGATCTCCGCGCACAGGTTGCCCACCTGCCCGAAGGCACCGGTGACCAGGATGGTGTTCACCGGCCGAGCCTGCGCGCCAGGGCGGATCCTGCGTCCCGCAGTCGAGGTGAGATTCGCACGGAGAACAGCGAATTGAATACGTCCTCACGCAACCGGGTCAACGTTGAGGTCTTGATCAACCATCGCCCGTCGACCTTCTCGTAGGTCTCGTGGTAGTGCCCCCGCCCGTCGAGGTTGACGCCCGGACCCAGGCGGACGACGTCATGCAACGCCCAGACTCCGCTCGCGGTGGTATCCGAAGTGAGGGTGATCTCCGGGGCATGCACCTGATGGGCCGTGGGCTGCGACGCCTTGCCCAGCGCGCCGCGCACATACGACACGAAGTCGTCCGCGCCTTGAATCACCTTGCCGCCGGAGGCTGAGGTGTCGCTGACGAAGTCATCGGCGAAGAGCCCCCGCCAGTCCTCCCAGCGTTTGGCGTCCAAGTAGCGGCAGTAGCGGGCCTTCAGTTGCTTGATCTCCTCGATCTCCCACAGCGCTGCTGCGGTATCCAGCATCACGACCCCTTCGGTATAAGTCATAGCCGGTTTTGAGATTACAACTTCCGTCAAAGAGAATGTTATTCTCGCCAGATATTCTTGAACGGGAGGCGGCCCCGCATGATTTTGGAGTTCGACGCTGATCAGCGGCTGTGGCAGGACACGGTGCGCGATGTCGTCACCAAACAGTGCCCACCTTCCCTGGTGCGCGGCGTGGCCGAAGAAGGTGTCGATACCGAGCCGCTGTGGAAGCTGTACGTGGAGCTCGGTTGGACCGAGCTGAACGGCCCGGCCAGTGCGGTGGAATTGGCGATAGTGCTCGAGCAACTGGGCCACGCCACCGACCCCACACCGTTCCTGGCGACGATGAGCCAATTCGCGCCGCTGGCCGGTGAACGGTTCGACCCGAATCAGTCCGGCACGGCGGCGTACAGCGGTGTCTCCGCGCGCCGCGATGCCGACGGCTGGGTTCTCGACGGCACCGCCCGGCACGTGCTCGACGGCGATCGTGCCGACCGCGTCGCGGTGGTGACCGAGGCCGGCGTCTTCCTCACCGATACCGCACAGCTGGCCGTGCGGCGGGAATCGGTATTCGATCCGGTGTTGCATGTGGCTGACGTCTCTTTCCGGGAGGTTCGGGTGCCCGAAAGTGACCGCCTCGCCGTCGATCCCGAACGCGCGCGTCATATCGCGCTGACCGGCATGGCGGTAACGATGGTCGGCGCTTGCCAGCGCATCCTGGACCTGGCACTCGAACATGTCCGCAGCCGTCACCAGTTCGGCGTGCCGATCGGCTCCTTCCAGGCCGTCCAGCACAAGGCCGCCGACATGCACGTCGCAGTACAGCGCGCGCGGGCGCTGGCATACTTCGCCGCCCTGACCATCTCGGCCGACGATCCGCGTCGCCGGCTGGCCGCCGCGATGGCCAAAGCGTCGGCGGGCGAATGCCAGTCGCTGGTGTTCCGGCACGGTTTACAGCTGCACGGAGCAATGGGCTTCACCTGGGAGAACGACCTGCAGTTCGCGCTGAAACGCGCCAAGGCGGGCGAGCTGATGCTGGGCGGCGCTGCAGAACACCGGGCCCAGATCGCCGAGGAGTACCGTGCAGCTGACTTTTGATTCCGACGTCGAGGAATTCCGCGCGGCGTTCGCGGCCTTCCTCGACGAAAACCTGCCGCCCGCAGACGAACTGCAAGAGCGGCCGCGTTCGGTGTCGCACATGCCGCAGTGGGCCCGTCGTTGGCAGCGGCTGTTGTTCGACAACGGCTGGCTACTGCCCAGTCAGCCACCGGAATTCGGCGGCCGCAATGCCACCGTGCTGCAGCAGTTCGTCTACCTCGCCGAGCTCGGTCGTCGGCGCATTTATCACAGCTTCAATCCGCAGGGCGTGAATATTGTTGCGGCATCGCTGTTGTCGTTCGGCACTGACGAACAGAAGCACCGGTGGGCGGTCCCGATCTTGCGCGCCGAGATCACCGCTTCGCTGGGCATGAGCGAGCCGAGCGCGGGTTCTGACCTGGCGTCGTTGCGTACCCGCGCGGTGCTTGAAGGCGATCACTTCGTGGTCAACGGGCAGAAGGTGTGGACCTCGGGCGCGCACGACGCCGACGTCTTGCTCACATTCGTGCGTACCGATCCCGACGCCCCCAAGCACAAGGGCATCAGCGTCCTGGTGATCCCGACCGATACCGAAGGAGTTGTGCGCCGGCCGTTTCCGTCCATCTGCTCGGCCGACGACTTGGACTTCAACGAAGTGTTCTTCACCGATGTAAGGGTGCCGGCGGAGAACCTGGTCGGCGACCTGAACCAGGGCTGGCGGGTGGCCAACGGATCCCTCGGCCACGAGCGCACCATGATGTGGCTCGGCTTCGCCGACCGGCTGGACAACGTCATCGCCGACTACCGCCCGGCCAGTGAGTTAGACCGCGATCGCTACGCGACCACCGTCATGGACAAACAGGCGTTGCGCCTGCTGGGTTCGGTGGCTCTGGCCCGGGCGGCGCGCGGCGAGGATGACGTGGCCGCCATCTCGGTGCTCAAGCTGCTGGGTTCCGAGGCGGAACTGCGCGCCTTCGAACATGCGCTGGAGTCCGCCGGTGGCAACGGGCTGATCAGTCCTGCCCTGACCGGGCCGTACGAACCGATGAACCTCGACCACTACTACTCGAGCTGGTTCGAACGTTATGCGCGAAGCTTTTCCGGCACCATCGCCGGTGGCACGTCGGAAATTCAGCGCAACATCATCGCCCAGAGAGTGCTCGGCCTGCCGCGAAGCTGAGTTTCGTGCTGTGCACCGTCGACGTCAGCGGCGATACTGACGAGTTTTCCTAGACCGGGTCGAACTTGGTGATCAGCCAGGTGCCATGCGACCGGATCATGCTCACCAGGACGCTGCTGGCCGACATCGAAGGATCGGGCTTGTCCTTGCTCGTGGTGCTCTGGTCGACGTAAACCAGGACCACCGCGGAATCGGGGTGCAACTCCGACACGGCGGCCCGAATCACGTGCGCGGTGGTTTTCAGCGACTTCTGCTTGGCCGCCGGAGCCACGATTTGCTCGGTGAACTGGTTGTAGTACGACAGGAAATCCCCGGAAAGGTGCAACTTGGCATTGGCAAAGTCTTTGTCCAGCGATTCGGGTGAATAGGAGAGCAGCGCAACTGTTCCTTCGGAGGCCGCTTTGACGACGGTCTGGGCGACGCTGGGGTCGGTCTGTCGGAGTGGCTGATAACGCGCAAAGTACAACCACGTCGCCACACCGGCGGATGTCAGCAGCAGCAGGACCAGAGCTACGGTAAGGACCTTCACTTTGGGCAGTCTGGGAGGCCTGTTCCGCTGCCCGCGTTTACTTTCTTGGGGATCGTCGGCTGCTGGCAGGTCGGCCACCGATTCGCCCACCTCGGGTTCGTCCGCATCGTCGTCGACAATCTCTGTCTCGGTGGGTTCGATGTCGCGGGATACGAAGCTTTCGCGGCCTTCACTGGTCACGCTACGAACTCCAACTTTGACATCTTGTACTGTCCGCCTTCTTCAGTCACGGTTACCCGGAGCCGCCACACGCGTGGTTCGTCCTTGGCGCCCGCGGCATTGGTGATCCGCGATGTCGCCGCGACCAGTACCGAAGCGGAATGATCGCCCATGGATTCGACCGCCGTTGCGGTGATCGTTCCCTGGGTGACCACCTTGGACTGCTGGACGACCGACACGAAATCCTTTGCACGCTGCTGGAAGTCGTCCTTGAACTCGCCGGTGGAGCTGTCAAGCAGGCGCTGCACGTCTTCCTTGGCCCTACTGAAGTCCAGTGAGGTCATGTTGATCACGCCCTGCTTGGCCCCGGCGACGAAGCTCGCGGCGCGCTCCTGCCGTTTGGTGGCGTCACGTTCGTACCACAGCATGTATCCGCTGGCGGCGACAAACGCGCAGATGAGGATGACCGCCACCGCCTTGAAAGTTGTTGATAGGGAGGGCAACCGGCGTCGCCGCCGGGGCGATCGGGTTAGCCGCGCCGCGGGTGCGACCGCCTCGTCCTCGTCGGTGTCGTCTCCGGCGGCCTCGTCTTCGGCGGCCTCGTCTTCGGCGGTGTCGTCTTCGGCGGCCTCGTCTTCGGCGGCCTCGTCCTCGTCGGCCTCGTCGGCCTCCTCTTCGGCTGTAGCGGAGTCGGCCTCGACGTTGGTGGTTTCGACCGTGGGGTCAGTGATAATCGCGACGTCGGTAACGGCATCGGCCTCGGTTACGGCATCGGCCTCGGTAACGGCGTCGGCCTCGGCTTCGGCTTCGACGTCGGCGTCGGTAACGGCATCGGCGTCGGCGTCGGCGTCGGTATCAGCCTTGGCATCGACCACGGCGTCGCTGTCGGCGTCGGCACCATCAACGGCAACGGCGTTGCCGGCATCGGTCTCGGGCCTTGCCAGCATTTCGCGCCGTAACCGGGCGGCGCGGGCACGCGCCCGGGCGGCGGCGGCTAAGGCTTCGGCTTCGGCGGCCTCTGCTTCGGCTTCCTCGAGCAACGCCATCGCGTCGGCTTTCGAAGTGGCCGAATGATCCGGCGGTGGTTTCCCCTCACCCATTGCGCTTCCTGCCCGTCACCCTCGTCATCGACTGAACCCCTCGGTGCTTGGTATTGGCATTTCCCGCATCAGAATCGCTGCCGAAAAATAAGCGTCGAGGAAGCGGCCGAACTGGCGCGTGCGCACCTAGTTAGCACGGGAATTCGACCCCGGGAGGCTGAGGCGCTCGCGGCTACCATCGCACGAGCGTAAAGGGGTAAGTGTCGGTGCCCCCTGGGCTGCCGCCACACCCGGTGTCGTATGTAGTGACCAATTCGCCACTCAATGAGACTGCGTCCCACGAATAGACGTCATGCGAAGGGAAGAACTGGACCACGCAGCGGACACCATCCGGCACATCGACCGACATGGTGTAGCGGCCATTAGAAAGGTAGGCGTCGGCCTGGTACCACGCCGCCTGACCGTTGGGTTGCGGTACCGCTTGGATGGTCAGGCATGCCGGTGCGCGTGAGCGACAGGGCCGAACGGCCCAAAGCCAGTTGTGGCCGCGATCGCGGTCGGTGTTCGCCGTGTAGTTGCCAACCAGCATGTCCGAATGGGCGGTCGGCGAAAGAGTCAGCGCGGCCCCCCCGGCCAGAAAAGCAAGCGCAAGAGTCACTGCGAGAGTCCTCACCGGTGCGCCTCCCATCTGTAGTGCGCGCGTTCGATTGAATATAGAGCGCGGCCACGCTGCACAGGCCTACTCTGAAAAATCGCCCCCGTCAACGGGCCCGCTATCGGGTGGGCAGCGGGCTGCTGTCCGACGGTAGCGCGACTCAATCGATGACCGCGGCTTCTTTGCGCTCGGTGACCGGCCGAGCCAATTCCTGCTCTTCGCAGATGCGTTGCAGCTTATCCAGTGTCTCGTCGAGGCCGGCACCGACTTTACGGCCGGGGGTGAAGGTGGCCGGCAGATGGCGCATGCCTTGGATGACACCGATGCTCTCGTAGTGGACCGCGCCCTCGGGATCGCACTGATAGTCCGGCATCCGGTCCAAGACCGCGGTGAGCATCGACTTGAAGACCGTGCGCGCCACGTTGGATCCGACGCAGCGATGCACCCCGATGCCGAAGCTGAAGTGGCGGTTGCCTTTACGGTCCAGTACGACCTTGTCTGGTTCGGCGAATACCAGCGGGTCGCGATTAGCCATGGCCCACGAGATCCACAATCGCTCGCCCTCTTTGAACTGGTACCCGTTGACTTCGACATCGTCGGAGAATGTCCGGCCGTCACCGGAGGCAGGGGTAAAGAAGCGCAGGAACTCCTCGGTGGCCGGATCGAGCAGCGCATCGAGGTTGCTGTGCAGGTGTTTTCGCTCTTCAGGGTGCTCGGAAAGCCATTCCAGTGAATGCGCGGTCAATGCCGTCGTGGTGTCGAACCCGCCGCCGATAACCAGGCCCAGGTTGCCGAGGATCTCCAAATCCGGTGCCGGCTCGCCGTCGATCCGCATCTGCAGCAGTCCATTGACAATGCCGGGCCGCGGGTTTTCGCGGACCTCGAGCATGGTGTTCACCATGTCGAGGCCCATCTCCCGGTGCATCGCGGTGACGCGTTCGATGTCGGGGGAGTGCTCGGGGGTATAGACGGCTGCATGTACCGGCTCGCTGTACATCTTCCACTTCTTGAGCGGGATTCCCAGCATCGCCAGTGTCAGGACGGCGGGCACGATGTTGGCAAGATCGTCGACGAAGTCGATGTTGCCGGACTCGATCTTCTCATCCAGGCAGGCGCGGGTGACGTCGTCGACGAAGGGTATCCAGCGCTTTACCGCCGCTGGGGACAGATAAGGGTTCAACACGGTGCGGTAGGTGCGGTGTTCGGGATCGTCCATTTCCAGGATGCCGCCCCGGACAACGCTCACGCGACTGGCCGTCGGAATCGAAATGCCTTTGTAGCCACGCCGTTCACCATGAATGTCATGATCGTTGGAGACGGCCGGGCAGCGCGCGAGTTCGAATACCTCGGTGCTGCCGGCTGCTACCCAGTGCCCGCCGTAGGTATCTGTCCACGCGATCGGGCACTTGCCGTGCATCTCTTCGGTGATCGACTTGAACTGCGACCGGTACTCCGCGGCGTGCCGATCGAAGTGGTACCGGTTTTTCTTGCGATCATCCTCGATGGGGGCTACACCATCCACATTGTCATCCACACTCAAAGCGCTGTCTCCCTTGACATTTAGTCGGTCAGGATGATGGCCTGCTCCGGGCAGGACTGGGCGGCTTCTCTGACCTTGTCTTGCTGATCCTCTGGTACCACTTCGTTGACTGCCGACGAGCTGCCGTCGAGTTCGCTGAGTTCAAACGACTCCGGCGCGATCATCGAGCACAACGTGTGACCCTGGCACCGTTCGGAATCGACCCGAACTTTCATCGCTTCTCTCCTTGTTCAGGTGTTTCTACCGCCGTTGACCCCTAAGATCTGGCCGGTGATGTAGCCGGCCTCTTCGGAGATCAAAAAAGCACATGCCGAGGCGATGTCTTCTGGCTTGCCGATGCGGCGCACCGGCGTCTTGGCGATGTTCTGCTCGATGTCGCCGAGGTACCCACTCGCCTCGGCGCTGCGCAGCATCGGCGTGTCGATAAAGCCCGGTGGCACCGCGTTGACGGTGATGCCGCTTGGCCCATACTCGAGTGCCAAAGATTTGGTGAGTCCGTTGACGGCAGATTTCGCCGCCACGTAGTGCGACATATATGGGGTGCCCGAATGGGTGCTCGACGACG
Source organism: Mycobacterium asiaticum (assembly GCF_001673315.1). Lineage (GTDB taxonomy): Bacteria > Actinomycetota > Actinomycetes > Mycobacteriales > Mycobacteriaceae > Mycobacterium > Mycobacterium asiaticum_B. The sequence continues at coordinate 110,599 of NZ_LZLQ01000024.1, read as the reverse complement.
AGATATTGACTATCCGTCCCCACCCGGCTTCCACCATGTCCGGCAGCACCGCCTGGATGGTGTGGAATACGCCATGGAGGTTGACGTTGATCACCTTCTGCCAGTCCTCGAAGGTGATGTTGGTGAAGCGCTTGAATCCGTCCAGTCCGGCGGCGTTGACCAGAATCGTCACCGGGCCAAACCGGTCTCGGATTGCCGACAGCGCGTCGTCCACCTGCGAGCGTTCGGTGACGTCGGCAGTGAAGCCCAAGTCGTCATCGGATGGTTTGAGATCGATCGCGGCGACGTTCAGACCGTCGGCGCGCAGTCGCTTGACGACGGCGAGTCCGATACCCGATCCGCCGCCGGTTACCACCGCGGTCTTCACTGTGCCCCCTCGCGCAGCAGCTTGAAAAGCTTTCGGTGCGTCGCCGTCTCGGTGATAAAGAATCTTCCTTGCAATTATGAGAATCGTACTCTCAGGCTAAAGGCGGCTGCAAGTGGATGACAAAACCCGTGCAACCAGGGAATTGGCGCGTGTCTGGGGTACCGCTGTGCAACCGCTCAGCTGTTCCGCGGATCAATCAGGTCTGACTACCGCCTTGAGTTCCTGCCGCCCGAATGTAAGATTCGCCCAGGATGAGAATGAAATTATCGTGACTGACACCACATCGCTATCAGGGTTGATATCAGCGTTGGTATCAACGAGGTCGACACCCAAGGGGCTCACCATGTCAGCGCAGCACACGGCGGCCGCATGAGACCGCTGGAAGGCATGCGGGTGCTGGAAGTAGCCATGTACGGCTTCGTGCCGTCGGCGGGCGCGGTACTCGCCGAGTGGGGCGCCGATGTGGTCAAAGTCGAGCATGCGGTCACCGGGGACCCGCAGCGCGGACTGCGCCAGACCGGAATGCTGCGCGTGGAGGGCGACCCCAATCCCAACATCGAGCACGCCAACCGCGGTAAGCGCAGCATGGGGCTGGACATGTCGGTGCCCGAAGGCAAGGAAGTGCTCTATGAGCTCACCCGCCGCTCCGACGTCTTCCTGACCAGTTTCCTGCCCGAGCACCGGCAGAAGTTCGGCATTGACGTCGAGCACATTCGCGAGGTCAACCCAACAATCATCTACGCCCGCGGTAGTGCGCTCGGTCCGCGGGGCGCAGAGTCCGTCAAGGGTGGCTACGACATGACCGCCTTCTGGTGTCGGGCCGGGACCGCCGCCACCATCACCCCGATGGGCTACGACGGCATGATCAACCCGCCCGGGCCCGCCTATGGCGACACCATCTCGGGCACCAACCTCGCTGGCGGCATCGCGGCGGCGCTGCTCAAACGCGAGCGCACCGGCGAACCGTCCGTCGTCGATGTGTCACTACTGGGTAGCGGATTGTGGTCGTTGGGGCACACTGTGGCGCTGACGAATCATCTCGGGCAGCTGATGGTGTCGCCACCGCCCGGCATCCACGGCTCGCCGGTCAACCCTTTGGTAGGCGTGTACCCGACCGCGGACAACCGCTATATATCCCTAGTCATGATGCAGCCCACCAAATTCTGGGCCGATGTGTGCCGGCACATCGATCGCCCAGAACTGGCAGACGACCCGCGCTTTAGTGACGCCGAGAAAATCGCTGCGAATACAGCAGAAGCGGTCGAGATCTTGACCAAAGTCATTGCGACGCGCACCCTTGCCGAGTGGAGCGAACGTTTCGCGACGCTCGCCGGTCCCTGGGCCCCGGTGCAGGACACGTTGCAAGCAGCAGCAGACCCGCAGATCCGGGCGAACGAATATGTTGTGCGCGCAGGCGAACTCGAACTGGTCGCCAACCCGGTGCAATTCGACGTCGCCGCACCACAGACCTCCCCGGCGCCTGGATTCGCGGAGCAGACCGATGAGATCCTGTTGGAACTCGGACTCGACTGGGATCGCATTATCGAACTGAAGACCGCCGGTGCGGTTACTTAGAAAGCAGATGCAAGCCGCGATGCTCGAGATGCGCCATCCCACTGCTGATTTCTCGCAGGACTCGCCGGTATTTTTGAGACCAACGATCTCTGTAACGGTTCTCCGTTTTCCGTTCCCACCGGACGTGATATGAGTCATAATCGCCAAACGCTCAAGACATGGACGCCCGGAAGCGGACGTGACTGGAAGCGCCAACTCACGCAACAGAACGGAGGAGTGGCGTGAGTAGGAACGCCGTTTGGAAGCTGAGCTACGGCAATTGGCTAAGCGGTTCGTATAAATGGTTGCGAGATGCCTAGAGCTCACCAAGCCGTAAGGGGTTGACGCCGATGGGAAAAGGGGGCACCGATCGGTGGTCGCCTGGCATTTCGTTGCCAAGCAGTTTGGCTGGGCCGATGCAGTCGGTCGGCGCGTTGTTCGCGATGACACGCGACGCCGTCAGGTTTCTGTTCCGTCGGCCCTTTCAGGGCCGAGAGTTCATTGAACAGTCGTGGTTTGTAGCCCGTGTCTCGCTGGCTCCGACGTTGTTGGTGGCTATCCCGTTCACCGTCCTGGTCAGCTTCATCCTGAACATCCTGTTGCGCGAATTGGGCGCCGCGGACTTGTCCGGCGCCGGTGCGGCTTTCGGTGCCGTCACTCAGGTGGGTCCGCTGGTCACGGTGCTGATCGTCGCCGGCGCGGGCGCCACGGCGATGTGTGCGGACTTGGGTTCACGGACGATCCGCGAAGAAATCGATGCCATGGAGGTACTGGGCATCAACCCGGTGCAACGCCTGGTGACGCCACGCATGCTGGCCTCAGGGCTGGTCGCGTTGCTGCTGAATAGCCTGGTGGTCATCATCGGTGTCTTAGGCGGATACATCTTTTCGGTCTTCGTTCAAGACGTCAATCCTGGCGCGTTCGCTGCGGGTATCACGCTGTTGACTGGTGTGCCCGAAGTCATCATTTCTTGTGTCAAGGCAGCACTTTTCGGTCTGATCGCAGGTGTCGTGGCTTGTTACCGAGGGTTGTCGATATCCGGCGGTGGCGCCAAGGCCGTCGGCAACGCCGTCAACGAAACCGTCGTGTACGCGTTCATGTCCCTGTTCGTCGTGAATGTGGTCGTCACGGCCATAGGCATCAAGGTGTCAGGGAAGTAGGGGCACACAGTGGTGGCGTTGAGGGCCGTATATCCGCGACTATCAAGACAACTGGACAAGCCAGTTGCTCTGATGGGGCGTCTCGGCGACCACACCTTGTTTTACGGCAAGGCGCTTGGTGCCATTCCCTTTGCGGCCACTCATTATCGGCGGGAAGTGATCCGTCTCATCGCCGAGATCAGCATGGGCGCAGGAACGTTGGCCATGATCGGCGGGACCGTCGTGATCGTCGGGTTCCTGACGCTGGCGACCGGCGGCACGCTGGCCGTGCAGGGGTACAGCTCCCTGGGCAACATCGGCATCGAGGCGCTGACCGGCTTCCTCTCTGCTTTTATCAATGTGCGTATCGCTGCGCCGGTGGTCGCGGGAATCGGTCTGGCGGCTACGTTCGGCGCCGGGGTGACCGCTCAATTGGGTGCCATGCGAATCAACGAAGAGGTCGATGCGCTGGAAGCCATGGCGATCCGACCCGTCGCGTACCTGGTGAGCACCAGGATCGTGGCCGGCATGATGGCGATTACGCCGTTGTACGCCATTGCGGTGGCTTTGTCTTTTGTTGCCAGCCAGTTCACCACCGTGTTTCTGCTCGGCCAGTCAGCGGGCTTATATAGCCACTACTTCGACACCTTCCTGAACCCGTACGACCTTTTGTGGTCGTTCTTACAGGCCACTCTGATGGCGCTGACCATCCTGTTGATCCACACCTACTACGGGTATTTCGCATCGGGTGGACCATCCGGTGTCGGTACCGCAACCGGCAACGCGGTCCGCACCTCGCTGATCGTCGTCGTATCCGTGACGCTGCTGGTGTCACTGTCGGTCTACGGTGCCAACGGCAACTTCAATCTGTCTGGATAGCGGGCTAGCGGATGACGGGGAGGTGAAGACGTGACCACGCACGCACCGTCGGGTCGCGGCGCGCCGAGCGCGCGCGGCCGGTCGCACGGTTCAGGCCGGCCGAAGCCGCGTACCTATGTCCGCCCCTTACTGGGTGTTGTCACCATCTTGGTGATCGCCGCGATAGTCACTCTCGCGATAACGTTATTCCAGGGTGGACTCACCGAATCTGTACCCGTGACCGTGGTGTCGCAACGCGCGGGCCTGGTCATGAACCCGGACGCGCGGGTCACCTTGCGCGGCGTACCAGTGGGCAAGGTCGACTCGATAGAAGCGCTACCGGACGGCAAGGCCGCTATCCACTTGGCGATGTTCCCGTCGGCGCTGAAATACATTCCCGCCAACGTGCTCGTCGACATCGCTTCCTCGACAGTGTTCGGGGCCAAGTCCGTCCAACTGATAGAACCCGCCGAGCCCTCGGCGCAGCGGCTACATGCCGGCCAGCGCCTGGCCGGCCAGCACGTCATGGTCGAGATCAACACGGTGTTCCAGCAACTGGTTTCGGTGCTGGATCAGATCGACCCGGCGAAGCTCAACGAGTCATTGGGCGCGCTGGCAAAAGCATTCAGTGGACGTGGCCCACAACTTGGTCAGTCGTTGAGCGACCTGGATTCTTTTCTGGCCAGGCTGGAACCGAGCCTTCCCGCGTTGAAACGTGACCTCGCGGTGCTACCAGTCGTGTCCAACGCCTATGCCGATGCGGCGCCTGATCTCGTGCGAACCGTGGCGAACGCAAACCGGATCAGCAAGACGATCGTCGACGAGCAGCACAACCTGGATGCATTGCTGATCAGTGCGATCGGCCTTGCCGACATCGGCAACGACGTCTTGTCGACAAACCGCCAACCGCTGACGACTGTCATGCACCTGCTGGTGCCGACGACCGATCTGACCAGCCAGTACCACGAGGTGTTCACCTGCGGCCTCGGCGGGCTGATACGCATAGCGCACGGTCCGCCGTTGTCGGAACCGAGCATCAACATCACGGCCAGTCTGACGTGGGGCGCCGAGCGTTATCGATACCCGGTGAACTTGCCCAAGGTGGCGGCGACGGGCGGTCCGCGATGCCTCGGCCTTCCGCAGCTGCCGTTCAACACCCCACCACCCCAACTGATTACAGATATCGGTGCCAACCCTGTGGTGTACGGAAACCAGCAGCTGCTGATCAACTCCGATCTCCTCAAGCAGCTTTTGTATGGGCCGATCGTGGGCCCGCCACGCAACTCCGCTCAGATCGGACAGCCCGGATGAGAACGCGCGCGACGCTGATCAAATTCGCGATCTTCGGGGCCGTGATGTCGATGCTGACTGCCTTCCTGTTCTTCATTTTCGGGCAGTATCAAACCGGCTCGACGACAAGTTATTCGGCTGTGTTCAACGACGTGTCGCGTCTCAAGGTGGGGCAGACGGTGCGGGTCGCCGGGATCCGGGTGGGCACCGTCAGCAATATTTCGCTGCGCCCGGACAAAAAGGTTGTGGTGGAATTCGACGCCGACCGCACCATTGTCCTCACCGAGGGCACCAGGGCAGCGGTCCGCTATCTCAATCTGGTCGGTGATCGCTATCTGGAGCTCATCGACGGCCCAGGCTCAACCAGGCGTCTGTCGGCCGACGCACAGATTCCGGTCGACCGCACCGCGCCGGCACTTGACCTCGACCTCCTACTCGGCGGATTGAAACCTGTTATCCAGGGCCTGAATGCACAGGACGTCAACACGCTGACCTCGGCGCTGTTGCAGGTCTTCCAGGGCCAGGGCGGAACTTTAGACTCGTTGTTCGCCAAGACGACGTCGTTCTCGAACGCGTTGGCCGACAACGACGACACCGTGCAGCAACTGATCGAAAACCTCAACACCGTAGTCGCCACGATTTCCCGGGACGGCGCCAAGTTCTCCGGCACAATCGATCGGCTGGAGCGGCTTGTCAGCGGGCTGTCGGATGACCGTGACACCATCGGGGCCGCCATCGAGGCGTTGGACAACGGAACCGCCTCGCTGGCCGATCTGCTGAGCAGTGCGCGACCGCCGCTGTCCGGCACCATAGACCAGTTGAGCCGGCTGGCGCCGATACTCGACGACGATAGGGACCGCCTCGAAACCGCAATTGCGAAGGCGCCGAAGAACTATCGCAAACTTGTGCGACTCGGAGTAGCGGGCGCAACCATTCCCTATTACCTCTGCCAGTTGGAGCTCCGTGGCACGGATCTGCAGGGCAAGACGGTGATATCCCCGTTCTTCAGGTCAGAAGCTGGAAGGTGCACGGAACCCTGATGCTCAAGTATCGCGGAGCTGAGCTCGTCAAGGCCGGATTCATCGGCGCGATCTTGATCGTGCTCGTCATACTGGTGGGCCTGGCACCGGACCGGTTGACCTCGTGGGCGACCGCGGTGCGATACAAGGCAGTGTTTACAGAAGCCGGCGGCCTCGCGCCGGGGAACCCGGTGACGGTGTCCGGGCTGAAGGTGGGCACGGTGTCGGATGTGTCGTTAAGCAACGGCGATGCCCTGGTGACCTTCGCGGTTAAAGGCAATATCCTGCTCGGGTCGGAGACCACCGCCCACGTCCGCACCGACACGCTGCTGGGCGCACGGATGCTGGCGTTGGAGTCCGCCGGCAGCGGCACGATGCACCCGAATGCCGTCATACCCGCGTCGCGCACATCCTCGCCCTACTCGTTGACGGAAGCAGTCAGCGACTTAACCACCAACACCAGTGAAACCAGCACCGCGACGCTGAATCAGTCGTTGGACACACTGGCGGCGACGCTGGACCAGATTGCACCCAAATTGGGGCCGGCATTCGACTCGCTCACCCGGCTATCGCGAACCCTCAACGGCCGCAACAAGAGCCTGGGTGAGCTATTCAAGAGTGCCAGCGACGTGACCGGGGTCCTGTCCGAACGCAGCCAGCAGGTCAACAAGCTCATTCTCAACGCCGACGATCTGTTTCAAGTCCTGGCGGCGCGCCGACAAGAAATCGTGGACCTGCTGGCCAACACGTCGGCGGTAGCGAAGCAGCTGACGGCACTGGTGCATGAGAACGAAAGCAAATTGGCGCCGACGCTGGAGCGGCTGAATTCGGTGACCGCCATGCTGCAGAGGAACCGCGACAGCATCAGCAAAGCGCTGCCGGGTCTCGCAAAATTCCAGATCACCGTCGGCGAAGCCATCTCCAGCATGTACGCATACTCAGCGTTCGTCCCGAACCTCCTGCAGCCGCCACTCTTCCAACCGTTCCTCGACTACCTCTGGGGATTCCGCAACTTCGACACGGGTCGCGGTCCCGGCACCCCCTCGACGGTTCCTCGGTCACTGTTCCCCTGGCCGTACAACGGCATGCCAGAGTGCCCCGGCTGCACCTTGGGCGGCAGGATTGGAGGATCGCAATGATCTCCCGTATGCCGCGCCACCGGCTGGTCGTGGTGGTTGCTGTTGTTCTGGTGGGGCTCATCGTCGCCGGTGTGGGCGTGGTCATCCGTAATGCGTTCTTCGGCCCGAAGACGATTACGGCGTATTTCGTTACCGCCACGGCGATTTACCCGAGTGACGAGGTGCGGGTCTCGGGTGTCAAGGTCGGCACCATCAAGTCCATAGCTCCGCAGGGGTCACAAACCAAGATGACCCTCGAGATCAACCACGGCGTGCCCATTCCGGCGGACGCGAAAGCGGTTATCGTCGCTTCGAACCTGGTGGCCGCACGTTATGTACAACTCACCCCCGCTTACCGGACCAGTGGCCCGGTCATGGCGGACGGCGCCGTGATCCCGGTCAACCGCACTGCGGTACCCGTTGAGTGGGACGAAGTCAAAACCCAATTGATGCGGCTGGCAACGGATCTGGGACCCCGCAGCGGCGTATCGGGCACTTCGGTGGGCCGGTTCATCGACAGCGCCGCCAACGCCCTCGATGGCAACGGCGACAAGCTGCGGCAGGCGCTGGCCCAATTGTCCGGAGTGGGCCGGATACTCGCCAACGGCAGCGGCAACATCGTCGACATCATCAAGAACCTGCAGACCTTCGTCACCGCGCTCCGTGACAGCAACGTCCAGATGGTGCAGTTCAACGACCGGCTCGCCACGCTCACCAGCGTGGTCAACGACAGCAAATCCGACCTGGACGCGGCGCTGACCGACCTGTCGACGGCGGTCGGCGAGGTGCAGCGGTTCATCGCCGGCTCTCGCAACCAGACCAGCGAGCAGGTCGCCCGCTTGGCCGACGTCACGCAGATTCTGGTGGATCAGCACATGGCCCTGGAGAACATTCTGCACGGTGCACCCAACGCGCTGGGCAACTTCTTCAACGACTACAACGCCGACACCGGAACCATCGTGGGCGGGTTCGGGATCATGAACTTCGCGAACCCCACGTTTTCCGGTTTGCTGCTTCCGTTGCCGATTCCGGGCTGCTCACAAATCGGCGCCCTCGAGAACGTCACCTCGACCGAATCGGGCAAGCTGTGCTCCCTGTTTCTCGGTCCCGGGTTGCGGCTGCTCAACTTCAATAATCTGCCGATCCCTATCAACATCTTCATACAGAAGTCGGTGGACCCCTCGAAGATCCTGTACACCGAACCGCGCCTGGCGCCCGGTGGCGAGGGCCCGAAGCCCGCAGCACCAGAGATTCCGCCTGCCGTGTCGGCCTACACCGGCCTGCCGGGTGATCCCGTAGGTGCGCCGGGTGCTGAGCCACCACCGCGCATACCGGGCCTGGCGATGCCGTTACCGCCCCCGCCGTCGACACCGATGCAAGCGCCACCGCCACCGCCCGGCGTTTCGGGCATGCTGCTTCCTGCCGAAGGGCCGCAACAATGATCGGCCGGGTTCGGGCTCGGCGGGTGCTGGCCGTAGGCGGTTGCGTGGCGTTGACGGCGACCGGGTGCGCATTCCACGGCCTGAATTCACTACCTCTGCCCGGCGCAGTGGGACGCGGCCCCGGGGCCGTCATCTACCACGTCGAAATCCCGAATGTCGGGACGATGGAGTCGAATTCGCCGGTGATGATCAACGATGTCGTAGTCGGCAGCGTCGGCGCGATGAAGGTGAAAGGCTGGCACGCCGACGTCGAGATTTCAGTGCAGCGCGATGTCGTGGTCCCTGCCAATGTCGTAGCGGCCGTCGGTCAGACCAGCCTGTTGGGGTCGATGCATCTGGAACTCAATACCCCGCTCGGTCAATCGGGGACCGGACGGTTGCAGCCGGGAGCCAAAATCCCGCTGAGCCGGTCATCGGCCTACCCCTCGACAGAGCAGACGCTGTCGTCGCTGGGGGCAGTTGTCAACGGCGGGGGACTGGGACAGATCGGCGAGGTCATCCACAATTTCTCGGTTGCCGTGTCGGGCCGCGCGGGCACCCTGCGGGATCTCCTCACCCGCCTCGACACGTTCGTCGGAACACTCGACGAACAGCGGAACAACATCGTGGACTCCATCGAAGCGCTGAACCGGCTTTCCGCCACCTTCGCCGGGCAACGTGACGTTCTCAGCGAGGCGCTGCGCAAGGTACCGCCTGCGCTCGACGTACTGATCAGAGAGCGGCCGCGCCTGACGACCGCGCTGGACAAGCTTCGCGCCTTCAGCAACACCGCCACCCGGCTGATCAACGACACCCAGGCCGACCTGGTCAAGAATCTGCAGAACTTGGAGCCGACCATCCGTGCGCTCGCCGACGTCGGGCCGGAGCTCGGCACGGCGATCGCGGCGGGTTTCGTGTTCCCGTTCACCCAGAACTTCGTCGACCGTGCGGTTCGCGGCGACTACTTCAACCTGCACGTCCAGTTGGACCTCACGATTCCACGGCTCAAACGAGGACTGATGTTGGGGACCCGTTTTGGGCAGCTGGATCAGCCGTTGGTACCGATGCCCGGCGAGCCGTACTACTTGCGGTACACACTCGATCCGTTGCATTCCGCATTGCGGCCGCCGTGGATCGATCCCGATGCCCTTCCGCTGCCTCCGCTGCCAGGACCGGCGCCATATTCGCCAGCGTTGCCCGGGCCACTTCCGGGCGGAGGGCAGTTGCCTGGGCCCCCGCCGGCTGCAGCGCCCTTGCCCGGGCCCCCGCCGGCTGCGGCGCCGGTGCCAGGACCCCCGCAATCTGTGGCACCGGTTCCAAATCCGGGTCCCGGACCATTGCCAGCGGAAGGTGACGGATAGATGCTGACCCGCTTCGTTCGGATCCAGCTGGCGATTTTCGCGATCGTCGGGACCGTCGGCGTGATCGCGATGGTGCTCTACTACATCCAAGTGCCGATGTTGCTGGGCATCGGGCGGATCACGGTGACGCTGGAGTTGCCGGCGGCCGGCGGCCTGTACCGGTTCGCCAACGTGACCTACCGCGGAGTCCAACTCGGCAAAGTCACAGCGGTGGAGTTGACGCCGACCGGCGCGAAAGCGACGCTCTCGCTTGGGACTTCACCCAAAGTGCCGGCGGACCTGTCAGCGTGTCCGGAGCGTCCTGGTCCCTCCAATCAATGCGGCGCGTATGTGCTCAGTGTCTCGGCGGTGGGCGAACAGTACGTGGACTTACGGCCCAGAACCGATTCAGCGCCGTACCTGCACGACGGGTCGGTGATCGCGGTGCGCGACACGACGATTCCGCAGCCGGTGGGGCCGATGCTGGAGCAGGTCAATGCTCTGGTCAGCAGCATCCCGAAGACCAAACTGGGTCAATTGCTTGATGAGACCTTCCGGGGTTTCAATGGATCCGGTTACGATCTCGGGTCGCTGTTCGACTCGACAACGACACTTTCGCGCGACGCCAACGGCGTCGTCGATCGCACCCGAACCCTCACCGAAGACACTGGGCCGTTACTGGATTCGCAAGCACGCACCACTGATTCAATCAGGCAGTGGGCGCGCAGTCTCGCGGGGATTTCAGGCGTGTTGGCCGACGACGATGCGAACGTTCGCACCCTGCTGCGAGAGGGTCCAGACGCGGCCAACGAGGCGTCTCGCCTCCTCAATCAACTCAAACCGACGCTGCCGGTGTTGCTGGCCAATCTGACCACCATCGGACAGATCGGCATCACCTACCACCCCTCACTGGAGCAGTTGCTGGTGCTGCTGCCGTCGGCGGTTGCGATCGAGCAAGCGGCTGGACCGACATCCCATCCGGAGGGTTCCGCTCAAGGCGACTTCGCGCTGACGATCGACGATCCGCCCATTTGCACGGTCGGTTTCGTACCCCAAAGCCAGTGGCGATCCCCGGACGATCTCACCGACATCGACACACCGGACGGGCTGTATTGCAAACTGCCGCAAGATTCCCCGCTCTCGGTTCGCGGCGCCCGCAACTATCCGTGCATGGGTCATCCGGGCAAACGCGCGCCTACCGTCGAGATATGTAACAGCGACCAGCCGTTCATGCCGCTGTCGATGCGCCAACACGTTCTCGGTCCTTCCCCGATCGACCCAAACCTGCTCGCCCAGGGCATCGCACCCGATGACCGGGTCAACCCCAACGCGAGAATCTTCGCCCCGGTCGAGGGAACACCGCTGCCACCTGGGGCGGTCCCGCGGGGCACACCGCCGGGACCGCGAGGAGAAACCGCACCGCCGGGGACGGTGGGAGCAGCTGTCCCACCGGAGCCGTCGTCAAGGCCCATGTGGGCTCCTTCATCGCGGATGTCGCTTGACCTTCCGCCGATAGCGCCACTCGACGTCCCGTTGCCCGGAGAGCTTCCGTCACCGCCTGCCCCGGCCGCACCACCTCCTCCGTCCGCACCACCTGCTCCGGCGGAAGTCGCTCCGCCCGACGCGGGGACCGGTGCAGGCGGGCAGACTGCGCCGAGTTCGTTCAATAATGGCGCCGGCAAAGGCAAATGGGCGCCGTCAGTCGCGATCGCTCACTACGACTCGCATACCGGTCGATATGTCGGTCCGGACGGAAAGTTGTACGAGCAAGCGAATCTCGCGCCCGCGAAAGCGCCCAAGACGTGGCGGGACATGATTCCCACTTAGGTGGCGATCGCCAACGCACCGAGTGCACAGCGGCTCGTGGGTCGCCGCCGTGAACCGACTAAGAATGTGCTTTCAGGCTAGGCGGTCCAACCGCAGCGGCATCGCGATGTCGAGCCACTGGTTCTGCCCGCAGGCGCCGCTGGGACCGTACGTCTTGTCCTTCCCGGCCATCACCGGCGACCCGAGTTTATATTCACCGTTGGTATCTACCGGGTAGAAGTAGAAGGTTTGCTCGCCGGTATAGGCAGTGCCGTCCTCGCAGTGCTCCCAATTCGGCACATTGCGTCTGACCTTCCACATGACCCCGTCATTCATGTATAAAGGCGCGCTCCAGCCCTGGTCGCTCGACACCGTGCCGTGGCATTCCTGAAACGTGACACATGACGAGCTGATGGTCCATGTCTGGTAGATCGTTGGCTCGCCGTAGTACTGGTCATTGGTCTGGGCCCAATCACCGATCGACGTGACGCGAAATGTACCGTTGACCGCCACTTCTTCCTTGGTCGTTGCCCCGGCTGTGGCTGCTGCGCCCAAACCGTCGAGTACGGCAGCAGCGATCGCGGTTGCGGCGAGAAGTGTTCGAACTGGACGCATCAGGTGCTCCTCGACGCGCAATTATTGACTGACAAGGTTAAGCCCATTACGGCTTTCTGAAATGAGGTTAACACCGCTCCAGTCCCGAAAAAATGCCGATTGGAGCTAAAAATTGCCGCGCTCACCCGACGGGGTCGAAGTTTGCGATAAGCCAAGAACCGTTGATCTTCGTCAGCCTGACCAGGATGCTGCTATGGGCCTCAATGGGTTCCGGCTTTCGCTTGCTCGTGGTGGTCTGGTTGACGAACACCAGAACGACAGCCGAACCGGGATGTAAATCCGAAATGGCAGCCCGGATCACCTTGGCGGTGGTCGTCAGCTGTCCCTGCATGGCCCCGGCCGCGATCTGTTCGCTGAACTTACTGTAGTAAGCCAAGAAATTGCCGGTCAGACGTGACTTTGCGGAGGCGAAATCGCGGTCAAGGGTGTCGAAGGAGTAGGACAGCAGCGCCACGGCACCGTCCGAAGCCGCCTGAACTGCTTGGCGCGCAGCGGCGTCGCTCATCTGCTGATCCGGACGGTACTGAACGAAGAACAGGCCGGCGGCAGCGCCGATGGTGGCCACGACCAACGCCGTCGCGAGTATCGAACGCCACTTGGCCAAGCACCGGCGAGTCCATCGACCGACAGCCTTCAGGGGGGTGGAACGTGCCGGTCGCTGTGGCGAGAGGGGTGCGCCCGTCTCGTCGGGAGCCGAGGCTTCCGGGCTGTCGTCCGTGCTGTCGTCGTGCGCTCCTGCGGTGTCGACCGACGAGTCCTGCTCAACATTCATTGCAGGAAGTCGACTTTCGACATCTTGAACTGACTGCCGTCGCGGACGATCTCCATGCTGAGCCGCCACAGTTGCGGCGGCCGTTTCTTGTTATCCGCTTCGGTCACTTCGGATTTCGCCACGATGAGCGCGACCGCGGAACTGTCGGTCACCGACTCCACGGCGACCGCCTCCACATTCACCTTGGTGATGGTCTTTGATTCCTGGGCCTGCTCGAGCATAAGGCTTGACATCACAGAGATTTGGTTCTTGAGCGGGCCGGTGGAAGCGTCGATGATTCGCTGGATGTCGTCTTTGGCGTGGTTGGCGTCAATAGACATGAGCGTGGTGACTGCCTGCCTGGCCGCCGCGGCATAGTCCTGGGAGAGTCGCCGTTTGTGCGCGATGGTGTGGTGCTGTTGCTGCATGTAGCCGATGGCGCCGAGGGAGGTCGCGGCAAGCGCGACGCCGACGCCGATTGCCACCGCCTTCCGGCCGGGTCGGCGGCTCCGCCGCGTTCGCCGAGATCGCCGCAGCCCCAGTGGCCGTGCCCTCCATTTCGGGCGGCGCCGCTCAACCTTGGCGGCCGCGTCTCGGGAGGCCGCGCGGTCGTCTTCTGCTTCGCCGTCTTCCGCTGGGCCGTCTTCCGCGTCGCCTTTCGCGTCGTCTTCCGGGGCGTCGACTTCGGCTACCCGGCGCAGCCGGGCAAGGCGTGCGCGAGCCGCCTCAGCCTGTGCTTCAGCTTTCGCCACTTCGTCTTGTGCGTCCGCCTCCGAGATGTCCTCAGCGCCAGAGTCGCTTACTGAACTGGACTGTGGTTCGTCGGGATCCATCGCGCCCTCCGGGTCCTCACCGTGGTCGGTGTCAGGCCCATCTGGATCACGCACGGAGAACGAGCTTATCACTCTGACATAAGCTGAACGCCCTTATCGGGCAGCTGCCTTCGACGTCTGTCGTGCGGAAATCCGGCCGCGCCGGGCAGCGAAGCGAAGTGGTATTCGAGGTTGCCCGCGGTCAGCGGCCGGCTGGCTCGCCGTGTTCTCCGATCAGGAGAATTTGCTTTTCAGAAGCTTTCGGGTGTGGCAAAGTTTATGGCGTGCGATCCATCGTGGCATTGTTTGCTGCGTTTCTTGGTGTCGGTTTCCTGGCTGCGCCGCCGTCCTTTGCCGGGCCGACTGTCTGCGACTATCCCGAGTGCACCCCCGGCATCATGGGGCATCAGGTTCTGGGCACGCCGTGTGACAACACCACCTATTACGCCTTTGGTACCGACAGCATGCCCACCGCGCCAGAAGCTGGGCGACTGATGTTCTGCGGTTCCCCGAGAAGGTACGAGCCGCGATGGTTCCGGTCACCTCCGATGGCGGGGGTTAAGGAAGAGGGCGCCGAGTGCCACCAGTGGCTGAACTACGTCGCGCAGGCGCCCGATGGCCTTTTCCTCATTTGCATAGCTCACGATGGCGTCACTACCTGGGTGCGCGCCGACACTTAGCCTTTCCACTTTGCGTAGCTACCGCGTGCATTGCGCGGTGTTCACGCCGGCATCTAATTGCCGGTACCCGAACTGACCTCATCAGCCGCGTCGGTCGCACCGATCAGCCGATGGATGACGCGACGCAGCTGCGAACGCAGCGTGTCGTCGTCGACGTCTGCGACCAAGGGGTGCATGACGCCGACCGCGATGGCGCCCGAAAGCACGGCGGCCGATACCCGCGCGTCCTCGGACGTGTCGTCGACCAGCACGCCGTAGAGCCGCGCGATGAACTGTTGAAACTCGTCCTGCTCGGCGAGCAGCCGCACAATGACCGGATCGAATTGGAGCGTGCTCGCCGCGCCGCGACGCTCGATGGCGAGGTCGATGACCCGACCCAGGAGCAACTCTCGGGCTCGCGGAAAGTCCTCATGGGCCTCGGCGGCCTCCAGTGCCTCTTCCAGGCCGCCCAGTTCGCGTTCGGTGAGGGCAACGACGATCTGTTCCTTGGTCTTGAACTGGTGATAGACGGCTGCCTTAGTGACGCCGATCGCGTCAGCGATCATCTGCAGCGAGGTTCCGCCGACTCCGTGCTCCGCGATCAATTTCAGCGCCGCGTCCAGGACACGCGTCTGTGCGGCACTGCGTGCAATGAAACGGAACCGGCTGCGGGTCTGACTCCCAGCCTGCTTGGACGCCACACCGAGAGCCTAGCCGATCGGCTATTGACCGCCCCTAGCCGATCGGCTACTTTCGGCTGACGGGCCGAGCGAGCATGCCACCGGAGGGAGTTGCTGATGTCCGAGGCCGCCGCGGCGCGCCATTCACCGAGACGAATCGACGGCGAACTGATCTTGCTGTGGACACTGCCCGTGACGGTGGTCATCTGGATCGCCGCATTCTTCCTGTTCCCGGGGTTCAGCCCGCCCATGTCGCCCACGATGTCCGCGGAGCAGGTTGCGGCGTTCTATCGAGATCCGGCCCGCACCCCCCAAATCCGCTACAGCATGGTTCTTTTCAACTGGTTCGGCGTGTGCCTGATTCCGATTCTGGCGCTCATCGCAATGCAGATCCGGAGGATGGCCCATCGCACGCCGATCTTCTCCTACGCGATGCTGGGTTGCGCGGCAGGCGGACCCACCCTCTTCCTGATCGCCGACGTCTGCTGGCTGCTGGCCGCCTTCCGCCCGGAACGCAGTCCTGAGCTGACCCAATTGCTCAACGATTTCGCCTGGGTCACCTTCACCGTCGTGGTTCCCTTCTTGATCGGACAGAGCGTGATCCTGGCGGCGGCAATCTATTTCGACGATCAGCCCCAGCCCGTATTCGCCCGCTGGGTGGCTTACTTCAACCTCCTGGTTGCCGCAGCGCTCGTGCCGGCGTCGTTCGTCGGGGTTTCCTTGACAGGCCCGCTGGCGTGGGACGGCGCGTTGTCGTTCTGGTTGAAAAACATCGCCATCGGTGTCTGGGTCGTAGTGATGGGCGGCGTACTGGGGCGGGCGGTGTATCGAGAACGCGCCGAGATCCACAGCCGCACAGCAGAACTTGCCGGCGCATGAGTACGTTGGCGACTTCACCGGAGTCGGGGGCCCCACTGGATTCCGGGCCTGTTTCAGAGCCCCCCGCAGGTGGATTGCATCGCCGAATCGCGTGGCACCTGCGGCACAACCCCAAGCGTGAGTTGTGGCTGGCCTGGTGGACGCTCGTCGTCTTCTACAACCTCTTCTTTCCGATGGTCTTCGTGTTGGCGCGAGCCCAGCCCCCGCCGCAACCTACCTGGGACCTCGCGACGCAGACGCACTGGTTCTCCGAACGCCAGCTCGGCATACCGATCGGCTTGGGCGTCGTATTCGCAATCACCGGTATGACCGCGGTGAACAACGCTCTCATTGCGTATTCGATGCGCCGCATGTCGGTCAGCCCCATCTTCGGGTATTCGTATCTACTCATCTACTCGTTCAGTGCGGTGCCTGGCCTCCTGCTGTTGTGCATCGCGTTGGTCGTCGGGACGCTGCGGCCCGATCGAGATCCTCAGGTGATGGGTTGGCTCTACGACTTCGCCTTTCTATCGTTCGACGGAACCATGGGCGTGTTCCTGATCGGGTCGCTGCTCTGGATGGTCGCGATTCTGATCGACAAGAATCGAGTCTTTCCAAAGTGGTTCGGCTATCTCAATCTGTGCAATGCGTTGACCGAGGTCGTCGTGGCACCCTGCTGGATTTTCCGCCGTGGCGTACTGGCCTGGAACGGCCAAATCGCATGGTGGCTGGACATGGTCGTGTTCGGCATCTACCAGGTCACGTTCGTTGTCATGCTTTTCAGGATGATTCGGCGGGAAGACCTCGGTACCGGGGTACTGCCCGACGGGCCTGTGAAGCGGGTGACGGCGTCATGACCGACCTCGCTGACAAGAACAAAGACGCACCTTTCGTGCCGGGCCAGCCGGACATGTGGGCCTTCGTGTTGTTCGAAACATCGATCTTCACAGGTTATTTCGGCTTCTACCTGTTTTACCGCACCCGAAGTCCCGAGCTCTTCCTGCACTCGCAGACACACTTGGACCTGCGTACCGGCGTTGTTAACACCCTCGTCTTGCTGTTGAGTTCCTGGTCGGTGGCGCGGTGCGTTCAGTCGTCCCGCGCCGGCGCCTATCGGGAAGCACTAAGAGATGTACTCATCACCGCCGCATTCGCCGCAGTATTTCTGTGCTGCAAGGTGTTTGAGTGGACCCGGTTGGTCTCTGAGGGGCACGGCCCGGACAGCGACGACTTCTTCGCGTATTACTTTTTTCTTACCGGCATCCATTTCATTCACCTGCTGATCGGGTTCGTTGTCCTCGGCGTCATCGTTTATCGACTCTGCGGCGCGCGCCGCGGGTCTGGGGAATCCCAGGTGCTCGTCGAAACCTGCGCAACGTATTGGCACACAGTTGATTTCCTCTGGGTGCTCATCTTTGCGTTGCTGTATGCGGTGAGGTGACGGTGAAGTTCAACAAGAGGCTACTGGTTGCCTGGGCGGTGCTGGCCGCCCTCACGTCGGGTTATCTGGTGATGGACCGCTCGGCAACGAGCACCAGTGCGATTGTGACATCGAGCGTGATCGTCATCGCACTTATCAAGGTGCGCATCATATTTCGCGAGTTCATGGAAGTCCGGCACGCGCCCGCGCTGCTGAGCCGGCTCACCGACGCCTGGGTGCTGCTGATCGCGGCCGGGTTGTTCGGCAGCTACTTCATCGGCCTGGCGATCAACTGATAGGACGTCCAGGAGGGGGGTCCTGTGGTGTGAACGTGAGGTGCAGGTTGTTGAGCCCGCGCAGAATATAGGTGGGCTCATACAACCAGCGGCGTGCGCCTGCCGGACCGTGTTCGGTCTCGTCGACCGAGATGTCGGCCATCCGGTCCAGGATGCGTTCGATGGAGACGCGGCCCTCTACCCGAGCGAGCGGCCCACCCGGGCAGGAGTGCACCCCGCGCGCGAAAGCCATGTGCTCGCGCACATTCTTGCGGTCCAGGCGGAACTCGTGCGGGTTGTCGAAACGGCGGGGATCGCGGTTGGCCGCGCCTGGAAGCAGCATCACCACGGTCCCGGCCGGAATGTGCACTCCGCCAACCTGAGTGGTTCGGCGGGCCAGTCGCGAGTCGCTCTTGACGGGACTTTCCATGCGCAACGATTCCTCGATGAACCCTGGAATCAGGCTTCGATCGTCGCGGAGTTGTTGCTGGATGTCGGGACGGTCGGCGATCACCTGCAGCGCGACACTGAGCAGCTTGGCCGTTGTCTCCTGGCCGGCGGCGAATAGGAAGGTGGCCGACCGGACCACGTCGATGACGTCAGGCGTCGACCCGTCGGGGTACTTGGCCGTCGCCAGGGAGGTCAGGACATCCTCGCGCGGGTGCGCGCGGCGGTCCTCGATGTAGGAGCAGAACTTGTCATCGAGCCATTCCAGTGGATTGACGCCCACCGACTCGTGGTCCAACGCCCCGACGCGTCCCGGGCGGTCGGCACCTAACACCACCCGGAACTCCTTGTGGTCCTCTTCCGGGACGCCGAGCAGGTCGGCGATCACCAAGGTGGCGAACGGCTTTGAATATTCGCTGATGAACTCGCACTTGCCGTTGACCAGGAATTCGTCGAGCTGGCGGTCGGCGAGGCGCCACATGAACTCCTCGTTCTGCTTAAGCCGGCTCGGCGTCAGCAGCCTGCTCAGGATCGACCGCGCCCGGGTGTGGTCCGGCGGATCCATCGTGACCATGTGCTCGAACATCGGGAAACAATGCCGGTGCTCGTCGATCTGGTGGTTGATGTCGTCGCCATCGGGCTGAAACGGCAGCGGCGGGAAGGGCCCGCCGAGCGCTACGCAATTCGAGAAGGACTCGGTGTCCTTATAGACGGCCGTCGCCTCTTCGTAACCGGTGACTGCGACGACCCCGTAATGGGGAAGCCGCAGGACCGGACCTTGGTCGCGCAGGTAATCGAAGTAAGCGTACGGGTCGGGTACCAGCGACGGATCCGTGAAGAAGTCAATGGTGTCGTAGGTACTGCTCATCGTGCATTCCTCCCGAAGCCGGCCCCAGAACCGTGTCGCCAAATGGTCAGTCGGCGACGAAAGCTGGCGTCGCCCGAACTAGCAAAGTCTGCTGAGCACCTGCTTAGCATGGCAATATTGTCATGGTCAAGATCACGCGCCGGACCGATGCCAGTGGCTACGATCGGCCTGACCGCTAGGGGAATTCAGAGAGCACGGGGTATCGGCATGACATCGGCCCGCAGGATCGGGGCGCCGGACGCGAAGAATCGCGGCTTGCTGCTCGACGCGGCCGAACAGTTGATGATTGAAGAGGGCTACGCCGCGGTGACGTCGCGACGGCTGGCTCAGCAGGCCGGACTCAAGCCTCAGCTGGTCCACTACTACTTCCGCAAAATGGAGGAGCTTTTCCTGGAGGTCTTTCGGCGGCGCGCCGAGGAGGGGTTGCTGGCGCAGGCGCGGCTGCTGCAGTTGCCGCAGCCGTTGTGGGCCCTGTGGAGATTCGGAACCGATCCCGCTTTCACCCGCATCTCGATGGAGTTCATGGCGCTGGCCAATCACCGCAAGGAGATGCGAGCCGAAATCGCGTACTACGCAGAACGCTTTCGCGAGGAACAACGCCGGGTGGTGGCGGCTGCGCTGCGTCGTTATGAGGTGGATACCGACTTCGTTCCGCCGGTGGTGTTCACCGTGCTGATGACCAGCTTGTCCCGGTTCCTGGTGCTCGAGCAGGCGATGGGTATATCGGGCGGTCACCCCGAGACGCTGGAATTCGTCGAGGATCAACTGCGCCGGCTGGAGGGGGAGCCGCAGCCGATTGCGGACATCCCGCCGACCTGGGTGGTTCACCAGTTCCGGATGGAGCAGAGCACGCCCCTGGGCCCGTCCTTGGACACGACGACGGCCCCGTCCACCGACAGGTCGCAGTGAAACTCCGGCGTGCCCGGCTCGGTGCCGGTGTTAACGACGACCATCGCCCAGTATTCGGGTTTGGCTAAATTCAGTTCGAAGCTCCATGGTTTGCCCGGGGCAACATCCGCCTGGACGTTGGGAGTGAAGCGGTACGGATCGTGGCTGTAATCAGCGAAAATCGCCGGTTCTTGGTCGATGTAATAAATGTTGGCGTAGATCGGATTTTTTGCCGTGATCGTGTATTTGACGTGATGCATGATCGGATCATCGGCGTGTGCCCGTCCGGCGCTTAAGAACGAGCCCGCCCCACCTGCCAGGAATGCGACCAAGATCGCGCTCAACAACCTGGACATCACGTCGCTCCTCGACCGTCAGGGCGCGGACTGGCCGTGCGGTTCGTTACCTTCTCCGCGGCCAACCAGTGTGCGTCTGCAACCCAGAGCCGCGCAAAAGATGCTATCGCCTCGTCGGGCGAAACTCCGCTGATTACGCGCTTAATTTCCGTTGCCGGGTAACGGGCCAGCGACTTCGCGATCGATCGCCAACCCTCGTCGAACGACGAGCGGGGCAGCACTCGATCCACCAGGCCAATCCGCTCGGCCTCGACGGCGTCGAGGGCGGTCCCACTGCCCGCCAGCAGCAGCGCCCGGCCCTTTCCCACGAGTGCGGCCAGTCGTTCAGCCCCGCCCCAGGCGGGCATGATTTCCAGCGCCACCTGGTTGAAGGCGATTTTGATGTCGTCGGCGGCCACCCGAATGTCGGCGGCGACGGCGACTTCGGCACCGCCCCCGAAGGCGTGGCCATTCAGCGCGGCGATCACAGGAGCCGGGAAGTTGGCAAGCTGATCGCAGACCGACCGCATCCGTTTGGCCATCGCCGAGGCGTCTTCCTCGGTCCGAAGCGCGCTGAGCTCCTTTAGGTCGCCCCCTGATACGAACGCCCGATCTCCGGCGCCCGTAATGACTAGGGTTCGAGCTCCCGCGGCGGCATCGATCGCTTCTTCCAGCTCCCGCATGGTGTCCAACGAGATTGCGTTGCGTGCGTGGGGGCGATCGATGGTGAGGACCGCGACGCCGGTGCCGGACTCGTCGACCTCCAGGCCCACCATGGCGATTGCTCCTTGGTCGAAGACACCCGATATTGGCATTCTCTAATTGGGAGAATAGCATCATCGCTGCAGGCCGAAGACTTCCGAAGGTGGATGGAGGTGGTCCGATGCGTTGCCCTATCGTGGCTGCCTTTGCCGTGCTCGGTGCCGGCGCGCTGGGAGGTTGCGCATCACCGCAGCAGACCCCGCTCGCTAGCAGCGCATCCGTCACGGTCAACGGAGTGCAAGCGAAATTCGATGTCGTGAGCTGCACCCAGGTGCAGTGGTACCGGACCATTCACATTGGCCACAAGCTTTCCGGGGCCACCGTTGTCGTGGATGGACGCGGGCCGCGGGCAGTGGCCGAGTCCGCCCGCATCCACAATGTGGGCGGCTTCGACGGCATGTATTCCCAAGGCGCCGGCGATGCCGCCAACACCCGCTTCGACGGCAACAGTTATCTGATCACTGGTGTTGCGGCTGGCTCGAGGACTGCGAATCCGGCCGAACCGGCGACTGCGGAGTTCAAGATAAGCGCAAAGTGCTGACCTTTTGACCTTTTGGGTCACCGATTGACCGACCGACCGATTGGTCTGCCCGGCCGCGTACGGACCAGGCATGGCGCGCTGCTCGTTGCGTGACCGGGCCGCGCCCCTCGGCGCCAGCGCGCATTGCTAATGTCTGGGCAAGAGAATAGTATTCTCACAAAATGCGAAGGAGGATTTCATGGGGCAGTTGTCGCATCGGGAAGATGTTCCGTTTCCGATCTTTGACGCGGATAACCACCTCTACGAGCCGCCGGAGGCGCTCACCAAGTTCCTGCCCAAGGAGTACCAGAACCACATTCAGTACGTGCAGGTCAACGGGCGCACCAAGATTGCCATCCGGGGCCAGATCAGCAACTACATTCCCAACCCCACCTTCGAGGTCGTAGCACGGCCCGGTGCCTGGGAGGAGTACTTCAAGTACGGCAACCCGGAGGGCAAGAGCAAGCGCGAGTTGTTCGGTGAACCGATGCGCGCGATCCCGGCGTTCTTCGAACCCGGCCCCCGGCTGGAAAAGATGAACGAGCTGGGTCTGGACCGCACCCTGATGTTCCCGACTCTGGCCAGCCTGCTCGAGGAGCGGTTGCGTGATGACCCGGTCGCCATCCACGTCCTGGTCCATGCGCTGAATGAGTGGCTCCACGAGGTATGGGGTTTCAACTACGAGAACCGCATTTTCACCACCCCGGTCATCACCCTGCCGATCGTCGAGAAGGCGATCGAGGAGCTGGAATGGGCGGTCAAGCGTGGCGCCCGCGCCATCCTGATCCGCCCGGCTCCGGTCCCCGGGTTCCGCGGCCCCCGATCGTTCGCGGTGCCGGAGTTCGACCCGTTCTGGGAGCGGGTCGTCGAGTACGACCTCTTGGTCGGCATGCACTCCAGCGACAGCGGCTACTCCCGGTACACCTCCGAGTGGGACGGCGCCGAACAGGAAATGCTGCCGTTCCAAACCAATGCGATGGGCATCCTCAACGAGTGGCGGCCGATCCAGGACGCGGTGGGCTCGTGGGTGATCCACGGTGCGCTGTACCGCTTCCCGAAGCTGAAGGTCGCGATCGTCGAGGCGGGTTCGAAGTGGATGACCCCGTTGCTGGACGGTCTGGCAGAGGTATTCCGGAAAGCCCCGGAAGCGTTCCCGAGCGACCCAGTCGAGATGGTCAAGAGTCGTATTCACGTCAGCCCCTTCTTCGAGGATGGGATCGACGATCTGGTCGATCTCGTCGGTGTGGACCAGGTGTTGTACGGGTCGGACTGGCCGCACCCCGAAGGGCTTGCCGAGCCGACGTTCTACATCAACGCGCTGTCGCACCTGTCCGTCGAGGACCAGGCAAAGATCATGGGCGGCAACCTCGGTCGACTCGTCACGGTGTAGCGCGCCGGTGAAGATGCAGACCGCGCAGCGGTCTGAGGGGGAGGCGGGCAATTAGGCCGGATCCCTTCCCGTGGCAGACCATCCCGGAGATGGTCTTGAGCGCGGCGGACCGTTTCGGCGACGCGGAAGCAGTTGTGGACGGTCCGCTGCGCTACACATTCGGCGAGCTTGTCAACCGAATCCGTTGTGCTGCAGGTGCTTTTGCGGACCTCGGGATCGACAAAGGGGACCGGGTGGCCATTTGGGCGCCCAACTCGGCGGAGTGGATCGTCGCGGCATTCGGTCTGCTCGTCGCCGGTGGCGTACTGGTGCCGGTCAACACCCGATTCAAAAGTGCCGAGGCCAACGACATCATCGCCCGCAGCGGGGTGAAGGCTGTTCTGGTCCAGTCGGGATTCCTCGGCCAGGACTACTCGGTACCGGCGGGGACCCCGGTCATCGACCTCAAGTCCGACTTTCTTTCCAGCGGCTCGCCGTTCGAGCGTTCGGTGAGCGCCGCTGACATCTCGGACATCATCTTCACCTCGGGCACGACCGGTCGTCCCAAAGGCGCGATGATGAGCCACGGCCAGACGTTGCGGATGTATGAGGAGTGGGCGACGCTTGCCGACCTCCGTCAGGGTGACCGTTACTTACAGATCAATCCCTACTTTCACACCTTCGGGCTGAAAGCTGGACTTGTCACGTCCTTCTTGCGAGGCGCGACGATGTTGCCGTTGGCGGTCTTCGACGTCGAAGCGGTGGTGAATCTCGTTGAACGCGAACGTATCACGATGCTTCCGGGCCCGCCGACGCTCTATCATTCGCTGCTGACGGTCGCCGACAAGGCCAGACTGGCGACGTTGCGGGCCGGGGTAACCGGTGCCGCCGACATCCCCGTCGAACTGGTCCGGCGCATCCATGACGAGCTGCCGTTCCAGACGTTGATGACCGGTTACGGCCTCACCGAGGCCGGCAACGTGACCCTGTCCAGGCCTGGTGATTCGTTCGAGGATGTGGCTACCACCGCCGGTCTGCCCTGTGCCGGCGTCGAGGTCCGCATTGCCGACGACGGCGAAGTGTTGGTGCGCGGCTACGGGGTCATGCAGGGCTATCTCGATGACCCTGCCGCCACCGCCGAAGCGATCGACAGCGACGGCTGGCTTCATACGGGAGATCTGGGCACCTTCAACGACGCGGGCCGCCTGCGCATCGTCGGGCGCAAGAAGGACATGTTCATCGTCGGCGGCTTCAACGCCTATCCGGCGGAGATCGAGGGCCTATTGATCGGACACGAGGCCGTCGCGCAGGCTGCCGTGATAGGCGTGCCCGACGAGCGACTCGGGCAAGTGGGCAAGGCGTTCGTGGTCCGGAAGGGTCCCGTCGATGCGGCGGAATTGATCGACTGGTGCCGGCAGCGGATGGCGGGATTCAAGGTGCCGCGGTCGGTGGAATTTCTTGAGGCATTGCCGCTCAATGCCACTGGCAAGGTGGTGAAAGACCTGCTTATCTAGCGCGAGTGTAGGCGGATGCGTGCACCCCAGGTGCACGCGTGAATGGCATTACTTCCCCCGCGCGCGATGGTTTTTGGCTAACGAGGAGGCGCAGAAAGGGGCTTGGTCTGGTGGAAAGTACAAGACACTTTCCAAGGCCGCCGGCGCGACGGGTGGTACGCACCATTCGATCGCACATCGTTGGCTGCGACGAGTAGGGTGAGCCCATGGCGACGCCCGTCGCTTCTCGAATGGCGTCGGTCAACGGACAACGGGATCTTCGCCCGACGGGCAAGCGGTAGGGGAGTTTGGTTGGGCGGCGAGCAGTTTCGTTCGATGTTCCCGGGACGGAATCAGTTCCGGTGAAAAGACGCCCCGCGCCCTCGACGGCCGCCGGAAGTCGGGCGCTGACGTTTCAAGTCGAAGCTGAGGCCGCCGAAGCCGAAGCCCGCGCCGCTGCCGCCCGCGCCCGAGCGATCCGCGCGCGTCGCGAGGCCGAGGCCGTCACTTCGGAGGAAGCCGACAATCAAACCCGAGGGCCCGCCACCGAAGAGGCGGTCACTGCAGTCGTGGACACCCGCTCAGTTGACGCTGATGCGGATGGATTAGCCGGCCAGGGTGCCGAATTGTGGCCTGTCGCCCCGCCCGCTCGCGGGCGCGGCCTGCTGATCCGACCGAGGTTGTTCCTGGTTGCCTCGGTGCTCGCCGTCATGGTGTCTCTTGCTGCGATCGGAGCCGGCGTGGAGATGATGGTGCTGCATAAGAACGCCGTCCTGGAGCGCCAGCGGGTAGCGGAATACGCGGCGGCCGCGCGCAAGGCTGTGGTGACCCTGACGTCGCTGGACTACGAGCATGCCAAAGAAGGCGTGCAGCGAATCCTCGAAATCTCCACCGGAACATTCAAAGACGACTTCCTCAAGTCTGCCGAAGACTTCACCGACACCCTTCGAGAGTCAAAGGTGATTTCGCACGGCAGCGTTCGCGCCTCCGCGGTCGACTTAGATTCGGTGACTGCCAACTCTGCGGTGGTATTGGTCGCCAGCACCTCGGAAGTCACCAATGCGGCCGGAGTCAAACAGGATCCACGTAAGTACCGGCTCATCGTGACGGTCACTCGCGAGGGCGGGCAGCTCAAGATGTCGAGAGTCGAGTTCATCCAGTGACCCCGCCGGTGACGATGCAGAGCGCAGCGATGAGGAGGAGCGGCGCCAATGAGTCGCGCCGGTGACGATGCAGAGCGCAGCGATGAGGAGGAGCGGCGCCAATGAGTAACGGCGACATTCACTCGATGGTGATCGCGTCGGACTACCGAATCCCGGACCCGACGCGGGTGTGGCCGCTGCTGGAACGCAACAAGGCGGCCCTCGCCGACATCGGCGCCCACCACGTATTGGTCTACCTCTCCACGCACGACTATGGCCGCGTCCTGGTGATGATCGGTGTGCACAGCCGCGAGCCGATTGTGGAACTGTTGCAGTCGCGTGTTTTCTTCGACTGGTTCGACGAGGCCGGCGTCGACGACATTCCGGCGGTATTCGCCGGCGAGATCGTCGAGAGGTTCGTCACCACCCCACCCGCGGTACCGAAGGCACCCGGAGTGGTGCTGGCCGCATTCGCCTCAGTGCAGGACGTGTCGACGTTGACCGCGGAGGTCGGCTTCGCCATGGACCGGTTCGCGGCGGCGGGGATCCGAAAAACGTGGGTATTCCAGGCTTTCGACGATTCCCACGAGGTGCTGATCCTGCAGGAGTTCCCGGACGAAGAGGGTGCGCGGCAATGGATCGACCATCCGGATGCCACGGCCCAGTGGATGACGGGCGGGGCTGGGACGGGCGCCTACCCACCGCTGTTCGTCGGACGCTACTTCGACATGATGCGGATCGAAACAGCAGAGTAAGCGGATCATTCGATGTTCGTGTGCCTGTGTAACGGCATCACCAGCCAAGCGGTGGCCGACGCCGTTGCGGCCGGGGCTACGACGTGCAAGCAGGTTGCTTCCACCTGCGGAGCCGGCGACGACTGCGGGCGGTGCCGACGCACGGTGCGCGCGATCATCGCTTCGGCTGAACACGGCGCGGCTACCTCGGCTGAACCCGCGGCGGGTCGTTGCCAGCCGGACTAGCGCCGGTCGCTGTCGCCGGGCGGCGACATGGATCCGACGAGTTGTCCTAACAGGTAAGGGATTTCCAGTCGGGGCAGCACGACCTCGACAAACACCATCCGGTCCTGATGCGCGGCGGCGGCGGTCAGCGCGTCGTCGAGTTCGCCGTAGTTCTGCGCCCGAAACGTCAGGTGATCGACCACTCCGAGCGTGTTCGGCATATCGGTCCACTGCCACGCCACGATGTCGTTGTACGGAGCCGTCTCGCCGTGGATGGCGCGTTCGACGGTGTAACCGTCGTTATTGACCACCACGATGACCGGGGACAACCCCTCCCGGGAGAAGCTGCCGAGTTCCTGGATGGTGAGTTGTGCTGCCCCGTCTCCGATCAGCAGGACGGTCCGGCGTTCCGGATGAGCCACCGCCGCGCCGAAGGCGGCGGGCAACGTGTAACCGATTGAGCCCCAGAGCGGCTGGCCGATGAAGGTAACCCCGTGCGGCAGCACGTGATCGGCCATGCCGTAGAACGACGTCCCCTGGTCGGCCAGCACCACATTTCCCGGGGTTAGCGCTGAGCACAACCGGTCCCACAACATCTGCTGCGTGAGCGGCTCGTCGCGGGCTGGTTCGGGGGCCGGCGGCTCGATGGGGGGCGGCGCAACGGCCGACGACCTGATGCCCCGTTCGGTGAGGATCGTGGCGAGCGCCGTCAGAGCGGCACCCATCTCCAGAGGCGCGAATACCGCGTCACCCACGCTGCTCTGATACTGACCGATGTCGATGGTGCAGGCTGGGTCGATTCGCTGACTGAAGAAGCCGCTGACCATATCGGTGAACACCACCCCGGCGGTCACCAGCACCGGCGCCTGCTCGATCGCGGCGCGGACCCGCTCGGCACTGGCCGCTCCCGCGTAGATGCCGAGGAAGTTGGGTGAACTCTCGTCGAGCAGACTCTTGCCCCATACCAGCGTCGCGTGCGGCACCACATCGGCCGCCAACAGCGATTCGAGTTCCTCGACCGCCTGCAGGCGATGCACCAACAAGTCGGCCAGCACCGTCAATTGGTGGTCGGCGATCAATTTTGCGGCCGCCTCGGTGAACAGCGCCAAGGCCCGTGGGCTGGTGCCGCCGGAATAGCTGCGCAGCGGCGCCGCCGGCGGTTCGGTGGGAAAGCGCGCCACATCGGCCGACATCAGAATATATCCGGGACGCTTCTGCTCGCGCACCTCCTCGAGCACCCGGTCTATCTCCCGGCATGCCGTGGCCGGCATGAGATTGGCTTGGGCGCAGGTGATTTCGCGACTGATCCGGTAGAAATGCTCGAAGTCGCCGTCACCCAGCGAGTGATGCAGTGCCCGGCGGGTGGCTTGGGCATCCTTGGACGGGCCACCGACGATATGTACGACGGGCACGTGTTCGGCGTAGCTGCCCGCAATCGCATTGGCGGCCGAGAGTTCGCCTACGCCGAATGTCGTTACCACAGCGGACAATCCGCGTAGCCGTCCATAGCCGTCAGCGGCGTAGCCGGCGTTGAGTTCGTTAGCGTTGCCGACCCAGCGCAGCTTCGGGTGCGCGACGATGTGATCGAGAAACGCGAGGTTGTAGTCGCCGGGAACACCAAAGATCTCTGTCACGCCGAGTTCGGCGAGGCGGTCAAGGAGATAATCGCCGACGGTGTAAGCGGGATCAGTCACGGAAACGACGGTACGCCCCGCAGAGGATGTTTCGGCAACATGACTATTCCCCGCCGGGGCACTGGTTCGATATCGTGCGGGCCATGGCAATCAAAGAATCCCGCGACATCGTCATCGAAGCCAGTCCCGAGGAGATCCTGGATGTCATCGCTGATTTCGAGGCGATGCCCGACTGGTCCGAGCCGCATCAGAGCGCCGAGATCCTCGAGACCGGAGCCGACGGACGCCCGAGCAAAGTAAAGATGAAGGTGCGGACCGCGGGCATCACCGACGAGCAGGTGGTGGCCTACACCTGGAGCGGTAACGAAGTGACCTGGACGCTGGTCAGTTCGGGGCAACAGAAATCGCAGGACGGAAAGTATTCCTTGGTGCCCAAGGGCGACGAGACGCTGGTGAAGATGGAGATCACCGTCGACCCGAATGTCCCGCTACCCGGTTTCGTACTCAAGCGCGCCGTCAAGGGCACCATTGACTCTGCGACCAAAGAACTACGCAACCGGGTGCTGAAGGTCAAAAAGGGCAAGTAGCGCTGTGGCTCGCGGGGGACCGCTGGCCGGGGTCAAGGTCATCGAACTCGGCGGCATCGGACCCGGCCCGCACGCCGGCATGGTGCTGGCCGACATGGGCGCGGACGTAGTCCGGGTGCGCCGGCCCGGCGGGCTGCAGATGCCCGCCGAGGACCGCGATCTACTGCACCGCGGCAAGCGGGTGGTCGACCTGGACGTAAAGACGCAACCTCAGGTACTGCTGGACCTGGCCGCCAAGGCCGACGTGCTGGTGGACTGCTTTCGGCCCGGAACGTGCGAGCGCCTGGGCATCGGCCCGCAAGAGTGCGCCGCCGTCAATCCTCGGCTGATCTATGCCCGCATCACCGGCTGGGGCCAGGACGGGCCGCTTGCCTCGACGGCAGGACACGACATCAACTACCTGTCGCAGACCGGCGCGATGTCGTCGCTGGGCTATCGCGACCGACCCCCTACGCCGCCGCTGAATCTCGTCGCCGATTTCGGTGGCGGGTCGATGCTGGTGTTGCTGGGCATCGTCGCCGCGCTGTACGAGCGGGAGCGCTCGGGGTTGGGTCAGGTGATCGACGCCGCGATGGTGGACGGGGTCAGCGTCCTGGCCCAGATGATGTGGACGATGAAGGCGACGGGCGCCCTGCGCGATGAGCGTGAATCGTTTCTGCTGGACGGCGGCGCTCCGTTCTACCGCTGTTATGAGACCTCCGACGGCAAGTACATGGCGGTCGGCGCCATCGAGCCGCAATTCTTCAAGGCACTGTTAGCCGGGCTCGGCCTGTCAGAAGACGATGTGCCGAATCAGCATGACCAGTCAGCTTTTCCGCGCATGCGCGCGATGTTCACCGAGAAATTCGCCGGCCGGACACGCGACGAGTGGACCGAGATCTTCGCGGGGACCGACGCATGCGTGACACCGGTATTGACTTGGTCGGAAGCCGCGCTCGACGCGCACCTGACCGGGCGGTCCACCGTGATCACCGCGCACGGCGTCCAACAGGCCGCGCCCGCGCCGCGGTTCTCCCGCACACCGAGTGACCCGGTCGGCCGGCCTCCCGCCACCACCACGCCGCTGCACGAAATCGGCTGGTAACGAGTAATTGACGCAACACCGCCCGCAACCGGGACGGCGTTGCTAGCTTGGCCTGGATGGCCGTTCAAGCATCGCGGGAGATTGTGATCGACGCGCCGCCGGAGAAGGTCATGGCGGCGTTGCGTGATGTCGACGCGCTGCCTCAGCTCTCTCCGGTGCACAAGAAGGTCGAAGTGCTCGACTGCTATCCCGACGGCCGTCCGCACCACGTGAAGGCGACGGTCAAGATCCTCGGGATTGTCGACAACGAGATCCTGGAATACCACTGGGGACCCGACTGGGTGGTCTGGGATGCCAAGGACACCTTCCAGCAACACGGGCAGCACATCGAATACACCGTCAAGGCTGAAGGTGTCGACAAATCCCGGGTGCGATTCGACATCACCGTCGAACCCGCCGGTCCTATCCCCGCGTTCATCGTCAAGCGCGCCAGCAAGGCAGCGTTGGAGGCGGCAACCGAAGGGTTGCGCAAGTTGGTAGAGGACGGCGACCCTGCTGCCGATCCGGGCAGCTGAGATTAGTTCGTCCGCCGGGGGGTAGACGACTTGGGCATGAGCGATACTCCGACGATGGCGGGCCCGCCCGGGCCCCGGGACGAGAAAACCTTCGCGACCGCCGTGCGATTCGGCGCCGCCGTGGTCGGCCTCGCGATGTTGGTGCTGTTGCTGACCGTCATGTGGGCCGGCAGCTGCAAGTCCGGGTCCGGGGATCATTCGCTGGAGCACTGCGGTGCGTTGCGGCGCAACGCCATAGCGCTCGGCTCACCGCTGATTTTGTTGCTGGGCGGCATCGCCGCGTTCGTCCGCACCTACCGCGTCTGGCGGATGGGGGGACGCTGGTGGGTCTGGCAGGGCGTCGGATGGTTCTTGCTGGCGTTGATGCTGGTGGTGCTCACCCTCGCGGTTCCGTCAAGCTTGCTCTGAGCTCGCCGGGCCCTGGCGTTTCGTCGTGGTCCGGGACGTGACCGCATTGCTAACTTATTAGCAATGGCCATTCAAGCATCGTCCGAAATTGTCATCGACGCTTCGCCCGAGGTGATAATCGACGCGCTTGCCGACATGGACTCGGTGCCGTCCTGGTCCTCGGTGCACAAACGCGCCGAGGTGATCGACACCTACCCTGATGGCCGCCCCCACCATGTCAAGGTCACGATCAAAGTGACGGGCATCGTCGACACCGAATTGCTGGAATATCACTGGGGTCCGGACTGGATGCTCTGGGATGCGAAAAGAACTGCCCAGCAACACGGCCAGCATGGCGAATACAACCTGACCCGGGTGGGTGAGAACAGGACCCGGGTGCGATTCACCATCACCGTCGAACCGTTGGCGCCGCTGCCCGAATTCTGGGTCAAATTGGCGCGGAAGAAGATCCTCAACGCCGCGCTGGAAGGTCTGCGGAATCGCGTGATGGGGGCCTAGCGCAGCGCGCTCAGTCGCCGCAGGGCTTCGTCCAGGGTGTCCTCGCGCTTGCAGAAGGTGAAGCGCACCAGGTGATTCCATACATCGGCGTGCTGGGCTGTCGG
The DNA here is from genome assembly GCF_001673315.1 of Mycobacterium asiaticum. Classification (GTDB taxonomy): domain Bacteria; phylum Actinomycetota; class Actinomycetes; order Mycobacteriales; family Mycobacteriaceae; genus Mycobacterium; species Mycobacterium asiaticum_B. The sequence continues at coordinate 79,004 of NZ_LZLQ01000024.1, read as the reverse complement.
GTCGCAGAACGCCGACATCGGAATTGCGGCTACACCGACTTTCTCCGGAAGTGTCGCACAGAACGCGGTGCTGTCGTCGTATCCCAATGGGCGCGGATCGGCGCAGAGGAAGTAGGTGCCATGACTGTCGTGCACGTCGAAACCGATCTCGATCAGGCCGTTGGCCAGCCGATCGCGTCGCGCCTGTAGCGAGTCGCGCAGCTTCGCCACCCACTGTTCCTGGGTGTTCAACGCCAAGGCGACCGCAGGCTGGAACGGGGCCCCGCCGACGTAACTCAAGTACTGCTTGGCGGCACGCACCCCGGTGATGAGTTCCGCAGGGCCACAAGCCCATCCGATCTTCCAGCCGGTGCAGTTGAACATTTTCGCCGCGCTCGAGATGGTCAGGGTGCGCTCGGCCATGCCGTCGAAACCGGCCAGCGGTTGGTGGGTGTGGCCGTCGTACACCAGATGCTCATAGACCTCGTCGGTGATGACGAGCAGATCCGCGTCCACCGCGATCTCGGCGATGGCTCGGAGTTCGGCCGTGCTGAGCACGGCGCCGGTGGGATTGTGCGGCGAGTTGACGATCAGTGCGCGCGTCCGGGGCGTGACCGCGCGGCGCAGCGCGTCGGCGTCCAGCGCGAAACCCCGGCCGTGCGGGACCAGCGGTACCGCGACGCGATGTGCGCCGGCCATGGCGACCACCGGTGAATAGGAGTCGTAGAACGGTTCGATCAGCAGGACCTCGGAGCCAGGCTCGACGAGGCCGAGGACCGCGCCGGCGATCGCCTCGGTGGCGCCGACGGTGACCAGCACCTCGGTGTCGGGGTCGTACTCAATGCCGAACTTCCGGCGGCGCTGGGCGGCAATGGCTTGACGCAGCGGAGCCATGCCCAGGCCGGGAGGGTACTGGTTGACGCCTTCGGCGATGGCCTCTTGGGCGGCGCGCAGCATTTCCGGCGGTCCGTCCTCGTCGGGAAAGCCTTGCCCGAGGTTCACCGCGCCGATCCGTGCCGCCAGTGACGACATCTCGGCGAATACCGTGGTCGCGTAGGGCTGCAGCCTCGGCACCGTCATGGGAGTCGAGCTTAAGCGCGCCTATCGCGCCGGCCGTGACTGTCCTGTCACGCTCGACTCCCACTGCGACGACAATGTCACGCGCGGCGCTCCCTGACCTGCTGATCCCTCCCAACCAACAGGTTGGCCGGGGGCGCCCTGTTAGGGTGCTCCTACTGGACCTAGTCTGTAGGCGGATCCAAACACTCCCTTTTGAAGAGGAAATCGAATCGACATGTCCGAAGAAGCCTTCATCTATGAGGCCATCCGTACGCCCCGCGGTAAGCAACGCAACGGCTCGCTGAACGAAGTCAAGCCATTGAGCCTGGTCGTGGGCCTGATCGAGGAGCTGCGCAAGCGCAATCCCGACCTCGACGAGAACCTGATCAGCGACGTCATCCTGGGCTGTGTCTCGCCGGTCGGCGATCAGGGCGGCGACATCGCCCGCGCCGCGGTGCTGGCCTCGGGTATGCCGGTCACCTCCGGCGGCGTGCAGTTGAACCGGTTCTGCGCCTCCGGCCTTGAAGCCGTCAACACCGCTGCCCAGAAGGTTCGCTCGGGCTGGGACGACCTGGTGTTGGCCGGTGGCGTCGAGTCGATGAGCCGGGTGCCGATGGGATCCGATGGCGGCGCCATGGGCCTGGACCCGGCCACCAACTACGAGGTGATGTTCGTCCCGCAGGGCATCGGCGCCGACTTGATCGCCACCATCGAGGGCTTCTCGCGCGACGACGTGGACAACTACGCGCTGCGCAGCCAGCAGAAGGCCGCCGAGGCGTGGTCGGGCGGCTACTTCGCCAAGTCGGTCGTGCCGGTCCGCGACCAGAACGGTCTGCTGATCCTGGACCACGACGAGCACATGCGGCCCGACACCACCAAGGAGGGCCTGGGCAAGTTGAAGCCGGCCTTCGAGGCACTCGCGGCCATGGGCGGCTTCGACGACGTGGCGCTGCAGAAATACCACTACGTCGAGAAGATCAACCACGTCCACACCGGTGGTAACTCCTCCGGGATCGTCGACGGCGCGGCGCTGGTGATGATCGGGTCGGAAAAGGCGGGGCAGGCCATCAACGCCACCCCGCGGGCCCGCATCGTGGCAACCGCGACCAGTGGCGCCGACCCGGTGATCATGCTGACCGGACCCACCCCGGCCACCAAAAAGGTGCTGGACCGCGCCGGTCTGACCGTCGACGACATCGACCTGTTCGAGCTTAACGAGGCCTTCGCATCGGTGGTGCTGAAGTTCCAGAAGGACCTGAACATCCCCGACGAGAAGCTCAACGTCAATGGCGGTGCCATTGCCATGGGTCACCCGTTGGGCGCTACCGGCGCAATGATTCTCGGCACCATGGTCGACGAGCTGGAGCGGCGTAACGCCCGGCGTGCGTTGGTGACGCTGTGTATTGGCGGCGGCATGGGTGTCGCGACGATCGTAGAACGAGTCTGAGAGGGTTTCGAACAATAATGGCCGACAACACCATTCAGTGGGACAAGGACGACGACGGTATCGTCACCCTGACGCTGGACGACCCGTCCGGGTCGGCGAACGTCATGAACGAGGCCTACATCGAGTCGATGGGCAAGACTGTCGATCGTCTTGTCGCCGAAAAGGATTCGATCACCGGCGTGGTGATCACCAGCGCCAAGAAGACCTTCTTCGCCGGCGGCGACGTCAAGAGCATGGTCCAGATCGGACCGGAGAATGCCGGCGAAGCCTTCGATTTGGTCGAGAACGTCAAGAAGCAGTTGCGCACGCTGGAGACCTTGGGCAAACCGGTCGTGGCGGCACTCAACGGTGCCGCTCTCGGCGGCGGCCTGGAGATCGCGCTGGCCTGCCATCACCGCATCGCCGCAGACGTCAAGGGGTCGCAGTTCGGTTTCCCCGAGGCGACATTGGGCCTGCTGCCGGGGGCCGGCGGTGTCACCCGCTCGGTGCGCATGTTCGGCATCCAGAACGCTTTCATGAACGTCTTGTCGCAGGGCACCCGGTTCAAGCCGGCCAAGGCTAAAGAACTCGGCCTGATCGACGAGGTGCTGCCGACGGTCGAGGAATTGGTGCCCGCCGCCAAGGAGTGGATCAAGGCGAACCCCGATGCGCACGAACAGCCCTGGGACAAGAAGGGTTACAAGATGCCCGGCGGCACTCCGTCGTCGCCGGGGTTGGCGTCGATCTTGCCGTCGTTCCCGGCGTTGCTGCGCAAGCAGATCAAGGGCGCGCCGATGCCGGCACCGAGGGCCATTCTGTCTGCCGCGGTCGAGGGCGCCCAGGTGGACTTCGACACCGCCAGTCGCATCGAGAGCCGTTACTTCACCACGCTGGTCACCGGCCAGGTTGCCAAGAACATGATCCAGGCGTTCTTCTTCGACCTGCAGACCATCAACAACGGCGGGTCGCGCCCCGACGGCATCGAGCCGGTCAAGATCAACAAGATCGGTGTACTCGGTGCGGGCATGATGGGTGCGGGCATCGCCTACGTCTCGGCCAAGGCCGGTTACGACGTGGTGCTCAAAGACGTCAGCATCGAAGCGGCCCAGAAGGGTAAGGGCTACTCGGAAAAGCTGGAGGCCAAGGCGCTCGAGCGTGGCCGCACCTCCCAGGAGAAGAGCGACGCCCTGCTGGCGCGCATCACCCCGGCGGCCGACCCGGCTGACCTCAAGGGCGTGGACTTCGTCATCGAGGCGGTGTTCGAGAACCAGGAACTCAAGCACAAGGTGTTCCAGGAGATCGAGGACATCGTGGAGCCCAACGCGCTGCTGGGTTCGAACACCTCGACGCTGCCGATCACTGGTTTGGCGACCGGTGTCAAGCGGCAGGAGGACTTCGTCGGAATTCACTTCTTCTCGCCGGTCGACAAGATGCCGCTGGTGGAAATCATCCGGGGCGAGAAGACATCCGATGAGGCGTTGGCTCGGGTGTTCGACTACACGCTGGCTATCGGCAAGACACCGATCGTGGTCAACGACAGCCGCGGCTTCTTCACCTCTCGCGTCATCGGCACCTTCGTCAACGAGGCGCTGGCGATGCTCGGTGAGGGTGTGGAGCCGGCCAGCATCGAACAGGCCGGTTCGCAGGCCGGCTACCCGGCCCCGCCGTTGCAGCTGTCCGACGAACTCAACCTGGAGCTCATGCACAAGATCGCGCTCGCGACCCGTAAGGGTGTCGAGGACGCGGGCGGCACCTACGAGCCGCACCCGGCAGAAGCCGTGGTGGAGAAGATGATCGAGCTGGAACGGTCGGGGCGCCTCAAGGGTGCGGGGTTCTACGAGTACCCCGACGGCAAGCGGTCCGGATTGTGGCCGGGACTGCGGGAGACGTTCAAATCCGGCTCTTCGGAGCCGCCCCTGCAGGACATGATCGACCGGATGTTGTTCGCCGAGGCGCTGGAAACCCAGAAGTGTCTCGACGAGAACGTGTTGACGTCGACGGCCGACGCCAACATCGGCTCGATCATGGGCATCGGTTTTCCGCCCTGGACCGGTGGTAGCGCGCAGTACATCGTGGGTTACGAAGGTCCGCTCGGCAAGGGCAAGGAGGCCTTTGTGGCCCGCGCCCGTGAACTGGCGGAGAAGTACGGCGACCGCTTTCTGCCGCCGGACTCATTGAGCTGACCTAGCTCGTGTAGACGCAAAAGCCCCCGAAACAGCGTGGTTTCGGGGGCTTTTGCGACTGCTCATTGTGGCAGTGCGGCGGCGAGTCGGCGCCACTGCTCGCGCGGGAACTCCTGCGGGTCTGCAGTCAGCACCTGCACGCAGACGTGGTCCGCGCCGGCTGCATGATGCTCGGCAACCCGGCGCAGGATCGCGTCCTCATCTCCCCACGCGATGATCGCGTCGAAGACACGTTGGCTCACCTGTTGCAAATCCTCTTCGGTGAACCCGCTGCGCAGCAGGTTATTGGCGTAGTTCGGCAGAGCCAGATACGAACGGAGCCAATCGGTTCCGATGCGACGAGCTTCGTCGGCATCGTCGGTCAGGATGGCGGTTTGCTCAGGCAACAGCAATGGGCCCGCACCCAAAGTTGTTCGGGCAGAGGCCGTGTGCTCGGTGGTAACAAGGTAGGGATGGGCGCCCCGGGCGCGGGTCGCCGACAACTGCAACATCTTTGGACCTAGCGCGGCGAGCACCCGATCGCCGACGGGTACCGGCCGCTCGGTGGCATCCAGCGCGTCCAGATACGACGCGGTAGCTGCCAGCGGCTTGCGGTAACGCCCGGGTTCGCGGGAGTCGATCAATGGTGCGTGGCTGACTCCGATGCCGAGGAGGAATCGATCCCCGTGCTCGTCGGTCAGCGCCTGATATTGGGCGGCCACGTCCTCAGCCGAATGCATCCAGAGATTAAGGATCCCGGTGGCGATCACCGTGCGTTTGGTCGCGCCCAGCAGGTTGCCCACCGAATCGAAGACCGGGCCGCCGACATCGGGGATCCATAACGCGGTAAAGCCCAGCTCATCCAATTCCGCTGCAGCATCCGCGGCTTCGGATGCGTCGCTGTAGCGCAGCTGGCTACTCCACACGCCGACACCGGTCAATTCCATACGGTTCATTCCTCTCGTTCGCGCACTTACGTCCTACTCTGCCAAACGCGTGTTGCTGGGTGACTGCATGAGGCCGGCGGCCATCCAGCCATTGCAGCTGAAGTGGTGAAATCTCAGCGGGTTAAAGTCACGCTATGCGCTTTGGTCTCTTCATCCCGCAGGGCTGGCGAATGGATCTGGTCGGCATCGAACCTGAGCGGCATTGGGCGGTAATGCGCGACCTCGCCACCTACGCCGACGGCAGCGCCTGGGATTCGCTGTGGGTCTACGACCACTTCCACACCGTTCCACTGCCTACCGACGAAGCCACCCACGAGGCGTGGTCATTGATGGCGGCCTACGCTGCGGTCACTTCGCGGATCAAACTCGGCCAGATGTGTACTGCCATGAGTTACCGCAATCCCGTCTACCTGGCCAAGGTTGCGGCGACCACCGACATCATCTCCGGTGGGCGCATCCAAATGGGCATCGGTGGCGGCTGGTACGAACACGAATGGCGCGCCTATGGTTACGGCTTCCCGTCGGCCGGTGTGCGGTTGGCGCGACTGGACGAAGGCGTGCAGATCATGCGCGATGCCTGGCGCGACGGGAAAGTTAGTTTCGACGGCAAGCACTACCAGGTCGATGGTGCCATCGTGGCCCCGAAGCCGTTACAAGACAACGGTATTCCGTTGTGGATTGCCGGCGGTGGGGAGAAGGTGACACTGCGGATCGCTGCGCAGTATGCGCAGTACACCAATTTCACCCCGGAGCCTGAGGCATTCGCCCACAAATCCGAGGTGCTTGCCGCGCACTGCCGCAACCTCGGCACCGACTTCGACGCCATCGTGCGGTCGGCCAACTTCACCGCGGTCGTCGGCACGTCTGAGGCCGAGGTCAAGGACCGGTTGCAGCGGGTGCGCGATCGGATGGCCGGCTACGTGCCGGAGGCGGTGGCCGAATCGATGGTTGCCGGCGTGCCGGATTCCGCCACGGGTACGCCGGAACAGGTGATCGAACGGCTGACCAAGGTCCGCGACCTGGGTTGCGACTACGCAATCTGTTACTTTCCGGAGGCCGCGTACGACCGGTCCGGCATCGAGTTGTTCGAGCGGGAAGTGATTCCCGCGCTGAGTTAGCGGCCGCGGCGGGTCGATATGCCTCCGATATGCCTCCGAAATGCCTTCGAAGTCGACCGGTCCGTGTGCGTCCAGAGCCGTGTGTGGCGAGCGGGTGGCATCGGATCTACCGCGGTCAACCAGCGGTCAAGCAGCGGTCAACCCGCGGTCAAGCAGCGAGAACTGACACCCGGCACCAAGAGCGAGAATGTAATTTCCACTTTTCTGGAACGCTGTTGTACCGTTCGGTGAGTCGCATTTTTCTCCGATCTGATGGAGGACCCTCGATGCAGAAGGCACTGGCCCCTGAGATTTCGACCTGGCCCGACGAGAATCCGCAGCTGATCGGTAGTCGCTGCGGCAGTTGCGGGGCCACGACGTTCCCCGTGCAGCAGTGGTGTCCGCGCTGCAGCCTCAGCGAGATGAGCGAGGTGTTGTTGCCGCGACAAGGCAGCCTGGTGGCGTGGACCACCCAGGGATTCCCGCCCGGAGCCCCTTACGCGGGTCCGACCGGAAAGGACTTCGTACCGTTCGGCGTTGGCCTGGTGCAGTTGGGTGACGTCATCCGCGTCGAAGGACGGTTGACCGAGAACGATCCGGCCAAGTTGCAATTCGGCCAGGAGGTTGGCCTGACGTTCGTTCCGCTGACGACGGACGAAGACGGCAACGAAATCCTGACCTTCGCCTTCGAGCCCGTCGCCGAGGGGGCTTGAGATGACGAACGATGTGGCCATCATCGGCGTGGGCCTGCACCCATTCGGCAGGTTCGACAAGACGGCGATGCAGATGGGTGCCGAGGCCATCCAGTCCGCCCTCACCGATGCCGGAGTGCAGTGGAAGGACATTCAGTTCGGCTTCGGCGGAAGCCACGAGGTGTCCAATCCCGACGCGGTCACCCGCCTGGTCGGGTTGACGGGCATCACCTTCACCAATGTGTTCAATGCCTGTGCGACCGCCGCGAGTGCCATCCAGCAGACGGCCGACACCATCCGGCTGGGCAAGTACGACCTGGGCATCGCCATCGGCCTGGACAAGCACCCCCGCGGGGCCTTCACCGACGACCCGGCCAAGCTTGCCCTGCCGCAGTGGTATGCCCAGAACGGTCAGTTCGTCACCACCAAATTCTTCGGCATGAAGGCCAACAAGTATCTGTACGACCACAACATTTCTCAGGCCACCTTGGCCAAGGTGGCCGCCAAGAATTTCCGCAACGGTGCGTTGAACCCGAATGCGTTCCGGCGCAAAGCGATTTCCGAGGAGGAGATCCTCAACTCGGCCGTGCTCAATTACCCCCTGACGCAGTACATGTTCTGCGCACCCGATGAAGGTGCCGCGGCGGTTGTCATGTGCCGGGCCGACATTGCGCACAAGTTCACCGACAAGCCCGTCTACGTGCGTGCCTGCGAGATCCGGACCCGCCGCTACGGCGCCTACGAGGTACACGCCACCTTCGCACCGTTGGACCAGGATGTCTCCCCGACGGTGTACGCCGCCAAGGCCGCTTACGAAGCCGCGGGTATCGGACCCGAGGACGTCGACGTGGCACAGTTGCAGGACACCGACGCCGGCAACGAGGTCATCCATATGGCAGAGACGGGCCTGTGCGCCGACGGCGAGCAGGAGAAGCTGCTGGCCGACGGCGCCACCGAGATCCACGGCTCGATGCCGGTTAACACCGATGGCGGGCTGATCGCCAACGGTGAACCGATCGGCGCGTCGGGGCTGCGCCAGATGCACGAGTTGGTGCGTCAATTGCGTGGGGAGGCCGGCGAGCGCCAGGTGCCAGGCAACCCGCGGGTCGGCTTGGCCCAGGTCTACGGTGCGCCGGGCACCGCGTCCGCGACGATCTTGTCGCTGTAATTCCAGCGTGAGCAGACGCAGAGTCGCACAAACCAAAGGGATTATGTGCGAGTCTGCGTCTGCTCGCGGGCACAGCGCTAGATAGCGGGACCCAGCAGGTCGTCGGCGTCGCGAATAATGTAGCCATAGCCCTGCTCGGCCAGGAAGCGTTGCCGGTGTGCGGCGTATTCGGCGTCCAGGCTGTCGCGTGCGACCACCGAATAAAAGATGGCGCCGCCGCCATCGGCCTTCGGGCGCAACAACCGGCCCAACCGCTGAGCCTCTTCCTGGCGGGAGCCGAATGTGCCCGAAACCTGCACTGCCACAGAGGCTTCCGGGAGGTCAATAGAGAAATTGGCAACCTTGGACACCACCAGGGTGGAGATCTCGCCGCGGCGGAAGGCGTCGAAGAGCGCTTCGCGTTCCTGGGTCTTGGTGGCGCCCTGGATCACCGGCGCATTCAACTCGGAACCCAGCTCGTCGAGCTGATCGAGGTAGGCGCCGATCACCAGCGTTTGCTCACCGGGGTGATTCTTCAGAATCGACTGCACCACCGCAATTTTGGTGTGCACCGTCGAACACAGCCGGTAGCGTTCCTCCGGTTCGGCGGTGGCATACATCATCCGCTCGCTGTCGGTCATCGTGACGCGTACTTCCACACACTCGGCCGGGGCGATCCAGCCTTGCGCTTCGATGTCCTTCCACGGTGCGTCATAGCGTTTGGGACCGATCAGCGAAAAGACGTCGCCCTCGCGGCCGTCTTCGCGAATAAGCGTGGCGGTCAGGCCGAGTCGCCGCTTGGATTGGAGGTCGGCGGTCATCCGGAACACGGGCGCAGGCAGCAGGTGCACCTCGTCGTAGATGATCAGACCCCAGTCGCGGCTATCGAACAGTTCCAGATGCCGGTACTCGCCCTTGGTGCGCCGGGTGACCATCTGGTATGTCGAAATGGTGACGGGCCGGATCTCTTTGCGCTCACCGGAGTATTCGCCGATCTCGTCCTCGGACAACGATGTACGCGCCACCAACTCACGCTTCCACTGCCGCGCGGCGACAATGTTGGTGACCAGGATCAGCGTCGTGGCTTGGGCTTTGGCCATGGCAGCCGCGCCGACGAGGGTCTTACCGGCGCCGCAGGGGAGCACCACCACCCCGGATCCGCCGGCCCAGAACGAGTCGGTGGCCAATTGCTGGTAGTCGCGCAGTTCCCACCCGTCGGGCTGCAGGCTGATCGGGTGCGCCTCGCCGTTCACATAGCCAGCGAAATCCTCTGCAGGCCAACCGATCTTGAGCAGCATCTGCTTGACCCGACCACGCTCGCTGGGATGCACCACGACGGTGTCGTCGTCGATGCGCGCACCCAGCATCGGGGCGATCTTCTTGTTGCGCAGCACTTCCTCGAGGACCGCGCGGTCCAGGCTAATTAACGTCAGGCCGTGCGCGGGATGCTTGACCAGTTGCAGCCGCCCGTAGCGGGCCATGGTGTCGACGATGTCGACCAGTAACGGTTGCGGGACGGCGTAACGGGAGAAGCTGACCAGGGCGTCGACCACCTGCTCGGCATCGTGGCCCGCGGCGCGCGCATTCCACAGTGCCAGTGGCGTGATGCGGTAGGTGTGCACGTGCTCAGGGGCGCGTTCCAGTTCGGCGAACGGTGCGATGGCAGCGCGCGCTGCCCCGGCCAGTTCATGGTCCACTTCGAGCAGCACGGTCTTATCCGACTGCACGATCAGCGGCCCGTCAGACATAACGCGACTCCTCCCTCATTATTCATCTGCCGCCATCACCGACGTGATGCGGTGAATCGCGAAGTCCCGCAGCCGCCCCGACGCCGAATCAAAGCCCACCAACTGACCACCTTTGACGACGACCGGGGACACTACTCGCTGAGTGGCGACCCCCGCGGCGTCGAGGTAGCCGATCAGCACCGTCTCCTGGTCCTTGGCGGCCTGTTGCAGCAACGAGATTGCAACGGCGGGATCGACGCGATTGTTCCCGAACGGCGCGGCGGTCACCTTGCGCAGCACCGAGACCACGGCATGGAGGGTCTCGCTGTTGGGGCGCGATACCGGCCGGTACGGCCGTCGTTGCTGCGGCACGGGCACTCGGGCGCCACGGTTGCGTATGTCCACGATCGCCCCGGTGGAGTCCTCGGCGGCCGGCGCGAAGCCGGCCGAGCGCAACGCCAGGAGCACGTCGGCGATCGAGGACGGCGACACCGCCACCGTCGGTGCGACCGCGCGCAGGTGTAGCTGTTCGGCCGCCGGCGCTGCGATCGCCTGGGCCAGCAACGCTGGATCTTCGCAGCGCACGAAGGAGGCGGCCATGCCGATCCGCAGTTGGCCGTGGCGTCGGGCGACGTCGTCGATGAGATACGTGAGTCCTTGCGGTACCGGTGTTTTCGAGTGACCGGCGAAGAATGCATGCATCCAGTCGCGGGTCTTGCCGATGTCCAGCGCATGCCGGATCGACTGCTCGCTGACCCGGTAAACCATTGCCGCACCGGCCGATTCCACAGTGGCAACGGCGGCCAGTTCATCGGCGAGGTCTCGCTCCAGCGGTCCGGGCACCACGACAGTCAGGTCGGCTTGCACCAGGAAGTGGTCTATCGGTTTGGGTAGTGCCCGCGTCATCGCGTCGACGACAGCGTCCGCGTCGACATCGTCTTCGAGCAGGGCGCGACCGGGCGTGCTGATCGCTCCGCGCCCCACCAGACCTAGCGCGTGGCTCTCGGAGAGCAGGTCGGCGACCGGTTCCGGCTGGAGCCGTCGCGCCCAGCGCGGGCGGCGCCAGATCAAGGCGGCGGATGCGCTCGTCGCATCTACCCCGGCGCCCGGTGGCAATCCGGCCAACATGTTCAAGAGTAGGCGCCGGTCCAACGGCGCGGCAGTGGAAAACAGTGAATCGGATAGCGCTCCATAGGGTTTGGCGTCAGGGCCGCGGGTGCCGATCAGCGCCGGTCGGCCCGGCAGGTCGAGCCAGGTGCTGACCAATAGGTACCAGCGGTCAGCGGCGCCGAGCGTGGTGAACCGGTCGGCCGTTGCCGTCGGCGCCCAGTAGGGCCCGTCGCCGTGGGAGGGTTCGGGTTCTGGGGTGCCACTGGCGATCAGTCCGGCCGCGGCCGCAAGCTCGAGTACCAGCCCGAGCCGCGGCTCGTCGATGCCGGTCACCTTCGCGAGTCGTTTGAGATCACGAACTCCTAACCCGCCGCTGCGCAGCTCAGCCACCGGTGCGGTACCGAGGTTCTCCAGCAGGACGTCGACCTGGCGCAGCAGATCGATGACCGCACCGGCGGCCGCCGCGTCGACATCCGCGGGTTTGGTGGTCGAGATGGTCGGGTTGGGTTCGGTGAGTTGCCGCGGGCCTGGGTTCTCACCGCGTAGCACTTGTGCGACATGGCGGGGCAGGATCACGGTGTCGGCATCGATGCGTCGCAGCAGACCCGTTGCCAACAACCGCGGCACCGGCCGGTCCGGCGGAGCTCCCGGGGCCGCGTCGCGGGTGCGCCCCATCGGCGACCCTTCGAGCAGCTTCTCCAACACGTCGCGCTGCGCGTCGTCGACCGACGCGATCATCGCGGCGATCTCGTCCCCGGTATGCGTACGGTCCTCGAGCGTGACCTGGCCGGGATGCCACGGCAGTGCCGTGCCGGCGTCGGCGGCGACGCGGACCGTGCTCTCACCCCATACCAGCGCGCGATCCCGAAGGTCGTCCAGCGCCGCGGCCACGTCATCCTGGGGGGCGTTGTCGCCAATCAGCGTCAGCAGTTTGGCGACCGGAACGGGTTCGGCGTCGGCCTGCAAGACCAGCAGTGCGTCGAGCACGCTGAGCCGCAGGAAGTCGAGGTCATCGGTGGCAGCCTTCACCGACTGCCGCGCCTGGGCGCGCGCTGCCAGCGCCGCGATGCTGCCGGGCGGCGGCTGGGCGAGGTCCGGTCGCAGCTTCAGCAGCAGAATCAGCCGCTCGTCAGGCAAGTCGGCCAGCCAGGACCCCAGCGGAATATCCGGGGAGTGTTCGGTCATTGCTGATCAAGCCTAGGCGCGACCGGCAACCTTCCGCCGCGGACGTTAACAGCACCTGTCAGAATGGATCGCGTGGCTGACACAGGCAAAGCAAAGTACGTGGACAACGGCTGGCCCACCACCGACCCGGACGACCACGCGGTGAGCGAACTCGTGACAGACCGCACGGGTGCGCTCTCCCCCTTCGGCGAAGTGGTGTTTCCATTGCCCGCTCATGAGCTGCCCTATGTCCATCCGGTGACCGACGCGACCTGGTAGGTCGTCGGCATGTCCGGGGCGGCCGGGCCGTCTAAAGGCCCGGGGACCGCGCTCTCTCACCTGGATGACCGGGGGGCGGCGCACATGGTTGACGTCACCGATAAAGGAACCACGCGACGCACCGCCGTCGCGTCCGGTGCCCTGCGCACCTCCGCGGAGGTAGTGGCGCTGATATCCAGCGGCGGCCTGCCCAAGGGCGATGCCCTGGCCACCGCCCGGGTGGCCGGCATCCTGGCCGCCAAACGCACCAGCGACCTCATCCCGTTGTGCCATCAGTTGGCGCTCACCGGAGTGGACGTCGACTTTTCCGTCGGCGAGTCAGTTATCGAGATCGAAGCGACGGTGCGCAGCACCGACCGAACGGGAGTGGAGATGGAGGCGTTGACTGCCGTGAGCGTTGCGGCCCTCACCCTGTACGACATGATCAAGGCGGTCGACCCGGCCGCGCGCATCGACGACATCCGGGTGCTTCGCAAAGAAGGCGGCCGTAGCGGAAGCTGGGTGCGCTCATGAGTCGGACCGCACGAGTCATCATCGCCAGCACGCGCGCCGCGAGTGGTACCTACACCGACGAAACCGGGCCGATGATCGCGGAATGGCTGGAGCAGTACGGGTTCCTGCCCGTACAGCCGCAGGTGGTTGCCGACGGTAATCCAGTCGGTGAGGCGTTGAACGACGCGCTCGACGACGGCGTCGACGTCGTGATCACCTCCGGTGGAACCGGTATCTCGCCCACCGATACCACCCCGGAACAGACCGTGGCCGTGCTGGATTTCGTCATTCCCGGGCTTGCTGACGCCATACGCCGCGCCGGCGAGTCGAAGGTGCCCACCTCGGTGCTCTCCCGCGGGGTCTGCGGGGTGGCCGGCCAGACGCTGATCATCAACCTGCCGGGCTCGCCCGGCGGTGTTCGCGACGGCCTCGGGGTACTGGCCGACGTCCTCAACCACGCGCTGGATCAGCTCGCCGGGAAAGACCACCGACGATGACGCTGGTCCTGCGCGCCGCAGTGACCGAGCAACCGATCTCCCTGGACGAACACGAGGCCCTGGTCGGACACCAGTCCGCCGGAGCCGTGGTCGGCTTTGTCGGCGTGATCCGCGATCACGACGGGGGACGGCAGGTAGTGCGGCTCGAATACTCTGCGCACCCGTCGGCGCAACAGGTGCTCGCCGAGGTGGTTGCCGAGGTTGCCGAGCGGGCCAGCGGTGTGCGGGCAGTCGCCGCCAGCCACCGCGTCGGGGTGCTGCACATCGGCGAGGCGGCGCTGGTGGCCGCGGTGGCGGCCGACCATCGCCAGGCGGCGTTCGCTACCTGTGCACAGCTGGTAGACACCATCAAAGAACGGCTACCGGTGTGGAAGCACCAATTCTTCGAAGACGGGGACGAAGAGTGGGTGGGTTCGGCCTGAACCCGGTGGGCTCAGGCCGCCACCTCAGCTGATCGGGCCTTGGGCGAACGCGTCGAGCGCGTCGTTGCCGGCAACACCCTGGTCAACGATTGCCTGCCACAGCTGCTGGGTGTAGCCGACGGTCGAGACCTCGTGGATGGTCACGGGGTCGGGCACCTCAGCCGGTGCCGGCGCCGGCAACTCGCCCGGCTGGAAGCCAGCATCAACGACCGGTGGGGCGACCTCAGGAGCGGGCGCAATGTCGCCGGGTGCCGGAGCGGGCTCGGCCGGCGCAGGCGCGAGTTCGGCCGGCGCAGGGAGTTCGGCCGGCGCGGGCGGCAACTCGACCGGAGCGGGTGCCAGCTCCTCGGGAGCGGGCGGCAACTCAACCGGAGCGGGTGCCAGCTGCTCGGGAGCGGGCGGCAACTCGACCGGAGCGGGTGCCAGCTGCTCGGGAGCGGGCGGCAACTCGACCGGAGCGGGTGCCAGCTCCTCGGGAGCAGGAGGCAACCCGACAGGAGCCGGAGCCAACTCGGCGGGCGCGGGCAGGTCGTTTCCGGCCAGTTGCACCTCGGGGGCGGGCGCTTCGGCGGGCGGCGGCACGTCTGCGGGCGGCGGGGCCAGTTCCCCGTTCAGCCCGGGCGCATCCAGCGGCGCGTTGAGGCCGGCCGGCGCGGGAAGTACGTTGCGGGGCGACGGGCTCGACAGGCCGGTGCCGCACACCGGCCAGGCGCCGCGGCCCTGACTGGCCAGCACTCGCTCTGCGATCGCTATCTGCTGGTCCTTGGTGGCCATCTGGGCGGACGGCGCGAACTCCTTGCCGCCGTGCGACGCCCAGGTGCCGGCTGCGAACTGAACGCCGCCGTAGAAGCCGTTACCGGTGTTGATCGACCAGTTGCCGCCGGACTCGCACGCAGCAACCCGATCCCATTCCTGGTCGGTTGCGGCGGCTGCCTGGGCGGCCATGGCGATGCTGCCGCCGCCGAGCACGGCGCCGGTGAAGGCGACCTTGGCGACGCTGACGCTCGAGGTAGTGGGCTTACGGTGACGTCCGCTCATACGCTGAAGAATTCCTCTCGTGTACACGCCTGCGAGGTCAGCTGTCGGGTTCGGGTGGAAGAGGTCACCCGGCCGCATCGGTCTCCGTTGACACAACGGCGGCTTCACCCCAAGGAGCCAGAAGGCCCCGGTCCGAACTCGGCGGACCTGGTGGGTCCCCCGCCTCCATCCGCGGGTCGGAATCCCTACCTATCGGATGGAGCTAGGCGCGTTATAGGTAAGGGAGGACTCGTCATTCGGGTTGTGTTGACGAACCCCCCGAGACGCTAGCGGGTTCGGGCGGTCTCGTCACCTCTATGCGAAACGGGCGTTTTGGTCACAGCGCCCGGGCAAAATGCCAGGAACGGCCAGCGTTTGCCCAGCTCATAGCACCCGAAATCGGAGCGTGGCCGGGTTGTTATCTTTCCGTTACGTGAGATATGTCACAGTTTTAGCCGCCGGCAAAGGGCGGGAGTACGTCAACCGTGTTGCCGGCGGATAACACCGACGTCTCATCTCGGACGGCAATCCCGTCCCGCAGATAAGAGCATCGACTCAAGACCGTTGCGAGCTGGCTACCCCGGTTGGCGAGTTCCTTAACCAATTCGGCGACTGTGGTGCCGCTTCGTAATGTGAGCGTTTCCGACTCGGTGCCCGCGGCCGCGCGAGCAGCGGCGAAGTAGCGCACCGTCACCGCGATCTGGTCCGTGCCCGACGTCTCAGCCACCGATGGCGCTCATCGGTCGGGCGGGTTGGACGAACCCGGGGTCGTTGATGCCGTGGCCGGCGGGCTTACCCCACATGGCGACGCGCCACGCCGCCTCGATGGCTTGGTCGACGGCCTCGCCGCGCAGCAGACCGCGCAGATCGGTTTCCTCGGTGGCGAACAGGCAGCTGCGGATCTGCCCGTCGGCAGTCAGCCGCGTGCGGTCACAAGCGGCGCAGAAGGCGTGCGAGACCGAAGCGATGACGCCGAATTTCCCGGCCGGTGTATTCGGTCCGGTGTCGACCAGCCACAGCTCGGCCGGCGCCGATCCGCGAGGAGTCGGGTCGGGCCGGAGCCGGAAATGCGGCCGCACCGCGGCCAGCACGTCGTCGGCGGTCAACGTTGCGCCGCGACGCCACTGATGGCTGGCGTCGAGCGGCATTTGCTCGATGACCCGCAGCTGGTACCCCAGCTCGAGGCAGTACCGCAACAACTCGACGACGTCGTCGCGGCCGGTCGTAGGGTCCAGGACGGCATTCACCTTCACCGGCCCGAGGCCGGCCTCTTTGGCAGCCGTCAGCCCCGCCAGAACCTCGTCGAGGCGATTTCTGCGAGTGATGGCGGCGAAGCGGGCTGGGTCCACGCTGTCCAATGACACGTTGACGCGGTCCAGGCCCGCTGCGGCCAGCGCGGCCGCACGTTGTGCCAATCCCACCCCGTTGGTGGTCAGCGAGATCTCCGGACGGGGGGTGAGACCTGCGGTCGTCGCGACCACCTCTTCGAGGTGGGGAACCAGCAGCGGCTCGCCGCCGGTGAACCGCACGCTGGTGACTCCCAGTCGGGTGACGGCGATGCGGATCAGCCTTGCCAGCTCCTCGCGCGTGAGCAGTTTGTCTTTCGGTAGCCAGTCCAAGCCCTGTTCCGGCATGCAGTAGGTGCACCGCAGATTGCAGCGGTCGGTGAGGGACACCCGCAGATCAGTGGCCACCCGGCCGTAGGTATCGATCAGCGGTCCGCTGCCGGGGGCCGGCGAAGCCTCAGCATCCTGCTGCGGGCGGGGCATCTTCGGTAAACCCAGCGGGGTCAGTGTCATGCCGAGACCCCGTACCTACCCGGGGAGGCGACCGGAACGATCTCCCTGCCGAGCGGCAGCAGCGACACCGGAATCAATTTGAGGTTGGCCAGCGCCAGCGGAATTCCGATGATCGTGACGGCCATCGCCAACGCACTCGCCAGATGCCCTATCGCCAGCCACACCCCAAACAGAATCACCCAGATCACGTTGCCGACCAAGGCGCCGGTCCCGGCACCTGGCTTCTCCACGATCGTTCGGCCGAATGGCCACAGCGCGTACGACGCTATGCGCAGCGACGCGAACCCGAATGGAATGGTGATGACCAGCACGAAGCAGACGAGAGCAGCCAGCAGGTATCCGAGGGCCAACCAGAGGCCACCGAAGACTAGCCAGATGACATTCAGAATCAGGCGCATATCTCCTCCAGCGGTAAGACCAGCGTACCGATCCGCGGTTAAACCGGGGTGCTCGGTCGACGACCACCCGAGTAGGATCTGAGATCGTCATCGCGTCCTGCGCATGCGGGACGCGTTTTATGTTGTGTACCGGTGATCCGTCAGACAAGCAGGTGAGAGCAGTGCCGACCGGCAAAGTGAAGTGGTACGACTCCGAAAAGGGGTTTGGCTTCCTGTCGCAGGAGGACGGCGAAGACGTTTACGTCCGCTCGTCGGCGTTGCCCGAGGGTGTCGAAGGTCTCAAAGCGGGACAGCGGGTCGAGTTCGGCATCGCTTCCGGCCGGCGGGGTCCACAGGCATTGAGCCTCAAGCTGATCGATCCGCCGCCGAGCCTTGTCCGGACTCGCCGCGAGGCCTCCCGCCAGGCGCCGGCCGAGCACAAGCACAGTCCCGACGAACTGCACGGCATGGTCGAGGACATGATCACGCTGCTGGAAAGCACCGTGCAGCCGGAACTTCGCAAGGGTCGTTACCCGGATCGCAAGACGGCGCGCCAAATCAGCGAAGTAGTGAAGGCCGTGGCCCGGGAGTTCGACGCTTAGGCGCGCAGTTGCCGGCGTATCCTCACGCCCAGCGGGTATTCCGGTCACATCGGGATGCGTCAGCAAGGAGGCGGCGGCAAATGGCACAGCAAGAGGTCACCGAGGAACAGGCCAGAGCCGTCGCGGAGGAATCCCGCGAAAGCGGTTGGGATAAGCCATCTTTTGCCAAGGAATTGTTTCTCGGCCGCTTCCCGTTGGAGCTGATCCACCCCTTCCCCACGCCGGCAGCCGCCGATGAGACACGCACCCGGGAGTTTCTGCAGAAACTGAAGGACTTTCTCGGTGGCGTCGAAGGCAGCGTGATCGAGCGCGAGGCACGGATTCCCGATGAATACGTCAAGGGCTTAGCCGAACTGGGTTGCTTCGGCATGAAGATCCCGACGGAGTACGGCGGCCTCGGCATGTCGCAGGTCGCGTACAACCGCGCGCTGATGCTGGTGTCGAGCGTGCACCCCAGCCTTGGGGCGTTGCTGTCGGCGCACCAGTCGATCGGGGTACCCGAGCCGCTCAAGTTGGCCGGGAGCGAGGAGCAGAAGCGGAAGTTCCTGCCGCGGTGTGCAGCCGGGGCGGTCTCGGCGTTCCTGCTCACCGAGCCGGACGTGGGATCCGACCCGGCGCGGCTGGGATCCACCGCGACACCCGTCGACGACGGCCAGGCCTACGAACTTGAAGGCGTGAAGCTGTGGACCACCAATGGGGTGGTCGCCGACCTGCTGGTGGTGATGGCCCGCGTTCCCAAGAGCGACGGACATCGAGGGGGCATCAGTGCCTTTGTCGTGGAAGCCGATTCACCCGGGATCACCGTGGAGCGGCGTAACCAGTTCATGGGGCTGCGCGGCATCGAGAACGGCGTGACCAGGATGCATCGGGTGCGCGTTCCCGCCGAGAATCTGATCGGCCGTGAAGGCGACGGTCTGCGGATCGCGTTGACCACCCTCAACGTTGGGCGGCTGGCGTTACCCGCGATGGTGACGGGATCGGCCAAATGGTCGTTGAAGATTGCGCGCGAGTGGTCCAGTGAACGCGTGCAGTGGGGCAAGCCGGTCGGCAAGCACGAGGCGGTGGCCCGCAAGATCGCATTCATGGCCGCGACCACTTACGCCCTGGATGCGGTGGTCGAATTGTCGGGGCAGATGGCCGACGAGGGCCGCAACGACATTCGGATCGAAGCGGCGCTGGCCAAGCTGTGGTGCAGCGAGATGGCCTGCGTCATAGCCGATGATCTGATGCAGATCCGCGGCGGCCGCGGGTACGAGACGGCGGAGTCGCTGGCGGCGCGCGGGGAACGCGCGGCGCCGGTTGAGCAGTGCCTGCGCGACCTGCGGATCAACCGCATCTTCGAAGGTGCCAGCGAGATCATGCGGTTGCTCATTGCCCGGGAGGCGGTGGACGCGCACTTGAATGCCGCCGGTGACCTCGCCAAGGCGGACGCCGACTTGCGGCAGAAGGCCGCTGCCGCAGTGGGTGCCAGCGGCTTCTACGCAAAGTGGTTGCCCAAGTTGGTCTTCGGTGAGGGCCAACGGCCGACTTCGTACCGTGAGTTCGGTCCGCTGGCATCGCATTTGCGGTTCGTCGAACGCTCCAGCCGAAAGTTGGCCCGCAACACCTTCTATGGGATGGCACGCTGGCAGGCCAAGCTGGAGCAGAAGCAGGGTTTCCTCGGCCGCATTGTCGACGTCGGCGCCGAATTGTTCGCAATGGCTGCGGTATGCGTTCGCGCGGAGGCGCAACGCACAGCTGATCCCGTGGTCGGTCAGCAAGCCTACGAACTAGCCGAATTGTTCTGCCAGCAAGCGACTTTGCGAGTTGAAGCGCTGTTCGAGGAGTTGTGGACCAACACCGACAGCGGCGATGTGCGGCTGACGAACGACGTGCTGGACGGTCGCTACAGCTGGCTGGAAGACGGAATAATCGACCAGTCGGAGGGGACTGGGCCATGGATTGCGCCGTGGGAACCTGGTCCGTCTACCGAGTCGAACCTGGCCCGTCGGTTCACCTCTTCACAACCGACCGCATCCAACCTCTGAGGCGGAGTAATGGGCTCTTATGTTGCCGGAACGGGCGAATTCAATCGCGACACCAACTACATCACCACCCGGATCACCGCGGACGGGCGAGACGGTTACCCGGTGGAGCCGGACCGCTACCGGTTGATTGTCGCCCGGGCATGTCCATGGGCGAATCGCACCATCATCGTTCGCCGCTTGCTAGGCCTGGAATCTGTTCTTTCCATTGGATTTTGCGGCCCAACCCACGACCAGCGCAGCTGGACCTTCGACCTCGATCCCGGTGGCGTGGACCCGGTGCTCAAGATCCCGCGGTTGCAAGACGCGTTCTTCAAGCGCTTCCCGGACTACAAAAAGGGCATCACTGTCCCGGCGATCGTCGATGTCCCGAGTGGGGCAGTGGTTACCAACGACTTCGCCCAGATAACGCTCGACTTCTCCACCGAGTGGACCGCCTACCACCGCGACGGTGCGCCGCAGTTGTATCCCGAAGAGTTGCGCGACGAGATCGACGAGGTGAGCACCCGGATCTACACCGAGATCAACAACGGGGTCTACCGTTGCGGCTTCGCCGGTTCACAGGAAGCGTACGAGGCGGCCTATGACCGGTTGTTCACCGCACTGGACTGGGTGAGCGATCGGCTGGCCAACCAGCGTTTCCTGGTGGGGGACACCATTACCGAGGCGGATGTGCGGTTGTTCACCACGCTCGCACGCTTCGATCCGGTGTATCACGGGCACTTCAAATGCAATCGCACCAAGCTGTCCGAGATGCCGATGCTGTGGGCGTATGCCCGAGACTTGTTCCAGACCCCGGGTTTTGGGGACACCACCGACTTCGTGCAGATAAAGCAGCACTACTACATCGTGCACGCCGACATCAACCCCACCGGGATCGTTCCGAAGGGGCCGGACCTGTCGGGCTGGTTGTCCGCACATGGGCGGGAGGAGTTGGGCGGCAGACCGTTTGGCGATGGTACCCCGCCCGGACCCACTCCCGAAGGGGAGCGGGTGCCGGCCGGTCACGGCGCGTAGCGGCCTCTGCGCCACGCGTACCTAGTGTGCGCCCTGGGCGTTGAGAGTGCAGATACGGCCGCGAAATCAGTGATTTTCCCACCCAGGACGCACAGGCAAAGCCGTGAATGCACAGACAGAGCCGTGAGCGCACAGGCAAAGCCGTGAGCGCACAGACAGAGCCGTGAATGCACAGACAAAGCCCTGAGCGCACAGGCAAAGCCGTGAATGCACAGACAAAGCCCTGAGCGCACAGGCAAAGCCCTGAGCGCACAGGCAAAGCCCTGAATGCACTCTCGGCGTGTTCAGGCCCGAGGCAGCCACCTCAGAAGTTCAGTCGCACCGACCATTCCGCGTGCGGGGCTTCCCGTAGTTCGCCGTCGTCGACCACCAGCGTCAGTAGCTGCACGACCAGCCCCGCCAACCGTCCCCGATGCGGGTCGACGGTCGGGATGGTAAGCGCCAGCCGGGAGTTCGGGCGAAAGAACGTCGTCGCGGTGTTGGTCGGGTCGTCATAGATCTGCAGTAATCGCCACGGGGCCCGGCCAATTGCATCGGGCACCGAGAGCTGCACCGGATAACGTTCGGTCGCCCGCAGTTCACCCTGTGACTGCGGCGTCTGGCAGTCGTTGAGGTTGAGCACGTTGCAGTACATGTATGGCCCTACCCGGGTGGACTGGCCGTGCGAGTAGGCGCTGACCATCGGCCAATGCGGACCGGAAGGCCGCAACAGCAGCCAGGTCCCGATGCCCGCTGCGATGGCCAGCACCAGCATGGCGACCGTGAGCATCACCCCAGTACGTTTCACCGCGGCATCGCACCCGTCGAAGCGCCTCGACGCCCGCCCTCCTGCTCGACCATGACCGGCCGATTGCCGCCGAGACCGGGGATCAGCGAGTCACCCCGGAAGCTGACGATCGTCTGAGCCAGGCCGAGGATCAACAGCGCACTGACCGCGGTGAACCCCACCCACAATTCGGTGTACACCAAGACCCCGACCGCGCCGCCCAGCACCCAGGCCAGTTGCAGGGTCGACTCGGATCGGCCGAAACCCGAGGCGCGCGACTCTTCAGGCAGATCATGCTGCAACGAGGCGTCCAGCGAAGCCTTCGCAATGGCGCTCGACCCGGAGGTGATGAGGGTCGCGACCGCCGCGACCACCAGGTTGCCGGCTACCGCGGCGGCCAGCGCGAACGCGGTGACCACCAGGGTGCAGCGCACCACGAGCACGGCGGGCCGGCCCAGTTTCAGCCGGGCACTGGCGAAGTTGCCGGCGAAATTGCCGATCGCGGCGGCCGCGCCGATGATCCCCAGCATGGCCAACTGGACCCATCCGTCGGCGTCGTGCGCCTTCGCGACGAATGCGGGATACAGGAACAGGAACCCGACCATGACCTTGATGGTGCAGTTCCCCCACAACGAAGTGATGATGTTGCGGCCCAATGGCTGTCGAAGCTTGCCACCGACCTGCTTGGCGCCTTCCTGCCAACTGCGGTGCAACGCATCGCTGTGGCGGTGGTAGGACAAGGTGGCCGGAACTTCGCCGGCGGTCACCTCGACCCAACTCGGAATCCGCATCGACAACAGGGCACCGACGATCGTGATGCCCACGACGACGAACAGTGCACCCGGCATGTTGAGCAAATGCGTGCAGGCGAATTCGACGCCGGCGGCGATGGCTCCGCCGGCAATAGTCCCGCCGAGCAACCCGAACACGGTGAGCCGCGAATTGACCCGGACCAGGTCGATGCTCGGCGGCATCACCCGCGGCGTCACCGCGCTGCGCAGCACGCTGAACGACTTCGAGAACACCATCATGGCCAGCGCGCAGGGATACAACACCCAAGGCGGAAAGCTACCGCTGGCCCCGTCGTAATTCATTATCAGCACCAATGCCAGCGCCGTGCGCAGCGCGAACGACAGGGCCAACGCGACCCGCCGGCCGTGCTGCAGTTTGTCCAGCGACGGTCCGATCAGCGGTGCGATCACGGCAAACGGTGCGATGGTGATCAACAGGTACAGCGCGACTTTGGATTTACTTTCACCGCTCGCCGCTGCGAAGAACAACGTGTTCGCCAAGGCCACTGCCATCGCGGAGTCGACAGCGAAGTTCGCCATAACCGGCCACGTCAGCGCCGTCAGCCCCGACTTGTCGGCACCGTCGGCGGTGGCGGCGCGTTGCACCATCCAGTACATCCGGGAGCCCATTTCTCGGCTACGCATCGCCGCTGCGCGGGTAACGGTGATGCGTTCACCGTTGGTGTAACCCCGTTGCGGCGGAGGATCGCTGGCGCGGTCGGGTGGCTCTTCGCCCAGTGGCGGCAGATAGCGGTTGGCACTGGGCATCGGCGGGGGGCGTCGGGTGCGCCGGTGGTCGGCGCCGCGATCATCCTGGGCAGGATAGTTGGCCATCCCCGGATGCTGTTCGAACGATCCAGGTGGCCCATTGCGGGTCCGTTGGCCCGGCAGAGGAGCCATTCGGCCCGGATGGTCACCTCGCCCTGCAGACACCATTCAATTCTGTCCTATGCCGGGTCGCTGCGGAGGAAACCGGGTGCGGCTCGCCGGTCCGTGTCTCCCGACGGTCGGGCGGTGCACAGTCGGCAGCGGCACCGAGCCCGGTGACGTTAAGGTGACATTGTGACCGGACCCAGCGACGAGACCGCCCGCGAAGGCGGTGCTGTGACCGTGGCCGAGTGGCCGGATGAACTGGCCGGAGTGCTGACAGGTGCGGCTGAGCAGGCCCGAACCGCGGTGGCGGAATTCAGCGGGCCGGATTCCGTCGGCGATTACCTGGGGGTCACCTACGAGGATCCGAATGCTGCCACCCACCGATTCCTTGCGCACGTGCCCGGCTACCAGGGCTGGCAATGGGCAGTTGTGGTCGCCGGCTACGCCGGCGCCGACCGCGCCACGATCAGTGAGGTGGTGCTGATCCCGGGACCGACCGCGCTGCTGGCACCCGAGTGGGTGCCTTGGGACCAGCGGGTGCGGGCCGGAGATCTGAGCCCCGGTGACCTGCTGGCGCCGGTCAAGGATGACCCGCGGCTGGTGCCCGGCTACAGCGCCAGCGGGGATCCGCAGGTCGACGAGGTGGCCGCCGAGATCGGCCTGGGTCGGCGTTGGGTGATGAGCGCCTGGGGTCGCGCCGAGGCGGCCGAACGATGGCACGAAGGGGATTTCGGTCCCGACTCGGCGATGTCGCGCTCGACCAAGCGGGTGTGCCGCGATTGCGGATTCTTCTTGCCGCTGGCCGGCTCCCTGGGCACGATGTTCGGGGTCTGCGGGAACGAGCTATCCGCAGACGGGCACGTCGTCGACAAGCACTATGGCTGCGGCGCTCATTCCGACACCCCGGCCCCCGCGGGTACCGGATCACCGATGTACGAGCCTTACGACGACGGTGTGCTCGACGTCGTGGAAACACCGGCCACTTCGTCTGCCGAGGCCGGCGAACCTGCCGACGATTAGCTGTTCTCGGCGGCGGCCTTGATCTTTGCCAGCGACGCGTTCATACCCTCGACCAGCTCACGTTCGAAGTTTTCGGTCCCGCCCATCACCGTGTTGACCGTCATGCTGGAGAACGCAGTCACGCCATTTTCTGCGTGACGACTTTCGGTCACCCGGGTGCCCTCGCCGTGGGGTTCGAGTTCGTAACTCCAGATGGTCCGGTTGGCGTCCACTCGAAACGCCAGCTTCTGCTCGGGTATCACCTCGACGATGGTGCTGGTGGTGGGCCAGAACAACCGGTTCCGTCGGTTCATGTTCAGTGTGCGCGTCCCGGTGCGTAGCGGACCGAACTGACGCATCCAGCGACATTGCGGGCTCCACTCGGGCATGCGCCGCAGGTCGGAGATCAATTCCCAAACCTTGGCGGGTGGTGCATCGATGTCGATCGAAGTCTGGAGCAGCGGGGCTACCATTCGTGTCCTCCTACGCGTTGCCGGATGTCATTTCTTGTCGAGATAGGTTTCCAGTCCGGATTGGGCGCCGCGGGCACCACGGCGGGCTGCGGCGAGTTGCCAGACGAAGATGCTGGTGCCGAGCGCCGTGACCCCGAGTCCGGCGACCGTCACCGGTCGCCACGTCTGGAGGGTCGGCAGCAGGAATGCGGCGCCCACGGCGACCAGCCAGCCCAGTGCGCCGACCAGAATTACCGGCCACACCGCGAGCAGCGCCGGTGGCAGCGGTGGTGGTTCGGGTTCGGACTGGTTACTCATCGCTTTCAACATAGCCGCGCAGCCCCTACGGCCTGACGGGCAGACCACCGGTTCTGTTTGCCTGGCCCTGCCTGACAGCGACGGTGTTCGTCGATTCTTAGCCAACTTTCGGAAATAACGTTGTAACCTCGCGCTGTGCCTGACAGCGATGCGCGGCTAGCTGCCGATTTGTCGTTGGCGGTCATGCGGTTGGCCCGCCAACTCCGGTTTCGCAACCCGTCGGCACCCGTGTCGTTGTCCCAGTTGTCGGCACTGACCACCCTGGCCAACGAGGGCGCTATGACGCCCGGGGCGCTGGCCATCCGCGAACGAGTCCGGCCTCCGTCGATGACTCGGGTGATCGCCTCACTGGCCGACGAGGGCCTGGTCGACCGTGCGCCGCACCCGGTCGACGGGCGGCAGGTGCTGGTTTCGGTCTCCGAATCGGGTGCCGAGTTGGTCAAAGCAGCCCGGCGGGCTCGGCAGGAGTGGCTGGCTGAACGGTTAGCGACCTTGGACGACGGGCAACGGGACATCCTGCGCAATGCCGCCGACCTGATCTCGGCTCTGGTCGACGAAAGCCCGTGACTGCGCCTGCACCCGGCCTCGACGTTCAGGACGTCACCGACCCCGACGACCCGCGTCTCGACGATTTCCGCGACCTGAACAGCATCGATCGCCGGCCCGACCTGCCGACCGGCAAGGGACTGGTGATCGCCGAGGGGGTGCTCGTCGTGCAGCGCATGCTGGCGTCGCGGTTCACCCCTCGCGCCCTGCTTGGCACCGATCGCAGATTGCAGGAACTCAAAAATGACCTGGTCGGCGCGCCAGCACCCTACTACCGGACCTCCGCCGAGGTTATGGCGCAGGCGGTGGGATTCCATCTCAATAGGGGTGTGTTGGCCGCTGCGAGCCGGGTCCCTGAGCCCAGCGTCGCCGAAGTCGTCGACGGCGCACGCACCGTCGTAGTGCTCGAAGGCGTCAATGATCACGAGAACCTGGGTTCGATCTTCCGCAACGCCGCGGGCCTGGGTGTCGATGCCGTGGTCTTCGGCAGCGGCTGTGCCGACCCGCTGTACCGCCGCGCGGTGCGAGTGTCTATGGGGCATGCGTTGCTGGTGCCGTATGCCCGCGCCGATGACTGGCCGAGGGACCTGTTGACGCTTCGAAGCACCGGGTTCCGGCTGCTGGCGATGACCCCGCAGGGCGACGCTCGTGGCCTGCCGGAGGCAATGGCCGAGGTGCAGGACGAACCGGTCGCGTTGCTGGTTGGCGCGGAAGGGCCGGGGCTGACCAGCGCTGCGCTGCGGATCAGTGACATGCGGGTACGCATCCCGATGTCACGTGGAACCGACTCGCTCAACGTCGCGACGGCCGCGGCGGTGGCGTTCTACGAGCGCGTTAGGCTCGCGTCGTGAACGACGAGTCCGTTCCCTGGGCAACGGGTTTGGCGGTCGCCGGCTTCGTCGCTGCGGTCACTGGCGCAGCGATCGTGGTGCTCAGTCTGGGGTTGATCCGCGTGCACCCGCTGCTGGCGGTGGGCCTGAACCTGGTGGCCGTCGGCGGATTGGCGCCGACGTTCTGGGGCTGGAGAAGCAAATTGGTGCTGCGGTGGTTCGTGCTGGGCGCGGGAGTCGGCGTAGCCGGGGCGTGGCTGGCGCTGGTCGCGCTAACGCTGAGCCAGTAAGGGCGTAGCCGCTAGCGCTGGCCGCCGGAGCGCACGCCCAGCAGCACGTCCTCCCACGCCGGGATGGCGGGTTTGCCGCGCCGGCTGGCCGGTTGTTCGACCGGTGCCGACGGCCCAGCGGGTGTGTCGGTCGCGTTCGGTGCCGGGGGAGCCGCCGGGGGTGCAGGTTTCGCGGTCGTGTCCGGGTTTTCGGAGGCGTCGAAGGCGAGTCGCGCGACGGGCGCCAACTGCCGAGGTTTGAAGTCGGGGTCGATCAGCTCACTGGCTGCGTCGTCGACGGCGGTCACGATGCCGCCGTGCGCGCCGGGCGTGAAGCGGAAATGCGCCACGTTGTCCGAGCGGCCGGCTTGCCATCCCAGCTGCACCGTCCATCGGCTGTCTTCGTTGCGCCAGGCGTCCCAGCTGAGTTTCTCAGCGCTCAGGCCACGCGCCACCAACGCCATGGTGACGGTCTCGAGCAAAGTCAGCACCGCCGGACCGTCGGCCAGGAGCGGGTGTGAGGCGGTGGCCAGCTCTGCGGCACGGTAACGCTCCAGCAATACCGGGTTGGCGAACCGCTGGATACGGGCCAGATCCGATCCCGATGCGGCGGCCACTTGTTCGACAGAAGCCCCGGCCCTGATCCTGGCTTGAATCTCCTTGGGGCTGAGCATGTTTGTGACGACGATGTCGAGAGGCGGCTGCTCCGGCGGGATCGGCCGGCCGTCCAGCGCGGCCCGTAACCGGTCGTCGGCCGGAAGTCTGAACTTCTCCGCCGAGCTGGCACCCTCGCAGAGGACGAATTTGCCGTCGGGGTCGAGCCCAACCACTTTGAGTTCCCGCATGGCTTCTCCTCGCAGGTTCCGTGCAGGTCAGCGCCGGACCCATTACCTGCGCACTTTAACGCAGTGGACCTCTGCAACCCGTGCTGACACGCTGGATTGTTGCGGGCTGATAACGGCCTTGATTGGGGCCGCGTCTAGAGCCGCTCGACCACCCAGTCGACGCATGCCACGAGGGCGCTGATGTCGTCGGGGTCTATCGCCGGGAACATCGCGATTCGCAATTGGTTGCGACCGAGTTTGCGGTACGGCTCGGTGTCTACGATGCCGTTGGCGCGCAGGATCTTGGCCACCGCGCCGGCGTCCACGTCGTCGACGAAGTCGATCGTGCCCACCACCTGCGAGCGCAGCGCGGGATCCGCGACGAACGGGGTGGTGTAGGAGCGATCTTCCGCCCACGAGTACAACCGCTGCGACGAATCCGCCGTTCGCTTGACCGCCCAGTCCAGGCCGCCGTTGCTCAGCAGCCAGTCGACCTGCTCGGCCATCAGGGCCAGCGTGGCGATCGCCGGGGTGTTGTAGGTCTGGTTTTTCACGCTGTTCTCCACCGCGATGGGCAGGGACAGGAAGTCGGGAACCCAGCGTCCCGACGCCGCGATCGCCTCGACGCGGGACAGCGCCGCCGGGCTCATGACGGCCAGCCACAGGCCGCCGTCGCTGGCGAAGTTCTTCTGCGGGGCGAAGTAGTAGGCGTCGACGTCGGTGATGTCGACCGGCAGCCCACCGGCGCCCGACGTGGCGTCGATCACGACCAGGGCGTCACCGGAATCGGCGGGGCGACGAACCGGCACCGCGACGCCGGTCGATGTCTCGTTGTGCGCCCAGGCGATCACGTCGACCGACGGGTCCGACTGCGGCTCGGGCGCGCTGCCCGGGTCTCCCTTGACGATGATCGGGTCGCCTACGAACGGGTTCTTGGCGACACTCGAAGCGAACTTCGAGCTGAATTCGCCGTAGGTCAGGTGCAGCGAACGCTTGTCGATCAGGCCGAACGCAGCGGCGTCCCAAAATGCGGTCGCGCCGCCGTTGCCGAGCACCACCTCATAGCCGTCGGGTGCCGAAAACAGCTCCGCCAGACCCGATCGGACCCGCCCTACCAGGTTTTTTACCGGCGCCTGGCGGTGCGAAGTACCGAACAGCTCCGCCGCGGTGGTGCTCAGCGCCTGAAGTTGTTCGGGTCGGACCTTCGACGGGCCACAACCGAAACGGCCATCGCGGGGTTTGAGGTCGGCGGGAATCTCGAGCTGGTCAGCCATGGTCATCAGGGTAGTGAGCCAGGCTGCGCGCTAGCTGAACGGGCCGGTGCTGTGACTTAGGCCACAAAGGCGGCGCGATTCGGGCTAGGCCACAGTGCCTCCTGCAGGTCTGGTTAATTGCCAGTACCGCCGGTACCGTATTTATTACACGTCCTATCCACACAGGCACCGAGGAGGCTGCTCATGGCTGTTGGACAAGCCAGGACGCGCATGGTTCGGCGGTGGCGCCGCAACATGGAAGTGCGGGACGACACCGAATACGTGGACATGCTCGCCACCCTGTCTGAGGGATCGGTGCGGCGAAATTTCAACCCCTATACCGATATCGACTGGGATTCACCCGAGTTCGCAGTCACTGACAACGACCCCAGGTGGATCCTGCCGGCGACCGATCCGCTGGGTCGGCACCCTTGGTATCAGGCACAAACCGACGAAAAGAAAATCAAGATCGGGATGTGGCGACAGGCCAACGTGGCCAAGGTGGGGCTGCACTTCGAGTCCATCCTGATCCGTGGCTTGATGAACTACACCTTCTGGGTGCCCAACGGATCGCCGGAATACCGATACTGCTTGCACGAATCGGTCGAAGAGTGCAACCACACCATGATGTTTCAGGAGATGGTGAACCGCGTCGGTGCCGACGTGCCGGGAATGCCGCGGCGGCTGCGCTGGATTTCGCCCGTGATTCCGTTGGTGGCCGGTCCACTGCCGGTGGCCTTCTTCATCGGTGTGCTCGCCGGGGAGGAGCCGATCGACCATACCCAGAAACAGGTTCTGCGCGAAGGTAAGTCGTTGCACCCCATCATGGAGCGGGTGATGGCCATTCACGTGGCCGAGGAAGCGCGGCACATCTCCTTCGCCCACGAGTTTCTTCGGAAGCGCTTGCCGCACTTGACCAAATGGCAGCGGTTCTGGGTTTCGCTGTTCTTCCCGCTGACGATGCGGATTTTATGCAACGCAATCCTGATCCCGCCCAAGGTTTTCTGGCAGGAGTTTGATATCCCGCGTTCGGTGAAGAAGGAGATCTTCTTCCGGTCGCCGGAGTCACGAAAGTGGTTGCGCGACATGTTTTCCGACGTCCGCATGCTGGCCTACGACACCGGGCTGATGGAGAATCGCTCTGCTCGGCTGATGTGGCGACTCTGCAAGATCAACGGCAAGCCGTCGCGTTACCGCAGTGAGCCGCAGCGCCAGCGCCTGGCCCCCGTCACGGCGGCGTAACTTACACCGGCCCTGCTGGGGCCTGAAGGTCAATTCTCATGCCGCACGTAATAACTCAGTCCTGCTGCAATGACGGGTCCTGCGTCTTCGCGTGCCCGGTCAATTGCATCCATCCCTCACCGGATGAGCCGGGGTTCGCCACCTCGGAGATGCTCTACATCGACCCGGTTGCCTGCGTGGACTGCGGTGCCTGCGTGAGTGCCTGCCCCGTCGGTGCGATCGTTCCCGACAGCCGACTGGATTCGGCTCAACTGCCGTTCGTCGAGATCAATGCCTCGTTCTACCCCGAGCGGCCCGCCGGTGTGAAGCTGCCACCGACATCAAAACTTGCCCCGGTTATCCCCGCTGCCCAGGTACGAGCGCACCCGCACCCGTTGACGGTGGCGATCGTCGGGTCCGGACCGGCGGCTATGTATGCGGCCGACGAGCTGTTGATCCAACATGGCGTGCGCGTCAATGTCTTCGAGAAGCTGCCGACGCCTTACGGTTTGGTGCGCGCGGGTGTGGCACCCGATCATCAGCACACCAAGAAGGTCACGCAGCTCTTCGATCGGGTAGCCGGCCATCCTCGTCTTCGGTTCTACCTCAATGTCGAGGTCGGCAAGCAGGTGAGCCATGCCGACTTGTTGGCCCATCATCACGCGGTCTTGTATGCGGTCGGCGCCCCCGACGACCGTCGGCTCGAGGTAGAGGGAATGGGGATGCCCGGCACGGGCACGGCGACCGAGTTGGTCGCGTGGATAAACGGGCACCCGGACTACACCCAACTACCGGTTGATCTCAGCCACGAGCGTGTCGTGATCGTCGGCAACGGCAACGTGGCCCTCGATGTCGCACGGGTGCTTACTGCCGACCCGGATGACTTGGCGCACACCGACATTGCCGACCACGCGCTTGAGGCATTCCGTGAATCGGCGGTTCGCGAGGTGGTGATCGCTGCTCGCCGCGGGCCGGCCCACTCAGCGTTCACCCTGCCCGAGTTGGTGGGGCTGACGGGTACCGCCGAAGTGGTCCTGGATCCCGAAGACCATGACCGGGTGCGCAGGGATCTGGCCGCGGTCTCAGATTCGTTGACCAAGAGCAAGCTGGAGATCCTGAGCACGCTGGGCGACGGTTCGGCGCCCGTGACACGGCGACGCATCCGGCTGGCATACGCGTTGACGCCGCACCGGGTGCTCGGTGACCGGCGTGCCGACGGTGTGGAGTTTCAGGTCACCGGTACCGACGAGCTGCGTCGGCTCGATGCCGGATTGGTGTTGACGTCGATTGGCTACCGCGGCAGAGCGATTCGTGACCTACCGTTCGACGAATCCGGTGCCGTGGTGCCCAACGATGGTGGCCGCGTCGTCGACCCGGGTACCGGCCAGTCGGTCACCGGCACTTACGTCGCGGGTTGGATCAAACGCGGTCCCACCGGCTTCATCGGCACCAACAAGTCGTGCTCATTCGAGACCGTGCAGGCGCTGGTGTCCGACTTCAATGCCGGCAAACTGACCGACCCCGTGGCGGGGCCGGCGGGGCTGGCGGAGCTGGTAGCCGCCCGGCAGCCCGACGTCGTCGACTCCGCAGGATGGCGCGCCATCGACGCCGCCGAAGTTGAGCGGGGCGGCCGAGACGGACGGCCGCGCAAGAAATTCACCGACACCGCCGACATGCTCGCAGTCGCGGCCGCCGCCGAGCAGGCACCGCCACCAAAACGACGACGCCTGCTGGCGCGGCTGCGCGATCTGGCTTAGCCGGACTGAGCCGACATCGCCTCCCGCAACTCCTCTATGCTGACCTCGCGCACCGGCTGACCGAGCGACCAGTTGTGCCCGAACGGATCGGCAAGCACCCCGTAACGGTCACCCCAGAACTGGTCCGCCAGCGGCATGATGACCGTCGCTCCGGCGTCGATCGCGCGCTGGAACTTCGTCTCGACGTCAGTGACAGTGAGGTGGATTGTGACCGGAGTGCCACCGAGTGACTTCGGTGTCATCGATTGGTCGTTGCACATCTCCGGGAAGTCATCGTTGAGCATCACGGTGAAGCCGTTGATCTGTACCGCGGCGTGAACCAGTCGCCCGTCCGGACCCGGCACCCGGCCCAGTTCGACGGCGTCGAACGCTTTGACATAGAAGTCGATCGCGGCAGCAGCATCGTCCACGACGAGGTGTGGGGACAGTGCGGGTTCGACGTTGATGGCCATTGTCACTCCTCTGTTGTTGGTAGGGCCCGCCCAGGGCT
Source organism: Mycobacterium asiaticum (assembly GCF_001673315.1). Classification (GTDB taxonomy): domain Bacteria; phylum Actinomycetota; class Actinomycetes; order Mycobacteriales; family Mycobacteriaceae; genus Mycobacterium; species Mycobacterium asiaticum_B. Next base: position 46,579 of record NZ_LZLQ01000024.1, on the reverse strand, counting down.
CACGGGTACTGACTAAGCGCGGCCGCTTTTCTCATCGCGCTTTTCATCGCGCTTTTCTCATCGCGCTTTTCTCACTGCGCTCCGCACTTACGCCCGCACACCGGGACCGTAACGCCACCCTCCGACAACCGCCCTGACGGTGCGCGGCATCACGCCCAGCACCTGTCCCGCCTATCAGCCCGTATGGCCTTAGAGCAGCGGGTTGTTCTAACGCGTACTAGCGCCAGTGCCTACGCCGAGGTCGAAACGTGGTTCCAGCCCGAGACGGACTCCGGGCTGCGCGGCCCGGGACCGATGTAGATCGCCGACGGGCGCACCAACTTGCCGAGACGCTTCTGTTCCAGGATGTGGGCACACCATCCGGCGGTGCGGCCACAGGTGAACATGGCAGGCATCATGCTGGCCGGAACCCCGGCGAAGTCCAGGATCACCGCGGCCCAGAACTCGACGTTCGTCTCGATCGCCCGGTCTGGACGGCGCTCCCGCAACTCGGCCAAGGCGGCTTCCTCGACGGCCGCCGCGACCTCGTAACGCGGCGCACCGAGTCGCTTGGCCGTCGCTCGCAGCACCCGGGCGCGGGGGTCCTCGGCGCGATAGACCCGGTGCCCGAAGCCCATCAGCTTCTCCTTGCGGTCCAAGATGCCCTTGACCAGACCACGGGCGTCGTCGGTGCGCTCGACCTCTTCGATCATCGGCAGCACGCGCGCCGGGGCCCCGCCGTGCAGTGGACCGCTCATCGCCCCGATCGCCCCGGACAGGGCTGCCGCCACGTCCGCCCCGGTCGAGGCGATCACCCGCGCGGTGAAAGTGGAGGCGTTCATTCCGTGTTCGGCGGCCGACACCCAGTAGGCGTCGATCGCCTCGATGTGCTTGGGGTCTGGCTCGCCTCGCCAGCGCGTCATGAAACGCGCTGTGACAGTAGAGCATTCGTCGATCATTCGCTGCGGGACCGCGGGCTGGTAGATGCCGCGCCCGGATTGAGCGACGTAGGACAGTGCCATGACCGACGCCCGGGCGAGCTGATCGCGGGCAGTGGGCTCGTTGGTGTCCAGCAGCGGCTTGTAGCCCCAGATCGGTGCCAACATGGCCAGGCCGGCCTGCACGTCGACGCGCACATCCCCGGTATGAATCGGTAGCGGAAACGGTTCGGCCGGCGGCAAACCTCGACCGAAGTCACCGTCGACCAGAAGCGACCACACGTCACCGAACGTGACCCCTCGGCCTACCAGGTCCTCGATGTCGACGCCGCGGTAGCGCAGCGCGCCGCCGTCCTTGTCCGGTTCGGCGATCTTGGTTGTGAAGGCCACGACGCCTTCCAGGCCTGGGACAAAATCCTCCGGGACCACAGTCATGGCCAGATTCTTGCACCTGTGCCTGAGTCGCCTGCTACCGGTCGGTAACCGCCGCCGAGTAGCGTGGGGACGGTGACGGGACCGGACGAGCGGCGCCTGGCGGGGATGCGGGTGGAGTACGGATCAGTCGAAAAAGACGGCAGTCCCGACCTGGATGCGGACTGGCTCGTCGACGGTTGGCTCGCACTGTTCCGCACCTGGATGAATGACGCCGAACAAGCCGGAATCGCCGAACCCAACGCCATGGTGCTGGCCACCGTCAAGGACGGCAAGCCGGTCAGCCGCTCGGTGTTGTGCAAGAGCGTCGAGGAGACCGGGATAACGTTCTTCACCAACTACGACTCCGCCAAGGGGCTTGAGTTGGCCGCGACGCCGTATGCGTCGGCGACCTTCCCGTGGTATTTGCTGGGCCGACAGATCCATATTCGGGGACCGGTGCACCAGGTAGATCGGCAGGTTACCGAAGATTACTGGTCCAAACGTCCTCGCGGCTCGCAGCTGGGCGCCTGGGCATCGCACCAATCCTGGCCGATCGCGTCGCGGGGGGCATTGCTGGAGCAGCTCGCCGAGGTGACCGCCCGCTTCGCCGACTCCGACCAGGTGCCGGTGCCGCCCAATTGGGGCGGTTACCTCATTGCGCCCGAGGTGGTCGAGTTCTGGCAGGGCCGGGAAGACCGGGTACACAACCGGATTCGGTTGATTGACGGCCAGGTGGAGCGCCTGCAGCCCTGACCCTGGGCGGACCGGGCCAGCGGTTACGCTCATCGACGATGCAGCTCTTCGCGGACACCACGCCGCTGCGCACGCCCGACTTCCGCCGACTCTGGGTTTCCGGCATCCCGACGGTCATCGGGGCCAATCTGACGATTTTCGCGGTGCCGGTGCAGATCTATGCCCTGACCCAGAACTCCGCCTACGTCGGACTGGCCGGCCTGTTCGCGTTGTTGCCGCTGATGGTGTTCGGACTGCTGGGTGGGGCCTGGGCGGACGCGATGGATCGACGCCTGCTGTTGATCGTCGCGTCGTGCGGGTTGGCGCTGGCCTCACTGCTGTTGTGGTTGCAAGCGGTGCTGGCGGTGAACGACGTGTGGGTGGTGTTCTGCCTGTTGGCGGTGCAACAGGCATTCTTTGCCGTCAATTCACCGGCGCGATCGGCGGCGATTCCGCGAATGGTGCCCGGGGACCAACTGCCCGCCGCAAACGCGCTGAATATGACCGTAAGCCAGATCGGTGCCATAGCCGGCCCGCTGTTGGCGGGTGTGCTGCTGAACTGGGTCGACCTGTCCTCGCTGTACCTGATCGATGCGATCTGCTGCCTGTTGCCGATCTGGGCGACCTTTCGGCTGGCACCTATCCCTGCGCCCGAACGCGACAGCGACCGGCGCTGGGGGATCGGCGCGGTGCTGGAGGGCTTTCGGTACCTAGCCGGCAACACCGTGGTGTTGATGTCATTCGTCGTCGACCTGATAGCCATGATTCTGGGGATGCCGCGGGCGCTGTTTCCGCAGATGGCGCACCAGAGCTTCGGCGCTCCCATCGACGGCGGGTCGGCGATGGCATTGCTGTCGGCGGCGACAGCAGTCGGCGCGGTTGCCGGTGGGGTGTTTTCGGGCTGGTTGCCCGGAATCCGGCGCCACGGCCTGACGATCTTTGTCGCGATCGTCGTGTGGGGTCTGGCGATGGTGGGGTTCGGCGTTGTCGTTGGGATGGCGCATGGCAGGGCCGGACCGGTGCTGTGGACGGCGTTGGCGTTCCTGGCCATTGGCGGTGCCGCCGACATGATTTCGGCTGCATTCCGGCAGACCATCCTGCAGACGGCCGCCTCCGACGAGGTGGTCGGGCGGTTGCAGGGAGTATTCGCCGTGGTGGTCGGTGGGGGTCCCCGGCTCGCGGACACCTTGCATGGCGCCGCGGCCGCCGTCGTGGGGACGTCCGCCGCCGCGGCCGGAGGAGGGGCACTGGTCGTGGTCGGTGTGGTGTTGGCGGTGCTCGTTGCGCCGGTCTTCATCCGCTATCGCGCGCCAAACCCGAGGCAGTAGGCCGGCCCGCAGCATCGCGGCCCATCGATCATTTGCCGCGATGTGCCCAGTGTCTGCGGTGATCAGACGTACGCTGCTGACGTGCGTTTGTCGTGGCCGCTGGTGGGCCGCTCGAAGGAGATGAAGGTAATCGAGGCCGCACTCGCGGCTTCCGACGTTGCCGGGATCTTTCTTTACGGCGCCGCCGGTGTCGGCAAGAGCCGGATCGCTCGTGACGCCTTGTCGGCGGCCGTATCCCGGGGACGCGAAGGCCGATGGGCGGTCGGCACCTCAGCGGCGCGCGCGGTTCCCCTGGGGGCTTTCACCGCGTGGGCGCCGCCGAGCGGCACTGGCACCCTGCAACTGCTGCGTGGAGTCATCGATGCACTCACTGCGGCACGTCCCGGCGTCTCGGTGGTGCTGGTGGTCGACGACGTGCATCTTCTCGACGACCTATCGATCTTCGTTCTGCACCAGATCGTGCAGCGAGGCGCGGCGAAAGTAATACTCACCGCTCGCGATGGCGTCCCCATTCCCGCTGCGGTGCGAGAGATATGGTCGGTTGGCCACTTCGACCGGCTGGACCTGCAACCGCTGGCCCTGGACCAATCTGCCGCGCTGCTGTCGACAGCTCTGGGTGGCCCGGTGGATCCCGCTGCCGCGCAGCGGCTTTGGGATCTGACCCGCGGCAACCTGTTATACCTGCGAAATATCGTCGAGCAAGAAGTTGCCGACGGTCGAATCATGCGGCAGCACGGATACTGGCGGTGGGTTGGCGATCCCGTCATGCCGCCCGGCCTGGTCGAGTTGATCGAATCGCGGATAGGCGCTCTGCCGGGACCGATCAGTGAAGTCATCGATGCGCTCGCGGTCGCAGAACCCGTTGACTTGGCCTGTCTTCGGCGTATCGCTGATCCCGCTGCCATCGAGGAAGCAGACACCCGTGCCCTCATCACGCTCGAGGCGTCAGACGAGGGCGCGCAGGTACGCCTGGCGCACCCGCTGTACGGCGAGGTACGCCGAAAGCGAGCGGCACCGACCCGATTGCGTCGGCTCCGCGGTCTCGTCGCTGCCGAACTCGCGACGAGCAAGGACCGCGACGACATCTACGTCACGGTGCGGCGGGCAACCCTGAGCTTGGACTCCGACCTTCCCCCCGACGTTGACCTGCTCGTCGAAGCGGCACGTGGCGCGGTTTGGCTTGCGGATCTGCCTCTTGCGAATCGGCTCGCTGAAGGGGCGGTCCGGGCCGGAGCGGGAGCCGAGTCGAGTTTCGTGCGGGCACATGCTTTGTCATGGTCGGGTCGTGGCGACGAGGCCGACGCGGTATTGGCCGAGCTGGACCCAGGACAGTTGACCGAAATCGAACGCGCTCGACGGGCATTCCTTTGGGCCAGCAACACGCTGTGGGCACTTGGCGATCCCACCCGGGCGAAAGCGATCATCGACGGCGCGTCGCACACGACCACACCGCAGGCGCGTAGTTATATCGATGCTTTCCTCACCGTGTATTGGTTCGCGACGGACCAGCCGGATAACGCCGTACGCGCGTCGAACAGCCTCACCCTGGCTGACCTGCCCGCCGTCGTCGGCGCTGAGATCGCCTGGGTCCTGGCCACCCTCGCGGCGGATGCGGGACGCGCCGCCGAAGCCGTTACCGTCGCCGAGGCCGGCTATCGCGCGGTCGCACGCTCTTTCGATCCGCCGCACATGGGTTTCAACATCGCGGATTCACACATCAGCGCGCTGCTGTTGGCCGGGCGGATCGCCGACGCGTCCCAGGTAGCTCATCGGGTGCAGTGTCAGGCCGCCGACCTGCCCGGTGCGGCTCAACTGCTCGGCGCCGCAGTCGCTGGTCGCGCGGCTTGTGCTGCCGGACAACTGGATTCCGCGAGCGCTTTGCTCGAACGGGCCACGGTAGGGCTGTCCGCCACGCACGCCCTGGGGTGGGGATACCGCTATCAAGTCTGCCGAGCGACGGTCCTGGCTATGCGGGGTTCAGTCGCCGAGGCGAGTGTCATTCTTGCCGCCCTTGAGGAGCAGCGACGTCCGTTCCGGTCATTGGACTATGAACGCACGCTGGCCCGGGCGTGGCTGGCCGCGGGACAGGGCGCCACCAGCCAAGCCATCACCATGCTGGTGTCCGGCGCCGAAAACGCCCGGGCCAAAGGGCAATTGGGAGCCGAAGTGCTGTGCCTGCAGACCGCCGCCCAATTCGGGGACCGGTCGGGTACGGTCCGGTTGTGCGAGCTCGAAAACATTGTCGAGGGGCCACGCGTCAGACTCGCCGCGCGTTTGTCAGCTGCTCTGAGTGACCGTGACGCTGCTCGATTGCTTGCGCTTTCAGCGGAGTTCGAGGCGATGGGTGACCTAGTGGCCGCGGTCGATGCCGCCGCCCACGCCGCCATTGTGTATCGAAATCAAGGGCTGCGGGGGTCGGCGTTGGGTTGCGCGACCCGCGCCAGTGCGCTGGCCGAGCAATGCGGTGGTGCTTCGACCCCGGCGCTTCGCGACGCGAGCGAACCAGTGCCGTTCACTGACCGTGAACGAGAGATCGTCATGCTGATCGGTCAGGGGTTGTCCAACCGCGCTATCGCGGAGCGGCTGACTCTTTCGGTCCGCACTGTGGAAAGCCACATTTACCGGGCAATGGCGAAGACCGGAACCACGACGCGGGACGAACTCGCTGCGCTGGTCCCGCGTCATACCCGACGCGGAGTCGCCCCAAAGCGCGTCACTGATTTCAGCCTGAACACCGCAAAGCAGTAGCGCACTACTGCACGTGCCTTGGTTCGCACGGATGACGATTTCCTCAGGGAGCACAACTCAACTAGAGGGATCGATGATGGATACCGGGGGATTGACAGGCATCGCTCCACACGTGACCGGCCACGCCAGAGCGAAGGACGGCACTCTGCTGCGCGTCGACTGCGAACGGGGCATCGGCTGGGTGGCCACGCACTACGACCTGACCCTGCGAGTCATTCAGCAGGTCGTGGGTTCCGACGAGGAAGTGCACCGCATAGCCGCGCGCTGGGCGCGTGGTTCGGAGGCGCCATAGGTTGCGCTCGGTGGGGGTAACAGCATCTGTTGTCATGACGTATCCCTCATGCGACGGTGGCAGTCGCGCTGCCTGGGAAGCGGCGTCACAGGCGACCGATGCTGAACAGGCCAGCTATACCGCTACCGAAATTGAATAGTCCTGAACTGAATGCGCTGTACAAGCCGATCGGCTGGCCCACGACCGGGGCAGTGACTGTCGTATTGAAGAAGCCGGACACCCGACCGTTGATCTCCGAACCGCCGGTCGCGAAGTTGGAAATGCCCGAGATCGCGTGGTTCACCACGCTGCCACCCTTGGCCGTGTTGAAAAGGCCCGATATCTGGTCGCCAGTGTTTCCGAAGCCTGACACATTGTTGCCCGTGTTATTGAAGCCAGACCGGGTCAGGCCAGTATCGGTCGCTGATCCGATGGCGGTGTTGGCGTGGCCCGAATTCCACAAACCGGTGTTGATGTCGCCGGAGTTTCCGTCGCCGGTGTTGTAGTAGCCCGCATTCCAGGACCCGGAGTTGACATAGCCGGCGTTTCCATAGCCGGTGTTGTAACCGCCCGTGTTGCCGAAGCCGGTGTTGAGTGTGCCCGAATTACCAGCGCCGCTGTTAAGGGTGCCTGAGTTGCCGATGCCGAAGTTGCCGGCGCCTGAGTTTCCAACGCCAAAGTTGTTGTGAATGCCCGGAAGTTGACCGAAATGCGAGCCGGTGTTGAAGATCCCGACATTACCGTCGCCTGAGTTGAAGAACCCGACGTTGTTCGTGCCCGAGTTCCCGAAGCCGATGTTTCCGCTGCCAGAATTCAGCAGACCAAGAAGATTTATACCGACTTGGTGGTCACCGGTGAGCCCGATTCCGATGTTGTTGTTTCCGCTGTTTCCGAAACCAAAGTTGTTGTTACCGGTGTTTCCAGCGCCCGTGTTGAAATTGCCGGTGTTCCCGCCGCCCCGGTTCCCGATGCCGCTGTTGCCGAAGCCGACGTTGTCGTGACCCGCGTTCCCTAATCCCACGTTGTTATTGCCCGGTTGAAAGGCGCTGCCGCCGTTGTTTCCGAATCCGATGTTGCCGCTACCGAAGTTGCCTGACCCCACATTTCCGCTGCCCGTATTCCCGCTGCCTACGTTGGCGTTACCCGCGTTGCCGCCGCCGATGTTTTGGTTGCCAATATTTCCGTTGCCCACATTGGTGTTGCCGATGTTGCCGTTGCCGACGTTGGAAGTGCCCTGGTTACCGACGCCAAGATTCGTCAACGCCTCTTGCAGGCTCGCGGCAGGCAGTGCCTGAGCGGCGGCGGCGTCAGTCGCGGCGTACGCGTTCGCCACCCCGGTCAGCGTCCGTACAAAACGGTCGTGGAAACCCGCCGCCTGCGCGCTCAGCTCTCGGTAGACGCGACCATGTGCCGAAAACAGAGCCGCGATGGCCTCCGACACCTCGTCGGCACCTGCGGCAAGCAGCGCCGTCGTTCGAGCGTTTGCGACATTATTGGCTGCGCTGAGCGCGGACTCGATATTGGCCAGATTTGAAGCGGCCGCAATCATCAAATCGGGCGCTGCAGTTACGAACGACATGAGCTTCCCCCGTGCCGAAGTGGTTGATTTTGCCAGGCCAGACTCTCGCGATACGACACTGCGGGCTTAAGTAACCGACTACTTAACTCTCGGCGAACGGACCCGCACCCCGTCCTCCCGGCACCGCAGATCTAGCCAGTCCCGCAGCCAGATAGGCCAAGGGAAGCCCGTCAACCAGCACGTTGACCGGAGTTTCGGCTCCTCGTCCAGATGTCGGACCCGCAGACCCCGACCCCGCGCAGGCAGGCCGTCGCGATAACGACTACCTTCACCTATACGTACCTAGTGCACCTGTGCAGCACCTAGGGCGAGCTGCCATATCAGCCTGAGCGCAAAGGGGTTCTCGTGGGCGACACCGACGACACCGCAACTCTGAAGTACCCGGGGGGCGAGATCGACCTGGAGATTGCCCACGCCACCGAAGGTGCTGACGGCATCGCACTGGGTTCGCTGCTGTCCAAGACCGGACACACCACGTTCGACAACGGCTTCGTCAACACCGCGGCGTGCAAGAGTGCCATCACCTACATCGACGGTGACGCGGGGATTCTCCGCTACCGCGGCTACCCGATCGACCAGCTGGCGGAGAAGTCGACCTTCATCGAGGTCAGCTACCTGTTGATCTACGGAGAGCTGCCCAGCACCGACCAGCTGGCCGAGTTCACCGGGCGGATTCAGCGCCACACGATGTTGCATGAGGACCTGAAGCGGTTCTTCGACGGCTTCCCCCGCAACGCGCACCCGATGCCGGTGCTGTCCAGCGTGGTGAATGCCCTGTCGGCGTACTACCAGGACGCCCTGGATCCGATGGACAACAACCAGGTCGAGCTGTCCACGATCCGGTTGCTGGCCAAGTTGCCGACCATCGCCGCTTACGCCTATAAGAAGTCGGTCGGCCAGCCGTTCCTTTACCCGGACAACTCGCTGTCCCTGGTGGAGAACTTCCTGCGGATGACGTTCGGTTTCCCGGCCGAGCCTTACCAGCCCGACCCCGAGGTGGTTCGGGCGCTGGACATGCTGTTCATCCTGCACGCAGATCACGAGCAGAACTGTTCGACGTCCACGGTGCGCCTGGTGGGTTCGTCGCGGGCCAACCTGTTCACCTCGATCTCCGGTGGCATCAACGCGCTGTGGGGGCCTTTGCACGGCGGCGCCAACCAGGCGGTGCTCGAGATGCTCGAGCAGATCCGCGAGAGCGGCGACGACGTCGGTGAGTTCGTCCGAAAGGTCAAGAACCGCGAAGAGGGCGTCAAGCTGATGGGCTTCGGCCACCGTGTCTACAAGAACTACGACCCGCGCGCCCGGATCGTCAAGGAACAGGCCGACAAGATCCTGGCCAAGCTGGGCGGGGACCCGTTGCTGGACATCGCCAAGCAACTCGAAGAGGCGGCGTTGACCGACGACTACTTCGTCGAGCGCAAGCTCTACCCGAACGTCGACTTCTACACCGGCCTAATCTACCGGGCGCTGGGCTTCCCGGTGCGGATGTTCACCGTGCTGTTCGCGCTGGGACGGCTCCCAGGCTGGATCGCGCACTGGCGCGAGATGCACGACGAGGGCGACAGCAAGATCGGCCGGCCGCGCCAGATCTACACCGGTTACACCGAGCGCGACTACGTCAGCATCGACGGCCGCTAGGCGTCCGTCCGTCGGCTCGCCGCTAACACCGCCATCGCGGCGTTGTGCCCGCCGATGCCCGACACCGCGCCGCCGCGGCGGGCGCCGGAACCGCACACCATGATCCGCGGGTGCTCGGTGGCGACCCCCCACTGGCGCGCCGGCGTGTCCAAGGGGTCGTCGTCCACGAACGGCCACGACAACGCGCCGTGAAAGATGTTGCCCGCTGGCATCCGCAGAGCGTGCTGCAGGTCCAGGGTGGTCGTCGTCTCCAGGCAGGGACGGCCGTGTGCGTCGGTCAGTAGCTCATCCTGAATGGGTTCGGCCAGAACCGAATTCAGCGATGCGAGCAGCGAGTCGGTGAGCCGTCGGCGCAACTCGGCGGGGTCTAGGGACCCAAACGTGGAGTGCGGTGCGTGCAGACCGAACACCGTCATGGTCTGGACCCCACGATGACCGCTTCCGACGATGCTCGGGTCGGTCAGTGAGTGGCAGTAAGCCTCGCAGGGCACCGGGTCCGGCACCTGTCCTGCTGATGCCCGCACGTATCCGGCGTCGAGTTGCGACCACGTCTGGTTGACGTGAAAGGTCCCGGCGAAGGCCTGGTCCGGACGGACGTGGGGATCCCGCAGTCCGGGCAAGCGGCGCAGCACCATGTTGACCTTGATCTGGGAGCCCGGTGCCAGTGCCGGTGCCGGTTCACCGAGTAGTTCGGCCAGCACCGCCGGGCTCACGCCGGCCAGGACGAACCGGCCGTGAACCCGATGCTCGTCACCGTCATTGCGGTAGTGCACCTCGCCGTCCGGGCTGATGGCGAAAACATCTGCGCCGGTAGTGATTTCGGCTCCGTGACGGATGGCTGCGGTCGCCAGAGCCGACGACACCGCACCCATTCCGCCGACAGGCACGTTCCACTCGCCGGTACCGCCGCCAAGCACGTGGTACAGAAAGCATTTGTTCTGCACCAGCGAAGGCTCATCCAGGCGAGCGAAGGTGCCGATCAGCGCATCCGTGGCGACAACCCCGCGGACCAGGTCGTTGCGCACCATGCTGGTGATCGCATGACCGATGGGCTCGTCGGTCATCGCGTGCCAGGCGGCCGCGGTGTCCCGGTCTCCGCCGGCTAGGACGAGACGGCGGGCTTGCTCGCGGGTGCGCAGCGGTTCCAGCAGCGTGGGCCAGAGTGGCCGGGTCACCAACCGACAGCGGCGGTAGAAGGCGGCGAATCCCTGCTCGTCGCCCGCCGCTCCGATCGCCCCGAAGGTGCTCGTGGATCCGACCAGCAGGCCGGCGCGTCCAGCCGTTGCGGGATCCGGGGTATAGGACGAATAGGGTCGCGTCAGCAAACGCACCTGGGCACCAAGGTCGGCCAGGATGCGCGGCGGGAGCAGGCTGACAAGATACGAGTAGCGCGACAGGCGGACGTCGACGCCCTCGAAGAGCTGAGTCGACACCGCGGCCCCGCCGACGTGCGCCAACCGTTCGAGCAGATGCACCCGCAGGCCCGCGCGGGCCAGATAACCGGCCGCGACCAGGCCGTTGTGACCGCCGCCCACGATGATTACATCGTGATCAGCCCGCGTCAGTTGAGGTAGCCCTCGACCTCGTCGCCCGGACGCACCGCCGCTTCGCGTGGGTCGCCGCCGGTCTCACGCAGCGCCCGTCGCTGCCGCAGCAGGTCCCAGCACTGGTCGAGTTCGACTTCGACGCGGCGCAGTTGCCGGTGTTCCTCTGACTCGCTGATTTCACCGTCCTGCAGGGCAGCACGCAGTGCTTTCTCTTCGGCGACCAGGTCCTGGATGTGCGCCAAGGTCTCGTTGTCTACTGATTTCCTGCCGTTACCCATTGCTCCAGTGTGCCCGACAATGGCCAGTACACCGGGGTGGACTCGGTAGGCTTCATAACGCCTGGAAAGGGCAACAAGCCGGTATCAGTGAGGAGCGATGGTGGGGGCAGAAGTGGGCGTCGACGAACCAGTCGCGCCCGCCGCCGAGCAAAGCAGCGGCGAGCCCACCCCAAGAGTCGACCGTCGGCAGCTCGTCCGGCTCTGGTTGATCGGCGTCGCAGCGATCCCGATCCTGCTCGCAATGATCGGTTACGGGGCGTATGAGCGGCCGAGCGGCGTCAACGGACCCACCGGCGACCTGCCCACTGTTACCAGTCCCGTCGCTACTCCCAGCGCTGGGAACCGACCGTTATCGCTGCTGTCGATCAGCCGCAACGGCAACAGCATCACCTTGATCGGCGATTTCCCCGACGCGGCCGCCAAGGCGACATTGATGCAGTCCCTACGCGCAATGTTGGCGCCAGGTGTCAACGTGGTCGACCAGATCCGTATTGATCTTCCGGTGCGCGCTCTCGATTTCGCCGCGGCTGAACCCGTCTTCAGTGCCGGAGCGCCGATCCCTGACTTCACTCTGAGGGTTGAACAGGACACCGTCACCATGAGTGGCACCGCCCCGTCGCCCGAACAGAAGGCCGCGGTCGAGCGTGCGGCGGCCGGCGCCTGGCCCGACGTGAGCATCAGCAGCAAAATCGCCACCAGGGGGCAGATCACGCCGGGCGCCCCGTCTACGCCCGCACCGGGGACCCCCTCCTGCAACGACCTGCAAGCCGCGATCAACGCGATGACCGGAGGACCGCTCGCTTTCGGTAACGACGGCCTCGTCCTCACCACCGAAGACAAACAGATGTTGATCAAGGTGGCTGACAAACTCAAGTCATGTCCCGACGCGCGGGTCACCATCAACGGCTACGCCGACAACAGCGGCGTCGAAGCGATGAACATTCCGTTGAGTAACCAGCGGGCCACCGCGGTCGCCGAGTACCTCATCGCGAACGGTGTGGCCCGCGACCACGTCACCGCCAAGGGTCTCGGGTCGGCCAGTCCGATCGCCAGCAACGACACGGAGGACGGTCGCGCCAAGAACCGCCGCGTCGAGATCGTGGTCAGCTAGGGGGGACGAGCATGGGTTTTTTGATCCAGTGGCTGGTGTACCTGGCTGCCTTCGTGGCTGGTTCGGCCGCGGCCTACGGAATCGTCGCGCTGACGCGGAGGGCCGGCGCCCAGCCGGTTGAAGCTGCGCCGGAGGTCTCTCAGCCGGTGTCCGACCTTCCGGTAGGGGATGGTGCTGGAACGACGCCCGACGTGACGGCACCGCAGTGGTCCGAGTCGGCGTCGCAGCGGTCGGGCGAGTCTGAGGCGGTAGAGCGGGAGCCCTTAGCCGCTGCGGCAGTGGCTGACGCTGGCCCGGGGCCGACGGAGGCGGAGCCTGTCGCGGCAGAGACTGCGTCCGAGCCGCAGGTGACCCCGACCGCTGAGGACGAATCGGAGTTTAGGTCCGTGTCGCCGGAGTTCGAGCCCGCGGCGGAGCCTGAGCCGGAACCCGGGTCGGAAGCGGAGCCCGTGTCCGCAGAGCCCGAGTTCGTCTCCGAGCCGGAGCGTGTGTCCGCTGAGCGCGAATCCGAGCTGGAACCAGAGCCGGAGCCGGTGTCCGCGGAGTCCGAGTTCGTGCCGGAGCCGGACCCCGTGTCTGCGGAGCGCGAGTTCGAGCCGGAACCCGTGTCCGCCCAGCCAGAGCCGGAGCCGGTGTTCGCGGAGCCCGACTTCGAGCCAGAGGCAGTGCCAGAGCCCCATCCCGAGCCCGCGACGCTTGAACTCGAACCGCAACCAGAGCCGGAGCCGGAGCCCGAACCGGAGCCGGAGCCCGTGTTCGCGGAGCCCGAACCGGAGCCGGAGCCCGTGTTCGCGGAGCCCGAATTCGAGCCGGAACCCGAGCCCGCGAAGCTTGAACTCGAACCGGAGCCCGTGTCCGCGGAGCCTGAATTCGAGCCGGAGCCCGTGTCCGCGGAGCCTGAATTCGAGCCGGAGCCCGTGTTCGCGGAGCCCGAACCGGAGCCGGAGCCCGTGTCCGCGGAGCCCGAACCGGAGCCGGAGCCTGTGTTCGCGGAGCCCGACTTCGAGCCAGAGCCAGTGCCCCATCCCGAGCCCGCGTAGCTTGAACTCGAACCGGAACCAGAGCCGGAGCCTGTGTCCGCGGAGCCCGAGCCCGAGCCCGAGGTGGAGCCCGTCTCTGCGGAGGTTGTGTTCGCGGAGCCCGAAATCGAGCCGGAGCCCGAGCCCCAGTCCGAGCCCGAGCCCCAGTCCGAGCCCGCGAAGCTTGAAGTCGAACCAGAAATCGCCGAGTCCCCGGCGACAGAGGATCCGGCGACGGAAGTAGCGCAACCGCAGTGGCCTAGCGCTGCGGGGCAATGGCACGGATTCGACCTTTGGACAGCGGAGTCCAGGCCGGCTCCCCAGCCCGAGCCGGCCCGTGAGCCCGAGCGGGCCCCCGAACCCGAGCCGGCCCCTGAACCCCAACCCGAGCCCGAACCCGAACCCGACCTCGCGTCGGCGGTCGCCGAGTCACCAACCGCTGATGAGCCGGTCGCAAGGAAGGTGTCGCAGCCGCAGTGGCCTAGCGCTCCGGCTTCATGGCAGGGATTCGATCTTGGGACATCCGAGCCTGAGCCGCCGCCCAGACGCCAGTCCGAGCCTGAGCCGGTTGCACCCGAGCCTGAGCCGGTTGCACTCGATCCCGAGCCGGTTGCACCCGAGCCTGAGCCGGTTGCATCCGAACCTGAACCGGACATTGCCAAGTCGGAACCCGTGGCGTCCGAGTCCGAAGAGCGTGAGCCGGAGCCCGAGCTGTGGCAGCCGCGTTGGCCTGGCCCGCCTTCCCAGTGGCCGGGGATCGAGGTCAGAAGGTGAGCGACCACGTGCACTGGTGGCTGGCCGCCCTGTCCTTCGCGTTGGGAATGGCGCTGACGTTCGCGTTGCTGGTCCGGCCCGCCAAAGTGCAAATGCCGGCCTGGGCCCTGGTGGAGCCGACCCCGACACCCCAGGAACCCAGCCCGCCGGTGATGAGAGCACCTCCCGCCGAGGCGCCGACCAAGAAGATCCCGGCCGCCGAAACGGGACCACCGACCAAGAAGGCCGTAACAAAAGCACCACCGAGGAAGCGCACCACCAAAGAGGTTGCGACGGGCGACATTCCAGTTACCGGAGACCCTGTCACGGAAAGAATCTCAATGATCAGGGATGCTCCTACGGAGAGGATCCCGGTCGCCAAAGACCCTGCGACGCAGCGTATTCCCGTCGTCAAGAAGGTGCCGGCCAAGAAGGCGGCGGCCAGAAAAGTTCCGGCCAAGAAGGTGCCGGCCAAGAAGGGCGCGCCCACCAAGGCGAGGCCGCGGCCGAGGCCGCAAGGCGCACCAACCAAGCGGATCCCGCGGTCGAAAGATCCTGCGACCAACAAGATTCCGATCAGCGACGATACACCCACCTTGGTGTTACCCCCACTGATGCCCTACGCGCCCTACGGGCCGGGCTCCATGCGAGCCAGCCCGGACGGCAGCGGGCCAGAGGACTGGCCGGTCAAAGGTCGCACCGACTCGCGCCTCTTCTACACCCCCGGCGACCCGGACTACGACGACATCGAGGCTCAGGTCTGGTTTCAGAACGAGGAGTTCGCCGCGCGGGCGTTTTTCACGGCGTGGAGCAAGAGCACCCGCAAGAAGTAGAGGCCGGGAAGTTCAGCTGGGGCCCGGCAGGCGCAATATCATCCGCGCGCCACCGAGCGGGCTGTTCTCCAATGACGCGGTCCCGCCGTGCAGGTGCGCCTGCTGGGCGACCAATGCCAGTCCGAGTCCGGAGCCTGAATGCGAGGCCGTCGATCCCCGTGAGAAGCGCTCGAACACCACCAGGCGCTCTTCCTCGGGCACTCCGGAGCCGTCGTCGTCGACAGCGATCTCAACACCAGCGCGCGAACTGACCGCCGACAACTGCACCCGGGTCGCACCGCCGTGCTTGACGGCATTGGCGATCGCGTTGTCCACGGCCAGCCGCAATCCAGCCGGCATCCCGACGATGATGCATGTCGGCGACGGCACCAGGGACACGTCCAGGTCCGGATAGATGCGCGTGGCGTCGTGGGCGGCACGGTCGAGCAAGTCGGTGATGTCGACCGGCACATGGTCATCGGAGGTGGATAGTTCGCCCTGGGCCAGCCGCTCCAGCGCGCTGAGCGTGGCCTCGATCCGCGACTGGGTGCGGATAACGTCGTTGAGCACTTCTTTGCGTTGGTCGTCGGGCAGATCAAGAGTGGAAAGCACTTCGAGATTGGTGCGCATCGCCGTCAGCGGTGTGCGCAATTCGTGCGAGGAAACCGCCGCGAAGTCACGCGCCGACGCCAGCGCCTCTTGCGTTCGGTTCTGTTCGTTCCAGATGCGTTGCAGCATGCCTCGCATGGCCTCGGCGATCTCGACCGCCTCACTGGCGCCGTGCACTTCGACCCGCGGCGCCTCATCGCCCGCATCGATCGATCGGGTCTGCTCGGCTAGTTGTTTGAACGGACGCACTGCGAAAGCGGCCAGCAGCCAGGCGAACACGGCCGCCGCGCTGATGGCGAAACCACAGATCAGCAGCACTCGTCGATGCAGGTTGTTGGTCTCGGCATACGTCGCGTCATACGTCGCACCGACGGCCAGCGAGGTGGGTTCCGGCCCCGGGATCTCCACAGTGCGCACCCGGTAACGCACCCCGTGGATGAAGGTGTCGCCGTAGTCGGCCTGCAGTCTGGGCAGCGTGATATCAGAACTCGACTTGATCACGTTGCCGCGGCGGACCGTGATGAGGGCGTCGTGGTCGTTGGGGGAGCGGGGGATCTCGTCCAGCCCCCGCGGCACGAACGGGATCGCGAAACCCGCAGCCTCGTCCAGCCGGCGGTCCAGCCGTTCCTTGCGGTCCTTGGTGATGCCCACCCACACCACTGCACCGACGATCAGTACTGGGATGGCCGCACCGATGACCGTGGCGACCACCACTCGAGTCCGGAGGGAGGGCGTGCGCGCGAAAATTCGGGACAGGAAATTCATCGCCACCATGGGGCACCTACCGCACTCATTGCATTCGGAGCACGAACCCGACTCCCCGGACGGTGTGCAGCAGGCGCGGGCCACCGTTGGCCTCCAGCTTGCGCCGCAGATATCCGATGAAGACGTCGACGACGTTGGTGTCGGCGGCGAAGTCGTAACCCCACACAAGTTCGAGTAGTTGGGCGCGCGACAAGACCGCCGTCTTGTGCTCGGCCAGCACGGCGAGCAGATCGAACTCCCGCTTGGTCAGGTCGACGTCGACGCCGTTGACGCGGGCACGGCGACCTGGAATGTCCACTTCGAGCGGGCCGACGGTGATGGTTTCCGACGACGACGTGGCAGTGGAGCCGCGTCGTCGCAGCAGCGCGCGGACCCGCGCCACCAGTTCGGCCAGCACGAACGGCTTGACCAGGTAGTCGTCGGCGCCGGCCTCCAGGCCGGCCACCCTGTCGTCCACCGAACTGCGGGCGCTGAGCACGCACACCGGTACGTCGTTGTCCATCGCGCGCAAGGCCGTGACCACACTCACGCCGTCCAGCACCGGCATATTGATGTCGAGCACGATCGCGTCCGGCCTGGTCTCGGTCGCGCTGCGCAGAGCCTCGGCGCCGTCGACCGCGGTTGACACCTCGAATCCGGACAACCGCAAACCGCGCTCCAGCGAGGCAAGCACGTCGGAGTCGTCGTCAACGACCAAGACCCGAGGTGAGTTCACACCAGTGTCCATGGGCCCATCTTGCCTGATTGTGGCCGACGTCGGTGGGAGGCGCGAGGCTGAGGCGATATCGCCCCCGTGGGAAACACCTTTTTGGCGACGGGGCTCCGTTTTGACGCTACCTAGCCACCGCCCGGTGTGTTCCCCCGCGTTATCGTCGAAATCATCTGGCGGAGAAGGGTATTCGTTGTCCGATCGGCTGCGGCAGCGGGACGGCAGACCAATCCGCCGTGGACAGCGGCATGGGCGCCCAGGATCGTTGCTGCGGGGATGCTCGCCCTCTCGGTTCGATTGTCGCCGTTAGGATTTCACGTTTTCACTAGGCGGTCATCGGCGGGTCCGGCGCTCGACGGGTCACGGTTGAACTGCGATGGCCGCCGCGCTCAGATGTCTTGGGCGGCGCCGCGTCCGGCGGCGCGTCCGGAGAAGATGCAACCGCCGAGGAATGTCCCCTCCAGCGCGTTGTATCCGTGCACACCGCCACCACCGAAGCCGGCTACCTCCCCGGCCGCGTACAGGCCGCGAATCGGCTGACCGTCGTTGCCGATCGCCCGCGATGATAGGTCGGTTTGTATGCCGCCCAATGTCTTTCGCGTCAGGATGTGTAGTCGTGCCGCGATCAGAGGTCCGGCTTTGGGGTCCAGGATGCGGTGCGGCGCAGCGACCCGCCCTAACCGATCGCCGAGCGCGCGCCGCGCGTTGCGGATGCCCTGCACCTGCACGTCCTTGCAGAACGGGTTGGCGACCTGAAGGTCCCGGGCTTCGATCTGCGAGCGGATTTTCGCCGCGTCGAGCAGGGGCTCGTCGGTCAAAGCATTCATCTTCTCGATCAGTTCTTCGAGATTGTCGGCGACGGTGAAGTCGGTGCCGTGGGTCTTGAACGCCTCTACCGGGCCGGTGGCGTCTCTGTTGAAGAAGCGTTCCTGAAGGACGGCCATCAGGCTCTTACCGGTGATGTCGGGGTTCTGCTCCGAGCCTGAGAGCGCGAATTCCTTCTTGATGATCTTCTGGTTCAGGATGAACCAGGAGTAGTCGTATTTCGCGATGTCCGGGTCGGTGCGGAGATGCTTCAGCGTGCCTAGAGTGTCGTAGCCCGGCAGGCAGGGTGCGGGCAGCCGTCGGCCGAGGGCGTCGAACCACATCGAAGACGGCCCGGGAATGATTCGGATCGCATGCTTTGGCCAGACCGGGTCCCAGTTGTTGACGCCTTCGGTGTAGTGCCACATCCGGTCCCGATTGACCAGCCGAACACCGCTGTCTTGGGCGATGTCGAGCATGCGGCCGTCGACGTACGCGGGTACGCCGGTGATCATCGACGACGGCGGGGTGCCCAAGCGGTCCGGCCAATAGCGTCGCACCATCTCGTGGTTGGCGCCGATCCCACCGGTGGTGATGATCACCGCTGGTGCCGACAGCTCGAACTCACCAACCTGGTCACGGTTGGACGACGCGCCCCGTATCGCGTCGTCGGCCGCCAGGACGACGCCTTTGACCCCGGTGACCGCACCGTCGGTGTAGATCAACTCGTCTACCCGGTGCCGGTGATGGAAAGTCACCAGCCCATCTTCGGCGGCCCGTCGGGCCGAGTTCACGAACGGCTCGACCACTCCTGTCCCGGTGCCCCAAGCAATGTGGAATCGCGGGACCGAGTTCCCGTGCCCTTGGGCACGCAGATCCCCGCGCTCGGCCCAGCCGACGGTGGGCAGCAACTTGATGCCGAGGTCGGTCAGGTAAGAGCGTTTCTCACCGGCCGCGAACTCGACATAGGCGCGAGCCCACTTCTCAGCCCACGAGTCTTCGTCGTCGAGGCGGTCAAACGCCGCACTGCCGCACCAGTCGCTCCATGCCAGTTCCAGCGAGTCCTTGATACCCAGGTGTCGCTGTTCGGGGGTATCGACCAGAAAGAGTCCGCCGAACGACCAAAAGGCCTGCCCGCCCAGGTTGGCCTCGTTTTCTTGGTCGATGATCGCGACCTTCTTGCCGCTTCGGGTGAGTTCGTGAGCGGCGACCAGGCCAGACAGTCCAGCACCGATGACGATGACATCCGCGTCCACGATGTGACACCTTTCCCACGATCAGTATTGATACGTCAATGTATCATATACATAAATGTATCTAGGTGTCGTCGTCAGTGCGATCACCGGGTCAGCACGACACTCATCAACTGTGTGAGCCATGCGCGGGCCGCGACTTGGTCACTGTCCAATAGCAGCTGGACGCTGACCCCGTCGTAGGCGGCGATGATGGCTCGGGCGGTGTCGGCGGCGTTCTTGGCCGACGGGTGAAAGTCGATGCCGCTGGCAGTCAGCCGTTCCTCGATGACTTTGCGCAATTGCGCGCGGTGGGTTTCCCAACGGTGCGCCAACTCGGGTTTGCGCGCCGCATATAGCAAGAAGTCGAACTTGATCAGCAGCCAGTCGCGTTCCAGTAGCAACGTGTCCACGATTCGTTCGACCACTCCGGTCAGGTCGGAGGCGGGATCGCTGCCCTCCATCGCGGTGCGAACCTGATCGGCGGTGCGGGCGGCCCACTCGTCGTACAGCAGGAAGAACAATTCCTCGAGGCTTTCGAACTGCGAGTAGAACGCGCCTCGGGTGTAGCCTGCCGCTTCGCACACGTCCTCGATGGTCACGTGTCCGTATCCCTTTTCGGCGAAGACGCCGAAGGCTGCCCTGATGAGCCGGGCACGGGTTTCAGCGCGGCGCTTGGTTACCCGCACTGGCTTGTTCGGCGCGGTTGTCGTTGACGGCATCCCTGGTCCCCTCCCGACTTCAGGCCTAAACAGATACATTGCCACATCGGATTCGCGTTGTCCCACTGGCACGCGGCCCGCAGGATGGTGATCGCGTGCTGGTGTCTGTCGATTACCCGCTGGCAGTGCGATTGGCACCGGTGGGTCACCGGTGGGTTTTGTCACCGATACACAAGTCCGCTCAGCCGCCATGCCAGCTGCCGCCGCACCGCGGGCACGTGGGCGCTCACTCGCATGACCGAGTTGCGGACTGGCCGCAGTTGTCGCGGCAGCGTCGACACCTTGGTCAGGCGTCCGGTCAATTTCAGTACCTCCTGCGCACGGGCACGCTGCGTCGCGCTGTAGATGTCGAGTGCTTCGTCCGAACCGCCCTGCAAGATCTCGGTAAGCGTGCCGGCCAATGCCACAGCATCGGTGATGCCTAGGTTCATGCCTTGCCCGCCGGCGGGGCTGTGCACGTGGGCGGCGTCGCCGGCGAGCACGAGACGGCCGGACCGGTACCGATCGGCGACGCGATGTTGGATCCGGAAACGCGATCCCCACAACACCTCGGTGACGACCGTGCGCCCGGGCCCAAAGCCTCGGTTATCCAACAGGTCCTGCACAAACTTTTTCGTCGGAACCTGGGGAACATCGCCCGCCGGCGCCACGATGCGGAACACACCGCTCGGCAACGGCGCCAGTACGTTCAGGCCCTCGTTGCCGTAAAAGAGAATCACCTCGTCAACCGGCGCCGCACCGGCCACCCGCACGTCGGCCAATGCGAAGGACTCGGCGAATTCTCCACCGCCGAAGCCGATGCCGGCCTGACTGCGAACCGTGCTGTGCATGCCGTCTGCCCCGACGAGGTAGGACGCGCGGATCCTGTCGCCGTCTTCGAAGACGGCGGTTACCCCGGTCGCGTCCTGACTGACACCGCTCAGCTCTTTAGGCCGGATAACGCTGCCGCCCAATTCATTCAATCGTTCCTCCAGCAGTCGCTCGGTCTCGGCCTGGGAGATCATCAGGGTGTACGGATAAGGCGTCGGAAGACCGCTGAAGTCGACGGCGATCAGTACCTGAGCCCCCTGCCGCATGGTGAACCGAGGCGCGGTGAGCCCAGCCTTGACCAGGCGCCGCGATACGTCGAGTTCTTCGAGTACCTCGAGGCTGCGGGCGTTTACAGCGGCCGCGCGCGAGGTGTTGGCGCCGGCGGGCAATCTGTCGACCACCAGCGCGCGGATACCGCGCGCATGCAGGGATGCGGTAAGGGCTAGTCCGGTGGGTCCGGCTCCAATTACCAGGACATCTGTGTCGTTCATGGCAGTTCCTCTCTACGCCACTAAGTCAACGCTTGTTGGCATACCAACATCATGCGCGGGGCACCGCCGCTATGTCAACGACTGTTGGCCTACAGTTGTTGACATGAGGCGATCATCGTCGGACACCAAAGCCGTGATCCTGGCCGCGGCCCGGGAACGGTTCCGGACGGCTGGATTCCAGGCCGCCACTATCCGGGCGATCGCTGCCGACGCCGGGGTGGACCCCGCAATGGTCATGCGGTACTTCGGCAACAAAGATCGACTCTTTGCCGCCGCAGCAGAGTTCGATCTGCAGTTACCCGATTTCGCCGCAGCGGACCGGGAGCGCCTGGGTTGGTTGCTGGTGGAGCACTTCTTGCGCCGCTGGGAGGGTGGTGACGATGCGCTGATCATCCTGTTGCGTTCCAGTGCCACGAACGACGACGCAGCCCAACGGATGCGGGAGATCTTCGGCAGACAATTGCGGCCGATGGTCGCCGACCGGGTACCGCCCGGCCAGGCGGCGAAACGGGCCGGACTGATCGCCACGCAAGTGCTGGGATTGGCGTTGTGCCGCTACGTGTTACGACTTCCGCCCGTTGTCGGCATGAGCCGTACCGAGGTGGTCGAGTGGCTCGGACCGACAATCCAGCGATACCTGGACGACTGAGTTTGGGCCGGCGTCAGCCAGTGCGGGGTGGCAGGCCAATGCGTCGGTAACGCTGCAAGCGCGCCGCAAGTCGCTGAGTGTCGGGTAACCCGCGCAGGTTGTGCACTTCGATGGCGATGGCTGCCGACAGTCGACGGCAGAATTCCACCGGTTCGTCGGCGGCATCGGGGCGCTCGGGCACGATGGCATCGACGATCCCCGACGCCAAGAGATCAGCTGACCGGATGCCCTGTGCAGCAGCAAGTTCGGGCGCATGGGCGATGTCCCGGAAGACGATCGCGCTGGCCCCCTCCGGCGGGATCGGCGCCAGCCAGCCGTGCAGCGCTGCCAGCACCCGGTCCGCGGGCACCATCGCCAGCGCAGGCCCCCCGCTGCCCTGGCCGAGCAGCACCGACACCGTCGGGGTGTCCAGCGTGACCAGGTCGGCCAGGCACTGGGCGATTTGTCCGGCGAGTCCGCCCTGCTCGGCTTCGGCCGTCAGGGCCGGGCCGGCGGTGTCGATCACCAGTACCAGCGGCAGCCGGAGCTCGGCTGCCAAAGCCATACCGCGACGCGCCTCCCGCAGCGAACCAGGCCCCACGGCGTTGCCGCCGCCGGCTTCCATTCGTTGCTGGCCGAGCACGACCACCGGCTGGCCGTCGAAACGGGCCAGGGCCAGCAGGGTGGTCGCTGCTTCACCCTGACCGGTTCCCGAGAGCAGCACCCGGTCGGTGGCGCCGTGGTGCAACAGCTGGCGCACGTCGGGTCTGTCAGGGCGGCGGGACGCGACCACCGAGTCCCAGGTCGGAACGTCCGGCAGGGGGCTGGGGGGTGGTGCGTCCGGCGGGGGCACGGGAGAGTCGGCGATCACCGTCAGCGCCCGGTCCAGCGTCGCGCGCAACTCGTCGAGGGCGACGACACCGTCGATCAACCCATAGCGGTGCAGGTTCTCCGCGGTCTGGACACCCGGCGGGAACGGCTCGCCGTAGAGCAGCTCGTAGACCCGCGGGCCGAGGAATCCGATGAGGGCGCCCGGCTGGGCGACGGTGACGTGGCCGAGCGAGCCCCATGACGCGAACACCCCGCCAGTGGTCGGGTTGCGTAAGTAGACGAGGTAGGGAAGGTGTGCCTGGCGGTGTAGCCGGACGGCCGCGGCGATCTTCACCATCTGCAGGAAAGCGACCGTACCCTCCTGCATGCGGGTGCCGCCGGAACTCGGTGAGGCCAGCAACGGCAACCGTTCGGCCGTGGCACGCTCCACGGCGGCGGTGATCCGTTCGGCGGCCGCCACCCCGATCGAACCGGCGAGGAACGCGAAGTCGCAGACCACGACCGCCACCCGGCGGCCGTGGATGAGCCCTTCCCCGGTCGATACCGATTCGTCGCGACCCGTGGCCTCCCGGGCAGCGGCCAGCTCGCGCGCGTAGGACGGCGACATTGGCACCGCGACCGGGGCGCTGTCCCAGCTGACGTAGGACCCCTCGTCGAGTACCGCTTCGCGCAGTTGGTCGGTCGTGATACGGCTCACAGGTGTGAGGCTATATATCCTGGCCCCCATGATCGGTATCACTCAGACCGAAGCCGTGCTGACCATCGAGTTGCAGCGGCCCGAGCGGCGCAACGCGTTGAATTCTCAGCTGGTCGAAGAATTGCGGGAAGCCCTGGAAAAGGCGGGGGACGGGTCGATCCGTGCCGTCGTGCTGACTGGGCAGGGCACGGCCTTCTGCGCCGGGGCCGATCTGTCCGGAGACGCCTTCGCCGCCGACTACCCCGACCGGCTCGTCGAATTGCACCGGGTCATGGATGCGGTCGCGGTACCGGTGCTCGGCGCTATCAACGGCCCCGCCATCGGGGCCGGATTGCAGCTGGCTATGCAGTGTGACCTGCGAGTAGTCGCGCCCGACGCGTTCTTCCAGTTTCCGACGTCGAAGTACGGGCTGGCCTTGGACAACTGGAGCATCCGGCGGCTGTCGTCTTTGGTCGGTCACGGGCGGGCCCGGGCGATGCTGCTGACCGCCGAGAAGCTGACCGCCGATCAGGCGCTGCAAACCGGGATGGCCAACCGGATCGGAACCGTGGCTGATGCCCAGGAATGGGCCGCGGAGATCGCCGGCCTCGCTCCGTTGGCGATCCAGCACGCGAAGCGGGTACTCAACGACGACGGCGCCATCGAGCAACCGTGGCCCGAGCACAAGGAACTCTTCGACAAGGCATGGGCAAGCCAGGATGTGATCGAGGCGCAAATTGCCCGGGTGGAGAAGCGACCGCCGAACTTCCAGGGGGCGTAACGGCATGATCCGGGGGACGCTGCGCATGGCAGCCGGCACCGCGTCGCTTGCTGCGGGCGGTTGGCTGCTCCGAGCGCTCCACGGTGCGCCAGCGGCGCTGGGCGCCGACCCCGCCGCGATCAAGGATGTCGCGGAGGGTTCGCCGAACTATCGCGACGGAGTCTTCGTCAACATCGATCCAGGGTCGCTCTACGTCATGGACCGCGAACAACTGCGGCAGATGGCGTGGGAACTGGCGGGTGCGCGCTCGGCCAGTCGTCCTCGTCGGCCGATACCGCTGGCCGCACCGTCGATCTACCAGGGCGAACCCGCCGAGCTCGCGGTCAGCTGGTTTGGGCATTCCACAGCCTTGGTGGAGATCGACGGCTACCGCATACTCACCGACCCGGTGTGGAGTGACCGGTGTTCACCCTCGGACGTCGTCGGACCGCGCCGTCTGCACCCGCCACCGGTTCAGTTGGAAGGCTTGCCGGCCGTGGACGCGGTGGTCATCAGCCACGATCACTACGACCACCTCGACATCGACACCGTGCAAGCGCTGGCCCGCATGCAGCGGGCGCCCTTCGTGGTGCCGCTCGGAGTGGGGGCACACCTGCGCTCGTGGGGAATACCCGAGCAACGCGTGATCGAACTCGACTGGCATCAGAGCGCCAAGATCGACGGACTGAGTCTGGTCTGTGTGCCGGCGCGGCACTTCTCTGGACGCTTCCTCAGCCGAAATACCACGCTATGGGCGTCGTGGGCCTTCATCGGGCCGCAGCGCCGCGCCTACTTCGGCGGCGACACCGGCTACACCAAGAGCTTCGCGGAGATCGGCTCCGAGCACGGACCGTTCGATCTGACATTGATGCCGATCGGCGCCTACAACACCGCCTGGCCGGATATCCACATGAACCCCGAGGAAGCGGTGCGGGCGCATCTGGACGTCACCGATTCCGGCTCGGGGCTGCTGGTGCCGGTGCACTGGGGCACCTTTCGGTTGGCCCCGCACCCGTGGGCGGAGCCCGTCGAGCGGTTACTGGAAGCGGCTGAACCGGCGCAGGTCAACGTGGCGGTGCCGAATCCGGGTCAGCGGATCGATACCGCTTCGCCGTTGCGGTCCACCCCGTGGTGGCGGTTGTAACTCGCCGACTACGCGCTCTGACCACACCCGCCGCCGAGCTAGAGTGCGGGCCATGACGAAGCGTGCGGCGACGGCCGCGCTTGCAGTGCTGTTGTCGACTTTGGTCGGATGCGGCTCCGCTCAACCAGCGGCCACGCCGCCGCCGGCATCGAATGTGCCGCCCAATGAGATATCAGGCATCGCCATCCCGTCCGGCCGCATCGACGACGCCGTCGGAAAAGTAGACGGCCTGGTCGCCGACCTGATGCGCAGCAGCGGCATACCCGGGCTGGCCGTGGCGATCGTGCACGGCGGTAAAACGTTGTACGCCAAAGGATTCGGGATCAAGGACGCGGGCAAGGGTGACCATCCCGACAACAAGGTCAACGCCGACACCGTCTTTCAACTCGCTTCGATATCGAAGACGGTCGGCGCGACGGTAGTTGCGCACCAAGTGACCGAAGGCGCGATCACCTGGGACACGCCAGTGGCGACCAAGCTCCCGGGCTTCACCCTGATGGACCCGTACGTCACAGCCAACGTCAGCGTGGCCGACCTGTATTCGCACCGCTCCGGGCTACCCGATCACGCCGGTGATGCGCTGGAGGACCTGGGCTACGACCGCCAACAGGTGCTGGAACACCTGAGGTACCTGCCACTGGCGCCGTTTCGAAGCAGCTACGCCTACACCAACTTCGGCGTGACCGCCGCGGCGAGTGCGGTGGCCGCCGCGGCCGGCAAGTCATGGGAAGACCTCTCCGAGGAGGTGCTGTACCGACCATTAGGCATGGCGTCCACCAGTTCCCGGTTCAGCGACTACGTGGCCAGACCCAATCACGCGGTCGATCACATCAAGGTCGGGGACAAATGGGAAGCGCGCTACCAACGCAACCCCGATGCCCAGACGCCGGCCGGCGGTGTGAGCTCGTCGGTCAACGACATGGCACGTTGGCTGACCATGCTCTTGGGCAATGGTGTCTACAACGGTCAGCGGATCACCGCACCGGAAGCGTTGTTGCCCGCCTACACCTCGCAGGTTATCTCTGTTCCCGCCAAGAACCCGAAGGCGCGGGCGAGTACCTACGGCTACGGGTTCAACGTGTCGGTGACCTCCTCAGGCCGCACCCAGTACAGCCACTCCGGAGGATTTGGACTAGGAGCCGCAACGACTTTCGCGGCGTTGCCGTCCGAGGACGTCGCCATCGTCGTGCTGACCAACGCGGCGCCCTACGGTATCCCCGAGGCGCTGGCAGCCCAGTTCCTGGACCTGGTGCAATACGGGCAGGTTCGCGAGGACTGGCCGCAGCTCTACCGCCAACAACTCGGCCCGACGAACAATCCGGACGGCTCGCTCGTCGGGAAACAACCCCCGGCCAGTCCGGCGCCCGCCAAAGCCCTCAGCGAGTACATCGGGGTCTACGCCAACGACTACTGGGGGCCGGCCACCATTACCGAGCGTGACGGACACTTGCAGCTGGCGCTCGGACCGGCAAACAAGACCTTCGACCTGACGCACTGGGACGGGGACACTTTCACCTTTGAGCTGTCCACCGAAAACGCTTTGCCCGGTTCGATTTCCAAGGCGACGTTCAGTGGTGCCGCGTTGAATCTGGAGTACTACGACTCAGCCAAGCTAGGGACCTTCACGCGATGACCGTAGCCGGGCTGACAGATGCCGAGGTGGCAGAACGTATCGCCGACGGCAAGGTCAACGACGTCCCGGACCGTGTCACCCGCGGCATCGGGCAGATCGTCCGGGCCAACGTGTTCACCCGGATCAACGCGATTCTCGGCGTGTTGTTTGGCATCGTGCTCGTGACCGGTTCGCTCATCAACGGTCTGTTTGGTCTGCTCATCGTGGCCAACAGTGTGGTCGGCATGGTGCAGGAGATCCGCGCGAAACGGACACTGGACCAGCTGGCAATCGTCGGTCGGGCAAAGCCTATGGTGCGCAGGGACTCTGGCCTGCAGACGTTGGTTCCCGGCGAGGTGGTGCTGGACGACATCATCGAACTCGGGCCAGGCGACCAGATCGTGGTCGACGGCGATGTCGTCGAGGAACAGAACCTCGAGGTCGACGAGTCGCTGCTCACCGGTGAGGCTGACCCCGTCGCCAAACATATTGGTGCTGCGGTGATGTCGGGCAGCTTCGTGATCGCCGGCACCGGCGCCTACCGCGCAACCAAGGTGGGCGCGGACGCGTACGCGGCTCAACTGGCCGCCGAGGCAAGCAAGTTCACCCTGGTCAAATCCGAACTGCGCAACGGCATCAATCGGATTTTGCAGTTCATCACCCTCCTGCTGATTCCTGCGGGTCTGTTGACCGTCTATACCCAGTTGTTCACGACGAATGCGGGCTGGCGGCAGTCTCTGCTCGCGATGGTGGGCGCACTGGTGCCGATGGTGCCCGAAGGCCTGGTGCTGATGACGTCGATCGCCTTCGCCGTCGGTGTCGTGCGCCTCGGCCGCCGACAGTGCCTGGTACAGGAGTTGCCCGCCATCGAGGGCCTGGCCCGGGTCGACGTGGTGTGCGTGGACAAAACCGGAACATTGACTGAAAGCGGTATGCGCGTAGCCGATATCGCAGCACTCGAACCGGCCGACGAAAACCTGGCCGATGCGTTGGCCAGCCTGGCCGCAGCGGATGCGCGTCCCAATGCCAGCATGCGAGCGATAGCCGAAGCCTTCCCCGATGCGCCCGGATGGATCATCACAGCGACCGCGCCGTTCAAGTCGGCGACCAAGTGGAGTGGCGTGTCCTTCCAGGATCACGGGAACTGGGTGATCGGTGCGCCCGATGTGCTGCTGGATCCCGAGTCGACGGCGGCCGGGCAGGCCGAACAGATCGGTGCGCAGGGACTGCGTGTGCTGCTGTTGGCTGCGTCTGCCCTGCCGGTCGGCGATGCGGATGCTCCGGGCGTCGTCACACCCGTGGCGCTGGTGGTGTTGGAACAGAAGGTACGGCCTGACGCCCGCGAGACGTTGGAATACTTCGCTGCTCAACAAGTTTCGGTGAAGGTGATCTCGGGCGACAACGCGGTTTCGGTGGGGGCGGTCGCCGGGAAATTGGGGTTGCGCGGCGACGCGATGGATGCGCGCCGATTGCCCACGGGCGAAGCGGAATTGGCGGACGCGCTGGATTCCTGCACCGCATTCGGTCGGGTGCGGCCGGAGCAGAAACGCGCGATCGTGCACGCCTTGCAGTCACACGGGCACAACGTCGCGATGACCGGCGACGGCGTCAACGACGTGCTCGCTCTCAAGGACGCGGACATCGGGGTGGCGATGGGTGCGGGCAGCCCGGCGTCTCGTGCCGTCGCGCAGATCGTGCTGCTGGACAACAGGTTTGCCACGCTGCCCTACGTCGTAGGTGAAGGGCGACGGGTTATCGGCAACATCGAGCGGGTCGCCACGTTGTTCCTGACCAAGACGGTGTACTCGGTGCTGCTCGCGCTATTGGTTGGCATCGAGTGTCTGCTCGCCAAGCCGCTGGGGGCCGATCCGTTGCTCTACCCCTTCCAGCCCATTCACGTCACGATCGCGGCGTGGTTCACCATCGGGATCCCGGCCTTCGTCTTGTCGCTGGCGCCCAACAACGAACGTGCTTATCCGGGGTTCGTCCGGCGCGTGCTGACGTCGGCGCTGCCGGCCGGAATCGTCGTCGGCATCGCCACCTTCGCGACGTACCTGAGCGCCTATCACGGTCGTAACGCGTCGTGGGTGGAGCAGGACCAGGCGTCGACGGCGGCATTGATCACCTTGTTGATCACCGGGGTCTGGGTGCTCGCCGTGGCGGCGCGGCCGTATGAGTGGTGGCGCCTGGCCCTGGTTGTCGCCGCAGGCCTGGCATACGTCGTGATCTTCACTTTGCCGTGGACGCAGCAGAAGTTTCTGCTCGATCCGTCCAACACATGGACGACGTCGCTGGGGCTGGGCATCGGCGTCATCGGAGCGGCGGCCATCGAGGCGATGTGGTGGATCCGGGCCAGGGTTCTCGGTGTGCAACCGCGGCTGTGGCGGTGAATGCGGTGGACTGCTGCGCCGGCTCCGAAACGTGGAATGCCGTCACCGACCCCGAACCCGTGCGACGGATCTGGCGCGGCCTGGGCCTGCCCGGCATCGTGGACGTGCACACCCATTTCATGCCCCGGCGGGTGATGGACAAGGTGTGGCGGTACTTCGACTCGGCCGGCCCGCTGATTGGGCGGCCCTGGCCGATCACCTACCGCGCCGACGAGCAACAACGGGTCCAGGTGCTGCGCGACTTCGGGGTGCTGCGATTCAGCTCGCTGGTTTACCCTCACAAGCCGGACATGGCCGCATGGCTCAACCAATGGGCGCAGTCCTTCGCCGGCACCACGCCCGATTGCCTGCCGACAGCCACCTTCTTTCCGGAGCCTGGCGCCGGCCGGTACGTCGAGGATGTCATCGAAGCCGGAACCCGGCTGTTCAAAGCGCACGTTCAGGTGGGTCAGTACGACCCCACCGACCCCCTCCTCGACCCCGTGTGGGGTGCCATCTCCGACGCCGGCGTCCCCGTCGTGCTGCACGCCGGTTCTGGTCCCACTCCCGGCCGCTTCACCGGCCCGGACCCGGTGCGCGCGGTGTTGCGCAGGTTCCCCGAGTTGCCGCTGATCATCGCGCACATGGGCATGCCGGAATACGCCGATTTTCTCGACATCTGCGCCGTCTATGAGAACGTGCGACTCGACACCACGATGGCCTTCACCTCGTTCATCGACGAGACGATGCCGTTCCCCGCGGCCGCACTGCCGCGGCTGCGCGACCTCAGCGACAAGGTCCTGTTCGGCAGCGACTTTCCGAACATTCCTTACCGCTACGTCGATGCCCTGACAGCGCTCACCGAGATCGACGGCATCGATGACGTGTGGTTGCGGAAAGTGCTCCATGACAACGCTGTTGCCCTGTTCGCAGGCTAGACCCCGACGTCAGCCGCTGATCGTGGCGTTAAGTAGGGTTTTCGGAGGAAGCCCTGGGGGAAGGAACACCAGCGTGGGAATGCTCGACAAATCCAAGGACCTGCGGAGCTGAGAATGGCCAAGCTTTCCGGATCCATCGACGTCCCGTTGCCGCCCGAAGAGGCCTGGCGCCACGCCTCGGACCTGACCCGCTACAAGGACTGGTTGACCATCCACAAGGTATGGCGCAGCAAGCTGCCCGAGGTCTTGGAGAAGGGCACCGTAATCGAGTCCTATGTCGAGGTCAAGGGCATGCCCAACCGGATCAAATGGACGATTGTGCGCTACAAACCACCGGAGGGGATGACGCTCAACGGCGACGGCGTGGGCGGTGTCAAGGTCAAGTTGGTCGCCAAGGTCGCCCCCAAAAACGACGGGTCCGTCGTGAGTTTCGACGTGCATTTGGGCGGCCCTGCGCTGTTCGGGCCGATCGGCATGGTCGTGGCGGCCGCGCTGCGCAGCGACATCCGCGAATCGTTGCAGAACTTCCTGCGGGTCTTCACCCGCCCGGATCCAGGCATGAATGGGGACCGGGCCCTCCATCGCTGATCGCTATCGCGATGACTTTCTCGGGCCGGACGAGTCGGTACTTACAGACCGACCAACCCCAAGGAGAACCTCATGCCCACCCGTATCGGCGCCCCGCTGGGCGCCCCCTGCTGGATTGACCTGACCACCTCCGACGTCGACCGCGCCCAGGAGTTTTACGGCGCCGTCTTCGGATGGACATTCGACTCCGCCGGACCCGAGTACGGCGGATACATCAACGCTGCCAGGGACGGCCGCCCCGTCGCCGGATTAATGGCGAACAACCCCGAGTGGCAGATGCCGGACAACTGGGCGACCTACTTCCACACCGCCGACATCAACGCCACCGTCTCCGCGGTTACTACGGCCGGCGGATCAGGCTGCCTGGAACCAATGGAGGTGCCCGGCAAGGGGTTCATGGCGGTGGGCACGGATCCGGCGGGGGCCGTTTTCGGCTTATGGCAACCGTTGGAGCACCAGGGCTTCGAGGTGATCGGCGAAGCCGGCGCACCCGTGTGGCACCAGTTGACGACGCGGGGCTACCACGCCGCCGTCGACTTCTACCGCCAGGTGTTCGGCTGGCGAACCGAACAGGCCAGCGACACCGACGAATTCCGGTACACCACAGCATGGTTCGGTGACCAGCAGTTACTGGGTGTGATGGACGGCGCCGGGTTCCTCGCCGAGGGGGTGCCGTCGCAGTGGAGCATTTTCTTCGGCGCGGACGACGTCGACAAGACGCTCCGAATGATCACCGACCATGGGGGAGCGGTGGTACGCGACGCCGAGGACACGCCCTACGGGCGACTCGCCGCCGCGACCGATCCGACCGGAGTCGTCTTCAACTTGTCTTCCTTGGCCGGCTGAGCGTCGCGCGTACCCGACGGTGATGGTCGGTTAATCTCGCATTCATGCATCGCCGTCTGCGTCCCGGTTGGTTGGTGGCGCTTTTCGCGGTAGCGGTGTTGACCAGTACGTGGCTGCCGTGGCTGACCACGAAGGTCAACGGGGGCGGATGGGCCAACGCGATCGGCGGTACCCACGGCAGTCTCGAGTTACCCCGTGGGTTCGGGCCGGGGCAACTCATCGTGCTGCTGTCCGCGACATTGCTGGTGGCCGGCGCGATGGTGGGGCGTGGACTGTCGGTACGTGCGGCTTCGCTTGCCGCGCTGGTCATTTCGCTATTGGTGGGTGCGTTGGTGATGCTGTACTACCAGCGCAATGTGAACTCGCCGGTGGCGGCGGAATACGGACTCTACGTCGGCGCGGCCGCGACGGTGTGCGCGGTGATCTGCGCGTTGTGGGCGGTCGCGGAGGCTTCGCTGGCCGCGCGCAACGGCCGCTGAGCTCAGCTCTGAGCTTCGTTCGAAGGGAACTCGTGCCGGCCCGACGCCGAGCTGTCGGCCGGCTCGTTGACCCCATAAACGAACGGAGCGAACACCACCTCCCGGCCGTCGGGGTCGCGGTAGGTGACCGCACCGGTCGCCTCCCAGTACGGGTGCTGTCGCACCGGTCGCAGTCCGGCATCCTGCAGGCGGGCGATCGCTGCCTGCTGCGTTGCCCGGTCCGGGAAGTAGAGGCACAACTGATCGTGATGGTCCACCGGGACGTCAGTGTCGGGTCCGGCGAGCGCCTCGACGATCTCCATCGTCAGTTGCGAACTCGGCAACCCGAAGATCGCGCCGTTGCTGCCATAGCTGTCACCGAACGTCTCATACAGCGGCAGACCCACCAACTCGCGGTAGAAGCGGACCGTCTCAGCGTAATTCGACGAGCGGCGGGCAAAGCGGATGGCGCCGATGGAGGCCAACTGCTCGGGCCAGTGGGTCCTCCGGCCGGGCTTGTCCATGTCTACAGTCCGACTGCGCCGGCCGCCGACTCCGCCTGATCCCAGCGCCGCAACTCGGCTCCGGCCACCCACGTCGAATGCGTTCCGCTGGAAATCCGTTCAGGCAGCTGCAATTTGCACACCGGCCCGTCAGCCACCCGGGCCGCGTCGAACACCAGGCAATAGGACGCATCGGCGGTCATGTCCGTGGTGAGGGTGATCAGGTAACCGTCGTCCTCAGCGTCGCCGCCGACCCGCGGCGCCATCGCGGTCTCGCTACCGTAGACGCCGTCGCCCAGCGAGTAGCGCTCCTCGTGCCCGGTCTGCACATCGTGCTTGACCAGCCCGTCGAACAGGAACCACCCCGGCTTGCCGGTGGCGGCGTAGGTATAGCGGTACTTGCCGCCGGCGTAATCGGTGTTGATGGTGCCGAACTCGGTGATCGAATCCGACAGCTGTTCCTCGTGCACGGCGCCGGTGACCAGATTGAATCGCCACCGATGCAATCTGGTCTCCAATCGGTCCAGCGCCAAGAAGCGAAAAAGCTTCTCCCACTTGCCAGCTGGCCCGGCACCGCTTTCCAGAGGTTGCGGGGCGCCTTCGAAGAAACCGTCGAGCACGATCTCGTCGCCTTCCTCGTAGGCGTTGGTGAAGTGCAGTACGAATGTCGGGTCTGCTTCGAACCAGCGAATGTCCGAGGTGTTGCCGCGGCGCGGAATCACCGCGAAGCGCGACGGCACATCAGGATAGAACCGCGGCAGGTGCAGTCGGTGCTCGAGCAACCCGGGATCCCAGAACAGCGGGAGGTCGTTCAGGATGGCGTAATTTTCGGTGAACGCCATATCGTGCGGCAGGCGCGGTCCGGGTAGTGGAACGTCGACGTAGTGCACGAGGTCGTTGTGCTGGTCGACAACGCCGTACCGCATGTAGGGGTCCTGCTTGCTGTAGTTGAAGAACAACAGCTCGCCGGTCTTGGCGTCCACTTTCGGGTGAGCGGAGACGCCCCAGTCGGCCGGGAAGCCCCCATTCCATGCTTCCTTGCCCAGCGTGGTCCCCGAATACGGGTCCACCCGGTATAGGTCGCCACACTGATAGAAGCTGGTCAACGCGACGCCCCGATGCACGATGACGTCGGTGCTGGACGCGTCTTTCATCAATTCGCGCGCGCCCCAGCCCTGTTCGCGTTTCGCGAACTGCACGGGCTCGGCCAGTCCGGGCCACAGCGGCCCGCCGGCCTCGTTCTCCGCCAGGAAGCCGTCGGTTTGGATGAAGCGGTTGCGATAGAACGCTTTTCCGTTCCGGAAACCCACCACATGCAACATGCCGTCACCGTCGAACGGGTGATAGGTCTTGAACGCCGGGTGCAGCGGGTTCTCGGTGTTACGCAGGTAGATGCCGTCCAGGTCGTGGGGGAGTTCACCCGCCACCACGGTCAGGTCGTCGGAGTCCCATTCCGTTGTCTGCGGACGCCAGGGGCCGGTCCGGTACGGGTGGTCGTCATCCTCGGGCAGCGTCGAGAGGTACTTGCCGACGATCTCTACGTCCATACTTAACTCACCCCACTGACGACGAAGCTGACGGTAGTGGCGGTGCTGCCGCCGAAATTCAGGGTGCCGAACGTCCGCGCACCCTCGACCTGGTAGTCGCCGGCCGTCCCGCTGACCTGTTTGGCCGCGTCGAGCAGCATCCGTACCCCGGACGCGCCCACTGGGTGTCCGCCGCCGATCACTCCGCCACTGGGATTGACGGGCAGCCGACCACCGATCTCGATCTCGCCGTTCTCGATGGCTTTCCACGATTCACCCGGACCGGTCAGGCCGATGTGATCGATGGCCAGGTACTCGCTGGGGGTGAAGCAGTCGTGCACCTCGAACCCGTCGACGTCGTCCAAGGTCACCTGTGCGCGTCGCATCGCGTCCAACACCGCGGCCCGCACGTGCGGCATCACGTATGGATCGTCACTGGCGCGGTCCAGTTTCTGGCGTAAGCCCAGACCCACGGTGCGATGCCCCCAACCGTCGATGCGGCCCGCCGGAAGCACCTCGGGATGGTCGCGCAGAAAGGCGTCGTTGACCAGAACGACCCCCGCGCCGCCGTCGGTCATCTGGCTGCAATCCAACCGCCGTAACCGGCCCTCGGTGATCGGATTCGTCACGGCGTCGTCGGTGATCGGATTCGGGACGGTCCAGTCCCGGGTTTGGGCGTTCGGATTGCGCCGCGCGTTGGCGTAGTTGAGCTGCGCGATTGCCCGGAGATGAGCGTCGTCCAGACCGTAGCGCCGGTCGTATTCGTCGGCGACTTGCGCGAACATCGACGGCCACAGGTACCGAGCCTCGGCGCCTTCGTGTCCGGTCCAGGCAGCCGCGCCGAGGTACTGGGCGGCGGTGTCGCCGGGCACCGACTTCTCCAGTTCGAGACCCACGACCAGTGCGGTGTCGTACGCTCCGGACCGCAGGTCGGCCACCGCAGCCAGGACGGCGACGCTGCCCGACGCGCACGCGGCCTCATGCCGGGCAGCCGGGGTGTTCCACAGGCCGTCGCACACGGTGGCCGGCATGGCGCCCAGATGGCCCTGAGTGGCGAACATCTCACCGAAGGCGTTCCCGACGTGTACGACTCCGATGTCCGTGGCCTTCATCCGCGCCGCTGCCAGCGTGGCGTCCACGACCTCGGCGGTCAGGGAAGCGAAGTCGCAGTGCTCCCGGCTGAGGTTGCGCGCGAAGTCGCTCTGATAACCGCCCAGAATCCACACGCCGGGAGATGCGCCATTCATACGCGGCACGGTACTCCCAGGTAGGCGCTTGATTCCCGGGTGTGCGGCGAGCCGGCACAGCGGCACGGGATGAAGGGGAGATAAAGCGGTCCCGTCGGCTCTCGGGCTGAACCGACGGGACCTGGGCGGGCGTACCGGCCGGCCGATGCCGCCCACCTCTTTCTGAACCTTCCCACCTCGGACCGTCGACAAACATCTGGTTGACACCGAGGTGCCTCCGGCGGCGAAAACTGCGTCTAGATGCCGGAAACACAACGGTTTTCGCGCTCGGCGATTGTTGACAGTCGGTGCGGATGCTGGCCCGGCAGTCCCGTAGCGGAAGCCGGCGGTCAAGCAGCGACTAGTCGTGGGTCAGAGCCAGCATGTCTGGAGCAAGCACGTCCGTCAGTGCCGACCACGGCACGGTGATGACCGGCAATCCGTGACCGAATTGGTAATCCGTGAAGTGCAACTCCATCCCGGCTTTCGCGGGAATCCAGTTGGCGAAGTTCTCGGTGATCGGGCGGTTGCCCGGTTCGTCAGCCATCGGCGCTGATCCATTGCCGTACACCTGCGGAAAGATCACTTTGGTCTGTTCGGACAGCCGATTCAATCCCTCTTGTTGATTACCGAACAGGTCAGCAAGAGTGATCGGTCTCGCGGTCCGACTGTCGATGACGATCGTGCTCACCGAATTGACCGGATGGGCCGCCCGGTCCGCCGAATAGACGCCGACGATGAGTTCCGCGACAGCAACGGGACGGAACGTCACGGTCGGATTCAATTCGAACAGCCAGCCGATTTCGGGGTCGGCGTCGGCGCGCATTTGGTCGATCTGTCCGTTTCCGGACGCCTTGCTGGCCTTATTGAACACGTTGGCAACACGTGGATCACCGCCGGAAAGCTGCGCGACCCGGCCATGCCAGCGACCTCGACTATCCGGCGTGGCACCGTCGAGCGAAGCCATAGTGACGCCATAAGTCTGACCGTGTGACGTGCCGAAATCGGGGTTGGTGGTACTGCTCGTCGCCGGTGTGGTGCCGCTGTGAGCCGGTGGTGTCGTGCTGCTGGTAGTCGGTCTTGTGGTGCTGCTGGTCGGTGTGCTCGTCAGCGTCGGACCGGACGACGCGCCGCATCCCGTTGTCAACGCCGCTGCGAATGCGATCAACGTTTTGGTTGTCACAGAAGGACTTTGCCACCGTAGCCGTCGCCGCATGCGGGGAGTTTAATGCTTGGCGCCCAGGCCGAGCGCGATTGTCAGTTCCAGGAGCGTGCGCGGATCACCGAGCCGGTCGCCATACAGTTCGCGCAGTTGGGTCATGCGGTAGCGCACTGTTTGGGCGTGAATGAAGAGATCGGCGGCGACCGCGTCGCGCCTGCCCTGGTGCAACACCCACGACCGCAGTGTCTCGGTCAGCCGGTCGGCGGTATTGCGTGGCAGGTCGGCTAACGGCGCCAAGACCCGAGCACGTAGATCGCGGACGGATTCGAGGTCGGCGCCGAGGATGAGTTCGGCGAGATGGTCGTCGGTGTCTACCGTTGACGGTCCGTCGGATTCCTTGCCGTGCAATAGGTTCCGGGCGCGCAACGCGCGATGGTAGGACGACCGGACCTGCATCCACGGTCGTGCCGGACCCGCCAACGCGTGCCGGCCGGCAAGAGCTGCGATCAGCTGGCGCCGACCCGCGCCCACCATGTCCGGAACCAGCAGGACCGTGAGCGCCTCCGATGCCTCGACGCCGGGGAGGTCCTCAGACAACTGCAACGTCGACTGGCCGAATTGCGTCGCCAGGCCTCGTGTCTGGGTCAGTGGCAGCACGACCGCCGTGAGCGTGTCAGGTGGCTGCCAACCCGCTCTTTCGGCATCGGCGAGGAGCGTCGCCGCGGCTTCACCGGCAAGCAGATCCTGCGCCAGTCGGTCAAGGTAACGCTGCCGGACCCGTCCCGTGGTCGCGAGCTCGTCAGCGTGGCCGGACGCGCTGGACCCCGACAGCTGGTCGATATAGGCAAACACCAACTCGGCGAACCGCGCGATCGTTGCCGCAGGGAGGTTCGCCGCGACCGCGGTCGCCGACAACTCCCGCCAGGCCACCTGCGCACCCACCCGATAGGCCGCGAGCAATGCATCGATCGACCGACCCTGGCGGGCTTCGCCGCGGCCGAGTTCGTAGGCGCCGTCGACCGCAGGGGACAGTGACCCGTCGTGGTCGGCATAGGCCGGTCTGGTGGCCAGCCGCAGGAATGCGCCCAGCGACGTCTGAACCGCGTTCTCGATGGTTTGGCCCATGCGTCCGCTGAACGCGTCCGCGTAGCTCGGCACCTCGACCGTGATCGCCGTCACGGTTCGCTCCGCCATTGCCGGCAGGATCGCCTCCAGCGCCCTGACCACCGGCTCGTCAAGTTCCAGTCCGGTCAGATGGAGCGGCGTTTCCGACAAAACTATCCTTTCCGAACAAATTGGCCTCTGATTTTCACGCTGGTCAGTCAAGACTTTACCCGTGGTAACAATCAAGATGAAGTCATGACCACCCTGGCATCCCGAACCACCGTCGTCGGCGCACTGCGTGAACGAGCGTTGAAGTTTGCCGAGCGCGTCGCTGTACCGCTGTCCACACCGCTGGTGCCCAGCGATTACCTCGACCTGATCGATCCGTTGCGCTTCGGGACCGACTTGCGCGGACGCATCGTCGCGATCAACCCCGAGACACGCGACGCCGCCACGTTGGTGATCAGACCTGGGCGGGGCTGGCTCCCACACGAGCCGGGCCAGTACGTGCGCATCGGTGTCGACGTAGACGGAGTGCGACAGTGGCGGGCCTATTCGCTGACCTCGAAAGGTCATCGGCGCGACGGTTGCTTCACGGTGACCGTCAAGGCCATCCCGGACGGCGTGGTCAGCAACCATCTGGTCCGGCGCGCCACCGTCGGGAGTGTGGTGCACCTCGACCAACCCGCCGGCGATTTCGTCCTCGGCGACCGGCCGCCGGCCAAGCTGCTGTTCCTGACCGCGGGTAGTGGGATCACTCCGGTGATGGGGATGCTGCGCAATTTGGCCGAACTCTGCCACCGGGCCGGCGTCGCCGACCCGGACGTTGTGGTGGTGCACTCCGCGCCGACACCGGACGACGTCATCTTCGGTTGGGAGCTGCGGATGCTTGCCCGCGAGGGGCGAATCCGGTTGGTGGAGAAGCACACCGACACACACGGGATGCTAGATGTGGCGCGCGTGGACGACCTGGTGGACGACATCGCCGAACGCCAGACGTGGGCTTGCGGCCCGGCTGGGCTGCTGGACGCCGTCGAACAGCGGTGGGCCGCGGCAGGGATTGCCGATCAGTTGCACATCGAGCGTTTCCGTCCCACGCTGATCTCCGCAGGCGAAGGCGGCACCGTCACCTTCGCCAAGACCGGCAGTGTCGTGGAAGCCGACGGATCGCAAACCTTGCTCGACGCAGGAGAATCCGCTGGGGTGTTGATGCCATCGGGTTGCCGGATGGGCATCTGCTTCGGATGCGTGGTGCCGTTACGGCAGGGCGCTGTGCGTGATCTGCGCAACGGCGCCGTGACCACCGCGAGCGCCGGCGAGGACAACGTGCAAATCCAAACTTGTGTGTCCGCCGCAGCGGGCGCGTGCGAGCTTGACCTTTAAGGAGTCCAAAATGACTGCTACGCAATCCGACCCGACAGCCCACCTGTCCGACGAGGACATCGAGAACCTGGGCCGCGAGCTCGATGCCATCCGCGAACACGTGCTGGCCAGCCGCGGCGAGCGGGACGCCGCGTACATCCGCCGCGTCATCAATGGTCAGCGCCGGCTCGAACTAGCCAGTCGCGCGGTGCTGCTTTTCTCGCTGTTCCCGCCCGCCTGGGTCGTCGGCACGGCCGGTCTCTCGGTTTCGAAGATCGTCGAAAATATGGAGATCGGTCACAACGTGATGCACGGCCAGTGGGACTGGATGCGCGATCCGAAGATTCATTCCACCTCCTGGGAGTGGGACAACGCTTCGCCGTCGGACATGTGGAAGCACTCGCATAATGAGGTCCATCACACCTACACCAACGTGTTGGGCAAGGATCACGATCTGGGCTACGGCATCATGCGGGTAGACGAGAACCAGCGCTGGAAGCCGTTCTACCTGGCCCAGCCGTTGTGGAACTTCATCAACGCCTGCCTGTTTCAATACGGCATCGCCGCATACGATCTCGAGATCGGCAAGTATCTGCAGGGGCGTAGCGACAAGGACGAATTCCGGCGACAGGGCAATCAGGTGCTGGCCAAGGTGCGCAAGCACCTACTGCGCGATTACGTGCTGCATCCGTTGCTGTCGGGGCCGTCGGCAGTGACCACAATGACCGCCAACATCACCGCCAACTTGGTGCGCAACCTGTGGACGCATTCGGTCATCATGTGCGGGCACTTCCCATCCGGCGTGCAGACGTATGAGAAGACCTCCATCGTGGGCGAAACACGCGGCCAGTGGTATCTGCGGCAAATGTTGGGTTCGGCCAACATATCCGGAAATGCTGTGCTGCACTTCATGACCGGCAACCTGTCCTTCCAGATCGAGCATCACCTCTACCCGGACCTGCCGAGCAACCGCTACCAGGAGATCGCGCCGAAGGTGCAAGAGTTGTTCGACCGGTACGGTCTGACCTACACCACCGGATCGCTGCCACGCCAGGTTGGCTCGGCGTGGAAGAAAGTGTTTCGCCTCTCGCTGCCCAATGACTTCTCGCTGGCCAATGACTTCTCGCGGTTCAATGACTTTCGACACATCGCAACGAAAGCGATCCGGCCGGCACTCAGCAGAGCTGCGGTTTTCGCCAAACCACGGAGTGTGGCGCTGGCGGCCTAACTTTGGGAAATCTATGAAGAGGATTCGGCGACAGGCCGAGGGGCTACCCAGCTGGTAGCTTCTTGTCAGAGCGGCCAAGAGTTGCCAACGAAAATAGTTAAGTAAAGGTCAAGTGGGGGGATTTTTG
This sequence comes from Mycobacterium asiaticum, assembly GCF_001673315.1. GTDB lineage: Bacteria > Actinomycetota > Actinomycetes > Mycobacteriales > Mycobacteriaceae > Mycobacterium > Mycobacterium asiaticum_B. The sequence goes on along the minus strand of NZ_LZLQ01000024.1, from coordinate 6,202 downwards.
ATGCCGCTGCGGAAGAGCGCTGCCCGCAGCGACGATTCTGCTTCGCAGAGGCTGGTAGTGAGTTACAGCGCGATAATGGCGCTGACTGCAGGCTTCGTCAATGCGGTGGGCATTTTGATCTTCGCATTCCCAGTCGGCAACGTCACGGCGGTTACGACGCAGCTCGGCATGAACACCGCGAATCCGTTGCTTTATGAAGGTCACCTGCTGGCGGGGATCGTAGTTGGATTCCTCGTCGGCGCGGCTATTGCTGGTGCGATTCTGGCGCCGACCCGAGCGCTGGCGGGGCCACGACAAGCTGTCGTGCTGATCCTCGAGGCGATACTGCTGATGCTGGTTGCGACGGGGCTGGAAGTTTCCGGTCTCAAGACACAAATCGCCACGGTTGGTATCGAGCCGTCCGTCGTCCATGCGATCGTTACCGCCGCCGCCCTGGGCATGCAGAACGGGTTGACGTCGAATTTCCGCGGTATGGCGGTACGTACGACCCACTTCACCGGAACCATCACCGACCTCGGGCTGATGATTGGCCGTAGCCGTGTCCACGGAATCGAAAAGTGGAAGGCGATCATTCTCTCGGTGACGTTCGTGCTGTTCCTCGCGGGCGGCGTCGCCGGCATTGTCGCCGGTGCGCGGTTCGGTGGGTACGCGTTGATCCTTCCCGCTGCGATCTGCGTCATCGTCGCTGCTATCGGCGTAGTACACAGCCAGACGCAACGCCAGTCGGCCGACGCCACGGTCGATGAACCGGAGCCACTCGAAGCTAAAGCGGCATAGCCCCTCTGACCGCCCGGCGGGCGCGCGGGTTGACCCGCCACCCGCCCGACCGGTGGCGAGGCCGAGGCACTTTCAGCAGGGCCGTGGAATGAACAGCGACCAGCACACCACCGGTGGCGGGGGTGGCGGTGCATCGGCCAGAATCCCTGGCGATACATTGCCCTGCCCAGCCGGCACGATGTAGTAGGTATGGCAGACATTCCAGTCCCAATTCGGTGGGCTGGTGATGAACGCGCCACCGGGCTCACCACGTGGGTCGTCTCCGGGACACCAATGCCGTTCCCCGTCGGCGTAGGCGACCCCAGTTCCCGGTCCCAGGACTGCGAAGCCAAAACCGGCTGACGCCAAGAGAATTGTCGCGAACCGCACCAGTCGACTCATCGTTGAATCCTTCCGTGACTGCCCTCCGTGTGGAGTTGCCTTCACTTCAGACGACGAGATGCGCTACCGATCCCAAACTCTCGGGGCCCATTGGTCGGACTGGGTTTTCCCGATCTCACATCGATTCGCGATCTCACATCAGGTAGGTGGGCAAATCGATGTCGTCGCGCAGGCCGCGGGCGACCACCAGGTCACCCAACGGGCGGAAGTTCATTGCCCGCATGACCAGGTCGCGAATCCGGATCCCAATCTGCGTCTTAGTTGCAAAGACCGGTAGGAGTTTCTTCGCGTTGGCTTGCTTCTCTTCAATTAAGGGGCGCATCCGTGTCTCGTAGGCGTGGAATGCACGTTGGAAATCGCCCTGAGCGCAGCGGAGTTCCCCGGCCAGCACGTACGCCGCGGTCATGGCCAAACCGGTGCCCTCGCCCGCCAGGAGTGATACGCAGGCGGCAGCGTCGCCGACCAGCGCCACTCTGCCCGACCACCAATGGTCTAAGCGAATCTGACTGACGACGTCGAAGTAGAGGTCGTCGCTGTCATCGACAGCAGCGAGGATGTGCTTGCATTCCCAACCCGCGTCGGCAAACTCGCGCCACAGCAGCGCTTTTCGGCCTTCGAGATCGCCGGGATCATGGCCCTCTTCGGAGCGCAACACGAACAGAAACATGGTCCGGTCGCCGCGTAGCGCGAATCGGGCGACGGATCGGCCCGGTCGGCTATAGGTGACGTAGACGGATTCATCGCGCGGCCGATATCCCTCGACGACGGCGGCTGCGACGAGGCAACCCAGGTAATGTTCGGCGTCGTGCTTGGGTCCGAATGTCAGCCGACGCACGTTGGAGTGCAGACCGTCGGCGCCGATGACCAGGTCAAAATCGCGACCCGCTGATTGCGCGAAGCTCACACTGACCCTGTCCGGGTGTTGACTGATCGCCGTGATGCTGTCATCGAAGATCGTTTCGACGTCCTGCTGAATGGCGTCGTAGATGACGCTGGCGAGGTCGCCGCGGGCCAGGCTGGTGAGCTCGCCGCCTGCGGCCCGCCGGAATCCGTCGACGCTCAGACTGGCTAGGGTCTGGCCCTCGCGACCGACCGATCGGAGCGTTTGAATCTCATACCCGGCGTCGCGGATGGCCGTCTCCAGGCCCATCCGTTGCGCCACCCGGTAGCCGGCTCCCCAGAAATCGACTACGTAGCCGCCGGTGCGAAATTGCTTTGCCCGTTCGATCAGGGTCGGCTCGTGGCCAGTGCGGTGCAGCCAGTAGGCGAGCGTCGGTCCGGCGACACCGGCGCCACTGATCGCGATTTTCACCGCACGCAACCTCCCCTCGAAATGGATAACCCGGGTGGTGCGAGAGCTTGCACGTTCGACTATAACGCTATGCAATAGTTTCTTTAAGCACTATTCTTTGACGTTCTCGCCCGCCCCGGTTATCTCGCTGGCGGCTCCAACGGCCTGATCGACGACTCCGCCGGCTTTGCGGCATTTGCTCCACGGCGAGAACAGATTCCCCTACGACATCGAGTTCCTAATCCGCAGGGAATCCCAGCAGAACCGCACCAAAGTTGCCTGCTTCGGGCATAACAACCGCGTCGTGGTTGTGCTGGAAACCCAAGCGGAAATCCCAATTGACGAAGCTGCTGCCGATCGGTTACGGCAGCAGGTCATCACCTCGACCGGGCTTCCGCTCGACAAAATCATCACGGTGCAACGCGGCGCCAGTCCCACCACCACCAGCGGCAAAATCAAACGCCGCGCGATCGCCCAGAGCTACCGAGACGGCACACTGACCTGGCTGGCGGCGCGTACTTGGGGCCGATAGCGGCCCTAGGCATGCGTCATCTCGCCGGGAGGGAGGTCACCAACACGTTGTTGGGGGTCGGCGATGCTATGTGGCTTTGCACTCCACACTTGCCCCCGCGGCGGGAGCTGCCGACTGAGCGCCCAACCCGCGGACGCGCACTCAAAGTCGCCGTGCCCGCATCAGCCAACGATGTCACACAAGGCCTCGGCGGCGGCGCTGACAGCTACGGCTACAGGCATGACTCTGGTGCCGAGTGAACCGTGCCCAATGATCAGCAGCGGAAGTACTTTCGGCATCGACAACCCATCAGCAATCACTGACATCACGGCTTGATACCGCTGCTCAGCCACCGTATGAGTAGGGTGGCAACAACATTGATCGCGGCGAGCGCCAGAGCGATCAGTATCAACCACGAAAATATGTTGCCGCTGTGCGGGCGTTGAAGGGCCAACACCAGGAATATGGTCACAGCTCCCAACTGACCCAACGTTCCCCACATCGCAGCCCTGGCTTTCGAGTGCGGTGCCGCTTTCATCAGACGGCGAACGGTAACGGCCAACGTCGAGATGATGAATACCGCCCCAGCGACCAGTAATACGATTTGCATCCCCTTAGCCCTTGCCTATGGCGCACACTGTGCGAGTCCGCCGATTGCTGTCGCCTGCCCAGCTCCCCAGGCCGCCAGTCCTAGCCAGAAGCTAGCGGTAAATGTTTCGGGGGCGGCTGCAGCACCCGCAAGCAGCGATAGGTCCCCTGCGCCCATTGCACCCAATGCGGTCATAATGTCGCGGGTGCTGCAGCCCGCCACTTTGGGATGCGCGGCCTGGTAGTCGCGCCATTCCTGACTGTGTTGCATGACTCTGATGCGGTTCTCAATCTCGGTGATCGGTGGCCCGGTCATCGGCGCCAACGGCTTACCCTGCAGCTGGAAATTGATGAAGTCTTTCAATGGTTGCGGCAGACCTGGCGGGGCTGGTTCCGGACCACCGTCCTGTTTGAAGTCGACCAACTGGACGCCTTTGCCATTGCGGCCTGGCGCAAAGCCGACATTGCCGACATCGGCTGCGGCGGTGGTGATTTGGCCGGCAACCTTGGCGTCGGCACCCTCTAGTCCAGCGGCGCGAGACCACATTTCAATAGCCATCTGTTCGGCTTGCGCTTGGCGTGCGGCCTGCTCGGCGAGGGTACCGCCATGATCGTTGTAGGAAACCGAAAGGTCTTCGCCGACATCAAACCCGCGTTCTGCGCGTCCTCGACAGCGAACAACGCGCGTTGTTTGGCGGTGCTGATTTCGCTCGCCCCATTGCGGGCGATACGGCCGCCTGGCGAAGTTGGTCGGCCTTGCCACTGACAGTTGAGAAGTCGGCTGCGGTGCGCTGCCGCAACCCATCACCCCCAGCACCTTTCCAGGCGATGGACTGCGACTGATTGCGCATGGTCAAGAAAACGTCGTCCCACTGGTCGGCGGTCTTGCTCCAATAACTGGCCGCATCGGTCAGGGGCGCGGTGCTCCACGCCCGGATTTGCGACAAGGTGACCGCCACCTAGACCACCGTCACACCCTGTGTAACGCCGGTCATGTCGGTGGCGTTGGTGGCCTCTTGGTTGCCGTACCCTTCGGCAGCATTTACCAATGCGTCAGCGGTCGCCTGGGTTCGCGCGACCAACGACGCGGTGGCAGTCCCGACAGCCGCGTTAACGATGCTGATCGCGGCGGTGGTGGGTTGGACTGGTGGGTCTGGGGTTGGCGGTGTCATTGCTGTGAGCTGGGTGCCCACTCCCTGCCAGTGGCCTGCCGTTGCGGCCAGCTCGCCCAAGGCGACCTGCATTGCGTCCGATCCCACGAGCCAAAGTTTAGGCTGGTCGCCGCATCGACACTATTCACTTTCGTTTCTCATGGCATGGTTTCGCCCGGCGCGATGATGTGAACCTCGACGTGCTCATCTAGGTCGAAGGTCCGGCTGTCGGGGCCGTCCGCGGAGTCAACGACAATGCGACGGCCGTTGGCGTCGCCCGCCCCGTGAGTGGCTGAGACCATCCGCGATAGGACGGTGCGACACCCGCCGTCTGGGTCGGTGCGCTCATCGCCGTCGGAGACGAAAACGACATCGGCAGGTGAAGTCGCATGTCGTGAAGGTGCGCAGCGGTGACGTACTGCGTGTAGATGACAGTGTGCTTGGTCTGTGGCTCGGTCACGGCTGGGCTGTGGTGTTTCAGGACCTAGTTGGCAGCTGTCTCGCGACATAGTTGACACCTCTGCAAGCCCGGGAGGTCAGCCACGTCGAAGGCGCAGCTCGTCATCACCGCCGTGGTCCTGGAAGGTCGCAGCAAAAGCGACGTCGCCCGCGACTACGACGTCTCCCGGCAATGGGTCCAGCAACTGTGCAAACGCTACGAGTCCGAAGGGGACGCGGCCTTCGTCGCCCGGTCACGGCGACCCCACCGCAACCCGCAGGCCGTCACCGCCGAGATCGAGGAGCGCATCGTGCGGCTACGCAAGACCCTGACCAAACGCGGCCTCGACGCCGGCGCGGACACCATCTCCTTCCACCTGGCCGCCGACCTTATGATCACTAAAGCGCCAGCGGTATCAACGATCTGGCGGATCCTGAAACGCCGAGGCTTCATCACACCCCAACCCCACAAGCGCGGGCGCGACGGCGAGAAGATGCCACGGCCCACGATCCACGACCTTCGGCACTTCGCAGGGACGTCGGCGGCCCGCGTCGGGAACCTGCGCGAAACCATGGATCGCCTCGGGCACAGCACGCGAAGGCGAGTCTGCGGTATTCCGCGATCGCAACTGGACGTGACGCCGAGGTGGCCGAGGCGCTGTCGAAGCTGGCGGGTGCGGTGTAGTCAATGACACCGACATCAGCACGACTTCCGGCGCAGGAAAACTGAGAACAGTCTGATAATTTTGCCCGGCGTCGTGCTGATGCCAGTAATTTTCAACACCGGCCGCACCATTCTTTGCGTGCGGAAACAGGTTGATTCCCAGTGATAGTGTAGGCCAGTCTACATGTGACACAACATATCTCGTGATCGCACGATGTATGAGAAGCGAAATAGATTGGTCTCACCCGGCAACCACTGACCATTCGGAGCGTGCTTCCGTGACTTACCGCGAAGAAATCACCCTCAAAGAGGCTGCGGCACGCAAGCGCTGCCAAGGGGGTGGCCGACCTTTTCGAGGTCGTCGGCGTAGATGCGGATGAGCCGCGGGCCAAACCTGTGTG
>NZ_LZLQ01000023.1 GCF_001673315.1 Mycobacterium asiaticum | reverse complement strand
GGGCCGCGGCGACGACATAGATCGGGACCATCCGCAAAGCCGCCACCTGGAGCAGAATCCCGCCTGGCCCGGCTAGTGCCGCGCCCGCGCATGATCGCTCGTATCGTCGGTCTGTGCTGATCGGTTTTCTTCTCGCGCTGGGCTGTTCGGTGTGTTACGGCTCCGCGACGGTATTGCAGGCTGCCGGGACTCGCTCCGTGGACACCAGCAGCCGTTCCGGTGTCAACGCTGTCTTGCTGCTGCGCGCCGTCCGGCAATGGCGCTACCTCGTCGGCGTCGGCCTGGACGGCATCGGGTTTCTGCTCCAGGTGGCGGCTTTGCGGATGGTCCCGATCTATGTCGTCGCCGCGGCCCTTGCCGCGTCGATAGCAGTGACTGGAATCGTGTCTGCTTGGGTTTTGGCGGCGCGGCTCTCGGCAGTCGAATGGACCGCCGTGGCCGTGGTCTGCGCTAGCCTCGTCGTCCTTGCCCTCGCAGCCGGGCCCGGGCACTTCCGGCACGCGCCGCCCGCACTCGGCTGGGCCCTGTTGGGCGTGGTCGCCGTAGTCTTCGGCGCCGGCGCCGCCGCAGGCCGGTTGGGCGATCGTAAACGTGCACTCGCCCTGGGTCTGGGCGCCGGAAGCGGCTTCGGTGTCGTCGAAGTCGGCGTGCGCCTGATCGACGAATTGGATCCCACCAAGGCCGCCTTCTACACCAACCCGGCCCTCTACGCCGCGGCCGGCGGCGGAGCCGCAGGATTTCTGTTGCTCACCTCTGCATTGCAGCGAGGGTCCGTGACGACGACCGTGGCGGCGATGGTGGTGGGTGAAACGATCGCGCCCGCACTCGTCGGGGTGGTGTGGCTGGGGGACAGCGCCCGCCCGGGCCTTGGCTGGCTGGTCGTCGTGGGATTCGTCGTAGCGGTATCGGGAACGATCGTTCTGGCCCGGTTTGGCGAGGCGCCCGAGTCCGGCGAGACCCCCCAGATGTGGCCGACGCCGATTCAGGGTGAAGACTCTGGGCATGACGTCGGGTGAGCAAGAGCTAGCGATCCGCATGGCGAAGCTGGCGCAGAGCGTGGCACTGCCCAACAAGGTCGAAGACATCCTGGCCACGGTCACCGCGACCGCGGTCGAGTTGATACCGGGCGCCGACACCGCTGGTGTGCTGCTCGTACGGGCCAACGGCAAGTTCGAATCGGTCGGCGACGTCACCGAGCTTCCGGCAAAACTCGACGCCTTGCAGCACGACCTGCAAGAGGGTCCATGCGCGCAGGCCGCCTTGGCCGACACCGTGGTCCGCACCGATGACTTTCGGTCGGAAACGCGCTGGCCTCGTTATGCGCCCGCGGCGGTCGAACTCGGCGTGCTCAGCGGCTTGTCGTTCAAGTTGTTCACCGCGGAACGTACGGCGGGCGCGCTGAACCTGTTCGGGTTCCAACCCAACATTTGGGATGCCGAAGCGGAAACCATCGGAACCGTCCTCGCCGCACATGCGGCCGCCGCCATTCTGGCCGGCCGTCATGACGAACAGATGCAGGCGGCTCTGGCCAGCAGGGACCGTATCGGCCAGGCGAAGGGCGTCATCATGGAACGCTACGGAGTCGACGAAGTCCGCGCCTTCGAGATGTTGCGGCTGCTCTCGCAGGAAAGCAACGACAAGCTCGTCGACATCGCCGAACGCGTGATCGGTACCTGCGGGGGGAACGGCTAGTCGGTGCTGAGCCGCCGACGGCTACTCGGTACTCAGCCGCCGCCCTTGAGGCGAATCTTCCACCGGACAAAACCCAGGTAGAAGATGCTGAGCACGACCAGCATCGCCATGTCGAATGTCCACGCCCCGGCAGTGTGTTTCCAGTGCGCATCCTTGGGCACCTGCGGAACCGGACACAGTTTGGTGAGGTCGATCGTGGACGCCGATGTCGCGAATCCCCAGCGTGCCGGGGTGAGCCAGGACATCTGGTCGAGCCCCATGCGGTTGGTGACGGGAATCATGCCGCCCGAGAACACCAGCTGCGACATGACTGCCACCACCAGCAGGGGCATGATCTGTTCGTTGGACTTGGCTACCGACGACAACACCAATCCCAGCATCGCCGAGGCGACCGTGGTGGCCGCGATATCGACGTAGAGCTCCAGAGCGGGACTGCCCAGCAGCACAGCGCCCGTTTTCGGACCTGGCTTGCCGAGCAGCGCGATCACGGTGACGATCGCGGACTGGATGAGCGCGAGAACGGTGTAGACGCACACCTTGGCCAGCAGGTACGCAGTGGTGGACAAACCGACGGCCTGTTCGCGCAGGAAGATGGCCCGCTCGCCGATGAGGTCACGGATGGTCAGTGCGGTCCCCATGAAGACCGCGCCGACGTTGAGCAGCACCAGGATCTGGGCCGGCTCGGTGGGCGCATCACTGGTCAGCGGTGGGGCATTGAAGCCGACATCACCAGGCACCGACATGGACAGCGCACCCATGATGAACGGCAATATCGCCAGGAAGATGAAGTAGCCGCGGTCGGAAATGATCAACCGCATCTGCCGTCGGGCGATCGTGGAGAACTGCCGGACCAGACTGGTGTGCGCCGCCTCGCCGAGTTCGGCGGGCTGTTCGGTCGGCGGTACCGGCGGGGGCGGTCCGGTCTGCGCGAGATACCGGGCCTTCGCGCCGTCCGGGTCTTCTGCCACCGAGCTGAAGATGTCCGCCCAGTTGGTGGTGCCCATGGCTGCGCCGATCTGGCTGGGCGGTCCGCAGAATGCGGTCTTGCCGCCGGGGGCCAGCAGCAGCACCTGGTCACATACATCCAGGTAGGTCAGCGAGTGCGTGACCACCAGCACCACACGACCGGCGTCGGCCAGCTGCCGCAGCATGGTCATGACCTGTCGGTCCAGGGCAGGGTCCAGGCCGGACGTGGGCTCGTCGAGGATCAGCAGCGACGGCCCGGTCAACAGCTCCAGCGCGACCGACGCGCGCTTGCGCTGACCGCCGGACAACTTGTCCACCCTGGTCTCCAGGTGCTTGGTCATCTCGAGTTCCTCGAGGACCCGAGCGACAACCTGCTCACGGTCTTCTTTGGTGGTGTCTGGTGGCAGCCGCAGCTCGGCGGCGTACATCAGCGCCTGCTTGACGGTCAGCTGGCCGTGCACCACGTCGTCCTGCGGCACCATGCCGATCCTGCTTCGCAGCGAGGCGTATTCGGCGTGCACGTTGTGCCCCTCGAAAGCCACCGTGCCGCTGGTCGGGTGGGTGTATCCGGCCACCAGCTTGGCGAACGTCGACTTGCCGGCTCCCGATGGTCCGATGACGGCAGTGAGCATCCCGGGACGGGCGGTCAACGAGATGTTGTCCAGCAGCGTCTTATTGCCCTCGATCGTCCAAGTCACACCCCGCACGTCGAGGCCGCCGGTGCGGGTCTCGAGCAGGCTTTCCTCGCGGCGCGACAACGCGCCGTTGGCGAAGACGAGGTCGATGTTGCCGATCGTCACCACGTCGCCGTCGCGCAGCTGCGCGGAATCGACTCGAGTTCCATTGACGAACGTGCCGTTGATGCTGCGGTTGTCGCGGATCTCGGTGCCCTTGGGGCCCGGGATGAGGGTGGCGTGGTGACGGGATGCCAGCACCTCGGGAATGACGATGTCGTTGTCGTCGGCACGACCGATCTTGACGGCGCCGGGCGGCAAGTCCCCCGCGCCCCGGCCGGGCCGCAGGATCTTCATCATCGAAGTTCTGTTGCCTGCCTCGGCCGTACGACCGATTACCGGAGGCGGTTGTTGCTGTGCCGACGACCGGTAGATCTGCGGAGCCGGCTGCGGCCCACTGAAGTGCTGGCCACCCTGGGGCTGCATGGGTTGCGGCCCGGACGGGTACCGCGGCTGACCCGGAGGGACACCGCTCGGTCCAGGTGCCGGCATCCGCGTGGTCGACGGCTGCTGCGGCGGGCCGCCCCAATTCGGGCCGCTCGGTGGCTGACCACCGGGCGCCGGGGTCGGCCCGCTCGGCCGGGCCGGGATCGCCATCGCCGTCGTGGGCGGTGGCCGTCCAACCGAACCCTGCTCACGACGGCCGACCTCGAAATCAAGGGCCGGACCGTCCGGGTTGCCGATGTTGATCCGCTGACCGTCCTGAATGTCGACGGCCGAAACGCGCCTGCCGTTGACGTACAGGCCGTTGAGGCTGCCATTGTCGATGGCTACCCATCGGCCCTGGTCAAAGCGCAGTAGTAGGTGCACTCGAGAGATCAATGGGTGAGCGACGCGCACGTCCGCGCGCAGGTCACGTCCAATGACTACGTCGTTGCCTGCGGCGAAGGTGCGCTCAGCTCCGTCATACCGCACGGTCAGCACAGGCGGGGCGGCTGTTTGGGTCATCGCAGGCAACTCTATCGGCACCGATGCCAACTGCAGAAGCGGAACGTCAAATATGTGTCACGGGTACGACTTTGCACCCTCACGGCGTTCCGTTGCTGCGCAAGATCTCCTCCCGGCACTGTCGCCGCGTTTGGCCGGTCTGCTGCATGCAGATGCGGATGGGCCCCTCCTGCAACCCCGGCACCGGCGATTCGCTCGGCTCCGGGGCTGCGCTGAGCGTGGGACTTGCCACGGTCTCCTCCGTCAACGACCAGATCGTCGTGTCGGTGTCCTGCAATTTGGAGCAGTATGCGGTCGCCCCGGTTTTCGTCGTGCCGGTGCTGCCGAGCGGTGCACAGACCGCACCGATTGCGACGACCGGCAGCGGGACCACGGGCTCACCGGCACCAGCGCTCGTTTGCTGTCCTGGCGCCGGTGTCGCCGGCGAAGACGTGGTGGCCCCGGGCGGGGCGTGCTCCTCGTCGTCGGCCCGCACATACTCGCGCACCGCTATCGCGACGGCGATGACCAGCAGGATCGCCAACACCGCCGGGATCAGAACGCCCAGACGCGCCGAGCTCTTCGCCGGGGCCGCGGTAGCCGGCAAGGACGCACTGGTGGCTTCGGCGTCGCCCTCCCCGCCCAGGTGGTGCCGCAGGGCGCGCGCGAAATCGATACAGCGCAGGTATCGGTCCTTGGGATCCTTGGCCAGCGCCTTGGCGAATACCGGGTCCAGATTCGCCAAGGCAGGCCGCCGATCGCCGATGGCCGGGGGCGACGCGCTGAGGTGCTGACTGATCACCACCGCGGGGTTGGAATGCTGGAACGGCGGCGCCCCGGTGAGCAGCTGAAAGGCCGATGCGGCCAACGCGTACTGGTCCGCCCGGCCGTCGAGGTCGTTGCCCATGAGCTGTTCGGGGGCGGCGTACGCGACAGTACCCACGGTCATGTTGGTGGCCGTCAATCCGGTGGATTCACCCACCAGACCGGCAATTCCGAAGTCCGCCAACAGAATTCGGCGATCCTGAGAGTCAGGTCGCGCGATGAGGATGTTCGCGGGTTTGACGTCGCGGTGCAGCAGCTTGTGCTCGTGGGCGTAGTCCAACGCCTCAGCCACCGCGGTGATGATCTCGACGACTTCCGGCCCCGGCATCCCGGCGGTGTACCGCTCCTCCAGCAATTCCCCGGCGTCGGTGCCGTCGACGTAGTCCATGTCGATCCACAGCTGACCGTCGGCCTCACCCCGGTCATGTACCGCGACGATGTGCTGGTGCCACAGCGTCGCCGCGGTGTCGGCTTCCCGGTGAAACCGATCGCGGTATTCGTGGTCGGCTGACACGTCGGTCCGCAGTACCTTGAGCGCATCCTGACGCGGCAGGCGCGGGTGCTGGGCCAGGTATACCTCACCCATTCCGCCGGATCCCAGCCGCCGGATGATGGTGTATCCGGCAAACGTCGAACCTTCGTCGAGCGCCATGGCGGCATAGTAGCCCGCAGCGCCGGTCGGCAAACGGCGGATCAGCTCCGCCGGCGGGTGCCCGTTTTGTCGCCCAGGCACCGGGTAACCCGCCGTCCATGTACGACCGCAACGAATTCCCCGACGACGTCCCCGTGCCCGACGCCGCTGAGCAGCAGCGCCCCACAGCCGATTCACTGGCGGAGGAGGAGCTGGCGGCCGAGGAAGCGGGCGACGTGCCGTTGGAGGCCAACGCGTCGGACTGGCAGGAACAGCAGCAAACTGTGCTGATCGATCCCGAGATGGAAGAGCCCGATCCCCCTCCGGACAGCTAGTGCGGTGTCGGCTCCGCCGACCGGTGTTAATGGGCGGTCAATCTTCCGTAAACAGGATTGCGCGCGTATCGCGGCACAGGCCCGAACGGATTAGGTTTGAATCGGCCGTCGATCTCCGGGCCCGCTGTGGCCCGTTCCGTTCAAGGAGGACGTTATGCCCAAGGTTGAGGCGCGACTCCGCCAGCAATTGCGCGACTACGCCGTCGAGTTGCGCCAAGTGGCCTACACCCTGCCCAACGGGGTGGGCGAGCACGATCTGCTGCGGTTATCAGACCAGATGCGTGCCGCTGCGGAACAGGTGGTCACCAGCGGCGCACGGTAGCGCCCAACAGCCGCGCCGATCAGCAGACGGTGAACACCGTCGCTTCCCTACCAGCGCAGCAGCAGCAGTTCGAAGCTGAAGCCTGGGCCCATCGCCATCATGACGCCGAACGCGCCGTCCGGTGGCGACTCGCTCAACGTCCGTCGCAGCACATCCAGCACCGATGTGGACGATATATTTCCGTTCTCCCGCATCGACTTTCGGCTGTGTGACACCGCGTCCGATGGGAGGCCGAGTGCCTTCTCGATCGAGTCGAGCACCTTGGGACCACCGGGATGGCACACCCACGCTGCAATGTCGGCGATCGACAACCCGTGCTCCGCGAGGAAGTGGTCGACCTCGCCGCGCAGGTAGTCGTCGGCCATTTGCGGCACTTCCCGGCCCATCACCAGTCCAAAACCCTTGGAGCTGATGTCCCACCCCATTACGTTGATGGTGTCCGGGATCATCCGGCTGCGTGTCGCGACAATCTGAGGTCCCCGAAATCCGCTGCAGCCGTGGGAGATACGGTCCGCTCCGGTGGCGACTACCGCCGCGGCACCATCGCCGAACAGGCACACTCCGATAAGCGCCGGGATCGAGACGTCGTCACGCTGCAGCGTCAACGAGCACAGCTCCACCGACAGCAACACCACCACGTCGCTGGGGAAGCCACGCAGGTAGTCGTGCACACGAGCCATCCCCGCAGCGCCCGCCACACACCCCAGCCCGAAGAGGGGGATGCGCTTGACGTCGGGCCGCAGTCCCAGTCGCGAGACCAACCGCGCGTCGATAGTCGGAACCGCCATCCCGGTGCTGGAGACCACGACGATCGCGTCCACCTCGTGCGGTTCGATGTCTGCCGCGGCGAGTGCGGAAAGTATGGCTCGCTCGCCCAATTCGGTGGCCACCTCTATATAGGCGTTGTTGGCTTCGGTGAAGCCCGTCAATTCGGGGTAGCGCGCCAGCGGTAGCGCGAGATTACGCTCGTCGACCCCGGCAGTGCGGGCGAAGCGCATGAACTCCGGACCGGTGACCCGGGTGAGCACGCGCGCGACCTCGTCCTGATTGTGCCGGTGCGGCGGAAACGCCACAGCGGTACCGGCGATCCGGGGTGCGCCGTGGGCATGGCGGTCACTATGGTCAGCTGACCTCGAATACGTCGTAGCGGTCATAGCTACATCACGATTGCCAACAGTTCGCTGGTTCACCGAATTGTGGTTACCTAGAACACATTTCGAGTGTGCTGGTACACAACCGATTGGCAGACTTCTCCGAGCGCATGCACAGCCGTCCGGAGCGTACCCTGCGCGGGCCGAAAATCGGGTGGCGCTGGCCCATTGCTGGCCCATTGCTGGCCCATTGTTTGCCGCACCCCGGCAACCTCCGGCGGCGACCGATCCTCGGCCCCGGATCAGTCACGGCGCGCCGGGACGGCGCAAAAGTTTGGTCTTCGGGTGTGAACAGGGTCCAGGCGGGGCACTCAGTGAGCAGCCTCTCACCACGGCGTGGCAGTGCTGCATTCCGAAATCAGAACTCGGTGAACGAGTGTACTTTTCCTTGCGCAACATCTGATGCGTGATTACGCTGTTTAACAGCTCATTTACACTCAGGGCTGGATTCGAGTGAACGTCTGTGTACTATTAAGTCATGGCGGAACGCGGAGCTCAGCCCAAAGTACCTCGCGGTCGTAAGTGGTTTCTGAAAGCTGTCCGGAACTTGTTCAAGCCGCTGCAGCCCGACGATTACATCGAGATGATCAACCCGCTCTGGACGACCAAAGAACTGCGCGGGAAGGTCGAGCGGATCGAGCCACAAGGTTCGGAAGCGGCGAGCGTGCTCATTCGGCCCGGGTATGAATGGCCGGGCCACAAGCCGGGCCAGTACATCCGGCTCGGCCTGGTGATCGACGGTGTCTACCACTGGCGCGCGTATTCGCTGACCTCCGATCCAGAGCCGGCAGACGGTCTGATCAGCGTGACGCCGAAGAGAGTGGACAGCGGCGTGGTCTCTCCTTATCTGGTCGAAAAGATCAAGCCCGGCGAGTTGGTTCGGCTCGGTGAGATCGAGGGTGTATTCACCCTGCCCGAGCCGTTGCCGGACAAGATGTTGTTCATCAGTGCCGGCAGCGGCATCACGCCCATCATGAGCATGCTGCGCAGCCTGGACCGGCTTGAGGAAATGAACGATGTGCTGGTCATCCATTCCGCCCGCACCCGTGAGCAGATCATGTTCCTGTCCGAGCTGGAGGATCTGGCGAGCCGGCACGACGGGATGCGCCTGGACCTGCGCCTGACCTCAGACCGCGGTCGGCTCAAACCGGGTGACCTCGACGAGGTGTGTCCGGACTGGCGCGAGCGGGAGGCGTTCTGTTCGGGGCCGGAGGAAATGCTCGATGCTCTGATCGAGCACTGGGAGAACAACGGCGACAAAGACCGCCTGCACTACGAGCGGTTTCAACCGAAGATCGGTGGCGACGCAGGCGACGGCGAGGGCGGTGAAGTCAGCTTCCTCAAAAGCGACACGACTGCCGAATGCGACGGTGGCACATCGATTTTGGAAGCCGGCGAGAATGCCGGCCTGGAACTCAATTTCGGCTGCCGCATCGGGATCTGCCACACCTGCGTGGGGACGCTCAAATCCGGAAAAGTGCGCGACCTGCGTTCCGGGGACGTCAGCGAGCCCACCGGACAGGACATCAGAATCTGCATCAACAGCGCCGAAGGCGACGTCGAACTCGAACTCTGATCGAAAGGAACCGCAATGACTTCCACTCTGCAACGTACCGACCACCCGTTCGCCCACCTGGGAGAGCAAGAACGAGAAAAAATCGGAAAAGAATTCGACGCCATTCACGACGAGGTCTTCGCGGATCTCGGCGATCGAGACCGCCAATACATCAAGACGGTCATTTCGGTGCAGCGGCAGATCGTGGTGCTCGGCCGGGTGATCCTGCTGGGCTCGCGGTCGAAAACAGCGTGGGTGCTTGGGACGGCATGCCTAGGTATGGCCAAGATCCTGGAAAACATGGAGATCGGCCACAACGTCATGCATGGCCAATGGGATTGGATGAATGATCCCGATATCCACTCCTCGAAGTGGGACTGGGACACCGCCTCCACCGCCGAATCGTGGAAGCATTCGCACAACTACATCCATCACACCTACACCAACATCCTGGGCAAGGATAAGGATCTCGGTTACGAGATCATGCGTATCGATCCGCGGCAGAAGTGGCGTCCGTACTTTTTGGGCCAACCGCTCTACAACTTCCTGCTCACCATTCTGTTCGAGTGGGGCGTCGCGGTGCACGACATGGACATCGAAGCCATCCGGGCCCGCGAGAAGCCTTGGTCCGAGGTGCGCAAAGACCTGAAAGGCATTGGCGTCAAGGTGCGTTCGCAGGTCATCAAGGACTACATCGGCTGGCCGTTGATCAGTGCCGGGGCGTTCACACTGGTTCAATTGGCCCTGGGGGGTCGCATCGACCAGCCCACCGAATCCCGCCTCGGACGGCGGCTGCGCCGAATCTCGGGTCGGGGCCGCGTTGGCGCCACTGCATCGCTGTTCGACAAGATGTCTGGTGCGGAAAGCACCTACCTGCGCACGCTGGCCGCCGACGCCCTGGCCAATGTCATTCGTAACATCTGGGCGCACGCCATCATTTTCTGCGGCCACTTCCCCGACCAGACATACACCTTCACCGAGGAAGAAACCGAAGACGAGACCCGCGGCGAATGGTACCTACGTCAGTTGGTCGGCGCGGCCAACATCGACGGCAGCCCGTTGTTCCACGTCATCAGCGGCAACCTGGGGTATCAGGTGGAGCATCATCTTTATCCGGACATGCCGAGCAGCCGGTACTCGGAGATCGCTCCGAAGGTCAAGGAAATCTGCGAGCGTTATGAGCTGCCGTACAACTCCGGCCCCTTCGGGAAGCAGTGGTACACAGTGCACCGCACTATCTTTCGGTTGGCCTTCCCCGGCGGCAAGCCCCGCCCGAAGCCGGGACCGTACCGCGGCGCGGAGCGGTCCACGCCGGACCAGGAATCCAGCGAGGCGCGCAAGTACCGCGACCGGGTGCCCTCCGAACATCCCGACGCCGGCCCCGAGCACGAGTCGACCGGGGTGGAGGTGCAGCCGCCACCGCGTGGGAAGGACTGAGCCGAACGGTGGGGCGGTCGCTCAACCGAACAGCCGTGGATCGGCATCGAACACCGACACCGGCTCGAGGAGTACGCCGTTGTCCTCGACATAGCGGTCCCACAGCGCAAGCAACTCGGCCAGGATCTCCGGCCGCGCGGCGGACTGGTCGTGGATTTCGCCTGGGTCGCCGGACAGGTCGTAAAGCTGCCACTCCCCCGGTCCGTATGGAGGCGGAAGGTACAGTGCCTTCCAGTCACCCCGCCGAATAGCGCGGCGGCCGAACAACTCCCAGCCGGTGCCGGTATCGGAATCGTGAACATCGCCTGCAACGCTCGACAGGTAAGGCACTAGTGAGCGGCCCCGCATCGGTTCCACCTCGTGCCCGCCGTAGCTGGTGCCGGGATGCGCGACGCCGGCCAGTTCCAGCACGGTGGGTGCAATGTCCATGACAGTGGTGAACGCGGTCCCGATTTCACGCTGGCGCTCGAAATCGGGCCACCTGATGAAACCCACTACCCGGATGCCGCCTTCGGTGGTGAACGCCTTATGCAGGCGCGACGGTGCGGTTGCGGCCTGTGCCCAGCGCGGCCCGTACCAAATGTAGGAGCTGGGACGTCCCAGGTTGTCCAGGCTGTTGTCGCAATACTGTTCGATCTGGGCGGCGATCTGGGCGCCGCGCAACGGCATCGCCTCGACGATGGCACCTTCGGCGCCGTTGTCGGACAGGAAGATAACGACCGTGTTGTCGAGTTCGCCCGTTTCGGTCAAGTAGTCGACTACCCGACCGACGTTCCAGTCCATCCGGTCCACCATCCCGGCGTAGACCTCCATACTGCGGGCCGAGCGGGCACGCTCATCGTCGCTCATGTCGGTCCACTCCGGGGCACCGTCGGCCACCACCGGGTGCGCCTCGACGTCCGGCGGACACAAGCCCAGTCGCTGCAGCGCAGCCAGACGTTCCGCGCGCAACGCGTCCGGCCCGGCGTCATAGCGGCCCCGGTACTTGGCGACGGACTCGTCGGGTGCTTGCAGCGGCCAGTGCGGCGCTTGAAAGGGCAGGTAAGCGAAGAACGGCCGGTCGTCCTCGGTAGGCCGCTCGCGGAGGTACCGCAACAGGGTGTCTGTGTAGGAATCCGACGAGTAGAAGTCGTCACCGACCGTGACGAACCGGTCGTCTTCGGTGTACTGCGTTGGTACGGGCGAAAATCCGGCTCCGGCGGAGCCGCCATAGTGGCTGCCACCCGCGGGCAGCAGAGCGAACGACCGTTCGAACCCGCGTGCCCACGGCGAAGTCGCAATCGTTGCGCCCAGGTGCCATTTGCCGGACATGAGCGTCAGGTATCCGGCGTCACGCAACAACTCGGGCAAGGCAACGACGCGATCGTTCAAATAACCCTCGTAACCGGGAGCGCCCTGGAATCCGGGGATCGCGACCTCCAGCATGGTGCCGATGCCCGCGACGTGATGATCGGTTCCGGTAAGCAGCATCGCGCGGGTTGGCGAACACGCCGGCGCCGAATGGAAGTCGGTGAACCGGATGCCGTCGTATGCCAGTCGGTCCAGGTTCGGGGTCTCGATCTCGCCACCGAACGCACCGACATCGGAGAAACCGAGGTCGTCGGCCACTATCACCAGAAAGTTGGGTCGCTTCACCTGGAGCATCCTGTCAGGTTCGGTCGCGTGGCCGAAGATAGACGCGTGGTGAACTCAGCGAGGTTGTTGGCCGACCGTGTGGCGGTGGTGACGGGCGGTGGTGGTGGCATCGGGGCGGCGACGGCACGGTTGTTCGCCGAACACGGCGCTCGGGTGGTCATTGCCGACGTGAACACCAACCGAGCCGAACAGACCGCCGCCGAGATCGGGGAGTCCGCGCTCGCAGTCACTACCGACGTCCGGGACGCCGAGCAGGTAGGCCTACTGGCGCGCATCGTGCTGGACCGCTGGGGCAGGGTCGACGTACTGGTCAACAACGTCGGTGACTGGGTCCGGCACCCCGGGGCCTTCGCGGACACCGACCCGCAGTTGTGGGACGACCTGTACCGGGTGAACCTGCATCACGTCTTTCTCGTCACCCGCGCGTTCCTGCCCGCGATGATCGAACGGCACGCCGGGACGATCGTCAATGTGTCGTCCGTGGAGGCGTTACGTGGCTACCCCGAAGATCCGGTTTACGCGGCTTTCAAAGCAGCCGTCGTCCAGTTCACTCGCAGCCTGGCGGTGCAGGTCGGGCGCGACGGGGTGCGGGTGAACGCGATAGGTCCCGACGTCACCGAATCGCTGCAGGTGCCCTACTCGCAGTGGCTGTCCCCGGACGAGCAGGCACGTTGGCCCCAGTGGGTGCCGCTCGGGCGGATGGGCCGTCCGGAGGACCAGGCACGGGTGATCCTGTTCCTGGCCTCGGAGTTGTCGGCGTTCGTCACCGGCCACACGATCCCCACCGACGGAGGTACCGGCGCCGCCGGCGGGTGGTTCCGCTCGTCGCGACGCTCCGACCGGGAATGGACAAACCGGCCGTTCGATGCCTGACCCAGGTCAGCCGAGACTGGTGTGCATCAGCATCACGTCGTATGCGGACCACAGCGACAGGTTGAAGTACACGTCCTTGCCTGTCGTCCAGGGGTGCATCATCGGCGCGTAGACCCCGCCGGGCATCGAGAAGTTCGAGACCAGCAGATGCTCGGGGCTGTACGGACCCTGGGGCGTCGGCGCGGTCCTCGCCACCACATCGTTGGCGCCATTGGTGTACATCACCAGGTACTGCTTGAGATAAGTGTTGTACTGAGCCGACATCTCAGCCACCGGGCCCGGGATCACCGGTGTGGCCGCCGACGGTCTGCTCGGGACCCAGGAGTTCGAATCACCGTTCCAATACTCGTATTTGGTGAGGTCCGGGATGAACCGCGGCTGCACTCGGGAAAGGTGGGCCGCGCCGCCACGTCCATTCGGTGTGCCGAACGAGTACAGGTAGCCGTCACTGCCCTTGAGGTAGGCCCCCATCTGGAAGTTCTCGTTTCCCTCGACATACGGGACGCGGGCGGCGTCCGGGCCGTTCGCCCGGATGGTGCCCGGGTAGACCGACCAGGTCTGGCCATTGTCGGTGGACATCGCAACGCCGGAGTAGTTCGTCCACCACTCTCCATCGCGACCCCAGTCCTTGATGGACATGAAGTTGATGTATTGGGTTTTTCCGATGGCGATGGCCGCGGTCGGGATGATGCCGGTCTCTTCGTTGGCGTACTTGATGCTGTTGATCACCTGCCTGGAAAAGCCGGGTTGCTGGGTCGGGGAACCCGCGTACCTGTTCGACGGATCACCGTCGGCCACATGCAATCCGTGCGACAGATCATGGTCGTTACTGCGGAACAGGACGTTGTAGCGCCATTGGTCGCCATGCACGGCGCAGTATCCGAATGTGTCGCCGAAGGCCATGAGCACTTGATGGTTAGCGGGATCGCCGTTGTCCCAGAGGATTCCGAGGTCGGTTCCGGAGATGCCGAACCGTTCCAGGGTCCTGTTCGGACCTTCCGGTCCGGTTACCCACTCGACCAACGACGTATTGGAGCCGCCGAGTGCACCGCCCGTATCGGGCGCCCCCTCCGGCGGGGCCGCTTCCGGCGGCGGGGCACCTTCCGGCGGCGGCGCCGGGTTCGGCGGGGCGGCCGCCTCCGGAGCCAGTTGCCCCGCGGGGGGCTGCGCGGCCGCGGCCGGTGGATTGGGGACGGGCGGTACCGGGTTGGCGCCGGGAACAAGTGCCTGCTGCTGAAGTGGAGCGGAGTATCGCTGTCCCGGCTGAAGTGTCCGCTGCAGCGGACCCCGCCTGGGCAGCGGGGCGCGGTCATTTGCCCCACGGGGCCGTTTGTTCATGGGGCCGAGCACCTTGCCCCCCGGATTGGTCACCACGGCGTTTGCCGGCGGTGGCACATTGGCCGCTGGCGCGCTGCACGGCAAGGCGTGCGCCGACGGAGCGAGTCCGATCGGGAGGACGAGTCCAATAGCGGCCGCCGCTGCCAGCGATACCGAAACGAAGCGGGGAACCGCCGACATGTCACACCTCTCCGGGGGGTCGGACGCGAATTGACGTCCGCAGTGGTTGATGTGACGATAGTGAGCGGTGAGGCCGTTGTGACCGTTGACCAGTCAATAGGTATGGGTCCGTGACCGTGTCGCAATCTAACCTTCGCTCCCCGCGCGACGGGTTCTCGTCAAGCCGCCTTCGACGACCTGGTTTCTTGTTGAAAACCGCACTGACACAAGGTATTCGACCTGCCGCGGTCACGAGTCGCAGTAAGGACGTTCCGCGCGCGACCCACGTCGCAAGTCTGAGAGCAATCTCATGCTTAGGGCGGCACATCAGCGGATATACAGTCCCCCGACCGCCGATGCTCACAGCCCGGGGGGAATCAATCAGAAAGTGCAGGAGGCACGGTGGTGACTAACGGCGGTGCGCAGCAGACCGCGGTCTCCGGTGACCAGGAGCGAGTAGAGGTCTGGCCCGGCAAGGCCTACCCGCTCGGGGCAACCTATGACGGGTCGGGGACGAACTTCGCGGTCTTCAGTGAGGTGGCCGACCAGGTCGAACTGTGCCTGTTCGACGACGACGGCACTGAAACGAAGGTTGCCCTGCCCGAGATCGACGGGTTCGTGTGGCACGGCTTCCTGCCCAGTGTCGAACCGGGCCAGCGGTACGGGTTCCGGGTGCACGGCCCCTACGATCCCGGCAACGGCCAGCGTTGCAATCCCAACAAGTTGCTCGTCGACCCGTACTCGAAAGCGATCGACGGCAGCTTCCAATGGGACCAGTCGCTGTTCAGCTACAACTTCGGTGAACCAGACAGCCGTAACGACGAGGACTCTGCGGCGAACATGCCGAAATCCGTGGTGATCAACCCCTACTTCGACTGGGGGGTGGATCGTCCACCCGGCCACGAGTACGCCGACACCGTCATCTACGAGGCTCACGTCAAAGGGCTCACCCAGACTCACCCCGCCATCCCCGATCGCATGCGGGGCACCTATTCGGCCATCGCACACCCCGCGATCATCGAGCACCTGACCAGCCTCGGCGTCAATGCGATCGAACTGATGCCGGTGCACCACTTCGCCAACGACTCGACTCTCATCGAGAAGGGGCTTTCAAACTACTGGGGTTACAACACAATCGGGTTCTTCGCTCCCGACTTCAAGTACACCGCCAGCAGCAATCCCGGCGGCCAGGTGCAGGAATTCAAGGCCATGGTGCGCGCCCTGCACGAAGCCAACATCGAGGTGATCCTCGACGTCGTCTACAACCACACCGCTGAGGGCAACCACATGGGCCCCACCCTGTCCATGCGCGGCATCGACAACGCCGCCTACTACCGCCTGGTCGATGACGACAAGCAGTACTACATGGACTACACCGGTACCGGCAACAGCCTCAACGTCGGTCACCCGCACACCTTGCAGTTGATCATGGACTCACTGCGCTACTGGGTCACCGAGATGCATGTCGACGGATTCCGCTTCGACCTCGCGTCGACCCTGGCGCGCGAATTCTACGACGTCGACCGGTTGTCGGCGTTCTTCGAACTCGTGCAACAGGATCCGATCGTCAGCCAGGTCAAGCTGATAGCCGAACCGTGGGATGTGGGGCCGGGCGGATACCAGGTGGGCAACTTCCCACCGCAGTGGACCGAGTGGAACGGCAAGTTCCGCGACAGTATCCGCGACTTCTGGCGCGGGGAAGACGCCATTCTCAGCGAATTCGCCTCCCGGATCAGCGGCTCTGCCGACCTCTACGAGCACACCGCCCGCCGGCCCGTTGCGTCCATCAACTTCGTCACCGCACACGACGGTTTCACGTTACGAGACCTGGTCTCCTACAACGAGAAACACAACGAAGCCAATAGAGAAGACAACAACGACGGTGAGTCGCACAACCGGTCGTGGAACTGTGGCGTCGAGGGCCCGACGGACGATCCGGAGATCAACGCGCTGCGCGCCCGGCAGCAGCGCAACTTCCTGGCAACGACACTGCTGTCGCAAGGCGTGCCGATGATCTGCCATGGCGATGAACTCGGTCGCACCCAGAACGGCAACAACAACGGATTCTGTCAGGATTCCGAGCTGACCTGGATCGACTGGGACAACGCTGACACCGATCTCATCGAGTTCACCCGGTCGGTGACGGCGCTGCGGGCCGGCCACCCGGTCTTCCGGAGGCGTCGTTTCTTCACCGGAGCACCGGTACGACGGCGCGGTTCCGAAGGCATTCCTGACATTTCGTGGTTCCGGCCAGACGGATCGGAGATGAGCGACGACGATTGGGACTCCGGATTCGGTAAGTCGATCGCGGTCTACCTGAACGGTCTGGGCGTTCCTGGGACGGATTCACGCGGCCAGCGCATCACCGACGATTCCTTTGTGCTGTGCTTCAACGCCCACCACGAGCCCATCGAATTCTCCTTGCCTCCCGATGAATTCGGTTCCGGATGGCTCGCCGTGTTGGATACCTCGACTGCTACCGGACAGGTGGAGCAACAGGCCCCGATCCCGCCGAAAGGCAAAATCACGGTCGACGGACGGGCGATGATCCTGCTGCAGCAGGCCCACGAGGAGTAGGCGCCGGACAACGGACGCGCACCGAGCGCCCCGAAGGCCACTAGGTTCTGGTGGCCGGGCGCGGTTCTGATTCCCCGGATTTGGCGCCACCACGGTGGGGTATCAGGACGTCATGAGTGCAAAGTCCAAAGCCCTGTACATGCCGCTGTCGATCGCCACGAGTGTGTCGGGTGGTTTACTGGCCGGCGCCGTCTTCAGTCAAGTGTGGAAGCGCTTCAGCGATGACGACCAGGCTCCGCCGGATCCTAAAGACCTGAGCAACTCGACCCGGTCTGCGCTGATCGGTGCCGGACTCCAGGGGCTCATCTTCGGCGTGGTCAAGGCGGCAGTCGACCGGGCGGGTGCACGGGGTTACCAGGCCGTCACGCACGAGTCACCGGCACCCTAACCCTGGGCCGGTCGGCAAATAGAACGTGTTACAGTTTTGCCGACCGCGGCCGAGGCCCCGGGATGACCGGGCAGCGTGGCAAGGAGACCCGGATGGCCGAAAAGCACAGTCGGAGAAGTGAACCGGGCACATGACCACTACCACGAGCAGAGCCCGATCGCTGGCACTCGTCACCATCGCCTATGTGGTCGCGATTGGTGTGGCCGCCGCCTGGCTGATGTGGGGCCCCGACACGGGTCGGCTGTGGCTCGATACTTTCATCGCCGACGTGCTGGCCACCGTGGTGGTGTTCGCATTCAGCCGTGCCTATGGCAACTCGAGCTTCTACGATGCCTATTGGAGTGTCATCCCGCCGTTGCTCACGTTTTATTGGTGGAGTCAGGCCGGGCCCGAGGTTGACCAGTTGCGTTGTTGGCTGGTGGCGGTGCTGGTCCTGTTGTGGGCGGTGCGATTAACCGCCAACTGGGTCTACGGGTTTCCCGGCCTGCACCACGAAGATTGGCGCTACCCGATGTTCCGCGAGCGCGCGGGACGATGGGAGGCGGTTGTCGACCTGGTCGCAATCCATCTCATCCCGACGACGCAGGTCTTCGTCGGCATGGTGCCCGTGTACGTCTGTGTCACCTACGCCAGGGCCGACATCCGATGGTTGACGATCGTCGCGTTCGTGATCGGCCTGGCTGCGGTCACCCTGGAGCTTGTCGCCGATGTACAGATGCACCGATTCGTCCGCGATCGGCGCCCCGGCGAGGCGATGACACGCGGGATGTGGGGCTGGTCCAGGCATCCGAACTATTTCGGCGAGTTCAGTTTCTGGTTTGCTCTGGCGTTGTTCGGCGTGGCGACATCGCCCGGTGATGCGTGGTGGTTGTTTGTCGGGGCGCTGCTGATGCTGGCCATGTTCCTTGGCGCGAGCATTCCGATGATGGAGACGCGGAGCCTACAGCGCCGCCCTGACTATCAGGACGTCATCGATCGGGTGCCGCGCTTTGTACCGCGGCCGCCACGCAGAGCCGCTGCGTGAGCCGCAAACGCGTCGTCATCGCGGGACTCGGGGACGTCGGCCTGCTGGCCGCAATCCGGCTGGCCCCGCACGCCGACGTCGTCGGAATCTCCGTCAAGCCCGGACTGGTGAGCGGCCAGGAACTCGGCATCCGACTCTCCCGTCCCGACGATTGGGCGCGGGACTACTGGATTCCGTTCGACAGATTTCGCCGGCTCGACCCGGTACGGACGATCCAGGGCGAGCTGACGGGAGTGGACCTAGCGGCCCGCGAGGTCGTCTGCCGCGGTCAGGACGGCGCCACCTTCACCGAACGCTACGACGCGCTGGTGATCTCCACCGGGGTGAGCAATGGGTTCTGGCGCCAGCCGACGCTGCAGTCAGCCGCTGATGTCGGCGCGAATCTGTACGCCGCTCATGAGCAACTGGCGACCGCGAGATCGGTGATCGTGGTGGGCGGCGGAGCGGCCGCGGTCAGCGCCGCGGTCAACATGGCCAGCACCTGGCCGCACAAACAAGTCGACCTGTACTTTCCCGGTGAACGCCCACTGGGCGAATATCACCCGCGGATCTGGAACCGTATTCACCGTCGGTTGCAGCAGCTCGGGGTGGGGCTGCACGCCGGGCACCGGGCTGTGGTCACCGACCATTTCACCGGTGACGAGATCACCAATGAACCCGTCCGGTGGAGCTCCGGACAAACCCCTGCCGTCGCCGATGCCGTGCTGTGGGCTATCGGGCGCGTGCGACCCAATACCGCTTGGCTGCCAAAGGAATTGCTTGACGAGCGCGGGTTCGTTCAGGTGACACCGGAGCTGTGGGTGCCGAGTCACCCGGAGGTCTTCGCAGTCGGCGACGTGGCGGCGACCGACCCATTGCGCAGTTCCGCCCGGAACCGGGGAGATGCTCTGGTGGCCCGCAACATTCGCGCCAGGTTCGAAGGACGGCCGTTGCGCGCGTTTCGGGCACCTACCCGGCGGTGGGGTTCGCTGTTGGGAATTCAGCCCGATGGCCTGGAGGTGTTCTTTCCCACCGGTCATGCGTTCCGGTTCCCGTTGTGGTCGGTGGAGCACGTGGTCATGCCGTTAATCGTGCGCTGGGGCATGTACCGCGGAGTGCGCGAAAACCGTCCATTCGGCTGAGGAGGCACGGCGGTGGAGATCTGGGAACTCGTTGCGCGCGAGCAGATTCGGGATACTCTCGCAACCTACAACTGGTCGGGTGATGCCGGCCTGGCCGATGAGCTTGCTGCGACGTTCTGCGCGGACGGTGTCCTCGAGATCCGTGGCGGGCAAACGCTGCGCGGCCGATCCGAGATCGCGGGCTTCCTGCGCGGGCTGACCGGCAGCGTCGCAGCCGGCACCGATGTCAATCCCGTCGTCCGCCACAACGTGGCCAACGTGGTGTTCACCGGCGTGTCACCGGAGCGGGCCTCGGTCTCCTCGTACTTCACCGTGTTGACCCATATCGGACTGGATCATTTCGGTCGCTACCGCGACGTCCTGGTGCCCGACGCCGATACCTGGCGGATCAAGCACCGGAAGGTGTCGACCGACTGGGCTGCACCGGAGTCGCGGATGGCGCGCCGCTCACCGCCACCCGGGCACTGATCGCAGCCGCCAGGAAGCAACCCAACGCCGTCCACCCGCCGACACCGGTCATCCCGTTCTTGGCGAGCAATACCAGCGCGACGCCGGCAACACAGACCAGGACACCGGCGATCGTGGCTCTGGTGCGGCCAGACCGGATTGGCCCGTCCCACCAGGGCAGGCGTCGGTGCTCGAGCGGTGACAGCAACCTGAACATGCCCGCCATCACGACGGCGAACACCACCGCCCGTAGGCCCAGCAGCCCCCAGAATCCCGGCGCGTGCACGTCATAGGCGTCCAGACCGGCCGCGTGCAAGCCGACCGCGGCGAAGGCAATGGCGGGAATGTGCCACAGGTAGAGCGTCATGGCTCCCCCATTGCCCACCGCTACCGCCCGCCAGACACGCGGCCGCGCCGCCCAGCGCCGGATCGGGGCTGCGGCCACCACGAATGCGCACGACATCCAGGTGCAATGCAGCGCCAGCAGCAACGTCGGCGGCGACACGTTGGACATCCGCTCGACGCCGGTCACCACCAGCGAAACCTCGTATATTCCAGTCACAGCCAGCATCGTCTGCGCTGCGAATGCAGCGACCGCGGCCACGAGCGCGGCGCGAACACCGATCAGCTGCCGCGCGTAGGCGACGCCGATCACCATCGGAATCAGCCACACGATCAAGAAGTTGGCAACCCCGGACGCTGGTGTGCCGACGGCGAACCGGATGGCGTCAACGGCAGCGGCGGCGCTGAGCAGGCCGGTCACCGTCACGGCGACCATCCGATCCGTGCGCAATCTGGTCAGCAGCGGCACGAACGCAAGCACTACCAGGTAGACACCGAGAAACCACAGCAGTGCCACACTTTCCCGACCGAGGTCGGCCGCGGACTCTTCCCCGACCGTCACGCGCACCACCAGGAGGGCGGCTGTCCACGCCGCGAGGTACCAGAACACCGGCCGGCACAGCCGCTGCGTGCGGGCGAACAGCCACGAACCCCACGCGGTGCCCTGATGCCAGCCGTAGGCGCCGGCGGCGCCGCCGGCGAGAAAGAACAGCGGCATCACCTGGACAACCCACGTCACCGGGGCAATCGCCGGAATGGCGCCGAGCAGATTGCTGATCCGCACGCCGTCGGCATCAATGGTGCCGAGCAGCAGCGCACAGTGTCCGAACATCACGACGACCAGGGCGGTCAGTCGTGCGACGTCGACGGCACGGTCGCGCGTGCGTTCAGCAGCAGCGCCGGACCCAGGCGGACAGGACACACGAGTGGACTGGGAGGTAGCGGATGGCATTCCACCAGCATGCCTATGCATGCGCAGTGCTGGATGAGTAGTACTACCCGTCTCGGACCGTCTCGGACCGTCTCGCTTGGACCAACCCAGACGTCTCGGACCGTCTCGGACCAACTCGGCCATGCTCAGAACGCGAGATCGACTGCTTGCTATCCCCGTGGATAACCGCGGCGCACGGTCCGGTCCAGGACCCCGAGCGTAGCTCGCAACGCACCTTCGGAAATGACCGGAAAGATGCCTGCCTCGCGCCAGGTCGCGTCGATGTTCGACCAGTCATAGAACGACGTGACCACGGTGGCCGCCTCCGGCTGGTCGGGATCGGCCGGCTCGAGCCGGTAGCCATAGACATGACCGATCTGCGGCCGGATCTGGCCCAGGATCGTCCATGCGATCAACCGGTCGCGTTCGAACTCCGTGATCTCGACTGTGACGTCGTACTTGCCTAGTTGCGGAAAGTCGTTCAGCGCTTCGCGATCCATGTGGACCACAAAGGTATCGCCGACCGCCGTCACCGAATCGCCCTCGGCGGCTTGCAGCATCCCCGACGAATCGATTGCCACGTGGCCTTGCGGGTCGCAGAGAACCGCGAATACGTCAGCGGCCGGGGCGGCGATGGTGCGCTCAATCTCGATGCGTTCGGTCATCAGTCCTCGCCGTTCAGCCGATCAATTTCGTCAGCCAGTTCGGGTTTTGAAGATCCACCCCACCGGTGCCGTCCCACACGAAGGGTGTGCCGTTGGCATTGAACCCGGCCAACGTCGCGCTGGAATTGTTCGCCTTGATTTGCGCGGTGCCGAGGTCCATTCGCGACTTGATGCAGTTGGTCGCGTCGGTGTTCGCCCCGACGGATTGCGCTAAGCGAGCCAGTTCGGCGTCGGTGCGATCGGACGCCGCGCCTTCCTGCGGCTGAAAGTCGCTGCCGAACAGAGCGGAATAGAAATTGGTATAGATCTTCGAGTCGTTCTGTCCCGCAATACAATACGAAGCTGCTACGGCACGGGTCGAGTAATTCTGGGTGTGCGACCGCTCGTCGAGGAAGTTCAACAGGTGGTAGCGCACGCCGAGTTTCTTGTTGGCCACCGCGGCGTCGATATCACCGGCATAGGACCTGACGAAGGCACCGCACGGTGGGCAGATCGGTTCATTGAAGACATCGATTGTCGCGACCGCCGCCGAACTGCCGACGAACACACCGTCGTCGAGAACGTTGAGCGTGACCGCGTCCGCGGCGGGTGCGGGTGCGGAAGACTTGGATGGTTGCGCTGTCGGTGAACGGCGTGGCGAGAAGCCGATGATCACGCCGGCCACCACTGCGACGATGACTGCGATTGCCAGCCCCGCCCACAACCACGGTTTACGCAGCAACCCGGTGGGGCGGGCCGACTGCTGACCCCACTGCGGCGCGCCGGTGGCGCCCGCCGGGCCGCTGCCCCACCCGTGGGTACCAGCCCAGTGCGCCGGGGGTGGTCCGGTGGGTGCGGGATGGGGCCCGCCGGGCGGCGTGGCCGCGAACGAGGCCGGGGTGGACCACATCGAACCCTGCACACCCGGCCTCGGCGCGAATCCGTCAAACGACTGGTTGGGTAACGACGGCGGCAGTTGCCCAGCCTGGCTGCGCTCCAGTATGTCGCTGGCGCGGTCCTGGTCAGGCGTGGCCAGCGCGGCGTACGCCGCTGCCGACAGGTCGCTGCAGGTGGGATAGCGGTCGGCCGGATCCTTGGCCATCCCGCGTGCGATCACCTCATCGAAGGCGAGCGGAATGCCCGGCCGCGCGACGCTGGGCTGCGGGACTGGCTGGCTCAAGTGGGCGCCCATGACGGCAAGTTGGTCACCACGGTAAGGCGGGGTGCCGACCAGGCACTCGTACAAGACACAGGCCAAGGCATAGATGTCGGCGCGGTAGGTGACTTCGGACTTGCCGAAGCGCTCCGGGGCCATGTAGTAGAGCGTGCCGACTGTGCTGCCGAGTTGGGTGAGCTTCTCGTCGGTACCGGCACTGGCAATGCCGAAGTCGACGAGGTAGGCGAAGTCGTCCTTGCTGACCAGGATGTTCTCCGGTTTGACATCACGGTGGGTCACCCCGGCAGCGTGTGCTGCGTCGAGCGCAGAGCCGATCTGGCGCACCACCGCCACGGCACGCGGTGGGGTGAGCGGGCCATAACGCCGCAGCAGGGCGGCCAGGTCCTTGCCGTCGATGAGGCGCATGTCCACGTACAACTGGCCGTCGATCTCGCCGTAGTCGTGGATGGGTACGACGTGGGGTTCCTGCAGCCGTCCGGCGGTGCGGGCCTCGCGCTGCATTCTGGCGCGGAAGACAGGGTCCAGCGACAGAGTTTCGGACATCAGCTTCAGCGCGACGACCCGCTCACGCACGGTGTCTTCGGCCTCGTAGACGTCCCCCATGCCGCCGCGGCCGACCAGGCGACGCAACAGATAAGGGCCGAATTGCGTGCCTTCCCGCGAACCCTCGGTCGTGTCACCCATCGCCTACTCCTTCACCCGCCTTCCGCGGCTAACCGATCCGAAGCGTCTGCATCTCCGACTTACCATGTCGGACACGAGTGCGCGGTGGCGTGCCAGGCATAAGGCTAATGGTTGAGGTGAGAAATAGGCGCGCGCTTGTAGCCAGCGGCGGCGCGCGCTTCTCTGCGAAGATGAACGCGCCGCTTCTACCGAAGATGAATAGGTGGTGAACTCCCCCGATGACCTGCGCTGTGCAGGCGCATTCGCGGCTGCTCGCCATCCCGGCGCAGGGCGGTGAAGAGCGGTAACCTCAGCGGTAGGAATTCTACCGGTCGCGACGCCACCGGCCCCGCCTGCTTATCGGAGGACCGAACGGCAATAGCCGTTGCATCCCAACGCTATTCGTCTCGATGACCGGATCGGATCTGGCTCCTTTGTAGTTCGTCGTCGGCGCCGGTCCGGACACCGACGTCGTCAGCCGCGTCTGTATCTCGGCTCTGGTAACGCGTTGGAGGTGAAAATCTTTCGCGGCGTCGTCCGGCACGACGTTGACTGCTGGCCGACTGTTGCGCATCGGTGCCAACGATGCAGCAGTATTGGTTGCGAACGCGAGAATCGCCAACCAAAGTGTCTCGAAGGAGGCAGTCGGTGCAGCAGTTGAGTTGGAGCGACGACATGATGCTGCGTGCCGAGGGTCCGGCGACGCCGCTACAGATTCAGATGCTGTTGATTTATGACCCGTCGACCGCCCCGGGCGGCCGGGTGACCTTCAAAGGGATTCTCGAGGAACTCGACGCGCGGTTGCACCTCGCCGAGGTCTTCCGCCGGAGGCTGACGGAGTTGCCGGGTGGGCTGCACATGCCCTACTGGGTCGACGACCCGAATTTCGATCTCGAATATCACGTTCGCCATATCGGGTTACCCCAGCCTGGCGACTGGCGGCAGCTGTGCATTCAGGTGGCGCGACTGCACGCCCGGCAGATCGACCTGCGCCGCCCGCCGTGGGAGATCACCGTCATCGAGGGCCTCAACGCCGTCCCCGGCGTGCCGAAAGGCTCGTTCGCGATGGCGCTGAAGCTGCACCACTGCGCGGTCGACGGTATGGCCAGCGTGCAGATGATCGCGGCGCTGCACGACCTTGCCGCGGACAGTCCGCGGCCCACGGCACCGGACCTGCCGTGGCAGCCGGCAGCGCTCCCTTCGACCTCGGAACTGTTGTCCCGCACGGCCGTCAACGCCGCGCTTTATCCGCTGCGGGCCGGCCGAGTCGTGGTATCGAGTGCACCGAAGATCGTCCGCAGTCTGTGGGGCATGCCGGGCAAGGTGGTCGGCGGACTGGTGAGCAGCGTTGCCGACGGCAGCAGGCCGTCGTTTCCGCCGAAGACCCGCTTCAACCAGACGGTGTCGCCGCACCGGGTGTTCGAGGCCAGGTTCCACGATCTGGCGGACTTCAAGAAGATCAAGGCGTGTGTGCCCGGTTCGACCATCAACGATGTGGCGTTGGCATACGTCGGCGGTGCGCTCCGCGAGTATCTGGACGGGCA
Source organism: Mycobacterium asiaticum (assembly GCF_001673315.1). Taxonomy (GTDB): domain Bacteria; phylum Actinomycetota; class Actinomycetes; order Mycobacteriales; family Mycobacteriaceae; genus Mycobacterium; species Mycobacterium asiaticum_B. The sequence goes on along the minus strand of NZ_LZLQ01000023.1, from coordinate 67,785 downwards.
CGGCGAGTTGCCCGACGAACCACTTGTTGCGGCGTGCCCGATATCGCTGCGCGACGCCGGTGACGAGAGCGGCAAAGGGAACATGTTGTTCGGCCGGCTGCAGGGACTCGGCACCGACGTCGCTGATCCGCTGGAAAGACTCGCCGCGATCGCCGCATCGACAGCTGAAAGCCGTTCGGAGACTGAGCATTCCAGCAGAACCCAGGTGCTGGAGCTGGTGGCGACGTTGCCGACGGCTCTGCTTGGGGTGACCGCCAAAGCCGCGAGCGTGCTTCCCTTCTCTGGTCCGACCGTCGCCAACACCACCGTCACCAATGTGCCGGGCCCCACCGTGCCGATCTTCTTTCACGGTGCCCGCCTGTTGCGTGCGGCCGGCCTCGGTCCGCTGATCGGCGGCTTGAACCTGTGCCACGTGGTCGCAAGCTATGACGGAACCTTGTCCATCAGCGCGACGGCCGACCGCGACGCCCTTCCCGATCCGGCCAGATACGCAGAGTGCATGGATCACGCCTTCGACGAGCTGATGGCCGCCGCCCGGTGAAACCGTAACGTGGTGTCGTGACGGCAGAGAATGCTCCAGGCTCTGGGGGCGGAACCGGGTTGCAGCGCAGGCTGGGTGTCGGCGACGCGGTGATCATCGGCCTGAGCTCGATGCTGGGTGCAGGTATTTTTGCGGCGCTGGCGCCTGCGGCGCGGGCTGGCGGTGCGGGATTATTGATCGGTTTGGCGGTAGCCGGGGTGGTCGCCTACTGCAACGCCACTTCGTCGGCACGGTTGGCGGCGCTGTATCCCGCTTCGGGTGGCACGTATGTTTACGGCCGGCAACGACTCGGTGAGTTTTGGGGATACCTGGCGGGGTGGGGGTTCGTCGTCGGCAAAACAGCGTCGTGCGCGGCGATGGCGCTGACGGTCGGTTGGTACGCCTGGCCCGCCCATGCGCACGTCGTGGCGGTGGCCGCCGTCGTGGTCCTGACGGTGGTGAACTACCTGGGTGTGCGTAAGTCGATGTGGTTGTCGCGGAGCATTGTGGTGGCGGTGCTGCTGGTATTGGCCGCAGTGGTGGCAGCCGTAATCGGTTCGCGCACTGGCGATCTGGCACACCTGTCTACCTTTCGTGGTGTGTCAGCGGGCGGAGTGTTGCAGTCGGCGGGGTTGTTGTTCTTCGCGTTCGCCGGTTACGCGCGTATCGCCACCCTGGGCGAGGAAGTTCGGAATCCGGCTCGTACCATCCCCCGAGCGATCGGGATCGCCTTGGCTATCACCTTGCTGGTTTACGCCGCGGTGGCGGTTGCCGTGCTTATTGCGTTGGGCCCGAACCGTCTTGCCGTGACAGCGCGACCGCTGGTGGAGGCTGCGCGCGCCACCGGATTCTTGTGGTTGCTGCCCTTTGTCGCCGGTGGGGCCGTGCTGGCCGCCCTGGGCTCGTTGTTGTCGCTGTTGTTAGGGGTGTCCCGGACCACTTTGGCGATGGCGCGCGACGGCAATCTGCCTCGTCGGCTTGACGCGATCCACCCACGGTTCGGGGTGCCACACCGTGCCGAGCTTGCGGTCGGAACGGTAGCCGCGGTGCTCGCGGTGACGGTTGACCTGCGCGGCGCGATCGGATTCTCTTCGTTCGCCGTACTGGTCTATTACGCAATCGCGAACGCTTCCGCGATGACGTTGCGGCCCGACGAAGGCCCGCCAGTCAAAGCCGTCCCGGTGTTGGGCCTATTGGGTTGCGTGGTAGTGGCTTTCGCGTTGCCATTGACATCGGTGATCGCGGGGGCAGGAGTCCTGGTGTTGGGCGCAACGCTGTTCTGGGTTCGCTCGCGGTGGCGAGCCTGATGTCATGGTGAGGCTGTGCTTGCTGGCGAAATCCCGGCCGGTGCGGTTGGCTCTACGTCGTGGTTGGTGACCAGCTCGACCCCGACAAGGCTGCGCATCCGGACGAGCCGCACTCTGAAGGCGCAAAGGGCCGGCTGAATTGGTTGCGGGCAGCGGTGCTCGGAGCAAACGACGGAATTGTGTCCGTTGCCGGCATCGTCGTCGGTGTTGCCGGGGCCACTGGCCAGCGGGGCCCGATCTTCACCGCCGGAATCGCAGGCCTGGTCGCCGGCGCGGTGTCGATGGCGCTGGGCGAATACGTTTCGGTGTCCAGCCAGCGCGACAGTGAGCAAGCTCTGCTCACCAAGGAGCGCTACGAACTTCGCCACACTCCCGACACCGAACTGACCGAGCTCACCAACATCCTTCGGGGCAAGGGCCTCTCGCCTGAGACCGCCGCTCAGGTGGCGACGGAGTTGACTGCTCATGACGCCTTCGCCGCACATGCCGAAGTCGAGTTGAAGCTCGATCCCGACGACCTGGCTAATCCGTGGCATGCCGCGGCCTCGTCAGCCATTTCTTTCATCGCCGGAGCACTGTTGCCACTGATGGCGATTCTGCTGCCAACTCCCACCTGGCGGGTGCCGGTGACGTTCGCCGCGGTGTTGCTTGCCCTGGGCGTAGCCGGGGCACTGAGCGCCCGCCTCGGCGGGAGCAGCGTGCGCCGCGCGGTGCTGCGGGTGGTTCTCGGTGGTGGCGCTGGTTTGGCGTTCACCTACGAAGTAGGCCACCTCTTCGGCACTGCGATCGGCTGAATGCCCATGCGACAGTTAGCCGCCGGCGTGCGTGGGTTGCATGTCGAGTTCGGTGCCAGGGCATCCTGTGCCGGTCCGCCGAACGGCTTACGGCCTACGGCCTACGGCTTACGGCTCAAGACCCCGTACCCTGCGCAAACCTGTCCCGCAGACTCTTGGGCCGAATGTCAGGCCAGTTCTGCTCGACGTAATCCACGCAAGCCGCCCGATCCGCCTCGCCGTAGACGATCCGCCATCCGGACGGAATATCGGCGAATACAGGCCAAAGGCTGTGTTGTTCCTCGTCATTGACCAATACGAAGAAGCGGCCGTTTTCGTCATCGAACGGATTGTTACTCACTCGTACTCCTAACCACCTGGTTTGGATTGGTCGACATATGCACCTGTGGGGTGACGTCGTGACGCTGCTGCTGGTGGCCGCCGTTGCGGCGGCACTGCCGCGGTCCGATCAGTGGTCGGAACTCACCGACTCCTCGGGAGTCCAGGCGGGCGGTTGGCCGGGACGGCCGGGGAACAGATAGTCGATGAAAGCCGCTGCCGTGGGCTGTGGTTCGTGATTGGCCAATCCCGGCCGCTCGTTGGCTTCGATGAACGTGTATTCGGTGCCGGTGACGTCCGGCACCAACAAGTCGATGCCGGTGACCGGTATTCCGATCGCTTCGGCGGCGGCCACGGCAACGCGACACAGCTCCGGGTTGACCTGAGCGGTCACGTCGTGGATCGTCCCGCCCTGATGCAGGTTGGCGGTATGGCGGACGCGCAGTCTGGTTCCTTGTGGCAGCACATCGTCAAGATGCCAGCCCGATTCGGCGACGGTGGCCTCGGTGATGTCGTCGATCGGTATCCGTGACTCACCACCGGTGGCCGCCGATCGGCGGCGGCTTTCCGATGCGATCAGGTCGCGGATGCTGTGCTCCCCCGTGCCGATGACCTCCGGCGGCATCCGCAACGCGGCGGCGACCACCCGGCCGTCGATGACCACCAAGCGCAGGTCGTCGCCCTTCATCCGCTGCTCGATCAGCACCTCGGGGTATTGCTCCCGCGCGCGCGCCAGCGCGGCGGCCAACTCGCCGGGTCCGTTTTCCGCGGCCACCCCGACGGTGATGCCCTTGCCCTGCTCGCCGCGGGTGGGTTTGACGACCACCTCGCCGACCTCGGTCAGGAACGCGAAGTCGGCATCGTCGAAGGTGGCCAGCCGGGCACGAGCCACATTGATGCCGACATCGGCGACCAGGCGTCGAGTCAGTCGTTTGTCGTCGCACCGGCACATCGCGACCGCCGAAGTGAATTCCGACAGCGACTCGCGGGTGATGATGCTGCGTCCGCCGTGCGAAAGTCGAATCTCGCCGGTCTCGGCGTCCAGCACCTCCACCCAGATCCCCCGGCGCAGCGCCTCGTCGGCGATGATCCGGGCGTAGGGATTGAGGTCATCGATAGTCTCTGGTGGCGGCGTGAACAGCGGCTCGTTGATCGCGTTCTTCCGCTTGATCGCCAGTACCGGGACACGCCGGAAACCCAGCTTTTCGTAGAGGCCAATGGCAGCGGCATTGTCGTGCGCGACAGAGAGATCCATGTACGCGCGGCCCTTGCGGCGGAAGTGGTCGGCCAGCGCCTTGGTCAAAGCTTCCCCGAGTCCGGGAAGTCCGGCCGCCGGATCCACGGCCAGACTCCACAAGCTGGAACCCTCCTCCGGATCGGAGAACAGCAACTCATGGTCTATGCCGGTGACGGTGCCCACCACAGCGCCGTCGTCGTCCCGGACGGCAACCAGGTAGGTCAACGCCTCCACATGCTGATGGTTGTGCCAGATCGTCTCGACCGGTGCCGGAACCATTCCGCAACGGACGTAGACCCGATTCATCGCGTCAGCCTCGCTCTCGTCCTGCAGCGTGCGCACGGTGGCAGCGGGCGGCGACGGTACCGGCTCCTCCTCCTCGCCGGTGAATCGGAGACGATAGGTGTGGCTTGGATCGATGAACAGCTCGGCTGAGGCCCCGGCGACGACGACGTGGGATTCGCGGGCGTAGATGCAGATGTCGCGGCGTCCCAGCGCTTCCTGCCGCAATACTTCGGCCAGGGTGTCTGGGTCGGCGAAGGTTTGGCCGAAAATTATTCGGCCCCAACCTAGTTCGAGAACGACGTTCTTCTCCATCGCGGCCACCAGCTCCGGCGGCGAGGCCTCGTGCAGGGCTAGCGTGATCGCCTCGGTGTGTTCCTCGTGTTCCGCTGCGGGGTCGGTGTCACTCATGCCGCGGCGCCCGTGATGCCGTGTTGCTGCAGCCACATTTCCAGCAGCGCGATCTGCCACAACTCGTTGCCGCGCAACGGGGTCAGTCTCCGGTTCGGGTCGGCCAGCAGCCCTTCCACCGCATCGGCGCGAAACAGCCCGCGCTCCTTGGCAACTGGTGCATAGAGCGCGTCGCGGACCATGTCGAGGTAAGGCCCTTCGAGGTGAGTCAGCGCGGGAACCGGGAAGTAACCTTTGGGGCGATCGATCACCGCCGACGGAATCACCCGGCGCGCGGCCTGTTTGAGCACACCTTTGCCGTCGTGCGCGATCTTCAGCTCCGGCGGGCAGCTCGCGGCCAGCTCGACCAACTCGTGGTCCAGAAACGGCACCCGTCCCTCCAGACCCCACGCCATGGTCATGTTGTCCACCCGCTTCACCGGATCGTCGACGAGCATCACGGTTGTGTCGAGGCGCAACGCACGGTCGATGCCGGTCTCGGCATTGGCTCTGGCGAAATGTTCGGCGACGAATCGCTGGCTGGGATCATCGGGCGCCACCACTTCCGGCGACAGCAGCGCGCGTAGCCCCGTAGCGTCCCGATCGAAGAAGGCCTTCCGGTAAGTGGCCACCGCGCCCTCGAGGTCGCCCGCCCCCGGGCCGCCCATCGGCGGATACCAGTGGTAACCGGCGAACACCTCGTCAGCGCCCTGACCGGACTGGACGACCTTGACGTGCCGCGCCACTTCCTGACTCAGCAGATAGAACGCAACGCAGTCGTGGCTGACCATCGGCTCGCTCATCGCGCCGATGGCTCCGGCGAGTGCGGGCAGCATCCGGTCGGTTCCGATCCGGATCTGATGGTGATTGGTAGCGAAGCGTTCGGCCACGATGTCGGACCACTTGAACTCGTCGCCCTCGACGCCGCCCGCCGCCTCGAAACCGATCGAGAAGGTGGAAAGACCGTGCTGGCCCGCCTCGGCGAGCAGACCGACGATCAGGCTGGAATCCACGCCCCCCGACAGCAGGCAGCCGACCGGAACGTCGGCGACGAGCCGGCGCTGCACGGCGGTGCGCAGCGACTCGAGGACCGCGTCTTCCCAGTCCTTTTCGGACCAGTCGGAGCGGTCGCCGCGCCGGGTGAAGTCGGGCGTCCAGTAGGTCGTGGTGTTGCGCCGGCCATCGGGCTCGATCGCGACCAGCGACGCGGGCGGGATCTTGCGGACGCCGCGCAGGATCGTCAGCGGCGCGGGCACCACCGAGTGGAAGGTCATGTAGTGATGCAGCGCGACGTGGTCGATCCGGGTGTCCACGCCGCCGCCGGCCAGCAACGCCGGCAGCGAGGAGGCGAAGCGGATTCGATGACTGTCCTCGGAAAAGTAGAGCGGCTTGATGCCAAGCCGGTCGCGGCCTAGCAGCACCCGGCCGGTGTCCCGTTCGGCGATGGCGAAGGCGAACATGCCCATCAGGTGGCTGACGAAGTCGTCACCCCAACGGTGGTAGGCCTTGAGCAGCACCTCGCTGTCGCTGTGGGAGAAGAACCGGTAGCCGTGGCCTTGGAGCTCGGACCGGAGCTCCTTGTAGTTGTAGATGCAGCCGTTCCAGGCGATCGTCAGGCCCAGGTCGGCGTCCACCATGGGCTGGGCCCCGGCTTCGGACAGGTCGATGATGCTCAGGCGGCGATGGCCCAGCGCTACCCGTCCCTGTGACCAGGTGCCCGCTCCGTCGGGCCCCCTGGGCGCCAGCACGGCAGCCATGGCTGCCACGGCTGCCACATCGGGCACTTGACCATCGAGTCGCACCTCACCAGCGGCTCCACACACGTTTTCGACGATACGGGGCCGACCCGCACCCGCGCAGCGTGGGGACAGCGTGGGACGCGTGAGCAGCTTGGGCAGCGTGGGCAGCGTGAGAGATGTAGCGTTCGACCGTGCAGGTCGACGTGATGACCATCCCGCAACCCTTGGACCGGATCGGCGAGGTGGCCCGGCGCGCCCAAGTGGCGGGATTCAACGGACTGCTATTCACCGAAACGGGACGCACTGCCTACCTCAATGCAGCCGTAGCAGCCACGGCGGCACCCGGCCTGGCCCTCTCGACCGGCGTCGCGGTCGCCTTTCCCCGCAGTCCGTTCGTCACCGCGGCCACGGCCTGGGAGCTGCAGGAAGCGACCAACGGTAACTTCCGACTGGGCCTGGGTACGCAGGTTCGCACGCACGTCGTGCGGCGTTACGGCATGCCGTTCGACCCTCCCGGTCCGCGTCTTCGCGACTACGTGCGCGCGGTGAAAGCCTGCTTCGCTGCGTTCCGGACGGGCAAACTCGACCATCGCGGCGAGTTCTACCAACTGGATTTCATCACCTCGCAGTGGAGCGCCGGGCCCATCGACGCCGCAGATCCCAAGGTCGACGTCGCCGCGGTCAATCCGTGGATGTTGCGCATGGCCGGCGAGGTCGCCGACGGGGTCCATGTCCATCCGCTCGGCGAACCCGGGTATCTCGCGCGCCACGTGGTGCCTGGTGTGGCCGCCGGCGCCGAGCGATCGGGACGCTCGTCCTCCGATGTCGCGATCATCGTGCCGGTTATGACGATTGTCGGCGACACCGAAGAGGAGCGCCGCGACGAACGCGAGTTGGTGCGGGCCAGCCTCAGCTTCTACGCGAGTACCCCCAATTACGCGTTCATCCTGGACGAGGCGGGATTTGACGGCACCACAGCCCGCATCCGCGAGCGCCAGAAGGCTGGTGACTTCGCCGGAATGGCCGCCCAAATCACCGACGAGCACATCGCCGCGTTCGCCACCGAATCGACTTGGGACGGCCTGGCTGACGCGCTCGTCGCAAAATACGGCGGCACCGCCGACCGCCTCGTGCTGTACAACGCGCTCGGCGATGCCGAGCGATTCGAGCGATACGGTGAAATAGCGCGACGCATATCTGCTCGATAAGCGGCTATACGCTGAGGGCAAAGATGCCTGTGCTTTTTTTCGAGAGGTAGCGATATGCCTGCACCCACCGCCGAGGTCTTCGACCGCCTGCGTGCGCTTGCCGCAATCAAGGACGTCTCCGACCGGCCGACCAAGACAATCGACGAGGTCTTCACCGGCAAGCCCCTCACCACCATCCCGATTGGGACGGCGGACGACGTCGAGACGGCTTTCGCGCAGGCTCGAGCGGCGCAGGCCGAATGGGCCCAACGCCCAGTGGATGAGCGAATCGAGGTCATTGCGCGTTATCGCGACCTGGTCATCAAGAACAGCGAGCTTTTGATGGACCTGCTGCAAGCCGAGGCGGGCAAAGCCCGGTGGGCGGCGCAGGAAGAGATCGTCGATCTGATGGCGAACGCGAACTACTACGTACGAGTTGCCGCTGATCTGCTGAAACCGCAGAAGGTGCAGTCGCTGCTGCCGGCGATCGGTAAGACGACGGTGTGTTATCAGCCGAAGGGTGTAATCGGCGTGATCTCGCCGTGGAACTACCCGATGACGCTGACGGCATCGGACTCGGTGCCGGCCCTGCTGGCGGGCAACGCCGTGGTGCTGAAGCCGGACAGCCAGACCCCTTACTGCGCGCTCGCATGCGCCGAACTGTTGTACCAGGCCGGATTGCCGCGGGCGCTCTACGCGGTCGTCCCGGGTCCGGGATCCGTCGTTGGCACCGCGATCACCGAGAACTGCGACTATCTGATGTTCACCGGGTCGTCCCAGACCGGCAGCCATCTGGCCGAGCAGGCGGGCCGCCGGCTGATCGGTTTCTCCGCCGAACTCGGCGGCAAGAACGCCATGATCGTGACGCGCGGCGCCAACCTCGACAAGGCCGCCAAGGCCGCCACCCGCGCCTGCTTCTCCAACGCCGGCCAGCTGTGCATTTCCATCGAGCGCATCTATGTCGAGAAGGACGTCGCCGACGATTTCATCCGCAAGTTCGGCGAAGCGGTGCGCAATATGAAGCTCGGCACCTCCTACGACTTTGCGGTCGACATGGGCAGCATGATCTCCAAGGATCAGCTGGACACCGTCACTGATCACGTGAATGACGCAACGTCGAAGGGCGCCAAGGTGATTGCGGGCGGCAAAGCGCGACCCGACATCGGGCCGCTGTTCTACGAGCCGACCGTGCTGACCGACGTGACGCCGGAGATGGAATGCGCCGCGAACGAGACCTTCGGGCCGCTGGTCTCCATCTACCCCGTCGCCGACGTGGACGAGGCCGTGGAAAAAGCCAACGACACCGAATACGGACTCAACGCCAGCGTGTGGGCGGGTTCCTCCGCGGAGGGCCAGGCCATCGCCGCCCGGTTGCGCTCGGGAACGGTGAACGTCAACGAGGGGTATGCGTTTGCCTGGGGTAGCCTCAGCGCGCCGATGGGTGGCATGGGCATCTCTGGTGTCGGGCGCAGACATGGTCCCGAGGGCCTGCTGAAGTACACCGAATCGCAGACCATCGCCACCGCTCGGGTGTTCAATCTCGACCCGCCCCGCGGTGTTCCGTCCAGTCTCTGGCAGAAGTCTTTGCTGCCGATCGTGCGCACCGTCATGAAGTTGCCCGGCCGGAAGTGACCCGGTCGGCAAAGCATCCGGATGCGGTAAGCCGGCGCCGGCTTTTACAAGTGGCGGCCGGCGGTGCACTGACTGCTGTCGCCGGGTGCGCGACCGCACATCCCAGCCTCGGTCCCAGCACCACCAGTAGTCCCGGGCCCGCCCCAACAACCTCCGCGAGCGCGGCGCCGTCCGTCCCGCCGCCCGCATCGTCTCCGGCGCCGAGCATCACGTCGGCCGAACTGCTGTGCCGGGATGCCTGGGGAGCCCGGCCGCCACGTCCCGGTGGCACACCGCACACGATCACCCGATTGACGCTGCACCATTCCGGCGTCGTTCTGGGCGCCAACAGCAACGCGCCCGGCAGGCTGCGTCAGCACCAGCGTTATCACCAGGACACCCACGGCTGGATCGACATCGCGTATCACTTCAGCGTCGACCGCAACGGCAACATCTACGAACTGCGGGCACCCGAGTTGGTGGGTGACACCGCAACGGACTACGACCCGACCGGCCACTTCCTCGTCCTGTGCGAAGGCGATTTCGACAAGGAAGCTGTCTCCGACGCACAACTGCGCGGGACCGCGATCGTATTCGCTTGGGCTGCACAGCGATTCGGCGTTTCGCCGGGCACCCTGGCCAGCCACCGTGACTTCGCGCCGACCACGTCGTGTCCGGGCGCGAACCTCTATGCCCAGCTCACGTCGGGGAGCCTGAGACGGCGGATCGACGATCTATTGGCCGCAGGCCCGGTGGATCTGCAACGGGTTTGCGGCGCGTCCGCCGCCGAGACCGTGGCCGGGATCGAAGCCGGCCGCTGACGGAGCGCTCGCGGACGAGAATAAAAAACCTCCGAACAACCGACAAACTCTGCCACATTGGCCCCATCCGACACTAGAGTGCTTTCGTGGGCAAAGTTGCGTCAACCAAGACCTGGGGACGCTTGCTGGCAATTGTGGCCTCGTTGGTCCTGTCCGCCGCCATGATCTACGCCCAAGGCATCAAACCCAAGACGCCATGCTGCACCGAGACCCCCACGGCCGCGCCGCCGACCAGCCAGGTCAGCAGCACACCACCGCCCAACGGGCCGCAGATCGCCAGTGCCGCCGAGGCGGCGATGCTGGCCGGTAACGCACCGATGGCGGCCCAGGACTTCCAGATCGCGTTGCCCGCGGGGGTGGCGCCCGAGTCGGGTTTGCAGATCAAGACCATCTGGGCGGCCCGCGCCATCGGTGTGCTGTTTCCGGAGATCAAGACCATCGGCGGGTTCCGGCAGGATGCGTTGCGATGGCATCCGAGCGGGTTGGCGATCGACGTAATGATCCCTGACCACAGCAGCCCGGAGGGCATCGCACTGGGCGATCAGATCGCCGGGCTAGCTCTGGCCAATGCCAAGCGGTGGGGAATCGACCATGTGATCTGGCGTCAGAAGATCTATCTCGGCATCCGCTCGGGAAGTTGGACGGCCGACCTGGGCAACGAAACCGCCAACCATTACGACCACGTCCACATCGCCACCAATGGCGGTGGTTACCCCACCGGGCACGAAACGTACTTCATCGGATCGATGACGCCCGCTCCGCCCGACTGAGCCGCTGCTACCCGGGTCGACAGATGACAACAACACCGACCGATTCTGCGAGCGGTTCGTGCCGACCCGGCCGGTATCCAGCACCGTTGAAGCTGCAGGCAACGTACTCCCCGAGCGGTTAGCTGTTGTCTGACAGCGTGATCCAGCGATTACAGGCCGAATTGCAGCGGGTGGGTGATGGCGGCGGCCCAGGCGCCGACGACGCCGAAATCGCTTTGGGGACTGGGCCGATCAGGCAGCGCCTGAGGTCGTCGATCCTCGCCCTTGCCAGGCACCGCGGCCCGCACAGCAGTATCTGTCCTTCGGACGCGGCGCGGGCAGTAGGCGGCGAGACCTGGCGCGATCTGATGCCCGACGCGCGTGAACTGGCCCGGGAGTTGGCCACCGCCGGTGACGTCGCGATCACTCAGCGCGGTAGTGTCCTCGATCCCGGTGCCGCGTGGAGTGGTCCCATCCGGATCACTCTGCCGTCTGCGTGAACGCGGACACGGCTGTACTCCCGGTGTGGGTCCAACATTCGCCTGGCGGGCAGTGCCCTGTTTGCTTCTCGCCGGCCCCGGTCAGCTGCGCGGTGGCAACCGCACCACCTGGACGAAGAAGTGGTCGATCTGGCGAACGGCATCGATGTATTGGTCGAGGTCGACGGGCTTGGTCACGTAGGCGTTGGCATGCAGTTCGTAGCTCCGCACGACGTCTTCCTGGGATGACGACGTGGTGAGCACCACGACGGGTATGTGCTGCAGGTCAGGGTCACGTTTGAGGGTTTGCAGAACGTACCTGCCGTCGTACTTGGGCAGGTTCAGGTCGAGCAGGATCAGGTCGGGGCGTGGGGCGCTGCGGTGGTGCCCGCGGCGGTAGACGAAGTCCAACCCCTCGGCGCCATCGCGCGCCACGTGCAAGGTATTGGCGATCATGTGCTGTTCGAACGCTTCCCGGGTGATCAACTCATCCCCGGCGTCGTCTTCGATGAGCAGCACATCAATAGGGCTGGCCGACATCAGGCACCTTTCAGCAACAACGGCAGGCGGACTGGCACAGCCACACGCTGCGCCGGCACTGAACCTGCCGCTCAAATCAAGCCATAGGTGCTGATGCTCAACATCGACAGCAATTGCGGGTACCTATCCCTACCAGAAGTACCTCGGTCACCATAGCCGTATCCGGAAGTCAGCCCCCGAATACCCACAGCTTCTTTGGCATTCCGATCGGCGATGGGTGCCTCGCTCACCACACATCCGTTGGTCGAAGCCGTTGTGCGGGTGGACGATCCGCGGTCAAACGGCTGGGGCGCGCCAACTGACCAGGGTGACACCGGCCGGAAATGCTCTTGGCCCTGCTGCCGGCTTCACTCCGGCAAGGGTTGTCCCGTCCGGGAACAACCTACGTCCACGCCCCTGAACGTAGGGATAGATGAACAGCCGGTATTCGTCAACCAAGCCGGCGGCAATCAAGGTGTGGCAGAGGGTGATGCTGCCGGTGGCCACAATGTCACCGCCCGGTGCAGCTTTGAGTGTCTCGACATCGTGCACAGGGCCACCGGACAGGATGGTCGAGTTGTGCCATTGCGGTTCGGTCAGCGTGCCGGACACCACATACTTGGCGACGCTGTTGATGTAGTCGGCGACGCCGGTGGGATCATCGTTCTGGTTCGGCCAGTAGCCGCGGAAATCCTCGAATGTCTGTCTGCCCAACAGGAGTGCGTCGGCGGTTTCATCCTGGCGACGCATTTCGGCTATGAGTTCGTCGTCGTTGTGTGATTCCGGATCGAACCAGTCGTCGAGCATCTCGACCGAACCGTCGAGCGTGATGTTCTGGGTGATGATGAGTGAGCGCATATTGGGGTTGACTCCGAATCCGGACGACACTCATCGCCGCCTGCGGTTCAGGCCTGCGAATGCTCCCCCATCGGCTGGGCGGGTTCGACGTGGACAAGCTGGTTCAGCCCACTCATGGTCAGGATGGAAATGAGCAGCGGGTGGGCGATGAGTTGAATGTGGTCGGCCCGACTGAAAAGCGCATTGATGGCGGCACTGTCCAGGTATTCGACCTCGCTGAGGTCGACGGTAAGCCGTTCGCTGTTGTTGGCGGCCTCGGCGGCGGCCGTGCCGAGAGCATCGTCGAATGCATCGATATTGCTCAGATCGATCTCTCCTAAAGCGGTCAGCACAAGCTTCCCGTCATCGGAGCGAGCGCTTTCCAGTGTGAGCACCGTGGGCATCAGCTGATCCTCGTGGCTAGACGAACTGTTGTTCCGGCGGTTTCGGGATGGATGTCGACGTCGTGCATGAGGCCGCGCATCAGCGTGATACCGCGGCCGCGGCTGGGATAGCTAGCCGGTTCCGGAGGCTTCCAGGTGCCGGTGTCGGTGATGGTCAACTCCACCTGATCATCGAGCGCTGTCGCGTCCAGGGTGATCGAGCCACCCGGATTCTGACGGTGACCGTGCTCGATCGCGTTGGAAACAGCCTCGCCGGCAGCGATGAGCACCTTCATCGTCTGGTCCGGGTTCACCTGGGCCTTCGTCAGCCACCGCCGTAGGGCGGTGCGGGTCGGGGCGAGATGGTCAGGATGGGCCGGGAATCGCAGCTCCAGCGGAGCGGGATGGCGGTAAAGCATCAGAACCACGTCGTCTTGGTAGCCGCCGCTTGGCGCGACGCGGGACATGACCTGGTCCGCGAGGCTGTCCAGCGTGGTGGCCCGGCCATCCTGAACGACGCCGGCGACGTTGAAAATGCCCTGTTCGATGGCGGTCCGGCGGCGTTCCACGAGCCCGTCGGTGTAAAGCGCCAGAGTCGAGCGCGGCGACATCGAGACACTGGCTTCGGGCCGAGTCCAGTCGGTGCGCATGCCTAACACCAAGGAGTGGCCTCCATCGAGTAGCTGAGCACTCCCGTCGGCGTGCACCAGGATAGGAGGCGGATGCCCGGCGCTGGAGTACACCAAATCGCCGGTGTCGGGATCCAGCACCACACAGACAGCGGTGGTGCACTGGGCGCCCGGCAGGCGCGCTGCGAACCGGTCCAACCCCGCCAGCACCGCACTGGGACTGGAGCTGTGAAACAGCAACGCACGGCAAGCGCTGCGCACCTGCCCCATCACGGTGGCAGCCGACAGACCGTGACCCACGCAGTCGCCCACCACCATCGCGATGCGACCGTCCTCGAGATCGACAACGTCATACCAGTCGCCGCCGACCTGCAGGGGCGGGCTCGCGGCCTGGTAGCGCACAGCGAACCCGGTCGGGAGTTCCGCGGGACCAAGGATCGCGTGTTGCAGGGCAAGGGCGGTCTCGCGCTGCTGGTCGACCTGGTGCACTCGCTGCAAACCCTGGCCAAGACGGCCGGCCAGCACAGTCAGCAGGGTCTGATCTTCCAGCGTGAACAGCCGCCGCTCGGGCAGGTCTATCCAGACCACCAGCACACCCTCGGGGTGCTGCAGTGCTATGCCCGCGGTCCCGGCTTGTGGTGCGCTCGCCGTCAGCAGGTCGCCGTCGCGCAGCGAGGCGAGGGTCTCTTGCGTCTCCGATGGCAGGTCAGTCCACTGCGCACTCTCGCCGACCGACACCACCAGCGGTGCGGACGACAGTGGCCTCGCGGTATTGCTGCGGCTAGGGAATGTCACGGCCAAGACCCGGCGCGCACGCCAGAGCCGACGGAGTTCCTCGGCCGCAGCGTGCACGGCCTCATCCACGGTATCGGCGAGTGCAAGCTCCTGGTTGAGCGCGTGCTCACGACCCGCGGCCAGCGCCAGCGCGATGGCCGCATGCCGGGCAAAGTCGCTGACTAGCTGCAGGTAGTCGTTGCCGAACGGGGACTGCTGGGGTTGGCGCGCAACAGCTATCACACCGAGCACCGCGTCATTGGCGATCAGCGGCATGACGATTGCTGAGCGCTCACCGACATCGGTGAATCCCTCAATCGGGTACTGGAAAGAGTCGGTGATCAACGGAAGACCGCGACGTGCGACACCACCTGTCGTGGACCCGGCCATGGGAACCTGCCGACCGATCACTTCGGAGGAGTACCGCCCGGCGGTCGCGGCCACGACAAGGGTGTCGACCTCGTCGACGGGCAAATCCGGTTCCAGCGGTACCAGCAAGATCGCCTGCTCGGCATCGGCCAATTCCAGCGCGCGATTCACGATCAACTGCAACGGCCTGGTCTGGGGGTCACCAGACAGCAGTGCTGTGGTGATCTCCCGGCTCGCGTTGGTCCACTTCGATGATTCCCGTTCGCGCTCGAATAGCCGCGCGTTGTCGATGGCGGCGGCCGCTGCCGTGGCCAACGCTCGCACGCCGCTTTCGTGCGACTTGGAGAACGCCTGCCCGGGCCGGTCGTCGCCGAGATAGAGATTGCCGAAATCAGCCGCTCGCACCGTGATGGGTATCGCCAGTAGCGCCCGCATCGCAAAGTCGTGCGCAAGCAGAGCGCTCGCCTCCGGGAGCACACTCACGTCGTCGAGTAGCAGGCCGTCACCAACCGGCAGCTCACCCAGCAGGCGGGCCGTCTCGGCATCCATGCCAAGTTGCACGAAGGTGGCCGGTGCACCGTCGGGACCCCGTATCGCAAGGGCTCCGTACCGGGCACCGGTCAGTTCCATCGCCGCTTTCACGACTCGACGCAAGGTCACGTCCAGATCCAGATCCGAACCGATTTCGACGATTGCCCGCAACAGATGTTCCAGCTGCTCGCGCGCCGCTAGCAGCTCGTTTATTTGTTCGTGGATTTGGCTCGCCAGCTCGTCCTTGCCTTGCCAGGTGAATGCGGATTCATCCCGGTCTTCGTCCATAGTTACGAACCTAATCGTTTGGGTCGGCCTTCTTGCGTTTGGACGCGCTGCGCCGCACCCATGGGAAACTTTCGGCCGAAAATCGGTGGCGTCGAGCAACCACCGACCATCCGACCGGCATGGCGGGCGTACCCGCAATGGCAATTTTCAAACGTGGCCGCGAGCCTATTTCCTCGCGTTTTCCTCGCAGTCACCGGATTCGTTCCGGTGGAGACGCGGACCGTCAGTGCGGCCCGCGCCGCAGGGCCATATTGGTTGCGTCGGCGATGCCGCCCGTCCAGACCGCTCCGTGGCCGGTAAGCACGGTCTTCGCGTGCGTTGACCCCAACACCGCGAGGGATTCCAGGGCTTGCCCGCTGTCGGCAGTGGCGGCGCCGGACACGATCTGCGGGCCGTCCTCACCGGTGTAGGGATCCAGTGTCACGAGCGCGTCGCCGGTGATCACTGCATCTCGGTCCGGAAAATGTAACGCCGTGTGACCGAAGGTGTGCCCCGGAGTGAATACCGGGACCGGATTTCCGGGCACGTCAAGAGGGCGCCCGGCGTCGAACACGTGCACGTCGTCGATGCCTTTAGTGGCCAGCGCGCCGGCCAGCGTCATCCGGGCGATGATCGGTAACGACTTCGGGTGAGTCAACGGCACCGCGAAGCGATTGCGCTCATGGCGATACCGCAGCGGGTGAGCGGCCAGTTCCTTTTCGTCGCTGTGCGTCCACACCGGCAGTCGCCATTCCTTCTGGATCGCCCCGGCGGCGCCGACGTGATCGAAGTGCGCGTGCGTGAGCACCACCGCGGCGATCCGGTCCGGATTCGCGCCAACCTCTTTGAGTAAGCGACCTAGATGCGGCCACACCCCGGGCAATCCAGCGTCGACCAGGGTGTACTCGCCGCGATCGCCCTCCACCAGATACAGGTTGACGTAGGCGTGCTCGATGCGATGAATGCCATCCGCAGCGTCTCGGTGCAGCGTTGCCATGATTACTCACTCCCCCGGCGCAGTACTCGAACGTTTGCAGTACCCCGTGGCGCGCCGAGGAATCATCAAAAGCCATGCGGGCACGGCGCATGGTCCGTTTCACCTCGCCCCGGCGGCGGGAGCCGCGAGGCGCTAGCAGCTATTTCGAGGACTCGTCGTCTTCATCGTCATCATCGTCTTCATCGTCATCATCGTCATCATCGTCATCATCGTCGTCATCTTTATCGTCTTTGTCTTTGTCGTCTTTGTCTTTATCTTTTTTGTCTTTGCCTTTGCCTTTGCCTTTGTCTTTGTCTTTTTTGTCTTTTTTGTCTTTATCGTCTTTATCGTCGTCGTCCGAGTCCTCGGACCCCTGGGACTCGCCTACCTTGTCGGCGAACTTGGTCAACAACTCCGCCAGAGCACGGGCTTCATCCGGCGCCAGTGAATCGTCCAGCAACTGGTCGCCGCTGTCTGAAATCCGCTGAACGTACACCGCGTTGTTCTTGACGCCGACATCCCACCGGCCCCCTTCTTGCCCAGCCATTCCGCTGCCGCCTTCCGATTAGTGACCTGTTTGCCAAGTGCGCCGAGCGCCCGCACCTGGGTTGTTTACCCACTTCTGCCGCGCGCCATGACTTCGATTCTTTGGGGCACTGCCTTGGCCCACGAAAAATGACTGGTGCCGTCGCGCGGCGGGAGTGACAGGATACGAAGGTGGACGATCGCGATGTCCCCAGCGGGAACGGTCACAATCGCGAACAAGGCGCATCCATCGATGCGCTGCTGGACCTTGCCGTGGCAGCAATCGACAGCGGCGATCATGCCGCGGCCACCGCCTTGGCGGGACAGGTGCTGGCCGCCGACGAAGGCAACGCCGACGCCGAGGAATTGCTGGCGACACCGGCTCATAGTGGTGAAATACGGCGGCTGACAATACTTTTCGCTGATCTCGTGGACTCGACCGCACTGTCCACCAGCACCGAACCCGAGACGTATCGCCTGGTGGTCGGCCGCTACCGCGAACGCGTGCTTGCGATCGTGAACCAATTCGGTGGCCACATCGGCTCCACGCACGGTGACGGGTTGCTGGCAGTGTTCGGTCACCCGGTCGCTCATGAGAATGACGTACGACGGGCCGTGCTTGCCGGGTTGGAGATCAATCGTGGCGTCGCACGATTAAGCGAACAGGCAAAGGCCCGCTTCGGATTCGAAGTTAACGCTCGGGTCGGCGTGCACCGCGGAGTTGTTTACCTGGACACCGCTCAAGAAGACGTGTACGGGCTGGGCGCGAACCTGGCTGCGCGGGTATGTGGGCTGGCCTCACCTGGTGGGGTCGTGGTCTCCGAAGCCGTCGCGCGCCTCGTTCGCGACGCATTCGACCTGGAGAGTTGCCCGGCGGCCCCAGTCAAGGGTGTGCCCGGCCTTATTGCCCACTACAAAGTGGTCGGTGAACGCGCGGTACCGACGCGGGTAACGCAGGGACCGCTGGTGGGGCGCTCGGGTGAGTGGCAGCACCTTCAGGTGAGCTGGGCTCAGGCGCAAGCAGGGCGCTTGGATACGCCGGGCGTGGTGTTCTGCGGTGAACCAGGCATCGGCAAAAGCCGGTTGGCCACGGCGGGCGAAACGCTGGTCAGGCAGACCGACGGCGCTGTAATGGAACTGATCGGTTCACCCTTCCACACCGCCGGCGGCATGCATCCGGTGCGTTCGCTGATCGAACGGCATTGCGGCATAAGTCGTTTCACTGCACCTGCCGAACGACTCGAGTTGCTCAATGCCGAGCTGGAAAGGGTGGGCCTGGATCCTGTCCGTTTCATTCCACTGCTCGCTCCGGTGCTCAACATCGATGCGCAGCACGGATATCAAGCCGTCTCCGATCAGGGGCCCGAGCTTTACAGCATGATCTCCGAGGCAGTACAGACCTATCTGTTGGCCTGGTTTGCGGACCGGCCCGGCCTGGTGGTAGCCGAAGATGCACACTGGTTCGATTCCACCAGCCTCGAAGTGCTTGCCGGCGTGCTGGACGCGTCAGCAGGCCGCCTGCTGGTGATCGTCACGGCACGGCACCGAGACTGGCTGCCAGATCGGTGGCCGGTGAACGTGTTCGAGTTGCGGCCGTTAACGGAGGCGGAGAGCGACGAACTCATTACCGCCCTGAACCCCGCGCTGACACCGCAGGAACAGGCCACCATCCGGTCCCGCTGCGACGGCTTGCCGTTCTACATCGAACAGGTGGTCGCCGGGATTACCGAAGTTGGTGTGCCAGAAGCTCTTTACGAGCCGTTGTTCGCCAGGCTGCGGGCGAGCGCGAAGGTGGTACCAGTGGTTGAGGCAGCTGCCGTCATCGGCCGTTACATCGATACCAGTCTGTTGCGATCCGTAGTCGATATGGACGACGACGACCTCCACCGTGTCATCGACGAACTCGCCGCCGCGCGAGTGCTCGAACCGTCGAATGCCGGCGGCTGGCGGTTCCGTCACGAACTACTGCGCGAGGTCGCCGTCGAGTTGGCACCGCCAAGCGTGCGCCGCCACCTGCACGCCCGGGTGGGTGACGCACTGTGCGGGTTCAGTGGCGAACCGGACTGGGGTCTGGTGGCGAACCACTACACGCAGGCCGAGCGATTCGACGATGCCGCATCCGCTCATCAACAGGCCTCAGCGTCCGCACGTCGCCGCGGCGCCCTCGCCGAGGCGCGCGGACACCTCAGCGACGCCCTCACCCAGCTGGATCGATGCGCGCCCGGTCCCGATCGCGACCGCCGCGAGGTCGCGTTGCGACTAGGCCGGGGATTCCTTGCGGGCAGCGCGGTCAGTCCCTCGAGCCCGGTCGTCGCCACCGATTTGGAGCGCTGCCTGCAACTGGTGGGCGCCGAAGTGCCCACCGCCAGCCGTGGCCGCACTTCAACGGCGCAAGAGCTCTTCGCGACATTAGGAGTGTTGACCGGGTACTACACCGGACGCGCGGACTTGAACAGAGCGACCCAAGCGCTCGAACTGTTGCGGGCCGCCCTGGAACAATGGCGCCCAGGGTTCTGGCCGCGACTCGCCGCGTGGTCAGGGGTGCTGTCGTTTCTCCGGGGTGAATTTGCCGACGCCTGTTTGAATTTGGAGCTGGCCACCGGTGGGGGCGCGACCGACAACCGCGAGACCGAAACGGTCGGCTTCCTCCCAATCGACCCTATCGTTGCTGCACGCATTCATTTGGCACTGGTCCGGTTGGTGCAAGGTGACTTGTCCGCCGCTGAAACAGAGCTGGCGCAGGCCGCGCATTGCGTTGAGGGGCTTGGCTTTCCCCAGGGCCCATATAGCCTCGCGTACTTGCGTTTCGCGGAAGTCTGGATGCGCATGGAAGCCGGCCAGCTCGACCAGGCATCCGCGCTGACGGTAGAGATGATCGAAGACGCTCAGCGGCATGGTTTCGATCAGTGGCGTCTGCGCGGCACAATCCAACAGGCCGTTGTCGATGCCTGGACGGCATTCGCCGAAGATGGTCCCTCTCCGGCGTTTTCGGATCGCATCACCTATATCAGCGGTCTGGTTGACGACTTGCGAACTGCGGACCTGAACGTGTATCTCACATTCTTCGAGGGAGCGCTCGCGCGGTTGATGATCGCGGCAACTCAATTCGATGACGCGCGCGTTCGGCTGGATGCCGCGCTGCGACTGGCCCGGGAAACCGGCATGTCTTTCTACGATTCGGAACTGGTGCGGCTTCGTTCCCATACCGAACAGGACCCGGTCGACCGTCGTACCGAATTGCAGGCGGCCCTGCAATTGGCGCGGCGGCAGAAGGCGCACCTGTTCGAATTGCGTTCCGCCCTGGACGACTTCGAATTGCGTGGGCAGCCCGCACGCTCCGCCCTTGCTGATGCGATCGAGCGAGTGTCGGCAGAGAGTGCACTGACCGAGCTGGCCAGGGCCTCGGCCGCGCTGGGCACAAGCTGAACAGTTCTCCCCTAGCTTGTGCTGACGCGATTGGGCGGCATCGCTGCGAGCCTTGCGTCATCGTCCATGTCCCCAGTCAATACCGGTTTGTGCGGGCTAATCGTCGTTGACCAAGTCCGCAAGGAAAGCGGGTAGCCGGCCTGCGCCGAAGTCGAAAAATCGCGCCCATACCGGCTCGATGGAAATGCGCACCATCTGCCGATGCGTCGACCGGACGTTGCGTTCGAACTCCTCGAGGTCGGGACCGTTCATCGAACTTCTGGCTGACGCGAGGTACTCCTCGGTGATGCCGTCGACCGTCTCGAGTGTGGCGAGGCCACGCACCAACAGTGCCCTCGCCTCGTCGGGCGACGAGCCGGTGTCGATGTTGAGCTCGTGAGCCAACTCCTGCATGTTCATCACGCTTGTAGTCCTACTCGCTCAGCGTCATGTTCGGGGTCGCACTGCGGCACTGAACTTGTGTCCGACCTGAGCAAACCGTCAGGATGTTCGCGTCTGGGAGGTGCCGCCCCCAGGCAATTCGTCAGCCCGAATCGCTGGGATTCCAGGGACATCGACTGTCGGGGCCGGGACTGTGGTTACAGTGATTCTGACCGCGAAAGATGGCATCACCTCGGACAGTCACCTCGATGGTCAAGATGGTTGACGCCCGGATCTCCAGTTGGTGATGTCCAGCACCCAGACCGCGCCACAGCCAATCTCCGTCCCGACAAGGAAACCCATGAACGTCGACGATTTGATCCTGGTGAGCATCGACGACCATGTGGTCGAGCCGCCGGACATGTTCCTCAACCATGTTCCGACCAAGTACAAGTCGGAAGCGCCGATCGTCGTCACCGACGATAAGGGCGTCGACCAGTGGATGTACCAGGGCAGGCCGCAAGGCGTCAGTGGGCTCAATGCAGTGGTGTCCTGGCCGGCGGAGGAATGGGGCCGCGACCCCGCGGGCTTCGCCGAGATGCGACCCGGCGTGTACGACGTGCACGAGCGGGTGCGCGACATGAATCGCAACGGCATCCTCGCGTCGATGTGCTTCCCGACTTTTACCGGGTTCTCCGCACGGCACCTCAACATGCACCGCGAGGACGTGACGCTGGTGATGGTGTCGGCCTACAACGATTGGCACATCGACGAGTGGGCGGGCAGCTACCCGGACCGGTTCATCCCGATCGCCATCCTGCCGACGTGGAACCCGCAGGCGATGTGTGCGGAGATCCGTCGCGTCGCCGCCAAAGGTTGCCATGCGGTGACCATGCCGGAATTGCCTCACCTGGAAGGCCTTCCGAGCTACCACGACGACGAATACTGGGGTCCAGTGTTCCGGACCCTCTCCGAGGAGAACGTGGTGATGTGTCTGCACATCGGCACCGGCTTCGGGGCGATCAGCATGGCTCCGAACGCGCCGATCGACAACTTGATCATCCTGGCTACCCAGGTATCGGCGATGTGCGCGCAGGACCTGCTGTGGGGTCCGGCGATGCGCAACTACCCAGACCTGAAGTTCGCGTTCTCCGAGGGCGGCATCGGCTGGATCCCCTTCTACCTAGACCGAAGCGATCGGCATTACACGAACCAGAAGTGGTTGCGCCGCGACTTCGGCGACAAATTGCCCAGCGACGTGTTTCGCGAACATTCACTGGCGTGCTACGTCACCGACAAGACGTCGCTGAAGCTGCGGCACGAGATCGGGATCGACATCATCGCCTGGGAGTGCGACTACCCGCACTCCGACTGCTTCTGGCCCGACGCACCCGAGATGGTGCTGGCCGAGTTGGACGCCGCCGGCGCCGACGACTCTGACATCAACAAGATCACCTGGCAGAACTCGAGCTCGTTCTTCGGCTGGGATCCGTTCGCGCGCACACCTCGCGAGCAGGCAACCGTCGCCGCGCTGCGGGCGAAGGCCACCGACGTCGACGTCTCGATCCGACCTCGCAGCGAGTGGGCGCGGCTGTACGAGCAGAAGCAGCTCGCGAAGGCCTGAGGGGTACGTGGAGACAATAGCCTGATGGCCACCGAACCCACCCGTCCACGACCCGAGCGGAAATCCCCGCGGGTGCACGTCACGCGGGAGGACTTGGAGCGGTTCGGCGACGAGGAACAGGTGCGCGAGGCGTACGACGAGGACCGGCTCCGCGACGAGCGCCCGCCGCACCACTAACCTGAGTTACCGCGTCGGCAGTTCGCCCGAGGCGTCGACGGCGGCCACACTCTCCACACGCTGTGCGGGCCGTCGGGCAGTCTTCGGCAGAATCTGACCAGCGCAGCTCAACGCGAGTGCTCGAGATCGGTTCGGGCCTGGTCGATTTGGTCGTGAGCGTACGCCACGACGGCTGCAACGGTCATCATTTCTCCCTGGTGGGCCAACGATTCGAAGGGTTGGTTCCCGAGGATCGCGCGCGAGTGCGTCATAACTGTTCCGAGTTCAGGCAAGGTCGTTGCGGCCATGGGATTGACCGTTGCGAAGCCGGCGATCACGGACGCCGGTTCGTGGTGTCCAAGCCGATCGAGAAGGACGACGAGGATAGCCAGCGTGTTATGCAGCATGCCCAGGTTGCCTGACTCGTGTTGACTCCGAATTGCCGAGTCCAAAGAGCTCAGCGTCGCCAAGTGGTCCCCGTGCTCCGCCTCAAGTCCGGTCAGCCAGTAGGAGAATTGCGTTTCAAAAAAGCGGTTGCCACTGTCCTGCGCGACGCGGACGCTGCGGCGGAATGCCTCGAGCGCGCGGTCTGGGGCAGTGGCGCGGAAGGCATACCCGCACGCGAAAAGTGCGTAGGCAAGCACCCACGGATTCCCGGTCGCTTCGGCGTCGTCGATGAGGCCGTCGGCGGTCACCGCCGCCTCGTTGCCCGAGCCGGTGACGGCTAGCGCGAACACCATGTTCGCCCTGGCGAATGCATTGTCGTCGCCAGTGCGTGCCACCTGGGCACGGCACAACTCGACATACCGTTCGGGCTGGCCGACGAACAAATACGCACTACCGAGAAAGGGCTCACCGAAGTACGACACCTTATCGCTGGCAGCGGCGATAACTGTCTGGCCGATTTCGCTATAGCGCACAGCCTCTTCGAAGCGTCCGACGAGACAACACAGCGATCCCACCACGCATAAGGCGGCGAGACGAGGGTGTTCGACGACGCGGCCGGACTCGATTAACTCTTCTGCCCACGCTATGGGTTCGAAGTTCTCGAGGAATGGACCCAGCAACCCTGCATAGGCAGCGATGGCGATGCCCGCGTCCAGGTCGCCATGATCGCCAGCCCACCGAAAGGCCGTGCGCAGATTGGCCAACTCGACTGTGAACCAGTCCAACGCATCGCGTTGGCGCGGGCCATCCCATAGCGCCATGATGTCGGCTTCCCATGCGGCGAAGTACCGCGAGTGGACGTCCCGAATTTCGACAGAGGCACCGCCGGCGACTAGTTGCTCCTCGGCGAACTCACGGATCGTTTCCAGCATCGAATACCGGGTGCGTCCGCCCGACCGCACGGCGAGCAACAGCGACTTGCGCACCAGAGCGTCGAGCACCCCGAGGACGGCGTACTCATCGCGGCCATCTGATCCGGCTACCGCGCAGGCGCCCTGCAGATCAAATCCCCCCGCGAAGACGGAACAGCGTTCCAGGACAGACTTTTCGGCGTCGTCGAGGAGGTCATAGGACCAAGCCACCGCGTGGCGCAGCGTGTGGTGGCGTTGTAGGCCGCGACGCGAGCCGACCAGCAGCCTGAATCGGTGATCGAGACGATCACGCATTTCACCGGCGGTCATCGACGCCATCCGCGACGCGGCAAGTTCGATGGCCAGGGGGATCCCGTCCAGGCGCTGACAAATTTCAGTGACCGCGGCGGCTTCGTCGTCATCGGCCATGGAGAATTGCGGTCGAATGCGTTGGGCGCGTTCGACGAACAAACTCACCGCCGCAGAGTCGATTCCCGCTGCCTTCAGAGACCGCACCGGCCACACCCGCTCATCGGGTAGCCCGAGGCCTTCGCGGCTGGTGGCGAGGATACGTACCGTCGCCGAATGAGCAAGGATGGCTTCGATCAGATCGGCGGCAGCGTCGAGAACGTGCTCGCAGTTATCGATCACCAACAGCCGGATCCGGCCCTCCAACGCCGCGACCAGCGACTCGCTAACGGTCCTGCCAGATTGCTGTGTGATGCCCAGGATTGCGGCAACTGCAACGGGTACCGCCGCCGGATCGGTGACCGCAGCGAGCTCGAAAAGCCAAACGCCGTCTGGGTATTCGTCGGTCAGCCGGGAAGCGATCTCGATCGCGAGGCGGGTCTTGCCGACCCCACCGACCCCGGTCAACGTCACCAACCGATGCGCCTTGACCGCCGCCTCGATCTCGGCGACTTCCACCTCGCGTCCGATCAACCTCGTGCCCGAAGGCCGCAGATTGCCCGGACTCGTATCCAGTGCTCGCAGCGGCGGAAATTTCGTGCGTAAGCCCGCAGCTCGGACTTGGAACACACCGATCGGCATAGGGACATCGCGCAACCGCCGCGGTCCCAGATCGACCAGATCCACTCCGCTGAGCAGACCTGCCGTCGACGCGGCGACGAGGATCTGGCCGCCGTGTCCGGCAGCCATCACCCGTGCAGCACGATTGATCACGGCACCGAAGTAATCCCCGTCGTGCGGCTCGGCTTCACCGGTCGCGATCCCCATCCGCACAGGCAATTCCAGGTGTCGTTGTGCATCGATGGCGGCAGCCACCGCCGAGCGGGGTGAGGCGAACGCGGCGCACACACCGTCCCCGGTGTGCTTGAACATGAAACCGCCGTGAGCCTCGATCGCCGCACGCAAAACCCCGTCGTGGGTGGCCAGGGCGGCCCGCATCGCGTGCGCGTCCGTCTCCCACCGACGGGTCGAACCCTCGACATCGGTGAACAGGAACGTCACCACCCCCGAAGGAGCGGCCGCCGCGGTCGCGGACACATCAGCAGAATCTCACAACAGACCCGCTCATACCATTGGCTATCACTGGATCCCGCCCATCGGCGAAATCACTCCCGATGCATCGGACTAGCAAGAGACGCATACTCAGCTGCGATTGCTCCTTGCACTTGGGCTAAATGTTGACCGCGTCGACGATTGGCGGATCGTTGAATGCTGCCGGAATCCGCCCTATTAGCGTGGTGGGGCTGATGGGCCACAGGGACGTCAAGACCACGCTGACCGTGTACGCGCACCTCATCAAAACCGACGACCACGCAGGCAACATCGCTGCACTCGGTGCACTGGCCACGCCGAAGCCGATTTACACCGGAAGTGTTGTGCCGCTACACAGGTGAGTCAGGTAGGAATTGCTTCACGTGTTCGCACACCTACTTGGCAGGCCAGGACGCAACGGAATTACCATGCCGCGCTTGCTTACTGGCACGCGTGCCGACTAACTGGAACTCATCGGGGAAGCTGAACAATCGCTTGACCGTCGGCCACGCAAGGCCAACAATCCTCTCAGTCGCTCTGACATCGCGGAGATCGTTGTGAGGGCGGCGTCCTAACCAGCTTCTTCCGCGAGCCTGCCGACCTGGGCAGCGCTGAGATATCCCGCGGAGTACATCCACGCCAGCGTGTCGTGCAGGGACTCTGCCGGCTCGCGAAACGGAACCCCTAGTTCGCGGGTGGTGCGTTCGGCCTCAGCGCCGGGCCACCTAGTTGTGACTTCCATACCGTCGCGAGTCATCGGGAATTCGAAGTCGTAGATGCGCTTGACCATGTCTCCTACCGTTCCTGCAGCCCTGAGAAGTGCACCAGGAGCCGAGATACGCCGTGGGCGCGTTCCGGTGAGGCGGCTACACACGTCGTACCACTGGGGCCAGGACAACATTGCCGATGCGGCTGTGTAGCGGTGCTGGCCTGCTGGCAATTCAATAAGTCTCGCGTGCAGCGCTGCAAGGTCTCGGACGTCAACGATCTGGAGTCCGCTTGAGGTCATCAGCCACCCCTGCTTCATGAGAGAAACCAAGCCGGCATTGAGAGCGCTAGGTCCGGGATCATTAGGTCCGATGATTCCGGCCGGATAACTGATCCGGATCGCGGCGCCGTTTTCCTGCAGTCGACGGACGTGGCGTTCTGAGTCGGCCTTCGATCGAGCGTAAGCCGTGGATCCCGGCGTGATCGGACTCGCCGGTGACATCGGCTGTCCCCCAGGTTCGAAAAACACCATGAGCGACGAGACATACACGATGCTGGGCAACCCTCGCCGTGCTGCTCCTCCAATGACCGATTCAACTCCGCGCGCATTGGTGGTCTCAACAAGTTTGGCCGTGGAACGTCGCAGATCGACGAGCGCGGCGGTGTGGATTACGCCGTCGCATTCGGCCAACGCGGACTCCACAGCGCTGCTGTCTGTCATGTCGCCCACTACGACGTCGGTAGGAACGAAGCCAAACGGTTCGAAGACAGTTCGAACCTTCGCGACGTCTCGCACCATCAACCTGACGTCATGTCCCTGGGCCGCGAGCGCAGCCGCTGTATGTGAGCCGGTGAAGCCCGTCCCTCCCGTCACGAGCACCTTCATGGCTGAAATATTAGAAGTAGAAACAGCTATCTACAGCCGGATGAAGAAATGTCGGGAGCAGGCAAATTGGCTCCCTCATAGGGGCCAAAACACCCTCTGACCTGCGTCGGGCTGACAGGATTTGAACCTGCGACCACTTGACCCCCAGTCAAGTGCGCTACCAAACTGCGCCACAGCCCGGTGCCGCCGGCATCAACCGGCAGCAGGTCGACAGCCTACCTCAGCCGGTCCCGGAACCCTGCGAGGCCACCTCAGAGGCTGCTGAGGTCACCCAGGATCGACTGCATCGCGGATATCAGCACCAGCGCTTCGAAACCACCGGCGACCGAGAACAACGCAACATCGGCAGCGATCGGCCTGCCAATCGCGTTCACCAGCCCCAACGGGTCGCCCGTGGCCGCCTGCGCGAGCCCTTCCCCGAACAGCTGCAAGTTGTACGCCGGCACCGAGAAGATCGCCGCGGTTGCGAAGTCGGCGGTAGGTAGCAGCACCGAGTAGCCGGTCGAGATCGCGCTCGCGATCGTGTTGACCGAATCGACTGGGTTCGCCAGTATTCGCGGAATCAAGTCGGCAGAAGGCAATGGAGCTGACGTCACCACATTCGCAAGGTCGGACAGCGACGCCTGGGACGCCATGAAGGCGATGTCGTTAGAGAAGGCGTGGATGCCCTGCTGGGTGCCGACAGCCAGGCGACCCATGACATCAACGGGATCGACGGGTGGGAACAATCCGAACGGGGTGTGCACATTCGGCGGACCCGTCGACCAACCCTGGTCGGGGCTGCCGTAGCCGAGGTTGACCAGTATCCGCAGGTTCGGTTCGAGCAGGTCCGCCAGTGGCGTACCGATCAGCGGTAGCGCCCGCAGCCCCTGTGTGAGCGGCAGGTTCGGGTTGGGAATCATGTAGTAATCGGTCATTGTGGGGCCAACCGTGTTGGTCAGATGAATGGCCGAATTGATCTGTGCGGGTGTGAGATCCGCATAGGTACCGTGCACGTAGTAGATGCCCGCAAGAGCGTTGAGGTCCGCCAGGAAATTGAGCGGATACTGCGGAAAATCCGCAAAGCCGTCGTATTCGATGGTGTAGATATTCGTCTCGAAGCTGTTGGCCGGCGTCGCCCCGTAGAAAGTGAAACCGAGACTCGGCATCTCCAGACCCGGGAAGCGGGCAAGCATGCCGCCGTTAGGGTTCATCGGGTTACCGAGCAGCGTGAAGACGACATCGAGTGGGCTCGGCGTACCGCTGGGATTGAGCGCCATCATCTCCAGCGACGAGATGATGGAACTCTGCGAGAAGCCCAGCACGGCAACGCTGTTCCCGGCGGTGAGTTGCTGCTTGATCGCGGCGTCCAGGATTTGCACACCCTCGGACACCGAGACGTTCGGCACCAAATCCTTGATGCCGGTGAGGGGATAGAACGCCTCCGGCGTGAACAACCCTAAGGCATTGCCCACCGTGAAAGCCGGGAAATGGGGCGTAATGTATTTCGAGACAACGGCATTCACGTAGCTCAGCGGCGGTATCGGATTGCCGCTGCCGCCCATCACCAGCGTGACGTCCGTCGCCGCCGCTGCTGCGTTGGTGGCTTCGGCCGAAAGGTAGGCATTGCCTGCGGCGGACAACGCCCGTGCGAACTCCGCGTGAAATGCGCCCGCCTGAGCGATTGCCGCGTGCCCCTCCTGGGCGAAACTGTTGAACAGCGTCGCCGTCGCCACCGACACCTCGTCCAGGGCCGCGGCCAACAATCCGCTGGTGCGGCCCGATGCGGCCGCGGTCGCTTCGGCGATTGCCGAGCCGATCCCGGTCAAATCCGCGGCCGCGGCCGCCAGCGTCGCCGGTTGGGTTGTCAGGTAGCTAATCGGCCAGTCCTTACGCTTTGATCCTGTCGGTCAGCGTAGAGCGATCTCACCGGACTGTCTTATCTTTGGCGCGCATGCTTTCGGGCTGGCACACCGTGTGTGTGAATCGTGGGCTCTGGGTGTGCGGTCAGGGCGGCGAAATCGCCAGATTCCCGCCGCCGCCTCACACGCGAAACCCTGAACGCACACCCGAAACCCGCAACGCACACCCGAAACCCGCAACGCACACCCGAAACCCGCAACGCACACGCGAAACCCTGAACGCACACCCGAAACCCGTAACGCACACTCGAAGCCCTGAACGCACACGCAAGGGCGTCGAACGCACCAGCACCTCAGCGGCGTTTGGGGCCGCGCTTCTCCCGCACCCGCACGTTGATCCGGATCGGACTGCCCTCGAATCCGAACGTCTCGCGTAGCCGCCGCTCCAGAAACCGTCTATATCCGGCCTCCAGAAAACCGCTGGTGAACAACACGAACGTCGGCGGCCGGGCGGTGGCCTGAGTCGCGAACAAGATGCGCGGTTGCTTACCGCCACGAACCGGCGGCGGTGTCGCAGCCACCACCTCTTTGATCCAGGAGTTCAGGGGACCCGTCGCGATCCGGGTGTCCCAGGAGGCCAGCGCGTTCTCCATCGCCGGCACCAGCTTCTGGACCGCCCGTCCTGTCTTGGCGGAGATGTTGACCCGCTGAGCCCACCGCACCTGCACCAGTTCCCGGTCGATCTCGCGCTCCAGCAACTCACGGCGGTCCTCGTCGACCAGGTCCCACTTGTTGTAGGCCAGCACCAGGGCCCGGCCTGCCTCGATCACCATCGACAGCACCCGCAGGTCCTGCTCGGTCAGCTGCTGGGAACCATCGATCAGCACGACCACCACTTCGGCGGCATCGATGGCACCGTGGGTGCGCACCGAGGCGTAAAACTCGTGACCACTGGCTTGGCCCACCTTGCGGCGCAACCCCGCTGTGTCGACGAACTTCCAGACTTTGCCGCCCAATTCGATGAGCGAATCCACCGGGTCCACCGTCGTGCCCGCGACGTCATGTACTACCGACCGCTCATCGCCGGCCAGCTTGTTCAGCAGAGAACTCTTGCCGACGTTGGGTTTGCCGACCAATGCGACCCGGCGCGGACCACCAGCAGCCGACGCCAACTCCCCCACCTCGGGTAGCGCCTCGAGCACCGCGTCGAGCAGATCGGCCACACCTCGTCCGTGCATCGCGCTAACAGCGTGCGGCTCCCCCAGCCCCAACGACCACAACGCGGCCGCGTCGGCTTCGCTCCTCTCGCTGTCAACCTTGTTGGCGGCCAGAAAGACCGGCTTGCCCGAACGAAGCAGAATCCGCGCGGCGGCCTCATCGGGAGCGGTGGCACCGACGGTGGCGTCGACCACCAAGATCACCGCGTCGGCGGTGCGCATTGCCACCGAAGCCTGCTCTGCCACCAGCTGCTGCAAACCCTTGGCGTCGGGCTCCCATCCCCCGGTGTCCTGCACCACGAACCGCCGACCGGTCCACAGCGCGTCGTAGGACACCCGGTCGCGGGTTACGCCGGGGACGTCCTGTACCACCGCCTCACGTCGACCGATAATGCGGTTGACCAAAGTGGACTTACCGACGTTGGGTCGGCCCACGATCGCCACGACGGGTGCCGGCCCCGCCTCGGCCAGCTCGTCCAGCTCGGAATCGGTGAATTCCCAATCGCTTTCGTCAGTCCAGGTGCCGTCCTGCGTCACCGTATCGCCTCACTTCGCTGCGTGACCAACTCCAACAGGTGTGCGATCACTTCGGTTTCGGTCATGTCGCTGGTGTCGACGACGATCGCGTCCTTGGCGGCGCGCAACGGAGACACCGCCCGGGTGGAGTCCAGATGGTCGCGTCGACGCACGTCAGCCAGCACGGCCTGGTAATCGTCGGTCAGGCCCGCACGAACGTTCTGGGCATTGCGGCGTTGCGCGCGGGTCTCGGCGGAGGCGGTGAGGAAGATTTTCACCGGCGCATCCGGGAAGACAACCGTGCCGATGTCACGCCCCTCCACCACGATACTTTCCTGGCCCTCGGCCATTTGGCGTTGCAACTCGACCAGCCGGGTGCGCACCGACGGGACCGCCGAGACCGCCGACACCGCGCGGGTGACGTCGTCACCACGGATCTGGCTTGAAACATCTTCTCCGGCAAGGAAAAAGCTGCTGTCATCGGTTTCGTAATCCACCGACAACTGCACGTCTGCCGCGGCCGCGCCGACGGCGTCGCTGTCCGACGGGTCGATCCCGGCACGCAGCACGGCCAACGTCACGATCCGGTACATCGCACCGGTATCCAGGAACCGCGCGCCCAAACCGCGCGCCAAACCCCTGGAAACAGAGGACTTTCCGGTGCCCGCCGGACCGTCGATGGCCACCACGAGCGCGTTCACAGACCCACCGCCTTATACAGTTGACCTACTTCGTCCCGACGTAGCGCTCGCACCGAACCAGGACGCTGCTTGCCCAGAGTGACCGCACCAATATCGGTGCGCACCAACGCTTCCACGGGAAAACCCACCGCAGCCAACAATCGGCGCACGATCCGATTACGCCCTTCGTGCAACGTCACCCGCACCAGCGACTTCCCCGGGATCGAGTCCACGACCGCGAAATCGTCGAGCCGTACCGGCCCGTCGTCCAACTCGACGCCCGCCCGCAGCTGCTTGCCCAGTCCGCGCGGCACCGCACCCGACACCGTCGCCAGGTAGGTCTTGGGCACCTCATGGGACGGATGCATCAACCGGTGCGCCAATTCGCCGTCGTTGGTCAGCAGGATCAGCCCCTCGGTATCGGCGTCCAGCCGGCCGACGTGAAATAACTTCTTGTTGCCCCGGACTTTTCGCTCGATCAAGTCACCGATGCAGGGTCTGCCGCGGTCGTCGGACATGGTCGAGTGCATGCCGCGCGGCTTGTTCAGCGCCAGATAGACCAGCGATTCGTCGAGAATCACCCGGGCGCCGTCGACGCGGATCACCGACGAGTCCGGGTCGACCCGGGTGCCTAACTCGGTGACCACGCGCCCGTCGATCTCGACCCGGCCGTCGATGATCATCTTCTCCGCGGCCCGACGGGACGCAATTCCCGCCTGTGACAACACCTTCTGCAGGCGGATCCCCTGCGGCTCGGCAAATTCCACCATTAGTCGTGGTCCACATCGAACGTCAGTGACGGATCAGAGGACTGGCCGCCGGCGAGCTTGATGAAACGTGGCTCGCTGTCCAGAGATTCGCTGAGGTCGTCGATCGTGTCGACATCGGGAAGCAGCGGCGCGATGTCAGGCAGATCGGTTAATGAGTTCAACCCGAGCCGTTCGAGGAACAGTTCGGTGGTAGCGAATGTGGTTGCGCCGCTGTCTTCGTCGTTACCGACCTCGGTGATCAAGCCCCGGGCCAGGAGGGTACGCATCACCGCGTCCACGTTGACGCCGCGCACCGCGCTCACCCGTGCGCGGGTCACCGGCTGGCGGTAGGCGACCACGGCCAGCGTCTCCAGCGCGGCGCGGGTCAGCTTGCTGCGCGCACCGTCCAGCAGCAATTTCTCGACGAACGGCGCGAATCGGGCGCGGGTGTAGAGCCGCCATCCCTCACTGTTGTGACGCAGGTCGATGCCGCTGTCGCGTTGGGTGAGCTCCTCGGCCATCAGACGTAGCTTGGCGTCGACGCGGTAGACGGGCTGCCCGGTAGCTGAGGCCAGCGCTTCGGCCGTCGCCGGGGTGTCCACCACCAGCAGGAGCGCTTCGAGCACCCGGCCGAGTTCGTCGGGGTCCATTTCCGCGGGCTCTGCGATGTCGGGGATGCCCGCCTCCAGCGTCGGATCGGACGTACCGCGGCGCTCTCCCCCGCCAGCGGGCGGTACCCCCACCTCATCGCTGCGCTCTGCATCGTCGCCGCTGAGTAGGCTGCGGCGCTCTCCCCCGCAAGCGGGCGGTACCCCCACCTCATCGCTGCGCTCTGCATCGTCGCCGCTGAGTAGGCTGCGGCGCTCCTCCTCATCGCTTCGCTCTGCATCGTCGCCGCTGAGTAGGCTGCGGCGCTCCTCAGCCTCGCTGCGCTCTGCATCGTCGCCGCCGGGCATCACTGCTCTCCCACTTCTAATAATGATTCCGCGGTCGGCCGTTCACCGGTCCAGGAAATTTGGAGCACGCCAAGGGGCTCGGACTGGTCGAATGCTACCGCCCGCGACCGATACAGTTCGAGCAGCGCAAGGAAGCGACCGACGATCTCGACCGGCACCGTACAGTCCGCGACAAGCTGGGAGAACGAGGCCCACTGGCCGCTGCCGAGGGTTTCCAGCATGCTCAGGATGTGTCTGGCCTGCTCGGGAACCGAGACCGACTCGATGTGCAGATGTCCGGTGGCCACCGTGGGGACCGGCCGCGGCGTGAACGCGATCGCGGCGATCTCGGCGAACCGCGCCGCGTCCACACCGAGCATCACCTCGGGTAGCAAACCTTCGAAGCGCTCCTCCAGCGACACCGAGCGGGGATAGCTGCGCAGCGCGGTCGCCTCCAACTCGGCGAACATCTCCGCGACGTGCTTGAACGCGCGGTACTGCAGCAGCCGGGCGAACAGCAGGTCGCGGACCTCCAACAACGCCAGGTCTTCTTCGTCGTCGACCTGCCCGGTCGGGAGCAGCCGCGCGGCCTTCAGGTCGAGCAGGGTCGCCGCGATCACCAGGAACGCGGTGGTCTCCTCTAGGTCGAGCTGGGTGCCGATCGCCTTGGTATACGCGATGAAATCGTCGGTGACCTGGTGCAACGCCACCTCGGTGACGTCGAGCCGGTGCGCGAAGATGAGCTGCAGCAGCAGATCGAACGGCCCCTCGAAATTGGTCAGCCGGACTTGAAAGCCATCCGAGGACCCGTGCTCGGCTGCCGCTTGACCTGAAACGTCGCCGTTCACACGCCGAAACGGTCGATGAACTCGCGGGCCAGCGCCCGATAGGCCAGCGCACCGCCCGACTTGGGGGCCCACGTGGTGATGGGCTCCCCAGCGACGCTGGTCTCGGGGAAACGCACGGTACGGGTGATCACGGTGTCGAACACTAAGTCACCGAACCGCTCCACCACGCGGGCCATCACCTCGCGGGAGTTCACGGTGCGCGGGTCGTAGCGGGTGATCAGGATGCCGCTGATATCCAGCTTCGGGTTGAGCCGGTCGCGGACCTTGTCGACGGTATCGGTGAGCAACGCCAGCCCCCGCAACGAAAAGAACTCACACTCGGTGGGGATAACCACGCCTTCGGCGCAGGCCAATCCATTGACGGTGAGCAGGCCCAGCGACGGTTGGCAGTCGATAAGGACGTAGTCGTAGCGGTCCAGCACCGGGTACAGCGCGCGCCCCAGGGTCTGCTCCCGGCCCACCTCGTTGACCAGTTGAATCTCGGCTGCGGACAGGTCGATGTTGCTCGGCACCAGGTCCAGGTTCTTGACCCGGGTGTGCAGTAGCACGTCGTCGACCGAAATCCGCGGCTCCACCAGCACGTTGTGGATCGTCTTTTCCAGCTCGTAGTGCGGCACACCCAGCCCGGCCGACAGCGCCCCCTGCGGGTCCATGTCCACCAGCAGCACCCGTCTGCCGTATTCGGCCAGCGCCGCCCCGAGGTTGATCGTCGAGGTGGTCTTACCCACGCCGCCCTTCTGATTGCACATCGCGACGACCTTGGCCGGTCCGTGCGCGCTGAGCGGCTGAGGATCAGGAATCGGCCGCGGCGGCCGGCCGGTCAGGCCGATCTCTTGGCCGCTGCCGGGGTGGTCGGTCATGCCCGTATGCAGCAGGTCGTCACGGGCGTCAGGGTGGACATCGCAGGAAAGTCTAACGGCTGGGCGCGCCTGGGCCGAGAGACCCGCGGGCAAATCAACCTGCGCGGAAATCTGCGTCCGATGCGGATGGCGGCCTTGTTGGGATCATTGCTCGGACTTGGATGCCGTTGGCTTTGCGCTGGCCGCATTGCAGCCCATGGATGAGCAACGAGAACGACAATCCATGAGTTGGTGCCGCAGGCAGATCCGGGGTGCGACGCAGCGACTCGAACTCAGAGCCGGAAGTCCCCCATGCTGTCGTCGCCGGCTTGCTCGTCGGCGTCGAGCAGTGCCAGGTGCTCTGGCTGGAACCACTTGTTGAGTAGCAGGCGCAAGGGCACCAGCGTCGCGATGAACAAGGGGAACAAAATCCCCGCCGGGCTGCTCTTGAGGATCCACAACACCACCAGACAGAGCACCTGGACCAGGGTGAAGAGGTGGATGACCTTCCAGGGAACATGCCGAACATAGTGGGTATCGGGATACAGATTGCGGTCCGTCAACCACAGTTTCAACCGCTCATAGAAGTCCGTCCCGTTGAGGGTGGCGAAACCCATGAACAGGAACAGACCGAAAAGTACCTCGGTCGGAATTTGCTTGATCAGCGGCAACATGAAAAGCGAAACCGCAATCAGAATATGAATGGCGAGCGGGGAGACTCGATTTTCTCGGACAGTCAGGATGTGCTCGGCGCCGGAATCGTCGTCCCGCTTGGTGTCCGCCAAACTCTTGACGTGGTTGAGGGAATGGACGGTGGCCGCAACAATCCATGGCAAACCAAACACCGAACACACCGCGGTGATGACGCCGACGACAGCCAAGTCCACGTGATAGCCGCCGCCTTTTCGGAGGGCATGCGAAGGGCTGTTGACCAGACGAGTCGTGATGTTCTGGTCGAGAAACAGCAGAACGGTGACCAAGATAGCCGGCCCGAGGCAGGCGATAATCAGCCAGACGGGCACCGAGAACATGTCGACGAGCCAGGGCCTGCCAGTGGTGGTGCCGAAATGCTCGGGGATGGCGACGTCGGCCACCTTCACCTCCGGCAACGACAAAGCGAATATTGTCATCAGCGCTATCGCGATGGTGGGCCCGAAATCTGCCACGAATTCGCGGAACCTGCGCTGGACATACCTGGTCTGCAGGAACGTCTTGAAGCTGCGCGCCAACAAGAATGTTCCCAAGGCGAGGACCAAAGTCATCAGGGCGGTGGCGTCGTTGCGCGGAGACGCGGTGAAGGGTGACACCACGGAACGCGCCGCTTCGACGATAAAAATGATGGCGATGAGGACGGCGAAGATCTCGTCGACGAAGCGGGTGAAGAACTTCATGAGCGCGCTGGCATTGGTCACCACGAGGACGAGAATGAGAATGCCCGACCAGACTCCTACCCACGCGTAGATTGGCAAGAAGGGAATGTTGAAACGCTGGCACATCGTGTACAGCAAGCCGGTGAAGATGACGATGGGGCCGGTGCCGCCCAAAATGGTCAGTGGTTGGGCGGACAATAGCGCGAAAAGGATTCCGCCGACGGCGGTTGCCACAATCATTTCCACGATGCCGACCTCGCCGTGGGTCATGACACTGGTGAGGCCGCCGAAGGCAATAGCATTCGCAAGACAGGCGAAAAAGAGAAAACTCACCGACGCTACGACTTTCGAAGAAAGCCCGTCCTTGAAGTCGCTGCCATAGAAAGGCAGCTTTCGCTGCACATCCGCCCAAAAACCTCCGCCCAATCGACGGGTATAGGTCAGAAGGTCGATTTCGTGCGCTTGCGGGGCATCCGACGCGCCGTTCCGTTTGCCTGACACGGATTCACCCTTCCAGTCGAAAACACTCGACCCGTTCCGAGCCGAGTTGCCGACCAGACTTACCGGCGCACCTATTGCCAACATGCCGTCTCGACCTGGCAGAAAGCAACCTCAAACGAGTTGCTCAGCGGTGCTCATCGGATACTCATAGCCCACCCGGACCTCCGGAGTTGGGCACTCGCACGGCCTATCGTGGAGACCCATGGACCTCAGACGGCGCATACCCCTGCTGCGGTGGTCGGTGTGGCGAATGGCCACCGGTGCCCGCAACATCACCAGAACCGGACAGATCGGTGACGGGCGCGAAGCGGCGGTCGTCGACTACGTCCTGAAGTACGCGCGGGCCGGGGACGTCGACGACGTGCTGGCCACCATCGACAAGTTCGCCTATGAGAAGTCGATGTTGATCAACGTGGGAGACGAGAAAGGAGCAATCCTGGACGCCGCGGTGCGGCGAGCCGATCCGGCGGTGGCGTTGGAACTGGGCACCTACGTCGGCTACGGCGCACTACGCATTGCTCGCGCCGCGCCGAACGCCAAGGTGTACTCCGTCGAACTCGCCGACGCGAACGCCGCCAATGCCCGCCGAATCTGGGCTCACGCCGGCGTGGCTGACCGCGTCACCTGTGTGGTCGGCACCATCTCTGACGGTGGCCGCACCCTGGATGCATTGGCGTCTGATCACGAATTCAGTGCCGGTGCACTGGATTTCCTGTTTCTCGATCACGACAAGGACGCATACCTGGCCGACCTGAACAGCATCCTGGACCGTGGCTGGCTACACCGCGGGTCGATCGTTGTCGCCGACAATGTCCGGGTGCCCGGAGCGCCGAAGTATCGCGCGTACATGCGCGACCAGCAGGGCAAGTTGTTCGACACCGTCGAGCACAAAACGCATTTGGAGTACCAGTCGCTGGTGGGCGACCTGGTGCTGGAATCGGAATACCTGGGTTAGGTGGCTCGCGATAGTTAAGTGGCCCGCGGGTGTGCGCCGGCCCAGACCTCGCGCAGCGCATGCACGGTGACCAAGGTGTAGATCTGCGTCGTGGTCACTGAGGCATGACCCAGCAATTCCTGCACCACCCGGACGTCGGCACCGCCCTCCAGCAGATGTGTCGCGAACGAATGTCGCAGCATGTGCGGGGAGACACCAGAGGTGATGCCGGCACGCTCGGCGGCGTCCTGAAGCACCTGCCAGGCACTCTGCCGGGATAACCGCCCGCCGCGGGCATTGAGGAAGATGGCCGGTGTGCCGCGTCCCCGTCGCGCAAGATCCGGGCGGCCGCGTACCAGGTAGGCGTCCAGCGCTGCCACTGCGGGTCGTCCCACCGGCACCAACCGTTGCTTACCGCCCTTGCCGCGCAACAGCACCGAGCGAGCGTGCGTATCGATGTCGTCGACATCCAAACCGACGGCTTCGGAGATCCGCGACCCCGTCGAGTACAGCAGTTCCAGCAGCGCCCGGTTGCGCAGCGTCAGCGGACCGTCGGACGCGTCCTCGCCACCGGCGGCTTCGAGCAGCGACAGCACCTGGTCGACGGTCAAGCTCTTGGGCAGTCGGCGGCCCGGTGTCGGGGGTCGCACCGCCCGCGCGACGTCCAATTCGGCCAGCCCTTCGGCAGCGGCGAAACGATGCAGCCCGCGCACCGCGATGAGGGCCCGCGCCGCTGACACCGCCGAAAGCGCCATCGCACCGGATTCCGGATCGCCGCGCCGCAGCGCCACCAGAAATTCGCTCACATCGTCTTCACCGACCTTGGCCAGATCGTGAATCCCCCGCTCCGCCAGGTGTTTAGAGTAGCGGCGCAGGTCGCGGCGATAGGAGCTCAATGTGTTGGCCGCCACGCCCCGCTCGATCGACAGATGGTCAAGATAGCCCTGCAGCTGCGCATCGAGCGTCAGGGCTGCCGTCACTGGGCGGCCTTGCGCTCGGCGAACGCCGCCGGTTTATCGATCCAGGGAGTGTCGAGTGGTCGCGGCTCCGCAATGCCCGTGCTGACGGCGTGTGCAGCCAGAATCCCAGCGATGGCAATTGAATTGACGATTTCTCCGTTCAGGGCCCTGTCGACCGCCTCGGCAAGCGGGAACCAGCGCATCGTCATGTCGGCTTCTTCGTCGTGTGCTTCGGGCCGGCCGATATCGGTGAGTCCGGTGGCCAGGTAGACGCGCACCGATTCGTCGCTGTAGCCGGGGGCGGTGTTGACGTCCAGCAGCACCTGCCAGCTGTCGGCGCGCAACCCGACCTCCTCTTCGAGTTCGCGCACCGCTGTGAGGTGCGGCGCCTCGCCGGGGGCGTCAAGCAACCCGGCGGGTAACTCCCAGATCCTGCGGCCGTAGGTGTGCCGATATTGGTAAACCATGGCGACTTCGTTGTCGTCGTTCAACGCCACGATGGCCACTGCACCGTAGTGCTCGAGAACTTCTCGTTTGGCGACGTTGCCGCCCGGCATGCTTACCTGGTCGCGGCGCAGCGCGAAAATCGCACCCTGGTAGAGGGTTTCAGACGAGACCGTCTGGAAATCGTGCTCACCCACGGGTGGCGGGTTCAGGTAGCGACTGCGCGATGCCGGTCCGATGCTGGTTGCCGTTGGGCGCATGCTGTTCGTGAGGCTCGGGAATCTCCACCGGAAGCAATTCGCCCTCTTGGTAGTCGATGGCCGCGCGGATGAATGCGGCGAACAACGGATGCGGCCGGGTCGGCCGACTTTTCAGTTCCGGGTGGGCCTGGGTGCCGACGATGAACGGGTGCTGCTCAGGCGGATACTCGACGAACTCCACCAGGTGTCCGTCCGGTGAGGTCCCGCAGAACCGCAGGCCGCTCTGGGCGATCTTCTCCCGGTAGGCGTTGTTGACCTCGTAGCGATGCCGGTGCCGTTCGGAGACGTTAGTCGTTTGATAGGCCTGCGCCACAATGGAATCCGCATCCAACACCGCGGGGTAGGCACCCAGTCGCATGGTGCCGCCGAGATCGGCCTCCCCGGCCACGATGTGTTCCTGGTCGGCCATCGTCGAGATCACCGGATCCGGCGTTTCCGGCTCGAACTCCGCCGAGTTGGCTTCGGTGAGCCCGACCGAGCGTGCCGCCTCGATCACGATGCACTGCAGGCCGAGGCACAGGCCCAGCACCGGCAGGCCACGCGCCCGCGCGTACCGGATCGCACCGATCTTGCCTTCGATACCGCGGATGCCGAATCCACCGGGGATCAGCAAGCCGTGCACGTCGGCCAGCGCGTGCGCCGCGCCGGAGGGTGTTTCGCAGTCATCGGACGCCACCCAATGGATCTCGACTTTTACCCGATGTTTGAAGCCCCCGGCGCGCAATGCCTCGCTCACCGAAAGGTAGGCGTCGGAAAGTTCAACGTATTTGCCTACCAATGCGATTCGCACGGTGTCATGGGGTTCGTGAACCCTGCGCAGCAGGTCGTCCCATTCGGTCCAGTCGACGTCGCGGAACGGCAGGTTCAGTCGGCGCACCACAAACGCGTCCAACTCCTCGCGGTGCAACACCTTGGGGATGTCGTAGATCGACGGCGCGTCTGGCGTGGAGATGACACCGTCTACGTCGACGTCACACATCAGGGCGATCTTGTTCTTCAGCGCCTCGGGGACAACGCGGTCGCAGCGCAGGATCAGCGCGTCGGGACTGATACCGATGCTGCGCAGCGCGGCCACCGAGTGCTGCGTCGGTTTGGTCTTGAGTTCGCCCGATGGCGCAAGATACGGCACCAGCGACACGTGCAGGAAGAAGACATCCTCCCGGCCCAGGTAGTGCCGGACCTGACGGGCAGCCTCCAGGAACGGCTGCGACTCGATGTCGCCGACAGTGCCGCCGATCTCGGTGATAACGACGTCGGGGCGGTGGCCGTTGGCGTCGGGCTCGGC
Source organism: Mycobacterium asiaticum (assembly GCF_001673315.1). GTDB lineage: Bacteria > Actinomycetota > Actinomycetes > Mycobacteriales > Mycobacteriaceae > Mycobacterium > Mycobacterium asiaticum_B. The sequence goes on along the minus strand of NZ_LZLQ01000023.1, from coordinate 27,205 downwards.
CATCGCCAGGATGCGCCGCTTGATCTCGTCGGTGATGTGCGGGATGACCTGGACGGTGTCGCCGAGGTATTCACCGCGGCGCTCCTTGGCGATCACCGTCGAATACACCTGTCCGGTGGTGACATTCGCCGAGCCGGATAAGTCGCGGTCGAGGAAGCGCTCGTAGTGCCCCACGTCGAGGTCGGTCTCAGCGCCGTCCTCGGTGACAAAGACCTCGCCGTGTTGAAACGGGTTCATGGTGCCGGGGTCGACGTTGAGGTACGGGTCGAGTTTCTGCATCGTGACATGCAACCCGCGGGCGGTCAGCAACTGTCCGAGACTGCTGGCGGTGAGCCCCTTGCCCAGGGAAGATGCGACACCACCGCTGACGAAGAGGTGCTTGGTGGTGGTTTGCGGATGCTTACGCAAAGAAGGCGACCTCCGTGAAGACGGGCAGGGCGTGACGTGTCTAGCCTTGACCAGCTGGGCCTGCCGACCCACGGAAACCCACCCTAACACCCGCCGCGCGCCGCCGCGGCAAACACGCCCTACTGGGGTGCCGTCACCGACGTCGCGCCGTGCCCGGTGCCGTAGTGACCAGGGTGCGCGCCGCCAATCGCGTCGTGCAGGGCAAGGATGGCAGTGATCCGCCCGGGTTCGGTGTCGACGTCATCCACCGTGCTGATCGCGGCCGCCATGCCGGCATCCGCTCGGGCCACGGCCACCGCGGCGCTGCCGCCGGCCGACCCGTCCCGACCAGCGAGCACCGCTCCCGACCCGTGCGGCGCCAGGGCTGCGGTGAATCGTGCGACGGTGACCCCTTGGTTGCCGGCGTCGGCCGGCAGTCCCCCACCGGTGACCACCACGGCGGCGTTGGCCGCGGCCATGTGGTCGGTGGGTTGGTAGGTGATGAAGCCGGTCTCACGCAGCGCGGCCAGCACGGTGCTGCGCTGAGTGTCGTCGACGGCCGGCGCCTGAGGGTTGGTGTTGGCGAGCAGGGTGATGCCGAGCAGGTCGCCGGCCTGCGAACCCTGGTCGACCAGCTTGGTGCTCAGTTGTGTGCCGGCTGGCAGGATCGACGAGTTGACCACCGAGCGCAGCTTCTCCCCGGAATTGGCTTCGACGAATTCGTGGGTCAGCGTCACGGTGCCGGTGACCGAACCGCCCGCCTGTGCGACGATCTTCGACACCGCGGCGATGTCGTCATCTTTGGCGTCAGGGGTGCGGAAGAGGATCACCGTCTTGCCGGCCAACGCGTCGTGCACGATCCGGCCGCGCACCTGAGCGTCGAAAGTATTTGCGGCACTCAGCTTCTCGTTGAGTGCATTGCGCTGGTCATTGAGGGTGTTGACCTGCGCCGCCAGGTCACGCTTCTCGTTACGCAGGCTGGACAGCACGGTGTCGGAGAAGAAGCCGGAACCGAGCACGACGCCGATGGCCAGCGCGAGAAACACCGCGGCCAGCGAGATCGCATGTTGGCGTAACGAGATCATGAGCCCACGTCCTTAATTACGACACTAGATGCTGAACCCAGAGGGTGAAGCGGTTCCAGTAGTCGATGATCCAGTGCAAAACCACGCCGTCGGTGCGAGACACCCACAGCACCACGATGATTGCGATCAGCATGGCCAGCGCCAGCAGGGCGATGGCCCCGCCGGAAATGTGGTTGCGGTACAAGGTCGCAACCGCCTTGGCGTCCACCAGCTTCTCGCCCACCCGCAGCCTGGTGAGGAAGGTAGACGGGTTGCTCTGCGACCGTGTCCGATCGAAGAACGTCTCGATGTTGGCGGTGTGGCCTGCGGTGACAAGCAGCGCGGCGCCGTGGTGATCCGCGAGCAGCAATGCCAGGTCGGTCGCCGAACCCGCGGCGGGGAACGTCATCGCCCCCACCCCGAGGTCCTGGATCCGCTCCAGACCGGCCGCGTGACCGTCGGCGTCGGCGGGAAGCACCACCTGGGCACCGCACTTGAGAACTTCGGTGCTGATCTGGTCGGGATCGCCCACAATCAGTTGCGGACGGTACCCCGCCTTACGTAACACGTCGGCGCCTTGACCAACCCCGACGAGCACGGGCTGGTACTCCTTGATGAACGGCTTGAGTGACTTCAGGTCCTCTACGGCGCTGGGCTCCTCGGAGACGATCACCACGTGGCGCCGGCGCATGTCGACGTCGATGTCGGGAATGCCGATGCCGTCGATCAGCAGTGGGCTTTCACTGCGAATGAACTCAATTGTGTTGCCGGCGAAGGCTTCCAGGTGAGCGGCCAAACCGCTCTTGGCCTCGCGCATCAGGTCTGCGATGTCGTGGTCGGTGCGCTCGGTGCCGCGGATCAGCCTGCGGTCTCCCGAATACACGCCGCCCTCGTAGAGGCGGATCTTGGAGCCGTCCTTGACCTTCTTGAAGATCTCGGGCCCGGTCTCGTCGATCAGGGTGACGCCGTTGTTGACCAGCACCTCCGGCCCGAGGTTGGGGTAACGCCCCGAGACGGAAGGTGATGCATTGACGACGGCGGCTATGTCAGCTTCCACCAGTGCGTCGGCGGTGATCCGATCGAGGTCCAGGATGTCGAGGACCACGATGTCGCCGGGACACACCCTGCGCAACAGTCGATCGATATTGCGGTCCACTCGAGCAGTGCCGATCAGACCGGGCCGGACAGTGTTCCGAGTTAGAAGCGCTGACATCTTCATGGGGGTCGATTCTGTCGGCGGCGAATGCCTTGGGCGGGGAGGCGCGCCGTAACATCTGCCTCATAAGTTTAAAAGCGTCACAACCGTCACATTTGTATCGCGGCTTGGTTCCGGCGGTTTGGGCGGCCACGTGGGTGCCTCGCGTTGGGCGGTTACCGCTCGGCGCGAACGTGCGCAGATGTACGCCGGCGGCAGCGCGTCCCTGTACAGCAGTGCACGCTCGCGCCCTGAGCGCGAGCCCACCAGCTCGCCGGCGCCCCCGCCGCGCGGAGGTGCGCAGATGTACGCCCGCGACGGCGTGTCGCCGTACGGCAGTGCACGCTCGCGCAACAAGAGCCGCACTAGAGATAGCAAAAGGCAACAAGAGCCGCACTAGAGATAGAGTGAAAGAAATAGGGAAAGAGAGTTAGGCCCGGTCGTTCTGCGCGGTATCGAGTAGCTCGCGGGCGTGCGCGCGGCCGCTGTCGGACTCCCCCAACCCGGCCAGCATGCGCGCCAGTTCGGCCACCCGGTCGTCGTCGGTCAGGCGGCGCACACCGCTGGCGCCCTTCGGTCCTTGGCTGTGCACCACCAAGTGCACGTCCGCGTAGGCCGCCACCTGCGGGAGATGCGTGACCACGATGACTTGGTGGGTGCGGGCCAGCCGGGCCAACCGCCGGCCGATCTGCACCGCAGCCCAACCGCCCACCCCGGCGTCGACCTCGTCGAACACCATCGTGGTGCCGGTAGCCGATGCTGAGAGCACCACTTCCAGGGCCAGCATCACCCGGGACAGTTCACCACCCGAGGCGCTCTTGGCCAACGGCAGCACTGACATCCCGCGGTGGGCAGCGAAGCCGAACTCGACGACGTCGATGCCGTCAGCGCCCACGCGAGCCGATCCGCCGTCCGGCAGCAGAAGCGCTGCGGGTTCGTGCGGTTCGGCGAGGTCGACGGCGACGCCGATGGTGAATTCCGCATCGGCCATCGCCAGACCGGCCAGCTCCGCGGTCACCGCCTTAGCCAACTTTTTGGCGGCCTTCTGTCTGATTTTGCTGAGTTCAATTGCTGCCCCGGCCAATTCGCGCCCGAGATCATCGACTCGGCGCTGTAGGGCGGTCAAACCCTCCTCCGACACGTCGAGTTGCGCCAGCCGGCTGCGGGACTCCTCGGCCCACTGCAGCACCCCGTCGATGTCGGCGGCGTACTTGCGGGTCAGCGTGCGTAGCTGGGCCTGCCGGGCCAACTTGGTGTCCAGCGCGCTCGCGTCGACAGGCAGCCCATCGAGGTAGTCGCCCAGCTCACCCACCGCATCGATTACCACCGTCAGCGCGCCGCTTATCTGCTCGGCCAGCGCCCGAAGTCTGCCGTCGCCAGCCGATTCCAGCGTGCCCCGGACCCGTCCCAGCGCATCGGCCGCACCGAACGCGTCGTCCGACGAGCTGGACAACAGCTCGCGTGCCGTCGCCGCCGCCTCTCGCAAGGTGTCCAGTTCAGAGAGCCGGACGATGTCGGCGACCAGCGCGTCGTCCTCGCCCGGTTGCGGGTCGACGGTGTCGATCTCGGTCAGCGCGAACTTGAGCCGGTCGGCCTCCTGGGCGAGTTCCCGGGTCCGGTCGCGGCGGTCGGTGAGGTCCCGCCGTGCCGTGAGCCACGCGTCGCGGAGCTTGCGGTAGCGTTCCAGCGCCGGCCCGGCGGCCGCGAAGCGGTCCAGCGCAGCGCGCTGCTCGTCGGGCCGCATCAACCGCAGTTGATCGTTCTGGCCGTGTAGGGCGAGCAACTGAGTGGTGAAACCGCTCAACGACTTCGCCGGTACGCTGCGGCCGCCGAGATAGGCGCGCGACGGCCCGTCGCGATTGACTGTGCGCAACGCGATCACGCTGCCGTCCTCGTCGCGCTCCCCACCTGAGGCGTCCAGGATCTCGTCGAGCTCGGCGGTAACCGCGTCGTCGACATCGCTTGTGGTGAAACGACCTTCGACGACGGCGCGGTCCGCGCCGGACCGCACGCGGGTGGCGTCAGCCCGTGCGCCGCCCAGCAGGTGCAGGCCGGTGACCACCATGGTCTTGCCGGTACCGGTCTCGCCGGTCAACACCGTCAGCCCGCTATCGAACTCGGCTGTCGCCACACTGATGGCACCCAGCGATTCAATCCGTATCTCGGTCAGCACCAGCTACTGCCGTCCGCGCCAACCAGATACCGGCAGCCGGAACTTCGTCACCAGGCGGTCGGTGAACGGCGCGCTGTCCAGCCGCGCCCACTTCACCGGGGTATTGCAGCGGGTTACCTCGAGCCGGCTGCCCGCGGGTACCACCATCTCCCGGCGGCCATCGCAGAACACCAACGCGTCGTGACCGCCGGCTTCGATCTCGATCGCGATGCTGGCGTCCGGGCTCGTGACCATCGGGCGGCCGAACAGTGCGTGAGCGTTGTTGGGCAACACCAGGATTGCTTCCAAGTCGGGCCACAACACCGGCCCGCCCGCGGAGAACGCGTATGCGGTGGATCCGGTGGGCGTGGACACCAACACCCCGTCGCAGCCGAAGGTCGACACCGGCCGGCTGTCGATCTCGACGACTACGCCCAGCACGCCGAGCCGCGGTCCCTTTTCCAGACTCGCTTCGTTCAGCGCCCAACCGCGGTCGATGATTTCGCCGTCCTGGCGCACCACGACGTCTAGTGTCAGCCGTTCCTCCACCCGGTAGTCCTGCGCCACAACGTGTTCGAGCACGACATCTATCGCCTCGGCCTCGGCTTCAGCCAGAAATCCGATCCGGCCCAAGTTCACCCCCAGCACTGGAATGCCGGCATTGCGGGCCAATTCGGCCGCGCGCAGAAACGTACCGTCGCCGCCTAGCACCAGCACAAGTTCGCAGCCTTCGGCAGCCATCGGATCCGCGTCGCGGACCTCGATGTCGACACCGACGGCCCGCATGTCGTTGGGGCCGAGCCGCAGCGAGCCCTTGTCAACTGCTTCCGCAGACAGTGCTGACAGGCCAATGCCGTTGTCGCCCAGCACTTTCTCGACGCGTCGCGCGGTTTCGGTTGCTTCGTCGCGGCCGGTGTGGACGACCATCAGGACGGTGCGTTCGGTTGTCACTGTGGGCCCTCCTGGACAGCGCGTTGCACGACGGATTCGAGTGCGTCACCGGACAGCGCACGGTCGGTCTGGGCGCGCAGCCACACGAAGTATTCGACGTTGCCCGCCGGGCCCGGCAACGGACTGGCCGTCACATCGACGGGGTGCCACCCGAGGTCTTCGGCGCGCCGTGCGACGGCCAGCACCGCGCCTGCGCGCAGCTGGGGGTCTTGAACTACCCCGCCGGGCCCGACCTGGCCCCTGCCCACCTCGAATTGCGGCTTCACCATGGGAACGATATCGGCGTCAGCCGAAGCACAGCCAACGAGCGCGGGTAGCACCGTCGCCAATGAAATGAATGACAGATCGGCAACCACCAGGCCAACGGGCCCACCGATCAGCTCGGGCGACAGGTCGCGGGCGTTGGTCCGCTCGACGACCACCACCCGCGGGTCGCTGCGCAGGGACCACGCGAGCTGCCCGTATCCGACGTCGGCGGCGACTACTTCCGTGGCGCCGCGGTCCAGCAGGACCTCGGTGAAACCGCCGGTTGAGGCACCCGCATCCAGGCAACGCCGACCGCGGACCGCGATCCCGAAACCGTCGAGCGCCCCGATGAGTTTGTGCGCGCCGCGCGAAACCCACGCACGTTCTCCGTCGTCGGCGACGGTCAGTGCCGCGGTGACCGCGACGGCGGTGGCTGGTTTCACCGCGGGAAGGCCGTCGATGCGCACCTTGCCGGCGCCGATCAGTTCCGCGGCCTGCTGGCGGGAACGTGCCAGACCCCGCCGAACCAGTTCGGCGTCGACCCGGGCACGCCGTGGCATGCGCGCACTCAGCCCTTCTCCGCCGACTCCAGGGCGCGCAGCAGCACGTCGTGCGCTTCAGAGAGGCGGCGCGCGATGTCTTCGAGCTCTTCGAGCGACGGGCCGGTGGTAGCGTCCGCCCCCTCGGGCAACTGGGCCACCAAGGATTCGATTTCCGCACGAATCTCGTCAGGATCGATAGTCATTGCGTTCCTACGCTAATAGGGACCAGCGCTCCAGCGCAGCGCGGGCCTGATCGTCGGCCGCTTCGATCCCCAGATTGCCGTCGGCATCCCACAGCGCGGCGGCGACGGCTCGCACGACGGCCAGATCGTCGGACGGCTCGTCGTCGGTCGCGGTGACGGTGAGCGTGTGGTCGTCGACGTCGATCCGCCAGCCGGGTTGGGCTCCAATCTTCAGCAAGTCACCGTTCTGATGTAGCGAGCGCAGATCGTGGCCGATATATGTAGGCCGCTGACCGGATTCGGCGAATACCGCGTCGCGCGCGGAATTCACGCCGGTGAGCACCATCAGGCTGGTCAGCCCGGCACCGTTAGCACCTTCGATGTCGGTGTCCAACCGGTCCCCGACCACCAGCGGCGCACGGAAATCGCCGCGGCCCACCGCATCCTTCATCAGCTGCGGCCCCGGTTTGCCGGCCACCTGCGGCTGTTCCCCCGTCGCTGCCCGCACCGCGGCCACCAAGGACCCGTTGCCCGGCAACAGACCACGCTCGGTGGGCAAAGTCGGGTCGACGTTTGCTGCCACCCACAGGGCGCCCGCCCGGATGGCCAACGTCGCCTCGGCCAAGTCGGACCAGGTGACCTCTTTCGAGAGCCCTTGCACCACGGCGTCGGGTTCGTCGTCAAACTTACGGACCGGACGCAACCCGACCGCGGCGATCTCGTCGGCCAGCGCTTCGGTGCCCACCACCAGCACTTTGGAATCCCGCGGCAGCTGCTTGGCCAGCAGGTGGGCCGCGCTCTGGGCGCTGGTCACGACGTCCTCACTGTCGGCGCTGAACCCGAGCTCACGCAGGTGGGCGGCCACCTCGTCGGCGCTGCGCGAGGCATTGTTGGTGACGTAGAGCTTGCGGCTTTCGACGGCATCCAGCGACTCGACAGCGCCCTCGGTGGGGGCGTGGCCGCGAAAGACCGTTCCGTCCAGGTCCAGCAGCAGGCAATCATATTGCTGTGCAATACTTTTCGAGTCAGCCAAGTTCGTCGACCCGCTCTTCGGCATCGGTGACACCGTCGATGTCGGCCGCGGCCGATCGCAGGAACCACTGCAGGGCCTCGTCACCGCGCCCGAGCGCCAACAGCGTTTCGGCGTAGGCGTAGAACAACCGCGCGGCCGTCGAACCGGTACGGGCGGGATCCAACTGCGGTGTCGACAACACCGTGAGTGCCTGCTCGAGTTGCCCCAGGTCGGCCCGGGCACCGGCCGCGACGATGCGCAACTCGTCGGCGTCGTCGCCGGTGAGCTGCGCAGCCTCCGGGCTGCGGGCCAAGTCGACCGCGCGCTGCGGTCTGCCGAGCCCGCGCTCGCAGTCAGCGATCAGCGCCAGCAATGCCGACTTGCTACCCATCCGGCGTGCGGCACGGAACTCGGCCAGCGCCTGACCCCAGTCGCCGCAGCGGTAGGCGGCGATCCCTACGGCCTCCCGCACCGCGGCGATCCGGCTGGCACGGGCCCGCGCCGCGCGCGCGTGGCTCAGGGCGGCTTCGGGATCCTCGTCGAGCAGGCCGCCGGCCGCGACTAGATGACGCGCGACCGCGTCGGCGGTGGCCCGGTCCAGGGTGCTCAGTTCACGCCGGACATCGGGTGCCAGCTGCCGGGCGTCGACGTCGTCGGGAATCGGGGGGCCGGCATGAGCGGTGTCGGTGTCTGTGGTCCTGGGTTGGGCCGGTCTGGCCCGGCCCGGTCCGGAGTGCCGCGGGGCACCGCCGGATGCGGATCGAGGTCGCCGCTCGTTGCCACCGCGCCTGTCATCGACCACCCGCTAGAGGTTACGGGTAGCTCTGCGGGCTCACAAACAACGCCCGCAGCGCTATGCCTGCAACCGGTGCGGCAGCATCGGCGCTATCAGAGCTGGGCAGTACGTCGCGATCGCCACGATGGTGAACGCCGCCGCCCTTTCTTCCGACATGTCATTGAGCTCAGCGATTTCGGAGACAATGGCGTCGAAGTTGCCGCCGGGCTGGAATGCCCTGGGGCAAACCGATCGACCTGCCGCGATCGCCGTCGCAGGCTGGCTGTAGGGAATGCCGGCGTTGTTCAGGCCATTGAGGAAGGCGTTTCCCAGCATGTCGGCATGTATCGGCGCCGCAACCGAGGCTGAGACACCGAATACGCCTGCCGCCAGCGCCAGCAGTCGGAGCGCGGTCGCGGGTCCGGTCATCGTGACAACAGTGCTGAATGACTGTCACTTACACGACACGGACAGGTAAAGGTTTACGCACTAACGCGTGTCCTCCGATCGGTGGACGACGCGGTGCTCCACCCGGACGAACGGGATTCCCCCGCGCTGGGGGCCAGAAATGGGATAGCGAGGAGGTCTGAGAGACCGCAGAATTGGTATCGAAGCAAAGAGTTAGCAACCAGATCCAGCGGGGTCTCATCGCCACCCTCCCCCTCGTGATGAGATCCCGCTGGATGCTTTCTAGACCTTCTCGATTCCGGCGATGTTCCGCTTGCCGCGGCGCACCACCAACCAACGGCCGTGCAGGAAATCGGTTGGCTGCGGCGACCATTCGTCACTGGTGATGCGAATGTTGTTGACCGACACACCACCTTCGCCGATGGTGCGTCGTGCCGCTTTGCGGCTTTCGGATAATTTGGTGGTCACCAGCAGGTCGACAATCCCCTGCGGTTCACCGGGTTTGAGTTCGGCGACGAAGGTTTCACGCAGCGCCGCCGAAAGCGTGGCTTCGTCGAGACGGTCCAGCTCGCCCTGGCCGAACAGCGCCCGACTGGCGTGTTCGACGGCTTCGGCGGCCGCCTCGCCGTGCACCAGGACGGTGAGTTCGGTGGCCAGCCTGCGTTGAGCCGCGCGCTGCTGCGGGCGCTCGTTGGTGGCTTGTTGCAGTTCGGCCAATTCGTCGGCCGACAGGAAGGTGAACCAGCGCAGGTAGCGGATCACGTCCGCGTCGGCGGTATTGACGAAGTACTGATACCAGGCATAGGGGCTGGTCATCTGCGGGTCCAGCCACAGGCTGCCGCCACCGGTGGACTTGCCGAATTTCGTGCCGTCAGCAGAGGTCACCAGCGGCAGAGTGAGCGCGTGCACCGCGGCACCGAGCTTCTGGCGCACCAGTCGCACGCCGGCGATGATGTTTCCCCACTGATCCGACCCGCCGATCTGCAGCGTGCAGCCGTGTCGGCGATGCAGTTCCACGTAGTCGTTGGCTTGCAGCAGCATGTAGCTGAACTCGGTGTAGGACATGCCCTCGCCCTCCAGGCGGCGGCGGACGGTGTCGCGGTCAAGCATCACGTTCACCGAGAAGTGCTTTCCGATGTCGCGCAGGAACTCGATGGCCGACATGGCACCGGTCCATTCGAGGTTGTTCTCGACGATCGCGCCGGTGGGTGAGTCATCGAAGTCGACGAAGCGCTCCAATTGACCCCGGATCCGTTCGGTCCATTCAGCTACCGTGTCGGCCCCGTGCAGGCTGCGCTCGCCCACCTCACGCGGGTCGCCGATCATCCCGGTAGCCCCGCCGGCCAGCACGATGGGTCGATGGCCGGCACGCTGAAAGCGCCGCAACGCCAGCAGCGGCACCAGGTGTCCCGCGTGCAGGCTGGCCGCGGTCGGGTCGAATCCGGCGTACACGGTGATCGGACCGCCCCGGGCCTGCGCGGCAAGCGCGTCGAGGTCGGTGGACTGAGCGATCAATTCGCGCCAGCCCAACTCGTCGAGGATCCCGTTAACCATGGCTGAGAGTCTTGCAGGATGCCGACCCGGCCGTGCGCGCCGGATGCCCGGCGTCCGCCCACGACGGTAGACACAGCCTCCCGGCAGCAAAACTAGTCACTGGCACCGGGCGCCGGCGCTCGCGGACTTCGCCGGTAGGCCGACACCTCCGGTCGCCCGGCAAGCCACAGCCGCCAGGGCCGATCCGCGGCCTGACTGACCCCGACCCGGGGTCCCGCGGTCGCGGTCAGCGGCGCGCGCAACTCTATCGCGACCGGGCTGTGGGGGTCGAACACATCAATACCGTTGTCGTCCATGGTGATTCCCAACGCGGAGCACAGATTGCCGGGTCCACGGGCGAGCGCGACGTCGCGAACAGATGCGCCGCGCCGGGTCCGGGCGACGTCCATGCCGTCCTCGAGAACACACGCCCTGAGCAGCACGGCGGCCGCGGTGCCGTCCGGCCCGCACGAAACGTTGGCGCAGACGTGGATCCCGTGGCTGCGGTAGGTGTACAGCCGCCCCGGCGGTCCGAACATCACTGCATTGCGGGCACTGCGGCCGCGGTAGGAATGTGCCGCGGCATCCGGCCAGGGGCCGTCTGGCACGCCGCCGTACGCCTCGACCTCCACGATCACCGCACGCACGCCCCTGCCGCGGATCGCGGCACCGAGTAGCCGTCGGGCAGCCGACATCGGGTCGACCAGCAGTTCGGCGGCCGGTCCGGATGCACTCATCGCACCGATTCTGCCTGGCCACTTGACATGGGACGCCGACAGGTCGAATATTCACCATATGATGACTTCATCATCGGATGAATTAGTGCGAAACGCCACACAGTCCGCGATACATATCGAGCACCTTCGAGTGATCCGCGGCAAACGACCGGCGCTGCATGACTTCTCGGTGCGGATCGCACCGGGCACCATCACCGGCCTGCTCGGTCCGTCGGGATGCGGTAAGAGCACCCTGATCCGCAGCATCGTCGGCACTCAGGTGGTGGCATCCGGCACCGTCACCGTGCTCGGACATCCGGCCGGGTCCGCGGCGCTGCGTCGCCGCGTGGGCTATGTGCCGCAGGACCCGACCATCTACCGCGACCTGCGGGTGATCGACAATGTCCGCTATTTCGCGGCACTGTACGGTTTCGACGCCGACGCCGCCGACCGAGCCATCGACCGGGTAGGCCTCACCGATCACCGAACCGCCGTCTGCGACAACTTGTCCGGCGGTCAACGCACCCGGGTGTCGCTCGCGTGTGCGCTGGTGTGCCAACCCGATCTGCTGGTGCTGGACGAGCCCACAGTGGGCTTGGATCCGGTTCTGCGCGCTGACCTTTGGCACCAATTCGGCGAACTGGCCGACGGCGGCACCACCTTGCTGGTGTCCAGCCACGTGATGGACGAAGCCGACCATTGTGCAGACCTGTTGCTGATGCGCGACGGACGGCTGGTCGCACACACCACCCCGTCCCAACTACGAGAGGACACCTCATGCACCTCACTGGAGGAAGCGTTTCTGTCCATCATCAAGCGCAGCACCGAGCAGGTGGCACAACCCAAAGCCGGGTAAGCCCGATACAGCAGCTGAAGCCGTATGCGGCCACCACGACGCGCATCCTCCGCCAGCTCGGCGCCGATCATCGCAGCGTCGCAATGATTCTGGTGGTGCCCGTCGTGGTGATCTCCTTGATGTACTTCATGTTCCAGAACGCTCCGCACCGCCCCGGCACCCCCACACCGTTCGACAACACCTGCCTGATTCTGCTGGGGCTGTTCCCGCTGTTCGTCATGTTCATCATCACCTCCATCACCATGCAGCGCGAGCGCGCTTCGGGAACGTTGGAACGCATCCTGACCACACCGCTACGCCGGCTCGATCTGCTGATGGCATACGGGACCGCATTCTCGGTTGCCGCCGCGACGCAAGCCGTTGTGGCCTGCAGCGTCTCGTTCTGGCTACTGGGCTTCACCACCGCGGGCAGCCCGGCGTGGGTATTCGTGATCGCGATCGCCAACGCGATCCTGGGCGTCGGCCTGGGACTGCTGTTCAGCGCCTTCGCCCGCACCGAATTCCAGGCCGTGCAGTTCATCCCGCTAGTCATGGTGCCGCAGCTGCTGCTGGCGGGGGTGATCGTGCCACGATCTGCGATGCCGGACTGGCTGCAGTGGATCAGCAACGTCATGCCGGCCAGCTATGCGCTCGAGGCCCTGCAGCAGGTCGGTGCCCATCCGGGACTGACGGCGACTACCGTGCGTGACATGTCTGTCGTGTTGGGCTTCGCGGTCGCATCGATGTGTCTGGCCGCCGCGACACTGCGGCGCAGGACACCTTGACAGTGGCGGAAACCGCGAAGCGAAAGCGGCCCGGCCGGCCCGCCGGAAACTCTGACACTCGCGAACGCATCCTGGCCAGTGCACGAGAACTGTTTGCGCGCAACGGAATCGATCGAACATCGGTGCGCGCGGTGGCCAAGGCGGCCGGGGTGGATGCCGCTCTGGTGCACCACTACTACGGCACCAAGCAGGAACTCTTCACCGCGGCCATCCACCTCCCGATCGACCCCATGCTGGTGATCGCACAATTGCGTGAGACCCCGGTCGAGGAATTGGGGTACCGGCTGCCCTCGATATTGCTGCCCCTGTGGGATTCGGAGTTGGGGGCCGGGCTCATCGCGACGCTGCGCTCGTTGATCTCGGGTGACGAGGTGGGTTTGGCGCGCTCGTTTCTGCAGGAGGTGATCAGCGTCGAAGTTGGCGCCCGCGTTGACAATCCGGTGGGGACGGGTCAGATCCGCACCCAGTTCGTCGCCTCCCAGCTGATGGGCGTCGTGATGGCGCGCTACATCGTCAAGATCGAACCGTTCGCCTCACTGCCCACCGAGCAGATCGCGCAAACCATCGCCCCGAACCTGCAGCGCTACCTCACTGGGGAGCTGCCGGACGGCCTTGCCCGGTGAAACGGCCGTGCTCGTCGTCGTCGACGTCGCGAGCCTCGTCGACCAGCAGGACCGGAATACCGTCCTCGATCCGATACGCACGCCGCAGCCGCGGGTTGTAAAGCTCACGGCCGTCGTCGACGAGCAGCAGTGGACCCCGGTCGGCCGGGCAGACGAGAATCTCAAGTAAGGCATCGTCGATCATCGGTCAAGCATCCCTGGTCGCTTTCTTCCCGCTCAGCTGGGTACGGGCCGCCGGTGTCAGCTTGCGGAACTCCTTGCTGGTGGCGTCGAAGTACCATGCCTGACGGCCGGATTTGGGTATTCCGCCCGCACGCAGCGCGCTCACCGTGGGACGGAATGTCGCGCTCAGCGTCATCTCCGGCACGACCTGGACGATGTCTGGGCCCAGGCCGACCGGCATGCGCGCCACCGCCTCGGCCAAATCGGCAGCCATGACCGTCGCGCCGGGCCGCAGCGTGACCGCCGACACCGCCAATTGCCGGTCGCCGACCGAGACGCCGTAGGTGACTGCCAGATCGATGGCGCTGATGCAACCCAGCGCATCGATGACCAGTTCGGCGTACACCATTCCGCGCGCGGTACGGATCACCGAGCCGCGCCTGCCGGCGAGCCAGAAATCCCCGTCCTCGTCGCGGTAGAAGAGGTACTCGGTGGAGATCCAGGTGTCGGCCGGCGCGAAAACTCCCCGCTTCACCGATGCGGTCGGGTCGATGGGCCCGCGCGACTGGGCCAGCAGGACGCCGATCTGGTTTGTCTCGGCGACTTGGACGAAGCCGTTGTCGTCTTCGAGGATCAGGTCTTGTTCGGCATCGTAGGCACCGAGTTCGACACGCCCCGCGCCCGGCAGGGGACGGCCCTTGCTGCCGACCTTGGCCCCGGATACGTTGGCCAGCACCGCTTGTCCGTCGGTGGTAGCGAAAAACTCGACGACGTGGGCGGGTGCGAACGCCGATTCCACGCGTTCCCACAAGCCTGTCGGCATACCGGAACCAATGAACAGTCGCACCGGATGATTGCCGTGCAGCGCGAAGTCTGGATCGTCGACCACGTCGCGCAGCATCGCCCAGGTGTAGGACACCACAGTCACCCCGTACTGGCGTACCTCGGCGACGAACCGGTCCGGACGCAATCCCCGGGAGAGGGCGATGCGGGTGCCGCCCACGACCGCGCCACCCAGGCTGACCAAGAGTGCGGACTCGTGGTGCAACGGGGTCAGGCAGTACACCGTGTCTCTGCGGTCCAGCGATGCCGTCGACGCAGTCCCGAACGCCGACAACGCCCACCGGAAATTGGTGATCTGTTTGGCGACCAGTTCGCCGCCGGCCGCATTGAACGCGATAAACGCCAGGTCCCGCGCGAAGCCGGGGTTAGGCCGGTACCAGGCTGGCAGTTGCACGGCGTCGGGATCGATCTGTTCCATATCGATCACGTCTGCGTCCTCGGGGAGGTGCAGATCGCGGGTCTCCCCGCCGCCCAGCACCAGGATCTGGCCTGGCAGCTGCCGGGCGACGTCGAGGTTGGCGGGGTCGGTCAGGATCTCGCTCACTCCGCCGAGGCGGACCTGGGCCGCCAAATCGGCGTCATGGCGCATCATTACGGCCACGCCACCCAGCCGGGACAGTGCCGCGATGGCAACCAGTGCGCTGGGCCGGGTTTCCATCAGCAGGCCCACCCGGTCGCCTTGGCGCACCCCCACCTCGATCAGGCCGCGGACCACGTTGTCGATGCGCCGGTTCACCGCCTCGTAGGTGTGCACGCGACCGTCGAACAGCAGGAACTCGCCCTGCGGGGCGTCGTGCGCCTGCTCTTCGATGATGCGGCCCAGCGAGATGCGGGTGTGGTCGTTGAGTTGGCCGAGTCGGGCCAGCCTGGGTAGCGTGCGCACGGTTTCGACGGCCAGGGTGCGCATGGACTTGTTCGCCGCGACGACAGCGTCCGCGGCACCGCGGGCAAGCGCCAGGGCCGCCTCCGACACCTCGCCGATGCCGTGCGCTACCCGCGAACTCAACGCGACACCGCTGTCGTTGTGTTCGGCCGGCTGTTCGACCATGACGGCGATGCTCGCCGGCTTCTCACCGCTGCCGGAGATCCACCGCACCCACTCGGCGACGGTGGGCCAACTCTGTTGGGCCGCTTTGGATCCGACAACCAGACCGAAATGTCCTGTGCGAATGAGGCATTCGTAGACATCGGTGTTAGGCGCCGCACGTCGGATGCCGCGCACCGACGCCGGCTGGCCGATGTCATCGACCTCGCCGACGAACGCCAGGACGGGACAGGTGATGTCGGTCAGTGTCACGAGCTGACCGTTGATGGCGAAACCGCCGGTCATCATCCGGTTGTGCGCGATGAACTGCTTGAGCAGTTCCGAGATCGCCGGCCCGGACCAGGCGATCCATCCTTCGCGTTCGAGGAATCTGCGCTGCTGTTCGCGGGGCAGCAACGCCTCCCGGTCGTGCAACTGGCGAACGAAGTCGACCCGCGCCTTGGCGGTCTTGAGCGGGTCCATCATCTGAAAGCCGGTGCGTGCCATCCAACTTGGGATGTTCAGCCGGTTGAACACGTGGTCGGCCATGAAGTTGGCGGCGTCCGCGCCGAAGTTGGCCGGGATGCCCATCGGCAAGGCAGCCAGGGTGTCTACCGGAGAACCGAACGCCACGATGCTGGCGAGGTTCTTCGAGCGCCGGTAAGCGGCGACCTGGTAGCTCCACATGCCGCCTTGTGAGTAGCCGACCAGGTGCACGTCCTGGCCGGTGGCGTCCTTGACCGTGTCGATGGCTTCGCTGAGCGCGACGATGTGGTCGGCCAAATTGCGACGCATGCCGCCCTCGACCTTGTCGGGCGAGCCGAAATCGATTACCCAGCAGTCGAGTCCGCTGGCGTGCAGGATGCCCACCGCACCGTCTTCGCGGGTGACGTCCCACATATCCGCAGACATCATCATCGGGTGCACCATCAGCACGGGTGGACCCACCGGCGCCTGTCCCGGCCGGTTGTCGGGTGGAAAGTACCGCCGAAGCTTGTACATCGGCACGCTCTGTACGACCTGGGACGGCGACGGGATACTCCCGGTTTCCAGGCCCCCCAGCCGTAGCACTTCCAGACCGTTCTGGGCGGTGGCCACCAGACGCCCGACCGGCCTAGTGACCATCGACAAATTGAGATCCACCACGGCTCCTCAACGCTCCCCTAGTTGGGCCTTGACCAGCGTGGACATCATGGCACATCAGTCCGGTCGGGTGGTCTGGGTCACACTATTAGGGCAACCCGGTCCTCGGTCGGTCGTCCGCGCCCGCCGCAGGTTCAGCGCAAGCCAAACTCCAAGGATGCAGGTCAGGACGCCACGCATCGCTGCCCTGGGCCGTCTGGCTGGACTGGTCCCTCGCACTCGTGCTCGTCAGCGGCTCTCTTCCGGGTCGCCATCCCAGGTTCCCGGCAGCATCGGCATCCGCGGATTGTTGCCGAACTCATCCCCGGCAAGGGTCGTCAGACCCGCCGCCGGAGCCGGTCGTCGCGCCGCGGTACCGGTGAACCCTGGGATTCCCGCACCCCGGCCGGAAGCGATCGGGGCATCGCTCTCGGGCTCCAAATCCATGTACTCATAACCGCGGCCCAACTGGGCGACCTTGGTCCGCCGCCGGCGGGGTGCGCCACCGGGCTCCTGCGGCGTCGCTGCCGTCGCCGGAATTTCGGCTTGCTCGGGTTCCGGCGCACTTTTCTTGGCACCGGTGGCAGCTGCCCTCTTGGCAACCGAGGACAGGTCAGCCACGAGGTAACCGGACGCATCCAAGTGCGCGCCCAGCCCGGCACCGGTCACCGTCGGCGGTGCGGCGGTCGGCGGTGGTGACGTGCCCGGCGTAGGCGCCGGAGTCGTCGCTTCCACCCCAGCCGGTGTGGGTGCGGGGCTGGACGTCGGGACGCTCGGGGCGAGCGCCGCCAGCGCCGGGGCGGCCGGCGTGACCGGTGGCGGCGGCGGCGGGACGGCGACCAAGGCGGCTAAGCCTTTGATTCCGATCGGTGCCAACACTCCACCGGCAACCAACGGCACCAAGGGGGCGGTCAGCATCGGCACCAGAACCGTGATCAACACCAGGGTCTGCTCGAGCAGGGTCTTCAGCAGCGCGATGGTGTCGGTGATGATGGTGCCGATCGCTTCGACGGTGGTGAACAGGATGGTGAACCCGATCGTTGCGGGATTGCCCGACGCGATTGCCGCGGTGAGATCGAGAGAGATGTAGAAGAACGTCTGCGACAGCAAGGCCGCGTAGGTCCCGATGTCCATCGGATACCCAAGGGCGAAGGCGATATTGAACGGGCTGAGGAACGAAAGTGGATTGCCCAGGATAGGCAGGTACGGATCGAAACCGCCGAACATCGATTGCAGGTAAGGACTTTCGAACAGCGCGTCGATCAACGGCTGTATGTATTCGTCGTAGAACCGAATATAGCCGCTCTGCTCCAACCAATCGAAGAAGTCGTTCTGTCGGTCGGCGGGTAGCGGCAACCGCGCATTGATGGCGTCCGCCAGTTGTTGTGCCAGCTCGACGATTTGCGGAGCTTCGATGGGACGCGGGACGGCGGCCAACAAGGCGGTGGTGACCTGCTGATAAGTGCTCATCACGGTGGCCGCTTGAATCCACATGCGAAGGTAGTCGGCCTCGTTCAGCGCGATCGGAATCGTGTTGATACCAAAGAAATTGGTCGCCAGCAACGCAGCGTGTGTCGCGTGGTTGGCGGCCAGTTCGGCCAGCGTGGGCATGGCGGCCAACGCGGTGGTCCAGGCCGCGGCCGCGGTGGCCTGTTGGCCGGCCACGGCCGCGCTTTGCGCACTGGCCTGCGTCAACCACCCCAGATAAGGCGCGTGCGCCGCTACATACGCCACGCCGGTGCCGCCGTCCCAGGAGCCGCCCTGCACCGCACCCAACATTGCCGCCAGTTCCTGAGCAGTCTGCGCATATTCGGTGGCCAACGAATTCCATGCTGCCGCGGCAGCCAGCAACGGACCCGGGCCCGGTCCGCTGCTGAGCAGCGCAGAGTGCACCTCCGGTGGTGCGGCCATCCAGATCGGGGCGGTCACCGAATTGCCTCAGCCATGACCGAACCCGTTGCCGCGCCGATGGAGCGGGCTAAAGTTCGGACTGCTGAGGACTTTGGTGGAAAAGTTGCTTGAACAGCACAACATCGGCGATCAGCTCTCTCGAGGTACTCCGCCTCGGGCCGCAGGACGCGATGACGCGAGTATCCTGGCTCTCGGATCGCAGCTCCCCTCGCCTTCCAGCTCGCGCCGTGGCTGATGAGGTTCGCTCCCCGATGACAGTGGCGGGACCGCGCCGGATTCACACCGGCTTCCTACGTCGTCATTGCCTTACGCGTGACATTGTTGCACCTTGCTGGCCACGGTGGTACCCGGTTCGCTGCGAACGGTCGGTAGCGTCTGTCCGGTGGCACACCTGCTCGGCGCCGAGGCGGTACACCTGGCATATCCCACCGGGGTCATCCTCGAATCGGTGACGCTCGGTGTGAACGACGGCGCCCGCATCGGCATAGTCGGCCGCAACGGGGACGGAAAGTCCAGCCTGCTGGGTGTGCTCACCGGCCAAGTCCGTCCCGACTCCGGACGGGTCACGCGGCGCAGCGGCCTGCGGGTGAGCGCGCTGAGCCAGGCGGACACCCTCGACCCCGACCACACCGTGAGTTGGACGCTGGTCGGCGACCAGCCCGAGCACCAGTGGGCCGGCGATGCCCGGATACGGGACGTGGTTGACGGGCTGGTATCTGATATCGACTGGGCCGCATCGGTTTCCACCCTGAGCGGGGGTCAGCGGCGACGAGTGCAGCTGGCTCGATTGCTGATCGGCGAGTGGGACGTGATCGCGCTCGACGAACCGACCAACCATCTTGACATTGAGGGCATCACGTGGCTGGCCGGCCATCTCAAACAACGTTG
The DNA here is from genome assembly GCF_001673315.1 of Mycobacterium asiaticum. Lineage (GTDB taxonomy): Bacteria > Actinomycetota > Actinomycetes > Mycobacteriales > Mycobacteriaceae > Mycobacterium > Mycobacterium asiaticum_B. The sequence continues at coordinate 7,849 of NZ_LZLQ01000023.1, read as the reverse complement.
GGCACGCAATACCGGTGGCCTGCTGCTGGTTACGCACGACCGTTGGTTTCTCGACGAGGTCGCCGATACGACCTGGGAAGTTCACGACGGAATCGTCGAGCCGTTTGAAGGCGGATACGCGGCCTATGTGCTGCAGCGGGTCGAACGGGACCGGCAGGCCGCCGCGACCGAAGCCAAACGGCAGAACCTGATGCGCAAGGAGCTCGCCTGGTTGCGCCGGGGAGCTCCTGCACGTACCTCCAAGCCCAAATTCCGAATCGAGGCCGCCAACCAGCTGATCGCTGACATCCCGCCGCTGCGCAACGCCGTCGAGTTGGCCAAGTTGGCCACGGCCCGGCTGGGCAAGGATGTCGTGGACCTGCTCGACGTGTCCGTCTCGTTCGACGGTCGCCCGGTGCTGCGTGACGTCGAGTGGCGGATCGCACCGGGCGAGCGCACCGGCATCGTCGGGGCCAACGGCGCCGGGAAGTCCACGTTGCTGGGGCTGATCTCCGGCACCGTCCAGCCCGACACCGGACGCGTCAAGCGCGGCAAAACCGTCCGGCTGGCAGTGCTGGACCAGCAGGGCGCAGAGCTGACCGCGCTGGCGAGCGAACGGATCGCAGACGTGATCGGCCGACTGCAAAGCGGATATGAGGTCGAAGGCCGCGAGGTCACCCCGTCGCAGCTGTTGGAGCGCCTGGGCTTTGACCGCGGCCAGCTTTCGGCCCGGGTCGGTGAACTGTCGGGCGGGCAGCGCAGGCGGTTGCAACTCATGCTCACGTTGCTGTCCGAGCCCAACGTGCTGCTTCTCGACGAGCCCACCAATGACGTGGACACCGACATGCTGACGGCGACCGAGGACCTTCTCGACTCGTGGGCGGGCACTCTGATCGTCGTCTCCCACGATCGGTACCTGCTCGAGCGCGTCACCGACCAGCAGTACGCGATCCTCGATGGCACATTGCGACATCTGCCCGGTGGCGTCGACGAGTACCTGCGGCTCTCCGCCCGGTCGACGGACAAGCCCGCGCAACCGGATCCCGCCCTCACGACCTCGATGTCCGGGGCGCAACGGCGGGCCGCCGAGAAAGAGCTGGCCGCACTCGACCGGCAGCTGGCCCGACTGGCCCAGCGGATCGCGGCCAAGCACACCGAACTCGCCGAGCACGACCAATCCGACCATGTCGGCATTACCCGCTTGACCGGCGAATTACGTTCTCTCGAAGACGATGTCGCGGTGACGGAGAGTCGCTGGCTGGAACTGTCGGAGGTCCTGGAATGAAACCGGTCTCCTACCCGCCCGGGGAAGCGCTGCTCGCCGCATATCGGCGCCGCGGCCCGCTGATCGACACCGGAATCGGCCGGCACGGCTTCGTCTATCTACTCGGGCCCGCGGCGAACAAGTTCGTCTTCGCCAACGCCGATGCGTTCAGCTGGCGGGAGACATTCGAGAGTCTGATGCCCGTCGACGGTCCGACCGCGCTGATCGTCAGCGACGGGGAGGACCACCGCCGCCGACGCAGCGTGGTTGCCCCAGGGCTGCGACACCGGCAGATCCAGGACTACGTGCCGACCATGGTGTCCGCTGTCGACACCATGATCGACCGGTGGTGTCCCGGGCAGCGGCTGGACCTCTACCGGGAATTCCGTTCGGCGGTCCGGCGCAGCACGGCTGAGAGCCTGTTCGGTTCCCGGATGGCGGCGCATTCGGACTTTCTCGGCGAGCAGCTGCAACCGCTGCTGGAGCTGACCCACCGGCCACCACAGGTGATGCGGTTGCAGCGACGGTTCAACTCCCCCGGCTGGCGCCACGCGATGGACGCCCGCAAGCGCATCGACGATTTGATGGACGCTGAGATCGCCGACGCGCGGGCCCGGCCTCGCCCCGACGATCACATGTTGACGGTGCTGCTCAACGGTCGGTCCGACGAAGGTCAGGTGCTGCGCGACAACGAGATTCGCGACCAGATCGTCTCGATGATCACCGCGGGATTCGAAACCACCAGCGCCGCGTTAGCCTGGGCCGCATACACATTGCTGATTATGCCCGGAGCCTGGGATGCGGCCGCCGACGAGGTGGAGCGGGTGCTCGGCGGGCAGGCACCGACCGCAGCAGACATCTCGGGCCTCACTTATCTCAATGGCGTTGTGCACGAGACACTCCGGCTGTACTCGCCGGGCGTCATCTCAGGCCGGCGGGTAATGCGCGATCTGCGGTTCGACGGGCACCGGATACGCGCCGGCCGGATGATCGTCTTCAGCGCATACGTGACGCATCGGATTCCCGAGATATGGCCCGAGCCAACGGAATTCCGCCCACACCGGTGGGATCCCGCCGGTGTGGAGTACCGCAAGCCGGCGCCGCACGAGTTCATTCCGTTCAGCGGGGGCCTGCACCGCTGTATTGGTGCCGTCATGGCCACCACCGAGATGACGGTGATGCTGGCGCGGCTGATTGCCAGGACGCGTTTACGGTTGCCCGAGCAACGAATTCGCGCAGCGAACTTCGCCGCCCTGAGTCCGCGACCGGGTCTGACCGTCGAGGTGAGCAGCGCTCGCCTCAGCTCAGCGCCGGCGCAGTAGCACCGATTCTTGGCTCAGCGCCAGCGCAGTAGCACCGATTCTTGACTCAGCGCCAGCGCAGTAGCACCAATTCCGCGCAGAATCCCGGACCCATCGCCAGCATCAGCCCTGGGCTGCCGCTGGGCGGCCGCTTTTCGATGGTGTCGCGCAGAATATGCAGCACCGACGACGACGACAGGTTGCCGATCTCGCCGAGGGAGCGCCAAGTCAGCTCCAGCGCCTCTGGAGGCAGTTCGAGGCTGTTGGTGATCGCGTTGATCACCTTGGGTCCGCCGGGATGGCTCACCCAGGCGCCGATGTCCTTGCGGGTCAGCTCGTGGGCGGCAAGGAACCCGTCCACGTCGGCCGGTAGGTGCTGCTCGATCAAATCGGTGAGCTCTGGAGCGAGGCGCAGCTGCAGGCCGCTCGACCCGACGTCCCAGCCCATGATGTGTAGGGAGTCGGGGTAGAGACGGCTGCGGGAGTCGATGACCTCCGGTCCGGCCGCTCGCAGATTCTCGGCGCGCCGGTCCCCGACAGCCACGACCGCGGCCGCACCGTCGCCGAACAGTGCCGATCCCACCAGACCCGACACAGTCGGCTTGACCGCGGGATAGGTGAGCGAACACAGTTCGACCGAAATCAGCACAGCGACATCGTCGGGCGCGCCACGCAGGTAGTCGTGCAACCGGGCCACGCCCGCCGCGCCGGCGACACAACCGAGACCGAACAGCGGCATCCGGCGCACATCAGGGCGCAAACCCAGCCGGCCGGCGATGCGGGCATCCAGTGAGGGGACCGCGACCCCGGTGACCGTGGTGGTGGCGATCATGTCGATGTCCTGCGGCCGCAGACCGGCCTCGTCCAGTGCACCCAGCAGCGCTTCGATGCCGAGTTCGACCGCTTTTTCGATGAAGATCTCGTTGGCCTCGCCGAAGTCGGTGAGCGACGGATACTGCTCCAGCGGCAGAGCGAAATGGCGGTTGTTCACCTTGGCGGCCGCGTGCAGGCGCCGCACGATCTCCTCGTGTTCCTTCAAGCCGGGGAACTCAACGAACAGCTCGGTGATCTCACTCTGGCTGTAACGATGTGGTGGCAACGCCCCAAACACACCCGCGACGACGCTCATGACCCTGCCCTCGTTTAGTTTCTTTCGGCCCAGCCCGTCCCGTACAGACTCCCCCGGAGTTTAATCCGCCGCACCCGGGCCCGCAAAAGAATCGTTATTCAACACCTGTCTTATTTGCCGTGCTAAGCATTGCCATAAAACATTTAGACAGCCAAATTTTCAGTTTTCTGTGTCTTTTCTATCCGCGGTATCCAGCGCCAGAGCGATTAACGCCTCGGGACTCAGCGAATCGATGGCATCCTCCCCGAGTAGATCCTGTGAACTGGAAGTTTTGGCATGTCCGGTCAGCAACAACAGCCTGTCCAGCAACCCGGCTCTGCGTAGCTCCGCGATGGGAATCGTGCGCAGCAACCGCCGGACTGTTTCGTCGTCGGTTTCGTCGTCGATTTGGTCGTCGGTTTCGTCGTGGGATTCGTCGCACGGGTCCGCCGAAAGTTGCCGGCCAAGGTGTTCGGCCAACTTCTCTGCAGTCGGATAGTCGAAGATCAGCGTGCGCGAAAGCGATAACCCGGTTAGGGCTATTAGGCGGTTGCGTAATTCCACCCCCGTCATCGACTCGAATCCGAGGTCCTGGAACGCGCGCTGCGCGTCGACATCCCGGCCACTGTCGTGGCCCAACACGATCGCCGCGTGTTCGCAGATCAGCTCGACCAATCGGCGATGTCGTTCCTTCGCATCCAGTTGCCGCAGGCGCTCCGGGAAGGGCACGGCTCCTTGGTGTGCGGGTGGCTGCACAGCCGCACCCAACCAGAACCTCTGCCGGGCGAAGCCATAAGTGGGCAAATCGACTCGTCGAGTCGACAGCCCATCGAACGCCCCGCGCCAGTCGACGGCAACGCCCGCCGCGAACAATTCGGCCACCGCGTCGAGCAGGGATTCCACTTCCGGACGGTCTCGGGTCAGTGGCGCGAAAGCTGTTGTCAGGCCCGCAGCAGGACCCACTTCCATAAAGATGTCGGCGCCCAACGACTCGGCGACCCGCAGACTCTCGACAAATCGCACCGGACGCCGGACATGCTCGGCCCAGTATCCGCCGGACCCGTACCCGGGCCCGGCCAGCTGCCCAGTGATGTTGGAGAGCAATTGAATTCGGGGCGAGCTGGCCGAGACGCCGGCAACGGCCCGGGAGAATTCAGTCAGCATCGGCTCCATCAGCTCGGAATGGAATGCATGCGAAACCGCTAACCGATGCGCCCGCCGGCCCCGTGCCACCAATGGGTCCACGACAGCGGCCACGGCGGTGTCCAGACCTGAAATCACCACCGCGTCTGGGGCATTGACAGCGGCAATAGTGACTCCGTCCACCAGGAGCGGAGTCACCTCGTCCTCGCCGGCGGCCACCGCCACCATCACCCCGCCCGAAGGCAGCGCGGACATCAATCTGCCACGCACCGCCACCACCCGCGCCGCATCGGACAGTGTCAGCACCCCGGCGACGTGAGCGGCCGCGATCTCCCCCACCGAATGACCCAGCACGACGTCGGCCACCACGCCCCATGACGCCAGTAAGGCGGCCAGCGCGACCTCGACCGTGAACAATGCCGGCTGGGCGAACTCCGTGCTTTCCAGGAGCGCGCCGTCCCGACCCCAGATGACCTGCCGCAAAGGCAACCGCAGGTGCTCATCCAGCGCCGAGGCGACTTCGTTGAACGTCCGCGCGAAGGCCGGAAACCGTTGGTATAGCTGCTGTCCCATGCCGAGGTACTGCGAACCCTGCCCCGGGAACACGAAGGCGGTCCTGCCGGACGTCATTCCGGTAGTGCCGACGGCGAGTGCGCGCAGCCGGTCGATGAGCTCGACGCGATCCGTTCCGATCACCACCGCGCGATGTTCGAGCGGGGTCCTGGTGGTTGCCAGGGACCATCCCACATCCGTCGCACGCAAACCACTGTCAGTGCTTACCCAGCTCAACAATCGCCGGGCTTGAATCTGCAGAGCCTCGACAGAGCGTGCCGACAACACCCATGGCACCGGCAGGCCGCTATCCACTTCGGGGACTGCATCGTTGAGAACCGGCGCTTGTTCGAGGATCAGATGCGCGTTGGTTCCGCCCATCCCGAACGACGACACTCCCGCTCGCCGTGGTGTGTCGGGCCACGGCGCCAGGCAGGTATTGACCTGTAGCCCACGGCTGGCCAGGTCGGCGCCGGGAGGGGACGCCCCATAGTTGAGACTCGCTGGAATCTCGGCGTTTTCGATCGCCAACACGGTTTTGATCAGGCCGGCGACTCCTGCCGCCCCGCCGGTATGACCGACGTTGGTTTTGACCGATCCGACCCGCACCGGCCCGCGCCGTCGCTCGCCGAAAACCTCCCCCAACGCCAGGACCTCGGCCGGATCGCCGATCGCGGTGCCGGTGCCGTGGGCTTCGACATAGTCGATGTCGTGGCCGTCCAGGCCTGCCGCGGCCAGCGCACGCTGGATGACCTCGGCTTCCCCCGACACCGACGGGGCGGTCAACGCTGCGGTGCTATGCCCGGCGTTGCCTGCGGCGCTGCCTCGGATCACCGCATGGATTCGATTGCCGTCGGCCAGCGCGGTTCGCAGCGGCTTGAGCAGAATCAGGCCGGCACCTTCGCCGCGAACGTAGCCGTCTGCGCGTTCGTCGAATGCGTAGGTCTGTCCTGAACGCGAGACGGCGCCGAATTCCATTTCCAGCACCGCTATCTCATTGGCCAGATTCAGGTGGATGCCGCCCGCGACCGCCAGGGGTGCTGCGCCCGTCCGCAGGGTTTCGGCTGCCAGGTGGACCGCCACCAGTGACGACGACTGACCGGAATCGACTGTCAGACTCGGCCCTTGCAATCCGAAGGCATAGGAGACCCGGTTGGCGATCAATGCCCTGCTGGTGCCCGGGAATGAGTGGTGGTCGACACTGGATGCCGTGGCGCTGAGGGTCAGGAACGCGTAGTCGTCATTCATCGCGCCGAGAAAGACCGCGACCTGCTGACCACTGACCACTCGGGGCATGATGAAGGCGTCTTCGAAGAGTTCCCAGGTCAGTTCCAGGGCCAGTCGTTGACGTGGGTCCATCGCGCAGGCTTCACGGGGCGATATGTTGAACAGGTCCGCATCGAAGTCCGCGACCGCATCGCCGAAAGACTTGGGAGCTTCCCGACCGTCACGCAGCAGCTGCCAAAAGTCTCGGGGCCCGTCGGTACCGGGAAATCGGCAGGCAAGGCCAATGATCGCAATGCCTGACGGGTCGTCTTCGGTATGCGTCACGGCGCCAGGTCATCGTCAAGGATCGCGAAGAGTTGGCGCTCGGTGGCGGTCTTGATGTCGTCGTCGAAGTCGTCGGCCTGCTCGGGTTCGGCGTCTGTCGGGTCTGTCAGGTCACCCAGCAGGCCATGCATGCGCGCCGCCAGTTGTGCTCTTTCCTCAGCATTCCAGTGGGGTTGGTTGAGGAGCAGTTGCAGTTCGCGGGTGATGTCGATGAAGCGCGCCATCCGGTCAGGCGGATCGGCGGCCGGGTCTGCGACGTCGAGCTGGGCATCGAGGTGCGCGGCAAGGCCCGCCGGGCTCGGGTGATCGAAGATCACCGTCGGCGAAAGCGTCAGCCCGGTAGCTTTTTTGAGCCGATTGCGGAGCTCGACCGCGGTCAGTGAATCGAAGCCCAGTTCTTGGAACGGGAGTTGCGGGTCGACGTCGGCAGTGTTGGGCAATCCCAGTACCGCGGCGGCGCTGCCGCACACCAAGTCGACCAGCACCTCACGGCGTTGCTCCGCGGACAGCCCGTGCAGCTGCGCCGATAACCCCGTCTTGGATATCGAGGCGGTGTCGACGTCACCGACGACCCGCCTGGCGGGGCGAGCCACCAACTGATTCAACAACGGCGGTAGCACGTCGCGGTGGGCCGCGAGCGCCCGGTGATCGAGCCGGGTGGCTACTAGGACAGGGCGGTCGCTGAGCATGGCGGCGTCGAACAGCTCAAGGGCCTGCCGGCTGGACAGCGGCGCCAAACCGAGCCGGCTGATCCGGGCTTTGTCCCGGTCGCCGAGATGTTGCGTCATGGCCGACGCTTCTTCCCAAAGTCCCCAGGCCAGCGATGTCGCCGGCAATCCCAGGTCGCGCCGATAGGCCGCAAGCCCGTCGAGGAAGCTGTTCGCCGCCGCATAATTGCCCTGACCGGGCGAACCGACGACCCCTGCGACCGACGAAAACATCACGAAGGCA
>NZ_LZLQ01000022.1 GCF_001673315.1 Mycobacterium asiaticum | reverse complement strand
CGGGAACACCACATCCACTGACCCCAGGACGTCTCCTGCGCCGGGCGTCAGCGACACCAACTGCCCACGCCGCTGCGGGTCGGCCGGCAACGCCAATTCGGCACCTGATTCAGAAGTCACCGCGGGCAATTGGCGATTGGTGATAGCCAATGCCTCCGGGTCGCCGTCGGTGAGCACCCACGATCCCTGCGGCGTGATGCCGATAGCTACCACGTCGAACCGTTGCGGGTCGAGGTTGCGCAGGATGCTGCCGGCCGAGACGCAGGAGATGGCGTGCTCGTTGCTGCGCCCGCCGAAAACGACGGCGACCCGGAGGCATTGGCTATCACCAATCGCCAATTGCCCGCGGTGACTTCTGAATCAGGTGCCGAATTGGCGTTGCCGGCCGACCCGCAGCGGCGTGGGCAGTTGGTGTCGCTGACGCCCGGCGCAGGAGACGTCCTGGGGTCAGTGGATGTGGTGTTCCCGGTCCTGCACGGACCCTACGGTGAAGACGGCACCATTCAAGGGCTGCTGGAACTTGCCGGTGTGCCTTACGTGGGCGCCGGCGTGCTGGCCAGCGCGGCCGGAATGGACAAAGAATTCACCAAGAAATTGCTCGTTGCCGAAGGACTGCCGGTCGGTGACTACGCGGTCCTGCGTCCGTCGGACCAGACTTTGCCCGCCGACCAGTGCCGACGGTTGGGTTTGCCTGCGTTTGTCAAACCGGCCCGTGGCGGCTCGTCGATCGGCGTCAGTCGGGTGTCGAGCTGGGACCAACTCAGCGCCGCCGTCGCCGCCGCCCGCCGCCATGACCCCAAAGTGATCGTGGAAGCCGCCGTCAACGGCCGGGAATTGGAATGCGGCGTTCTCGAGATGCCGGACGGCACAATCGAAGCCAGCACGTTGGGGGAGATTCGGGTGGTCGGCGTGCGCGGACGCGAAGACGGCTTCTACGACTTCGCCACTAAATATCTCGATGACGCAGCCGAATTGGATGTGCCGGCCAAGGTCGACGACGACGTTGCCATTGCGGTGCAGCAGTTGGCGATTCGGGCATTTGAGGCCATCGACTGCCAGGGCCTGGCCCGGGTGGACTTCTTCCTCACCGACCACGGCCCGGTCATCAACGAAATCAACACCATGCCGGGCTTCACCACGATCTCGATGTACCCGCGGATGTGGGCGGCGAGCGGTGTCGACTATCCGACCCTGCTGGCCACCATGGTGGATACGGCGCTGGCCCGCGGCGTCGGTCTGCGTTAGCGGGCGGGAGCCGGGTCGATGAGAACCGCCGCGATGGTTCGGTCGATGACGGCGGACAGGTCCTGAATCGGCGCGGGCCCCGTGCCCGCGGGCAGCGTCAGGGCCACGTAGACCGGCCTATCCACGGTGTACCAGGTGGACGTGTCGGCGCCTGATTGCGGCGCACTCTCGAACCACTGGACCCGGTCGACCTGTTGAATGGGTGACCCCACGACGAAGTCGTCGGGTCGCTTTAGGCCACAACGCACGACGACTGGTTCGGTGTAGGACTCCGACCGCCAGGCGCTCACGCCGGCGGGTGCCGGGTCGGCAACGGCTGCACGTTCGAACTTCCCCAGTTGTTGCGGCAGCGCGGCGATCAGTGCCTGGCAGGCGGGAGCGCCGGCCTGCGGTGCGGGTATCGCGGAGATGACGACCGGGTGCCGCGGTGCTTGGCGGGTCGCCGCGAACACCAGAATTCCCACGATCGTCCCGACGGCCAACGCCAGCGCGGCAAACATCGCCGCTCGCGGCGGCCCGCCGGGATCGGAGTCGCCGCTCACCTGGCCACCTTGCCTCACGTTTACACTGACGCGATCCGCCCGTACCGGCAGGGACCTAACTTACCGCAGGTCGGAGGACCGTCCGGGGGTCGCTCGGGTGGCGCAGGAGGTGACGTGCGCGACAAAGCATCGGGAGAGTCTCCGACGCTGCAGCAGTCCGGTGAGTTCGCGGTTATCGAGCGGTTGGTCCGCGGTCGCAGGCAGCCCGCCGCGGTCATCCTCGGACCCGGTGACGACGGGGCGGTGCTGTCGGCGGATGACGGACGCACCGTGGTGTCGACCGATATGTTGGTGCAGGATCGGCACTTTCGGCTGGATTGGTCGACGCCCTATGACGTTGGCCGCAAGGCGATCGCGCAGAACGCGGCCGACATCGAGGCGATGGGCGCCCGGCCGACCGCGTTCGTGGTGGGTTTCGGGGCACCGGGCGCCACGCCGACGGCCGAGGTGGCCGAGCTGTTCGACGGCTTATGGGACGAGGCAGAACTCATCGGTGCCGGCGTCGCGGGTGGAGACTTGGTCAGCTGCCCCCAGTGGGTGGTGTCGGTGACGGTCCTGGGTGATCTGGCGGATCGCGCGCCGGTACTCCGGTCGGGAGCGGCAGCCGGTTCGGTGGTCGCCTGCGCGGGAGTGCTGGGCCGTTCGGCCGCGGGATATGAGTTGTGGCACAACGGTCTCGAGGAATTTTCGGATTTGCGTGACCAGCATCTGGTACCGCGGCCGCCTTATGGTCAGGGCGCGGCGGCGGCGGCGGCCGGAGCGGTGGCGATGATCGATGTGTCCGACGGCCTGATTGCCGATCTGCGGCACGTCGCAAAGGCCTCCCGCGTGGGTATTGACCTATCCACCGCGGCGCTGACCCCAGACCGCGCGGCGGTGTCGGACGCGGCTGCCGCCGTTGGCGCAGATGCGTGGGCATGGGTGCTGGGCGGTGGTGAAGACCACGCTTTGGTGGCTTGTTTCCCGGATGCGGCGCCGGTCGGCTGGAGGGTGATCGGGCGGGTCGTCGACGGTCCGCCGCGTGTGCTGGTCGACGGTCAGGAGTGGGCGGGGCGTGCGGGTTGGGAGTCTTTCGCGGGGTGAGACCAAGCGCTGGAACAGTGGTTCGATCGCACCGTCAGGACCCGGCAACGGGGGACGGGCCTGCGCCTCGCCGCCGAAAGCTAGGGTGGCCGCGTGACCGTGTACGCGATCGCCCAGCTCAGATTCACCGATCGTCCGGCCTACGACCGATACCAGGCCGCGTTCATGGAGGTCTTCCGCCGTCATTCCGGCACCCTGCTGGCTGCCGATGAGTCACCAGAGGTGGTCGAGGGCGATTGGGCCTACCAGAAGGTGGTGCTGATGTCGTTTCCGGACGACGCTGCCTTCCGCGAGTGGGCGCAATCGCCGGAGTATCGGGAAATCTCCAGAGACCGCCAAGCCGGCGCCGAGACGCTGGTCCTGCTCGCAACGGGTCTGCAATGACCCCACGACCGCTGAGTGAACTCGTCGAGCCGGGCTGGGCCGCGGCGCTCGCGCCGGTGGCCGAGCAAGTGGCGAAGATGGGGGAGTTTCTGCGCTCGGAGATCGCGGCTGGCCGCCAGTACCTGCCGGCCGGACCGAACATATTGCGCGCCTTCACCTTTCCGTTCGACCACGTCAGGGTTTTGATCGTCGGGCAGGATCCGTACCCGACTCCGGGGCACGCCGTCGGTCTGAGTTTCTCTGTGGCACCCGAGGTGCGGCCGCTGCCGCGCAGCCTGTCCAACATCTTCGACGAATACACCGCCGACCTGGGACACCCGCCGCCCTCGTCTGGCGATCTGACACCGTGGGCGCAACGCGGTGTGCTGCTGCTGAACAGGGTGCTGACCGTGCGCCCCAGCAACCCGGCGTCGCATCGCGGCAAAGGATGGGAAGCGGTGACAGAGTGCGCGATTCGTGCGTTGGTGGCGCGCGAGCAGCCGATGGTGGCGATCCTGTGGGGTCGTGACGCGTCGACGCTCAAACCCATGCTCGCCGAAGGCAAGTGCGTCGCGATCGAATCCCCGCACCCCTCGCCGCTGTCGGCATCCCGCGGATTCTTCGGGTCGCGCCCGTTCAGTCGCGCCAACCAGTTGCTCACTGAATGCGGCGCCGAGCCGATCGACTGGCGGTTGCCGTGACTGACCCACCCGCCGGCTGTCAGCATTGAGGGGTGCACGACCTAGAAGAGACCATCCAGCAGCGGCGATCGACTCGGATGTTTCTGCCCCGGCCGGTACCTCGGCACCTGGTCGAAGAATCGCTGGCGCTGGCGATGCGGGCGCCGTCCAACTCGAATGTGCAGCCCTGGCAGATCGTTTTCACCAGTGGCGCCGCCCGGGACCGACTGGTGGCCGCACTGCTCAAGCAGGCGCGCGCGGAACCACCGAGGGTTCCGCAGCTGCCGCCGGGGTTCGCTCATCTGCGTCGTGACCTCGGAGCGCAGGTCTACGGAGCGATGGGTATTGCCCGTGACGACGCGGACGGCCGGCGTACGGCGGTGCTGCGCAACTGGGAGTTCTTCCGCGCCCCGCTGGGCGCAGTCGTGTTCATGCACCAGGATCTCGACCATGTCGACAGCATGGGCGTCGGCATGTTTGTCCAGACCCTGCTGCTGGCACTGACTGCGCGTGGGCTGAGCACCTGTGTCCAGGTGTCGATCGCCGGTTACCCAGACATCGTGCGCCGGCAACTCGGCATCGCGTCCTACATGCGAATCTTGTGCGGTCTGGCGGTGGGTTACCCGGATCCGGCTTTCCCGGGCAACTCGATTCGCATCGGGCGCGACCCGGTGGACGCACATGCGGTGTTCCTCGACGAGTGACCTACTGATCCGGGAAGTTCACGTCTTTGGTGACCGCTTTCCATTCCTCGATCGACGCGGACAGCGTGGCGATCTTGTCGCGCATGGCTTTCAACACGTCTCGGCCCAGCAGCAATCGTAATGGCGGATCATCGAGTTCAGTCACCATCAGGACCGCCTCGGCAACCTTGTGTGGGTCGCCGGGTAGGTGATCGGCAAACTGCTTGATGAGGTCCTTGCGGGCCGCCACATCTGCGTAGTCGGCTATCACGCTGGTAGTTTCCTTCATCGAACGCGAGGCCCAGTCGGTGCGGAACGCGCCGGGTTCGATGGCGGTCACTTTGATACCCAGCGGCCGCACCTCGGTGGCCAACGCTTCGGTGACAGCCTCGAGTGCGAATTTGGTCGACGAGTAGTAGGCGTTGGGCGGGTTGGCCACCAATCCCGTCATCGACGACATGTTGATGATGTGGCCCGACCCGCGGGCACGCATGCCCGGCAGCACCGCTTTGATCATGTCCACCGCGCCGAAGTAGTTGACGTCGAACAACTTCCGCACTTCGGCGTCCTCGCCCTCTTCGACGGCGGACAGGTAACCGTGGCCGGCGTTGTTGACCAGGACGTCGATCCCGCCGAACGCCTCGGTGGCAGCGGAAACGGCCGCGCGGATCTGGCCGGCATCCGTTACGTCCAGTGCCACCGCCAGCGCCCGATCGCCGAAGTCGTCGACGAAAACCCGCACCGCTTCGGCTTGCCGCGCGGTCACCACCACGCTGTGCCCGGCTTCCAAGGCTGCGCGGGCGATTTCACGTCCGAAGCCGGTGGAGCAACCGGTGATCAGCCAGCGACCCATCTCAGGCGTTCCCTTCCGGTAGCCGGCGCAGGTATGCCGCGCGGCGATCGGCGAGCTGCAAGCCCCGCTGCGCCGGGTCAACTCGCGGCAACTGGGGCACTTCGCTTTCCAGCTGGTCCAGCTTCACCACCCGGCCGCGGGCACCGAGGCCCTCGCGGGGACCTGCCGCGCCGAATTCAGCCATCCGCAACGTCAGAATGGCCTCCCGGAGCCCGTCGGAGTCGATCCAGTTCGCCACGCCGGGATCTTCCGGCGCGATGACATAGGTATAGCTGCCGTCCTCGTTGGCCAGCGATTGTGCTTTGTTGAGACTGCCGGTGCGGTCGATGATGTCCAGCGTGGTGCCCCAGATATTGCTCAGTGGGACCGTGAAGTACTCGGCGCCACCGTCATTGAGGTCGACGACGAATGCCTCGCCCGGGGCGAGATCGATACGGCCCATGACATAGACCTGGTTGCGCATCGCACCGACCTTGTCGGCCGACCAGGCCAGGTTGAAGTGGTTGGGCGACATCTTGTACACGCCGTGGCTGAGCTTGCCGGTGAAGTCGGCGAAATACGCCATCATCGCCGCTGTCGCCTCGGCCTGCTCGTCGCGGGTGCGCGCCGGGGTCTCCGGTGCACCACCAAGGCGTTGCACTTCAAGGTAATTCGGTTCGTCGCGTTCCCAGTTCAGCAGCACATCCCGGATGTAGAACTCGTGCGCCTCGGGGGTGGTCCGGACATGGTTGGGCCGACCCCCGGCGGGATCGGAGTCGACGGTGATGGTGAAGCTGCCATCGGAGTCGACCTGCATGGTCCGGCCGTTGAGCACGTCGACGGTGCCCATGTGCGCGTCCCACAGCGTGAAGTAGTTCTCGGTCATCCGGTGTTCGCCTACGCGGCCGTGAATCTCGTAGCGCTCGTCGCCGGAGATCGGAATAACGCGGTAGACACTGTCGGGATTGTCGATGCCCCAACGTGATCCGGGGATGCGCCGGCCGTCCACGGGATGTGCCAACCGGGTGATGCAGGAGACTTTCGGCCGTAACTTGTCCTGGTTCGACGACCACACCGCCGCGGAGAACATCACTTCGGCGAAGGCCGCATCAAAACGCGCGCGCATCGCATCGGAGGCCTTCGCCCGGCCGAGCCAGGTCTGCGCCACGGACTGATAGGCGGCCCTGACGGTCGGATGCTCGATCAAATCGAGGGCCGCCAGTTCCTGCTCGCGCTGGGACGCCGTCGAGACCGGATTGTCAACCACGAGTCGCTCCTCCGATATAGCTCTGAAAACGCTTGTTGTACAACGTGAATCGCTCATCAACCTGACGGGGATGCAGGCCGTAGGCGTCCAGCCCGTACGGCGGGCGTGGAACTTCGCGGGGCCGGTCGGAAAGCCACCGGCGCATCGCCGCCGCCGCTGCGTCGGTGAACGGGACACCGACGGCGTCGTACACCCGGGCCACCTGTCCGATCGGATCCGCCACCGCCTGGTCGAATCCGATATCGGTGACCCGCGAGGCGTCGTCGGCCCAGCCGTCCCGGATCGTCATGGCTCGGTCATTGGTCCAGCCCATCCGCTGTAACCATTGCGCTCCCACTCGGTGCAGGTCGACGGTGTCGGCATGCATGGCATGCAGGGTCGCATTGAGGCTGGCTCCCGATGCGATCGTGGTGCGCGGATCCCGGTGCATGTGCACGATGTGCAGACCCGGAAACTGGGCCCGCAACAGGTCCGAATATCCCAGATGCGCCGGTGATTTGAGCACCCAGCGCTGCCCTGACACCCCCCGGCGGCGCTTCTGCCACCGCAGGAACTGCAGCATGCGGTGCAGGTATCTGTAGGCGGGGGTGAAATCCTGTTCGTCGAGCCAGGACCGGTACTGCGGCAGGTGCGCGCCGGATTCGGGGACATGCGACAGGAACGCGTCGGCCAGAAAGACGATCTCCTCCTCGGCTTCACGCGCATACATCGGGTGGATCGCGAACAATTCCGGTGCCAGTTCACGGGACTTGGCTTCCCGCGCCTCGCTGATACCGATGCGCGGATCGATTCCCGTGAAAGAGAATTCGAGGCGGGGCGCAACCTCGACGACCTCCCAGCCATACGCGCAGACGAATCGCGGGTCGGCGGCCAGCAGCCGCTGCAGCAGTGTGGTGCCACTGCGCATCATGCCGATGACGACGATCGGCGCCGCGACGTGCTCGTCCAGAATCTCCGGGTGACGGCGGAACCACTCCTGGGTACGCAGGCGCATTCGCAGGCTGTGCACGATGCCCGAACGCAGGATGTGGACCCCGATCGGGTTCAGGTCGGCGCGCGCGTAGTCGGCCAGCAGCATCCGCATGGGCTCTTCGAACTCGCCCGGTCCCCAATCATCCAGTGACTCTTTACCTTGCGCGTCCGCCATTACGGCCGCAGGTTCGAAGGGATCCGCCACGCGTCAGAACTTCAGGTGCTGGCTGAGGTCGCCTGCCTGGTCGATGAACATGATTCGGGTGTCGAACCACCAGACGCCGTCGAGCCGGTGAAAAGTGTCCTTGTAGTGCCCGGTCACGATCACCTGCAACGGCAGTTCCGGTGTGGCCTGCGTGACGCAGTAGTAGGAGGTGCTGCGCGCGGTTCCCTGTTCGTCGTCGATGAAAAGTTGCACATTCGTGGTGAGGTGCTTGGTCTTCGGCGTGCCGTCCTCGTAGATGCGCGTGGCCATCTCGTACATTGCCCGCACCCGCTCAGCGCCGGCGAAGACGGTTTCCGGGGGGCCGTCCTCTACTCCGCAGATCCGGCCGTGTTCGAACAGGCCCGCGACTCCGTCCAGGTCCCCGCCGTCCAGGCACTGCGCATAGGTGTAGATCAGGTTGGTTATTTCAACTGCACTACCGGTCACGGCGAACCACTTCCTCGCAGAACCTAGTCTGATCGTCGTGACGTTACCTTGGACGCCGGGACCGCTCGACAACTCCGTCGCCGTCATCACCGGCGCAGCACGCGGCCAGGGGCGCAGCCACGCGGTCGCCCTCGCCCAGCAGGGCGCCGACATCATCGCCGTGGACATCTGCGCCGACATCGACGGCATCCCTTACCCGCTCGGCACCGAGGCCAATCTCGACAAGACCGCCCGACTGGTCGAAGCCACCGGCCGCAAGGTGGCTCCCGTCGTCGCCGACGTTCGGGACCTTCAGCAACTGGAAGCCGCAGTGCAAACGGGTATCGACCAGCTCGGTGATATCGACATCGTCATCGCCAATGCCGGCGTGGTGGCGATGGGCGATGCTCAGACGCATTCGGAATCGGTGTTCAACGCGATCGTCGACACCAATCTCAAGGGTGTGTGGCATACCATCCTCGCCACCGTGCCGTCGATCATCCGCAAAGGCCGAGGCGGTTCCGTTGTCCTGGTCAGTTCGTCGCAGGGCCTGACCGGCCGCGGCGGCGACGGCAGCGCCGCGATGTTCGCCTATGCCGCATCCAAGCACGGTGTGGTGGGCCTGATGCGGTCGGCGGCGAATGCGTACGGACCCCACCAGATTCGCGTCAACTCGATACATCCCGGCGGTGTTGCGACGCCGATGATCATCAACGATTTCGTGATCAACCGGATGACCGAAAACCCCAATCCAGCCGTCACCCAGACGTTGCTGCCCGGGGTGCCGCTGGTCGAGCCGCAAGACGTCACCGCCGTTGTGCTCTGGCTGGTGGGCCCGGGAGCGCGCTACGTGACCGGGGTGTCGATACCCGTGGACGCCGGCCACGTGGTCATGTGAGGGCTGGCGTCAGCCGCGCGTGACCTTGCCGGCCTTGATGCACGAGGTGCAGACGTTGAGGCGTTGCTTGTTGCCGCCGGGACGAGTCACGGCGTGCACGGTCTGCACGTTGGGGTTCCACCGGCGGCTGGTGCGGCGGTGGGAGTGCGACACCGACTTACCGAAGCCGGGGCCTTTCCCGCAGATATCGCACACAGCGGCCATGGTTCGATCTCCTCAAGTCTGTCTGGGTTCGGCGACGCCTCGGGGGTCTGCCGAACTACCGGAATAGCCCAGGCTAGCCCAGGCCGTCCCAGGATACCGACTGTGGTCGGCAACCACCAAAACGTCACTGCGCCGAGACGTGCGATGACCTGTGCTGTCGCACACGATGGCTAGGCTCGAGTGCCGGCTGGGCCGGGGCTACGCTGACGCGCAATCGATGGCCCCATGAGCGCAGCAGAGGAGGTGGGGTCGGGTTTGGGTACGTCTTCTTCAATGGATCGTCCGTTGGACGGCTTAGCCCTGCGGGACTGGGCGCACACGGTGGTCAGTGACCTGATCACGCACATCGACGAGATCAACCGGCTCAACGTGTTCCCGGTCGCCGATTCCGACACCGGGACGAACATGCTGTTCACCATGCGTTCGGCGCTTGCGGAGGCGGATTCGGGTGCCGGGGCCGGGGTCGCCGATGTCGCCGGCGTCGCCGCCGGGCTGTCCGCCGGGGCCGTCAAGGGCGCCCGGGGAAACTCCGGAGTGATCCTGTCGCAGATCCTGTTGGGCATCGCCGACGTGACGGCGAACGTGGCCGCGGAATCCGGTGGCCTGCTGACCGTGATCGACGCCGAAATCTTTGGCGCGGCGTTGTGGCGCGGTGTCGATTTGATCATCGCGTCCATGGGTGGTGACGAGGTGCCCGGCACCATCGTGTCGGTGTTACGGGCGGCCGCCACGGCCGTTGAGCAGTGCGCCAGCGCCGGCGAGACGTTGGCCCGCGCCGTCATCGACGCCGGTGACGCGGCGTTGGTCGCGCTGGACAGGACCCCCGAGCAGCTCGATGTGCTGGCCGACGCCGGTGTGGTGGATGCGGGGGGCCGTGGCCTGTTGGTCCTGCTCGATGCGTTGCGTTCGACCATCACCGGGCACGCGCCGGCGCGGCCCGTGTACGAGCCGTCGCCGCCGTCATTGCAGGTCGACGCAGGGAACCGCCGCCCGGCTCCCCACTTCGAGGTGATGTACCTGCTGGCCGGTTGCGGTACCGACGCCGCCGACACACTGCGTGAACGGCTCGGCGAACTGGGAGATTCGGTGGCGATTGCGGCCGCCCCGGAACAGAGCTACTCGGTGCACGTGCACACCGACGATGCCGGCGCCGCGATCGAGGCGGGATTGGTCGCCGGACGACTCAGCCGGATTGTGGTGTCGGCGCTCAGTTCGGGCATCTCCGGGCTGCCTGCGGGCGGCTGGACCCGGGATCGCGCGGTGCTGGCCGTAGTCGACGGCGACGGCGCCGATGAGTTGTTCGCCGGCGAAGGTGCCTTCGTGCTGCGGCCGGATCGGGATCAGCCCACAGAATCCGGCGCGGCGCCCGCGGTCGGTATCAGCGCCCACCAACTGGTGCGCGCGGTGGTGGACACCGGTGCCGCCCAGGTGATGGTGCTGCCCAACGGGTATGTGGCGGCCGAGGAGTTGGTCGCGGGCTGCACGGCAGCGATCGGCTGGGGAGTGGACGTGGTTCCGGTGCCGACCGGGTCGATGGTCCAGGGGTTGGCCGCACTGGCCGTGCACGACCCCGGTCGCCAGGCCGTCGACGACGGTTACACCATGGCCCGCGCCGCCGGCGGCGCCCGGCACGGATCGGTGCGGATCGCTACCGAGACCGCATTGACCTGGGCCGGTACCTGCAAGCCGGGCGACGGGCTGGGCATCGCCGGCGATGAGGTGCTGATCGTGGCCGAGGACGCCGCAGCAGCGGCGATCGGCCTGCTCGATCTGCTGTTGGCGTCCGGCGGCGACTTGGTGACCGTGCTGGAGGGGGCCGCTCTCGACGGCGACGACGCCCAAGCCATCCAGACCGT
This sequence comes from Mycobacterium asiaticum, assembly GCF_001673315.1. Lineage (GTDB taxonomy): Bacteria > Actinomycetota > Actinomycetes > Mycobacteriales > Mycobacteriaceae > Mycobacterium > Mycobacterium asiaticum_B. The sequence goes on along the minus strand of NZ_LZLQ01000022.1, from coordinate 33,790 downwards.
CCTGGAGGGGCATATGCACGACCGCCATCCGGGGAGCGAGCTGGTGGTTTATCGCACCGGGCATCGCGGCGACGTGTTGCTGATCGGAGTGGAGTAGTGGCCTCGCTGGGCGATCGGCTCCCATTTCTGTTGAACGCGAAGACGGCCAAGCTACTCGACGAGCAGTTCGGCATCCAGACGGTCAACGACCTACTTCGGCATTACCCACGCAGCTACTTCCAGGGCGCGGCCCGGATCGGCGCTCACGACGAACGGCCAGAGCCCGGAGAGCACGTCACCGTCGTCGACGTGATCACGGAAGCCGTCACGAAGCAAATGCCGAAGGACCGGAAACGCCAGTACCACCGCATCACTTTGGGCTCCGGACGCAACAGAGTGACGGCCACGTTTTTCAATGCCGGTTGGATGAGCAAGGACTTGACCAAGGGCGTCAAGGTGATGCTGTCCGGGGAGGTCGGCTATTTCAAGGATGTAATGCAGTTGACGCATCCTGCGTTCCTCGTCCTCGACGCGCCGAGCGGCAGGAATATCGGCACCAAATCGTTGAAGACGATCGCTGAAGCGACCCACGCCGGCAGCAGTGAAGACGTGGCGGCCGCCTACGAACGTCGGGTTTTCGGGATCTACCCGGCCAGCACGAAATTGCAGAGTTGGGACATCTTCAACTGCGTGCGTCAGGTACTCGATGTTCTTGATCCGGTGCCGGACCCATTGCCCGCGGAATTTTGCGCTGAGCACGGATTCGTATCCGAGGACGAGGCGTTGCGCGCCATCCACATTGCCGAGGACCCCGCCGAGCGTGAACGGGCCCGCGAACGCCTGACTTTCGACGAAGCCGTGGGGCTGCAGTGGGCGCTGGTGTGTCGCCGGCACGGCGAACTGTCGGAATCGGGGCCGCCGGCAGCGCCGCGGTCCGACGGCCTGGTGGCCGACCTGTTGCGACGGCTGCCCTTCGAGCTGACGGCGGGTCAGCGTGAGGTGCTGGACGTATTGTCCGAGGCGCTGGCCACCACCCGCCCGCTCAACCGCCTGCTGCAGGGCGAGGTGGGGTCGGGCAAGACCATCGTGGCGGTAGTGGCGATGCTGCAACTGGTCGATGCCGGCTACCAGTGCGCGCTGCTGGCGCCTACCGAAGTCCTTGCCGCACAACATCTGCGGTCGATCACCGAGGTGCTCGGCCCGTTGGCCATGGCGGGTCAGCTGGGCGGGGCCGACAACGCGACCCGGGTGGTGTTGCTCACCGGTTCGATGTCGGCGGCCCAGAAGAAGCAGGTACGTGCCGAGATCGTCAGCGGCCAGGCCGGCATCGTGGTCGGTACCCACGCGCTGCTGCAGGACGCGGTGGATTTTCACAACTTGGGCATGGTGGTGGTCGACGAGCAGCACCGGTTCGGCGTCGAGCAACGAGATCGATTGCGCGCCAAGGCTCCCGCGGGCATTACGCCGCACCTACTGGTGATGACCGCGACGCCCATCCCACGCACCGTCGCACTCACCGTCTATGGCGATCTGGAAACCCTGACGCTGCGCGAACTTCCGCGCGGTCGCCAGCCGATCAATACCCAGGTCATCTACGCCGAGGACAAGCCGGCCTGGCTCGACCGCGCCTGGCGACGTATCCACGAGGAGGTCGAAGCCGGTCGACAGGTCTATGTGGTGGCGCCGCGAATCGATGAAAACGACGACGCCGAGAAGGAAGGCGGCCCCAGGCCTTCGGCCACTGCCGAAGGGCTTTTCAAGCGGCTGAGCACCGGCGAACTGGCGGGACTGCGGCTGGCGCTCATGCATGGACGCCTCTCGACCGACGACAAGGACGCCGCGATGGCGGCCTTCCGCGCGGGCGAGGTCGATGTGTTGGTGTGCACCACGGTCATCGAGGTCGGCGTCGACGTCCCCAACGCCACGATAATGCTGATCATGGACGCCGACCGGTTCGGTATCAGCCAGCTGCACCAACTGCGCGGCCGCATCGGGCGGGGCCGGCACGCCAGCCTGTGCCTGCTGGTCAGCTGGGTCTCACCGCAGTCGCCGGCCAGTCGGCGCCTCAATGCGGTGGCCTCGACCATGGACGGGTTCGCGCTGGCCGACCTGGACCTGGAGGAGCGCAAAGAAGGAGACGTGTTGGGCCGCAACCAGTCCGGCAAGCCGATCACGCTGCGGCTACTGTCGCTGGCCAAGCACCTCACCCACATCGAGACGGCCCGGCAATATTGCGTCCATGCCCACGCCGAAAACCGGGAACGCCCCGAATTATTCTGGCTGGCAACGCAATTCATGGACAACGACCGCATCGAATACCTGGACAAGTCGTGACCCGAAAAAGGTTCTGGTGGCTGTGCGCGGTGACGGTGCTGGCCCTGGTGGTCGCCTATCAGACCGTCGGGTCGACAGCGGCCAGACGTGCCGACGAGTTCGCCGCCCGCGCGGACGTCCCGACGGTGCAGCCAGGCGTCGACGTGCTCGCCGGTGTCGCCGTGGTGCCCCGCCGTAACCATCGCTTCGACTACCGCAGGTCGGCGTTCGGTGACGCGTGGGATGACAACAACGATGCCCCGCTCGGGCACAACGGCTGTGACACCCGCGACGACATCCTGGCCCGCGATCTCGTCGACGTCACCTTCGTTTTCACCAAGCGGTGTCCCAATGCCGTGGCGACCGGCACTCTGCACGACCCGTACACCAATGCCGTCATTGCTTTCCAGCGCGGCGCCAAGGTGGGCGAATCGGTGCAGATCGACCACATCGTGCCCCTGGCGTACGCGTGGGACATGGCCGCCTCGAGTTGGCCGACACCGCTTCGGCGCAAGTTCGCCAACGACCCCGGCAACCTGCTGGCCGTGCAGGGCCAGGCCAATCAGAACAAGAGCGATTCCCCGCCCGCGCAATGGATGCCGCCCAACGGGGCATTCGCGTGTCAGTACGCAATGCAGTTCATCGCCGTGATGCGCGGCTACGCGCTGCCGCTCGACCAGGCGTCCGCCGACGTGCTGCGTCAGGCCGCCGGCACCTGCCCGGCGGGATGACCGCAGAGCTAGGCGCCGCTATACGTTTCCGGATCCGGGCGAAGCCTGGTGCCGTCATTGAGCCCGTTGAGGGCATCCACGTGCTCGGCGGCCAATTCGAAGTCGAAGATGTCCAGGTTGCCGGCGATGTGTTCGGGATTGGCGGAGCGGAAGACCACCGCGTTGCCTAGTTGCACATTCCACCGCAACAGCACCTGCGATGCCGTCTTGCCGTATTCGCCCGCGATTGAGGTGACCGTCGGGTTGTCGTTCAGCTTGCCGAGGGCCAGCGGCGTGTAGGACTGCGTGACAACCTCGTGCTGGGCGTTCGACTTGCGCAGCTCGCTCTGGTTGAGCAGCGGGTGTAGCTCGATCTGGTTGACGGCCGGTGTGAAGAAGGTCAGGTCGATGACCATGGACAGATGCTCGTCGGTGAAGTTGGACACGCCAATAGATCGGGCGTGGCCGTTGCCGCGGGACTGGATCAGGCCGCCGAACGAGTCCACGTACTTGCCCAGCGACGGGGCGGGCCAGTGAATGAGGTAAAGGTCGACGTAATCCAGACCGAGCCGCTCCAGGCTTGCCGTACAGGCGTCCTGGGACATGGCGAAACCCTGCTCTTCGGTGGCCAGTTTGGTGGTGACGAACAGTTCCGCGCGGGGGATGCCAGAGGATGCGATGGCTCGCCCCACCGCCGCTTCGTTGCCGTAGGCGGCCGCGGTGTCGATGAGCCGGCAACCGGCCTCCAGCGCGGCTGCTACCGCGCGTTCGGTCTCGTCGTCGGACAAATCGGCGACCCCCAGACCGAGCACTGGAATCGTGTTCTCGTCGTTGAGCGCAATAGAGGGTATGCCGCTGCCCGGCTCGCCAGTCACGTGATTCACCTACCTGTTGAAGTGAAAGTTCTCGGATCAGGACCAAGCCGTGTTCCGTCGTCCAGCGAGGAGATCGACGCCATTTGGCTGGTACTGAGTTCGAAGTCGAACACGTCGAAGTTGCTCGCAATCCGCGCGGGGTTGACCGACTTGGGAATCACGATATTACCGAGTTGGATATGCCATCTGATCAACACCTGGGCTGGTGTCCGGTCACAATCTGTGGCGACTGCGGTGATCGTCGGGTGGGTCAGCAGCGATCCGCGCCCCAGCGGGGACCATGCCTCGGTGGCAATGCCCAGGCGGGCGTGGACTTTGCGCAACTCCCGCTGGGCCAGCAGCGGGTGCAGCTCGATCTGGTTGACCGTCGGAACGATGCCCGTCGCGTCGACGAGGACCATCAGGTGCTCGGGCTCGAAATTGCTGACGCCGATAGATCTGATCCGGCCCTGGTCCCGCAGGCTGGCGAAGGCCTTGAAGGTGTCGACGAATTTGTTCAGCTGTGGCTGCGGCCAATGGATGAGGTATAGGTCCAGATAATCCAGGCCGAGGCGCTCCATGCTCGCGTCGAATGCGCGCAGCGTGTTCTCGTAACCCTGGTCCGGATTCGCCAATTTGGTCACGACGTACAGTTGGTCGCGGGGCACGTCGGAATGGGCGAGCGCGCGCCCGGTCTCTCGCTCGTTTCGGTAGGCCGCCGCGGTGTCAATATGCCTATAACCGACGCGCAGCGCGGCACTCACCGCCTGCTCGGTCTCCGCCGGTTCGATCTTGAAGACACCGAGGCCGACGACGGGAATCGAATTGCCGTCATTTAGCGTGACGAAGGTTTTCTCGAGGGAGCGGCCCATGACGAAAAGTCTGCCAGGCGCGGCGGAACTGCAATCCGGACCGACGCGCGCACCAGTGGGTTGGCTGACGCGCGTCCAGAACACCGTCACGGGTGCCGGCGTCAAAGTCATCCCATTGATTCCGTCCGCCGCGAAGCGGCTGCTCACCCGGAACCGTTCGGTCATCATCGACGGCAACACCCTCGATCCGACACTGCAGCTGATGCTGACCGGCCTGCGCGCCGTCGGCGTCGACGGTCTGGTGGTCGACGACGACCCAGGCCCGTCCCGCGACCTGATGCACCAGAACATGGTGGACATGCCCGGTCCGCAGATCCACGTCGAGGTAAGCGAGCTTTCACTACCCGGACCGGCCGGTGACATCCCCGCCCGGCACTATCGGCCGCCCGCCGGCGCCGACGGCGCACCGCTGCTGGTCTTCTACCACGGTGGCGGCTGGGCGATCGGTGACCTGGACACCCACGACGCATTGTGCCGCTTGACCAGCCGAGACGCCGGAATTCACGTTCTGTCCATCGGTTACCGGCTGGCCCCGGAGCATCCGGCGCCGGCGGCGATCGAGGATGCCTACGCCGCTTTCCAGTGGGCTTGCGAGCATGCCGGCGAACTCGGCGCAGCGCCGCAGCGGATCGCGGTTGGCGGGGACAGCGCTGGTGGCAACCTGGCCGCCGTAGTCAGTCAGATGGCTCGGGACGATGCCCTCGAAAAGGGCGGACCCGCGCCGGTGCTGCAGTGGCTGATCTACCCGCGGACCAACTTCACCGCGCAGACCCGGTCGCTGAGTTTGTTCGCCCGCGGCTTCCTGCTCACCAGGCGCGATATCGACTGGTTCACGGCGCAGTACCTGAGGAAGTCCGACATCGATCTCGCCGATCCACAGGTCTCTCCCGCACTGGCCGAGTCGCTGGCTGGGCTGGCACCGGCGCTGATCGCGGTGGCCGGCTTTGATCCGCTGCGCGACGAAGGAGAGGACTACGCGAACGCGTTGCGGGCCGCCGGCGTCGATGTCGACCTGCGCTACATGGGTTCGCTCACGCACGGCTTCGCAAACCTGTTCCAGCTCGGCGGGGGCAGCGCTGCGGGAACGAAGGAGCTGATCTCGGCGCTGCGTGCGCACCTGAGCCGGTGCTGACCGGCTTTCACCAGTGCCGTCGGTACTCTAGAGGCGCCTGAACCCCGACCGGGGCGCCTGAACCCCGAACGGGGTGCAGCCAACACACGTGAGGATCACTGTGGCCGATAAACCAAAGCGCCCAGCGCGACTCGATCTGCAGTCCGGCGACGGCAAATTCGGCCGGCTCATCCAGATCGGCGGCACCGCAATCGTGGTGATCTTTGCCGTCGTCCTGGTGTTCTACATCGTCAACTCGAACCACAAGAAGGCCGCCGGCGGGCAAGAGGGTGCGGTTCGGGTCTCGTCGAGCAAGTTGGTCACCGACGCCGGCAAGCCCAAGGCCGTGGTGTCGTTCTACGAAGACTTCCTGTGCCCCGCTTGCGGCAACTTCGAGCGGGGTTTCGGTCCGACCGTCTCCAAACTCATCGACATCGGCGCAATCGAAGCCGACTACACGATGTTGACCATCCTGGACAGCCCACGCACCGACAACTATTCCTCGCGCGCCGCCGCGGCAGCCTACTGCGTCGCCGACGAGTCCGAAGAGGCATTCCGCCGCTTCCATTCGGCGCTGTACAGCGCAGGCATCCAGCCCAGCGAGACGGGCACGAAGTTCCCCGACAATGCACGCCTGATCGAACTCGCGCGGCAGGCCGGGGCCGCCGGCACGGTGCCGGACTGCATCAACAGCGGCAAGTACATCTCGAAGGTCACCGGTCTGGCGGCGGCCAACAACATCCGCGCGACACCGACGGTCAAGATCAACGGCCAGGAATACGAGTGGTCGACGCCCGATGCGCTGGTCGCAAAGATCAGGGAGATCGTCGGCAACGTACCCGGTATGGACGAGGCCGCCGCCACGGCAAAGACCTGACCTGGTGGCAGCGCAACCCGTCTCCGAAACAGCCGACGGCCTCTGGGCGCCCGCGCGCAGCGCGTGGTGGGTGCTGATCGCGGGTGCGGTCGGCCTACTCGCCTCGCTCACGTTGACGGTGGAGAAGATCGAGTTGCTGCGCAACCCGTCCTACGTGCCGTCGTGCAACATCAACCCGATCGTGTCGTGCGGGTCGGTGATGGTGACCCCGCAGGCGTCGCTGTTCGGCTTCCCCAACCCGTTGGCCGGCATTGCGGCCTTCACCGTGGTGCTGGTCACCGGGGTCCTGGCAGTGGCGAAAGTTCCGCTGCCCCGGTGGTATTGGGTGGGACTCGCGGCGGGTGTGCTGCTCGGTACGGTCTTCGTGCACTGGCTGATTTATCAAAGCCTGTACCGCATCGGGGCGCTGTGCCCGTACTGCATGGTGGTCTGGGCCGTCACCATCACGCTGTTGGTGGTCGTGGTGTCTGTTCTGGTGCGTCCCGTGATCGAAGATCGCACGGTTGTCCGATTGCTGTTCGGGTGGCGATGGTCGATCGTCACGTTCTGGTTCACCGCGGTGTTCCTGCTGATCATGGCCCGCTTCTGGAATTATTGGTCGACACTGATCTGAGTTAGGGTCGAGCGTGATCTCCAAAGTGCTGGTCGCCAACCGCGGCGAAATAGCCATCCGGGCATTCCGTGCCGCCTACGAACTGGGCGTGGGCACCGTCGCCGTCTACTCCCACGAGGACCGCAACTCGCTGCACCGGACCAAAGCCGACGAGTCGTACCAGATCGGCGAGGTCGGGCACCCGGTGCGGGCGTACCTGTCCGTCGACGAGATCGTCGAAACCGCCCTGCGCTGTGAGGCGGACGCGATCTACCCGGGCTACGGATTCCTCTCGGAGAACCCGCATTTGGCGGCGGCATGTGCGGCTGCGGGTATCACCTTCGTGGGTCCCGGTGCCGAAGTCCTTCAGCTGACCGGAAATAAGTCCCGGGCCATCGCCGCGGCGCGAGAAGCGGTGCTGCCGGTGCTGGAGTCCTCGGCACCGTCGGCGTCGGTAGACGACCTGGTGTCCGCATCGGAGGGGATGCGATTCCCCTTGTTCGTCAAGGCCGTTGCCGGCGGCGGGGGCCGGGGCATGCGGCGGGTCACCGATAGTGAGGCGTTGCCCGAGGCGATCGAGGCGGCCAGCCGGGAAGCCGAGTCAGCATTCGGCGATCCCACGGTGTATCTCGAACAGGCCGTGCTGCGACCACGGCACATCGAGGTGCAGATCCTGGCCGACAGCCACGGCAACGTGATTCATCTGTATGAGCGTGACTGCAGCGTGCAGCGTCGCCACCAGAAGGTGATCGAACTGGCGCCCGCCCCGAACCTGCCCGCGGAATTGCGCGAGCGGATCTGCGCGGACGCAGTCGCTTTCGCGCGTCACATCGACTACAGCTGTGCCGGCACGGTCGAGTTCCTGCTGGACGAAAACGGCGAGTACGTCTTCATCGAGATGAACCCGCGGATTCAGGTGGAGCACACCGTCACCGAAGAGATCACCGACGTCGACCTGGTGTCCAGTCAGCTGCGGATCGCTGCGGGGGAGACCCTCGACGACCTGGGTCTGACGCAGGACGACGTGCGCCCACACGGTGCCGCATTGCAGTGCCGGATCACCACCGAAGATCCGGCCAACGGATTTAGGCCCGACACCGGACGGATCAGCGCGTTACGCACGCCCGGCGGCGCCGGAATCCGTCTGGACGGCAGCACTAATCTGGGTGCCGAGATCAGCGCGCACTTCGACTCCATGCTGGTCAAGCTGACCTGTCGGGGACGGGATTTCCCGACGGCGGTCAACCGGGCGCGGCGGGCGATGGCGGAGTTCCGGATTCGCGGTGTCTCGACCAATATCTCGTTCCTGCAAGCGGTTCTGGACGATCCGGACTTCCAAGCCGGCCGCATCACCACTTCGTTCATCGACGATCGCCCGCAACTGCTGACCGCGCGCACGTCGGCGGACCGCGGCACCAAGATCCTCAACTACCTCGCCGATGTGACCGTTAATCAGCCGCACGGCGCGCGACCGTCGACCGTGTACCCGCAGGACAAGCTGCCCGAGGTGGACCGGGAGGCGGCGCCGCCGCCGGGGTCCAAGCAACGGTTGATTCAGTTGGGGCCGGAAGGCTTTGCGCGCTGGCTTCGGGAGTCGCCCGCGGTCGGGGTCACCGACACCACCTTCCGCGATGCGCACCAGTCGCTGCTGGCCACTCGGGTGCGCACCAGCGGATTGCTGATGGTGGCACCGTATCTCGCGCGGACGATACCGGAGCTGCTGTCGGTCGAATGCTGGGGTGGCGCAACCTATGACGTGGCGCTGCGTTTCCTCAAGGAGGACCCGTGGGAGCGGCTGGCCGCGCTGCGGGAAACGATCCCCAATATCTGTCTGCAGATGCTGCTGCGGGGCCGAAACACCGTGGGCTACACGCCTTACCCGGAAATCGTCACGAAGTCGTTCATCGAAGAGGCAACCGCCACCGGCATCGACATCTTCCGAATCTTCGACGCGCTGAACAACCTCGACTCGATGCGGCCGGCAATCGATGCGGTACGCGAAACCGGTTCCGCCATCGCAGAAGTCGCGATGTGTTATACCGGTGACCTGTCTGACCCCGCGGAACGGCTGTACACCCTGGACTACTACCTTCGCCTGGCCGAGGGGATCGTCGATGCCGGTGCGCATGTGCTGGCCATCAAGGACATGGCCGGGCTGCTGCGGGCGCCGGCCGCTCACACCCTGGTCAGTGCGCTGCGGAGTCGCTTCGACCTGCCGGTGCACGTGCACACGCACGACACCCCGGGTGGGCAACTCGGCAGTTACGTGGCCGCGTGGCAGGCCGGGGCCGATGCGGTTGACGGCGCAGCGGCGCCGATGGCAGGAACCACTAGCCAGCCCGCGTTGAGTTCCATCGTGGCCGCGGCTGCCCACACCCCATACGACACCGGTTTGTCGCTGGCGGCGGTGTCAGCGCTGGAGCCGTACTGGGAAGCGCTACGAAAGGTCTACGCCCCCTTCGAATCTGGACTACCCGGCCCCACCGGGCGGGTGTATCACCACGAGATCCCGGGCGGTCAGTTGTCGAACCTGCGCCAACAGGCGATCGCGCTGGGGCTGGGGGACCGGTTCGAGGAGATCGAAGAGGCGTACGCGGGTGCCGACCGGGTGCTCGGCCGTCTGATCAAGGTGACCCCGTCGTCGAAGGTGGTGGGTGATCTCGCGCTGGCGCTGGTGGGCGCGGGAGTGAACGCCGACGAGTTCGCTGCCGAACCGGCACGACTTGACATCCCCGAATCGGTATTGAGCTTCCTGCGCGGCGATTTGGGCGATCCGGCCGGGGGATGGCCGGAGCCGTTACGATCGGCCGCGCTAGCGGGTCGCGCTCCGGCCAAGCCGGATCCAGAGCTGAGCGCAGAAGACGAAGAGGCATTGTCCGCACCCGGGACGAAGCGGCAGGCTGTGTTGAACCGATTGCTATTCCCTGGTCCCACAGCTGAATTCGAGGAACATCGGGAGACTTTCGGTGATACCTCCCAGCTGTCGGCCAACCAGTTTCTCTATGGTCTGCGTCAGGGTGAAGAGCATCGGGTGAAGCTGGAGCCTGGTGTCGAGCTGTTGATCGGACTGGAAGCCATTTCCGAACCCGACGAGCGCGGCATGCGCACGGTCATGTGCATCATCAATGGCCAACTGCGGCCCGTTCTCGTGCGCGACCGCAGCATTGCCGACGCCGTTCCGGCCGCGGAGAAAGCCGACCGGGGCAACCCCGGACACATCGCGGCGCCCTTCGCCGGGGTGGTGACGGTAGGCGTGTCCGAAGGGGATCAGGTCAGCGCCGGGGAGACCATTGCCACGATCGAGGCAATGAAGATGGAAGCCCCGATCACCGCACCCAACGACGGCACCGTCGAGCGGATCGCGGTATCGAGCACCGCTCAGGTGGAAGGCGGCGACCTGCTGCTGGTGCTGAGTTCGCAGCAAGAGAGCAGCACCCCCTGACACGCGTCATCGGCGGGGCGGCTGGAGGGCGTCGTCTCGCCGTGCCGCCAAAGGGGACCAGACCGACGACCGACCGGGTCCGCGAGTCGCTGTTCAACATCTTGACGGCGCGCCTGGACTTCGCGGGCCTAGCCGTGCTGGATCTCTATGCCGGCTCGGGTGCGCTGGGCCTCGAGGCGCTTTCGCGCGGAGCCGCCTCCGCGGTGTTCGTCGAGTCCGACCCGCGCGCCGCGGCGGTGATAGGCCGCAACATCGCCACGGTGGGCCTGCCGGGTGCGACGGTGCGCAAGGGCACGGTGGCGACGGTGCTGGCCGGCGGGACCGCGGCGCCGGTGGACCTGGTGCTTGCCGATCCGCCCTACGACGTCGACAGCGCGGAGATCGATGCGGTGTTGGTCGCGCTGGACGCGTATGGCTGGGTGCGGGCGGGGACCGTCGCGGTGGTCGAGCGCGGCGCTGGCAGCCCGCGGCTGACCTGGCCGGGCGATTGGTCGGCGTGGCCCGAGCGGGTGTACGGCGACACCCGTCTGGAGTTGGCCGAGCGCGGCTAGGGCGTGCTGCTAGCGTGCTGTGACATGAGCGGCGCGGTTTGCCCCGGTTCCTTCGACCCCGTCACGTTGGGCCATATCGACGTGTTCGAGCGTGCCGCTGCCCAGTTCGACGAGGTGGTGGTGGCCATCCTGGTGAACCCCGCCAAGAAGGGCATGTTCGACCTCGACGAGCGGATCGCGATGATCGAAGAGTCGACGACCCACCTGCCGAACCTCAAGGTCAAGTCCGGGCAGGGATTGGTGGTCGACTTCGTCCGGTCGTGCGGCATGAACGCAATCGTCAAGGGTCTGCGCACCGGCACGGACTTCGAATACGAGCTGCAGATGGCGCAGATGAACAAGCATGTGGCCGGCGTGGACACGTTCTTCGTTGCCACCGCGCCGCAGTATTCGTTCGTGTCGTCGTCGCTGGCAAAAGAGGTGGCGATGCTCGGAGGTGACGTGACCGAGTTGTTGCCCGAACCGGTGAATCGTCGCCTGCGCGAACGCATTGCTGAGCGGTAGCCATTAGCTCAGCTGGACGTAATGTCCGGGGTCAATGGTGTTTTCGCCCGACCATCGGTACGCGGTGATCTCGCCGCCCTTGGCTACGCTGAAGTCCACGCAGGCACAGTGCGGAGTCCAGTCGCGTGCCTGCTGGGGCTCGCCCCGTCGCCAGTAGTGGCCGAAGAACACCGGAACGGTGTCGCGGTAGACGAAGGACCGCTCATCCGCATCGACCGCTACGTCGGGCAGCGCGGGGTAGGGTCCGCCGTTTTCGGCTGTGAAATTGTTTCCTATTTCGGCGATGTGCCGAAGCGTCGTTGCGCTGTCGTCCCACCAGCGGATTCTGGCGTTGCCGCGTGGATGCCCGTCCTTGTCCAGGTACTTGGGCTGCCCATACTTGGTCAGGCTGATCTCCGGGCCCGTGAGCAAGATCTCGACGGTTGTGTAGAGCGGGTCGCCCTTGGTCGAGGCTCTCACGAACTGATCCGGTTCGGTGAATCGGTTCGAACCTAGTTCGCCCTCAACATATTTCATCGATTCTTTGTGCCAACAGGCATGCACGACCCGGATGTCTCCGAGATCCAGCCACAGGGGCAATGTCTCGAACCACCGAATGTATTCAGTCCGTAGTTTGAGAGAGAGCTGCTTGAGAAATGCCTCGTGCTGGTCCGTGTTCTTCTTGGTATGCCTGCGCAGGTGAAGCCCGGTGTTCTCCGGATCTCGGGTGGCATAACAAACCGCGTTGAACTCATGGTTGCCCATGACGATCTGCGCGCTACCGACGTCCACCATCCGCTTGACGAGGTCGAGAACGCGCAGCTGTTCGCGGCCGCGGTCGACCAGATCGCCGACGAAGATCGCCTGTCGCTCGGGATGCTGGTAAGCACCATGGCGGACGCGGTATCCGAGTTCGCCCAGCAGCCTTTCCAGCTGCGTAGCGCACCCATGGATGTCGCCGATGATGTCGTACTGTCTCATGACTCAATCCTTGCACCGGGGTATGACATGAAGTCTGACCAGTTCGGGCGGCCCGGCACCGGGGCGGACGGTATTACCGCGAAATGTTTTGTCTGCCATCGGCTTGGGCAGAACCTTCCGGCTATCCCACTGCTCGACGCGTAGCGAGCTTGCCGCAATTCCGAGACCTTTGCCGTCGGTTGAGTTAACGTCCAACTTGGAACAACGATGTTCGAAGGATCGGGGACGCCATGTCCGGGACCGTGCTGATTACCGGTGCTTTCGGTTTGGTTGGATGCGATACCGTGCGGCGGTTCGCCCGCGACGGCTGGCGGGTGGTGGCCACCGCTCACCGCAAGGCCGAAGCGATCCTGCCGGCGGGGGTGGAAACCCGCTGGACCGATCTCACGGATCCCGCTCAGGTCGACCAGCTGGTGACAACCGTGTCACCCGATGTGATTGTCCATCTGGCCGCGGTAATCCCGCCGACGCTCTACCGAATGCCAGGCTTCGCCCGCAAGGTCAATGTCGATGCGACCGCCGCGTTGGTCCGTGCCGCCGCAAGTCAACCGCATCCGCCCCGGTTCCTCCATGCGTCCAGCATCGCCATATACGGCTCCCGCAACCCTTACCGGCATCCCGAACCGCTCAGGGTGGACACACCACTCCGGCCGTGCGAACTCTACGGAGGCCACAAACTCGAGGCCGAACAACTGGTCCGATGTTCCGGCCTGGACTGGGTGGTGCTGCGACTCGGCGGGGTGCTCAGCGTCGACCCGTCGGCCATGCCGTTCAGCGCTGACACCGTGTATTTCGGTAGCGCGTTACCGATAGACGGGCGGGTGCACTGCATCGATACCCGTGATGTCGCAGCAGCTTTCGCCGCTGCTGTGCACAAAGACGTCGTCGGTGAAACCCTGATGATTGCCGGCGACGACACGCACCGGTTACTGCAGGGTGCGATCGGCTCGGCGATGGTGGCGGCTCAGGGTATGGCCGGTCTGCTTCCACTGGGACGTCCCGGTGACCCGGACAGTGACGACGACTGGTTCCCCAACGATTGGATGGATGTCTCACGTGCACAGAAAATGCTGAATTTCCAGCAACATCCATGGCCTGACATGCTGGCTGAGATGTGCGCAACGGCTGGATGGAAGCGTCGTCCCAGGCGGCTCATTACTCCCATGGTCCATCAGGTCATCAAACGCCATCAGGCCTATCGCAATTCCCCCGGAGACTATGCCGATGTATGGGGTGCACTACGTGCTCGCTTCGGCGAAACGGCGGTGGGAGTCTTCTCCTAGAAGACGATGGTCTGGTTGTCGTGCACGATGACGCGGTCCTGACAGTGCCAAAGCACCGCCCGCGACAACACCGCCCGTTCGACGTCGGCGCCGACACGAACCAGATCGTCGACGGTGTCAGTATGGCGGACCCGCACGACATCCTGTTCAATGATCGGGCCCTCGTCGAGCACTTCGGTGACGTAATGAGCGGTGGCGCCGACGAGCTTGACACCTCGTTCGCGGGCGCGCTTGTAGGGGGCGGCGCCGATGAATGCGGGCAGAAACGAGTGATGAATGTTGATCAGTGGGCAGCCAACCGCGGCGAGAAAATCCGGGGTGAGTATCTGCATGTAGCGCGCCAACACCACCAGATCCACGTTGCCGGAAAGCAATTGAAGCTGGCGTTGCTCAGCTTCGGCACGGGTATCGCGGGTGGCGGGAATATGAAAGAACGGCACGGCGAAAGGCCGTACCCGTTCGGCTAGGTTGGGGTGGTTGGCGATCACCATGGCGATCGACATAGGGAGTTCGCCGCGTCGATTGCGCCACAATAGATCCAGCAGGCAGTGATCGTCCTTGGACGCCATGATCGCAACCCGTTTGGGATTCGAGGCCTCTGTGAACCGATAGTCGATGCCGAACTCTCGGGCGACCGAGTTGGCGAAGTCGCGTTCCAGTCCGTCGATGGCCGCAGTGAGACCGGGTAAGTGAAAGATGGCCCGCTGCAAGAAGGTTCCGCCCTCCGGCGCGGTGGAATGCTGATCCAGGGAGATGATGTTCGCGCCGGCATTGGCGAGGAAGGCGCTCACGGCCGCAATAATTCCCGGTCGGTCGTGGCAGCGCAGCAGCAACCGCCCGATGTCAGCGGGCGGCGGCGGGCCGGCGCGCCGCCGCGAGAAATTGCCGGGCTCGCTCGGTGTCGACACCTATGGCCCCCTGTCAGCTCAGATTGTGCAGGACAGGATACCGCTGACAATCCATGGGGCGCAGCTACAACGCCTTGTCGTCGTCTTCGTCGGTGAAGCGTTCCTCCGGGTGTTGGAAGGTTGATGCGTGGTCGAGGTGGGGTGGTGGTAGCCATTCGGTTTGGTGGCCGGTGTTGGTGCGGGTGGTCCAGACGGTTTCGGCTAAACGCGGAAAGGGGAGGTATGGCTAGCGGTGCGCTGTTATCCACCACGGCTACGTTGGGCTCTGCGGTCGTTGAAGATTGTCAACGAACCGAACAGCGCCAGCATGATCACCGAGAGGACAACGAGGTTCGCCTGATTAGTGGCTCCCAGCACCGCAATCAGCGCTGCCACGATGACACGGCCACGAGGTAGGACGGGACGCGGCCGTGCGGGCGCCAGCCACCCCACAGCGCCAGCACGAATGCGCCAGAGAGGATCGCGCCACCAGGACATCGCCCATCTCACTCATCGCCTGTCAGACATTTCAAGAGATTACCGCCGGTGATAACCGTGTTGAGACCATCGAACCCGGCGGCGCTGGAGTGGTTACGGTGAGCTGCCAGCCGTGTGCGTGACACTGACCGGCGATAGCGTTCAGCTCGCCGGAGACTACCAGAAAACCATCCGAACCCATGTGCTGGATCTTAGGCTGCTAGTCGACATCCCAAGGCGAGGCCGCGTTTGGGTGCGTTTTTCATCGGGAGATCGCCGTCAGGCTGCCGCAGTAATCAGTTATCGCACAAGGGAATATCGCGCATGGCGATCAGTGGCAGTGCCCGTGGTGATCGTGCTCTGCATCGGGCGAACCACCCATCATCCGCAGCATGGGCTTACCGCCAGAGCTGAAGAAGCGTGCCACAAGCACCGCGGCGATCACCATGAAGACTATGTTGAGCCACGTCGTGTAATTCCATGAGATGCCTCCCGACATGACCATCGCATTGCGTTGGCTGGGAATGAGATTCGCAGTGCCGAAGATCAATTCGACCAGGTACCCGGCGGCCACCATCGACACGTAAAAAGTCGCCAACAGCGTCAGCATCATTCTGGTGCCGTAATACTTTCGGTAGATGTTCAGTATTGGCAGGATCAGCAGGTCGGCGAAAATGAATGCGATAACCCCGCCGAAGCTGATACCGCCGTTCCATAGCACCGCGGCCAGCGGCACGTTCCCGATCGAGCAGACGAACGACATGATCGCGACAAAGGGTCCGACGATCGGTCCCCACACCACTGACCAGGTTGGGTGGCTGGTCAAAAAGAAGTCCCGCCAGAAGTTTTCGGGCACCCACGCCGCAATTGCGCCCGCGATCAACAGGCCCAGGATCAGATCCCGCAGGATCGCCAACCACTCCATCACGAACACGTGCGACACCGACGTCAAGCCTTGAGGAGAGAACAGCCGCCGGAAGAAAGACCCGTCGCCCTGGATGGACATATCCATCGCGGCGTGGCCTTCCATCGAGCCGGCCACGCCTTTCTCGGCCTGCTCGCGGGCAGCGTCGATCAGTCGCGTGCGCACGAAGAACCGGAACAACAGCGCCAGCACGATGATCATCAACGGGCCGCCGACGAATTCTGCCGCGGTGAACTGCCACCCCATCAGTAGCGCGAGAATAATGCCCAACTCCACCACCAGGTTGGTCGAGCCGATTTCGAAGGCCATGGCGGCGGTGAAGTTGGCACCTTTGCGGAACAGCGAGCGCGCCAACGCCACCGCGGCGTAGGAGCACGACGACGACGCCGCACCCAGGCCGGCTGCGACCGCTAGGGTGCGGGGCCGGTCGTCGCCCATCAGCGACACGATGGTGGAGCGCCGAACCACAGCCTGCACCACTGCGGACAAAGTGAAGCCCAGGATCAGCGCCCACAGGATCTCCCACGTCATGGAGCCGGTGAGAGCGAGGGCGTGGCCTAAGGCTGCTAGCGCTTTCTCTGCCATCGGTCCTCCGCTCGCTGGGCTGCATACCCCCGGGGGGTACACGATATTGTTGCTGTCGAGCTCGAAATCGTCAAGCCCGGTCGGTATGCCCACCATCGTCCCGCCAGCGCGGACCCGGCGGCGATAGGCTGTAGCAAACCACGTGCGCATGGGTCGTCTGCGGCGAAAAGGAAAACCGAACCCGACACACCGGTGGTATCACCGCTGTCACAGACGTAACACCAGGCACACTGGTCACAACAGTTTGCAAAACGCCAGGAGGGTATGGCCGTGTACCGAGTCTTTGAAGCGCTGGACGAGCTGAGCGCCATAGTCGAAGAAGCCCGTGGCGTGCCGATGACGGCGGGATGCGTCGTGCCCCGTGGCGACGTGCTGGAACTGATCGACGACATCAAAGATGCGATCCCCGGCGAGCTTGACGACGCCCAGGACGTGCTCGACGCCCGTGACTCGATGCTGCATGAAGCCAAAACGCACGCGGACTCGATGGTGTCTTCGGCGACGACCGAGTCGGAATCGATGGTCAACCACGCCCGCGCCGAGGCCGATCGTCTGCTCTCCGATGCCAAGGCCCAAGCGGACCGGATGGTCAGTGAAGCCCGGCAGCACAGCGAACGGATGGTCGGCGAGGCGCGCGAGGAAGCCATGCGCATCGCGGCATCCGCCAAACGCGAGTACGAGGCCAGCGTCAGCCGCGCCAAGACCGAATGCGACCGGCTGATCGAAAACGGCAACCTCTCCTACGAGAAGGCCGTGCAAGAGGGCATCAAGGAACAGCAGCGCCTGGTGTCGCAGAACGAGGTGGTGCAGGCCGCGCACGCCGAATCCACCCGCCTCATCGACACCGCTCACGCCGAAGCGGACCGGCTGCGCGGCGAATGCGACATCTATGTCGACAACAAGCTCGCCGAGTTCGAAGAGTTCCTCAACGGCACTCTGCGATCGGTCGGTCGTGGCCGGCACCAGCTGCGTACCGCTGCGGGTACGCACGATTACGTAACCCGGTAGGCGCGCGCCCGGGACCGGGCGAACCGTCATACACGTGCGCCGCGCGCCGTAGGATTTCCGGTATGGCCAAGCAGCGCAGCCAAACGGCGCATCGAGCGGTGCGGACGCCGCTGACTATCGACGTCGCCCGGTTGGGAAGACGCCCAGGCTCAATGTTCAGGGTGCACGAGACCGTGGACAGTCCGTCCCGCATCGGCGTGGAATTGATCGCGATTCCCCAAGATGCGCGGCTGGACTTGGATCTGCGGGTGGAGTCGGTCTCCGAAGGGGTGCTGGTGACCGGCACCGTAACCGCGCCCACTGCCGGTGAGTGCTCCCGGTGCCTGTCGCCGATTCAGGGGCGGGTACAGGTTGAACTGACCGAACTGTTCGCCTATCCGGACAGTGCCACCGAGGCGACCACTGAGGAAGACGAGGTGGGGCACGTCGTCGATCAGATGGTCAACCTGGAGCAGCCGATCATCGATGCCGTGGGTCTGGAGCTGCCCTTTTCGCCGGCGTGCTCACCTGACTGCCCTGGCCTGTGCCCGCA
This sequence comes from Mycobacterium asiaticum, assembly GCF_001673315.1. Classification (GTDB taxonomy): domain Bacteria; phylum Actinomycetota; class Actinomycetes; order Mycobacteriales; family Mycobacteriaceae; genus Mycobacterium; species Mycobacterium asiaticum_B. The sequence goes on along the minus strand of NZ_LZLQ01000022.1, from coordinate 15,328 downwards.
ATGTGGCGTCTCATTGGCCGCTGAACCCGGTCACCGGCACGAGCAGATCGACCCTCGTTGGGCCAAGCTGGCCGGCATGTTCGACGAAACCGAAGGCGGAAGGCGGTGACCCCGTCACGACAGGCGCTGCTCGACGCGCTCGGTGTCGACCTGGCAGACGATCTACTCGAACTGGCATTGACGCACCGCAGCTATGCCTACGAGAACGGCGGGTTGCCCACTAACGAGCGGTTGGAATTCCTCGGTGACGCCGTTCTCGGCCTCACCGTCACAGATACGCTCTATCACCGTCACCCCGACCGTTCGGAAGGGGATCTGGCCAAACTGCGCGCCAGCGTCGTCAACACTCATGCGCTGGCCGAAGTCGCGCGCAACCTCACTGATGAGGGCCTTGGCGTGCACGTCCTCCTTGGCCGTGGCGAGGCGAATACCGGCGGCGCCAACAAGGCGAGCATCCTGGCCGACGGGATGGAGTCCCTGCTGGGTGCGATTTACCTGCAACACGGCATCGACGTGGCGCGGGAGGTCATCCTGCGATTGTTTGGCCCGTTACTGGAAACCGCACCGACCCTGGGTGCCGGCCTGGACTGGAAGACCAGCCTGCAGGAGCTGACCGCCTCGCGTGCGTTGGGGGCGCCGTCGTACTCGGTGACCTCCACTGGACCCGACCACGACAAGGAGTTCACCGCTGTGGTCGTCGTGATGGACTCCGAATATGGCTCGGGTGTGGGGCGCTCCAAGAAGGAAGCAGAGCAGAAAGCGGCATCGGCCGCCTATAAGGCGCTCGAAGCCACTGAAGTGCTGGACAACGCGGGGAAATCTTCGGTCTAGTGCCTGAACTGCCCGAAGTCGAGGTGGTGCGGCGGGGTCTGCAAGCCCATGTGGTGGGCAGGACGATCACCGCGGTCCGCGTCCATCACCCACGCGCAGTACGCCGTCACGAACCCGGGCCCGCAGACCTCACCGCGCGCCTGCTCGATGCCCGCATCACCGGCACCGATCGCCGCGGCAAATACCTGTGGCTGACCCTGGACAAGCCCGCCGACCCGGACACCGCTTTAGTCGTGCACCTGGGCATGAGTGGGCAGATGTTGCTGGGGGCGGTGCCGCGCGCAGATCATGTCCGGATTTCCGCGCTGCTCGACGACGGCACGGTGTTGAGCTTCGCCGACCAGCGGACGTTCGGCGGGTGGCTGCTCGCTGATCTGGTAACGGTGGACGGCAGTGTGGTTCCGGCGCCCGTCGCGCACCTGGCGCGCGATCCGCTGGACCCGAAGTTCGACGCCGACGCTGTTATTAAAGTGTTGCGACGCAAGCACTCTGAGATCAAGCGCCAGCTGTTGGATCAGCAGGTGGTGTCGGGAATCGGCAACATCTATGCCGACGAAGCGCTCTGGCGGGCCAAGGTCAACGGGGCCCGTATCGCCGACACGCTGTCCCGTCGTCAACTGGCCGCAGTCCTGGACTCCGCGGCAGATGTCATGCGCGAAGCGCTCGCCAAGGGCGGAACCTCGTTCGATTCGCTGTACGTCAACGTCAACGGCGAGTCGGGTTACTTCGACCGATCGCTGGACGCCTATGGTCGCGAAGGTCAGGACTGCCGCCGGTGCGGAGCGGTGATGCGGCGGGAGAAGTTCATGAATCGCTCCTCGTTCTACTGTCCGAAATGTCAGCCGAGGCCTCGCGGGTAAGAATCCGCACCGAGTCTGCGTTGACTACACCGAGTCTGCGTTGGCTGCACCGAGTCTGCGTTGACTGCACCGAGTCTGCGTTGACTGCACCGAGCCCGCGGGCACAGTGCGAATTCCGTCGGTATGGCGCCGTGGTCGCAGGCTCGCTACCGCCACTGCAGTCTCGGTGGCCAGGGCGCTGTCCAGCGTCCGCCGCATTGTAGAAAGGGAGTCATGACTGATCTGTGGGTCGAACGCACTGGCACGCGCCGGTACACCGGACACAGCTCAAGGGGTGCGCAGGTACTCGTGGGCAACGAGGACGTGGAGGGCGTCTTCACCCCCGGTGAGTTGATGAAGATCGCACTCGCCGCCTGCAGCGGAATGTCCAGTGATCAGCCACTGGCGCGTCGCCTCGGCGACGACTACCGGGCGAAAATCCGCGTATCCGGCGACGCTGACCGGGACAACGAGATCTACCCGCGGCTCGAGGAGAGGCTGGAAGTAGACCTGTCTGGGTTGACCGAGGAGGAGAAGGCACGGCTGCTTACGGTCGTCAACCGTGCCGTGGACGCGGTCTGCACTGTCGGACGCACGTTGAAGTCCGGCACCACCGTCGACTTCGAGGTCACCGATGTCGGATGACGTGCGACTGACCGCCTGGGTGCACGGTCACGTGCAGGGCGTCGGTTTCCGCTGGTGGACGCGGTGCCGTGCGCTGGAGCAAGGGTTGACCGGTTACGCGGCCAACCAGCCCGACGGCCGCGTGCTGGTGGTCGCCAACGGTCCCCGCGAGGCCGGTGAACGGTTGCTGGATCTGCTCCGGGGGGACACCACGCCCGGACGTGTCGACCGGGTCGTCGCCGACTGGTCGGAACCCACCGAGCAGTTCACCGGGTTCGTCGAGCGATAGCAGCCGTGGTGCCGCTGGGGTCAGAGCGACCCGATTGACTAGCGGTGTCAAAGGGGTCGGGAACGCCCGCGGTGACACGCCCAGAGCGGGCGGAGTCAGCGGCCGGCACCGGTAATCTGGCCCCTCGTGTACCTCAAGAGTCTGACGCTGAAGGGCTTCAAGTCCTTCGCCGCGCCGACGACTCTGCGGTTCGAACCCGGCATCACCGCCGTCGTCGGACCGAATGGCTCCGGCAAGTCCAACGTGGTGGACGCCCTGGCCTGGGTGATGGGGGAGCAGGGGGCCAAGACACTGCGCGGCGGAAAGATGGAAGACGTCATCTTCGCCGGCACCTCCTCACGCGCGCCGCTGGGACGTGCCGAGGTTACTGTCACCATCGACAACTCCGACAACGCGCTGCCGATCGAGTACTCCGAGGTGTCGATCACCCGACGGATGTTCCGCGACGGTGCCAGTGAATACGAAATCAACGGCAGCAGTTGCCGTTTGATGGACGTCCAGGAATTGTTGAGCGACTCCGGCATCGGTCGCGAAATGCACGTGATTGTGGGCCAGGGCAAGCTCGACGAAATTCTGCAGTCCCGGCCCGAGGATCGGCGCGCGTTCATCGAAGAAGCCGCCGGAGTGCTCAAGCACCGCAAGCGCAAGGAAAAAGCGCTGCGCAAACTCGACGCGATGGCCGCGAACCTGGCCCGCCTCAACGACTTGACCACCGAACTCCGGCGACAACTCAAGCCGTTGGGCCGCCAGGCCGAAGTGGCCCGCCGCGCCCAGACCATCCAGGCCGATCTGCGCGACGCCAGATTGCGGCTCGCAGCCGATGCCCTGGTCAGTCGACGTTCCGAGCGGCAGGCGATCTTCGACACCGAGACCGCCATGCGCCGCGACCACGACGAAGCCGTCGCCCGCCTGGCGGTGGCATCCCGAGAGCTGGCAGAACATGAGGAATGCCTCGTAGCGTTGTCCGCCCGGGCTGAGTCGATTCAGCAAACCTGGTTCCGGTTGTCCGCGCTGGCCGAACGGGTCGGCGCGACGGTCCGCATCGCCAGCGAACGCGCCCACCACCTGGACGTCGAGCCAGTGCGGACCAGCGACACCGACCCCGACGCGCTGGAAGCCGAAGCTGACGAAGTGGCGCGCGCCGAGCAGCAACTCCTGGCGGAGCTCGCCGACGCCCGGAACCGGCTCGATGCCGCGCGCGCAGAACTGGCGGAGCGGGAACGCCGTGCCGTCGAAGCCGAGAAGGCTCACCTCGCCGCGGTCCGTGCCGAAGCCGACCGGCGGGAAGGCCTGGCGCGACTGGGCGGACAAGTGGAAACCATGCGCGCGCGAGTGGAGTCGACCGACGAGAGCGTGGCGCGGCTTTCCGAGCGGATAGAACACGCCGCCGCGCGGTCTCAGCAGACCCGCGCCGAGTTCGAAAGCGTGCAGAGCCGTGTCGGCGAACTGGATCAGGGTGAGGTCGGACTCGACGAGCAGCACGAGCGGACGGTGACCGCGCTGCGACTCAGCGACGACCGCGTCACGGAATTACAGACCGCCGAGCGCTCCGCGGAACGCCAGGTTGCCTCGCTGCGGGCACGCATCGACGCGCTGTCGATGAACCTGGAGCGCAAGGACGGCGCCGGCTGGCTTGCCCGAAACCATAGTGGCGCAGGACTTTTCGGTTCCGTCGCGGAACTGATCAAGGTGCGGCCAGGGTATGAGGCGGCGCTGGCCACGGTGCTGGGTTCGGCGGCCGACGCGCTGGCCGCCGACAGCCCGAGTGCCGCGTGCACCGCCGTGGCCGCACTCAAGCAGGCCGACGGAGGCCGCGCCGCCCTGGTGCTGGGTGACTGGCCCGCGTCCCCGGATTCGACGCCGACGGCGGAACTGTCCGGCGGGGCCACATGGGCGCTGGACCTGGTCGAAGCGCCGCCGCGATTGCAGGGTGCGATGACCGCCATGCTCTCGGATGTCGCGGTGGTCGGCGAACTCGGTGAAGCGCTGGACCTGGTAGCGCGAAATCCCCGGCTGAAGGCGGTCACCCTGGATGGCGACCTGGTGGGCGCCGGCCGGGTCAGCGGTGGATCCGACCGCAAGGTCTCCACCCTGGAAGTGGCCTCGGCAATCGAGAAGGCACGCGGTGAGCTCGCCGCCGCCGAGGCGCAAGTGGAACAACTGAGCGCGGCCCTGTCCGGAGCACTGACCGAGCAGACGGCTCGCCAGGATGCCGCCGAGCAAGCCCTGGCCGCGCTCAATGAATCCGACACCACCATCTCGGCGATGTACGAGCAGCTGGGCCGGCTGGGTCAGGAAGCGCGGGCGGCCCAGGACGAGTGGACTCGCTTGCTGCAGCAGCGCGAGGAACTTGAAGTAGGTCGGGCTCGGACCCTCGAAGAGGTCGTCGAGCTGGAAACCCGGTTGCGCAACGCTCAGGAAAGCGAGCACGGGCATGCGGCGGAACCCAACCTGGTGGAGGCCCGGCAGGAAATCGCTGCGGCTGCCGAGAGCGCACGCAGTCTCGAAGTGGAGGCGCGGTTGGCAGTGCGTACCGCCGAGGAGCGCGCCAACGCGGTCCGCGGACGGGCGGACTCGCTGCGTCGCGCCGCCGCCGCCGAACGCGAAGCGCGGGTGCGAGCCGAACATGCCCACGCCGTCCGATTGCGCGCCGCCGCGGTGGCAGTGGCGGTGGCCGAGTCCGGACGGTTGCTGTCACGGCGGCTCAACCGGGTAGTGGACACCGCGTCGCAACTGCGGGACGAACTCGCCGCCGAACGAGAGCAGCGGACCGCGGCCATGACCGCGGTCCGTGAAGAGGTGAACACGCTCAGCGCACGGGTGGCCAAGCTCACCGATTCGCTGCACCGAGACGAGGTCGCCAACGCCCAGGCCGCGCTGCGGATCGAGCAGCTCGAGCAGATGGTGCTGGAGCAGTTCGGGATGGCGCCGGCCGACCTGGTCGCCGAATACGGCCCCGACGTGCCGCTGCCCCCCACCGACCAGGAGATGGCGGAGTTCGAGCAGGCCCGCGAACGCGGCGAGCAGGTGGTGGCGCCCGCGCCGATGCCGTTCGACCGCACCACTCAGGAACGCCGCGCCAAACGCGCCGAACGCGAGCTCGCCGACTTGGGCCGCGTCAACCCGCTGGCCCTGGAAGAGTTTGCTGCCCTCGAGGAACGCTACAACTTCCTGGCCACCCAGCTCGAGGATGTCAAGGGAGCCCGCAAGGACTTGCTCGACGTCGTCGCCGACGTCGACGCCCGCATCCTGCAGGTGTTCAGCGAGGCGTTCGTCGACGTCGAACGGGAATTCCAAACCGTTTTCACCACGCTGTTCCCCGGCGGTGAAGGACGGTTGCGGCTGACTCAGCCCGACGACATGCTCACCACGGGCATCGAGGTGGAGGCCCGCCCACCGGGCAAAAAGGTAACCCGGTTGTCTTTGCTCTCGGGAGGCGAGAAAGCGTTGACCGCGGTGGCCATGCTGGTCGCGATCTTCCGCGCCCGCCCGTCGCCGTTCTACATCATGGACGAGGTGGAAGCCGCTCTGGACGACGTCAACCTGCGCCGGCTCATCAGTCTGTTCGAAATGCTGCGCGACCGGTCGCAATTGATCATCATCACCCACCAGAAGCCCACCATGGAGGTGGCCGACGCGCTCTATGGCGTGACGATGCAGGGTGATGGAATCACCGCGGTCATTTCCCAGCGGATCCGCGGTCAGCAGGTGGATCGGCTGGTCTCGACCGGCGCTTAGCCGAGCTTGTTCTAGCTTGGTCTTAGCTTGTCCGAGCTTGTTTGAGCTTGTTTGAGCTTCACCCGAAATGCAGTTGGAAGGGATAGTCAGCGTGTCCGAAGGTTTGTGGATTGCCATCGCGGTCGCCGCCGCCCTGATCATCATCACGGCGCTCGTCGTCGGCCTGGTGCGCTACCGCAAACACCGGATCACCCTGGTCACCCCGCCCAAACCTGACGCCATCGACCGTTCCGGTGGATACAAGGCGTCCTCCGGCATCAGCTTCAGCCAGTCACCGACCGCCGAACCCGTGCTCGACACCACCGGTTTACCCACCGTCGGTGACGACGCCACGATTCCCCGTGATGCCCCCAAACGCACCATCTCCGAGGTTCAGCTTCCCGACCCGCAGCTGGATACGGCGCCCGAAGTAGCCGCCGAACCCGAGATCGAGATCGAGCCGGTACCCGAGGCGCCGACGATCGAGGCGATCGAGCCGCCAGAAGGCCGGTTGGAACGGTTGCGTGGGCGGCTGGCCCGGTCACAGAACGCGCTCGGCCGCAGCATGCTGGGCTTGATCGGTGGCGGCGACCTGGACGAGGACTCGTGGCAGGACGTGGAGGACACGCTGCTGGTCGCCGACCTGGGGCCAGTGGTCACCGAGTCGGTGGTCTCGCAGTTGCGCACCCGGTTGGCCAGCGGCAACGTCCGTAACGAGGCGGACGCGCGCGCGGTGCTGCGCGAAGTGCTGGTGAACGAGCTGCAACCCGGCATGGATCGCTCGATCCGTGCCCTGCCGCACGCCGACCATCCGTCGGTGCTGCTGGTCGTCGGGGTGAACGGCACCGGCAAAACCACCACCGTCGGCAAGCTGGCCCGGGTGCTGGTGGCAGACGGTCGCCGCGTAGTGCTCGGCGCCGCCGACACCTTCCGCGCTGCCGCGGCCGATCAGTTGCAGACGTGGGCGTCCCGGGTGGGCGCGGAGGTGGTCCGTGGCGCGGAGGGCGCCGACCCGGCGTCGGTGGCATTCGACGCCGTGGACAAAGGCATCCAATCCGGCGCTGACGTCGTCGTCATCGATACCGCCGGCCGGCTACACACCAAGGTCGGACTGATGGACGAGCTCGGCAAGGTCAAGCGGGTGGTGACCAGGCGCGCCGCCGTGGACGAGGTGTTGCTGGTGCTCGATGCGACGATCGGCCAGAACGGACTGGCGCAGGCCAAGGTCTTCGCTGAAGTCGTCGACATCACCGGCGCGGTGCTCACCAAGCTCGACGGAACGGCCAAGGGCGGCATCGTATTCCGTGTCCAGCAGGAACTCGGGGTGCCGGTGAAGCTGGTCGGCCTCGGTGAAGGGGCCGACGATCTCGCGCCTTTTGAACCCGGCGCGTTTGTCGACGCCCTGCTCGGCTGATCGGGATGGTGGCGACCCGCCGCGCCGGCTACGCCGCGCTTGCGATCGCCACAGCAGCTACTACACAGCAACTTTTACGTTAATCCTGCCGAAACACCGCTGCCCCATTCGCGCAACAACTTATGCGCATGGTTCTGGTTCAGGTCCCCAGTCATCTTCTGGGGCCCTCCGAACGCTGAATGGAGGTGATAGCGAGTGAGTGACTTCCCGGTAATGGGTGTGCCCAATACGGGTGACACCGCATGGATGTTGGCCAGTTCCGCGCTCGTGCTGTTGATGACGCCGGGGCTGGCGTTTTTCTACGGCGGCATGGTGCGCGCCAAGAGCGTGCTCAACATGATCATGATGAGCATCAGCGCCATGGGCGTCATCACGGTGCTCTGGGTGCTCTACGGATACTCGATGGCATTCGGCAACGACACGGCGAACGTTGTCGGCAACCCGACTGACTACTGGGGTCTGAAGGGTCTCATCGGCGGCAACGGTGCCGCCGCGGATGCCGCCGCGGGGACCGCCGCATCGAACATCCCGCTGGCGGGTACGTTGCCGGCCACCGTCTTCGTGGCCTTCCAGCTGATGTTCGCGATCATCACCGTCGCCTTGATCTCGGGTGCGGTCGCCGACCGGCTGAAGTTCAGTGCCTGGCTGGTGTTCTCCGGGCTGTGGGCGACTCTGGTCTACTTCCCGGTCGCGCACTGGGTGTTCTCGTTCGACAAGTTCGCCTCGGAGAAGGGCGGCTGGATCGCCAACAAGTTGCACGCGATCGACTTCGCCGGTGGCACTGCGGTGCACATCAACGCAGGTGTGGCCGGCTTGGTGCTGGCGATCGTGCTGGGCAAGCGCAAAGGCTGGCCGACGACGCTGTTCCGGCCGCACAACCTGCCGTTCGTGATGCTCGGTGCCGGGTTGCTGTGGTTCGGCTGGTACGGCTTCAACGCCGGTTCGGCGACCAGCTCGAACGGGGCCGCCGGATCGACGTTCATCACCACCACCGTTGCCACCGCCGCGGCCATGCTTGCGTGGCTGCTCACCGAGCGAATCCGCGACGGTAAGGCCACCACGCTGGGCGCGGCGTCGGGCATCGTTGCCGGGCTGGTCGCCATCACCCCGTCCTGCTCGTCGGTGAACGTGGTGGGCGCACTCGCGGTCGGAGTGGTGGCCGGTGTGTTGTGCGCGCTGGCGGTGGGGCTCAAATTCAAGCTCGGATTCGACGACTCGCTCGACGTGGTCGGGGTGCACCTGGTCGGTGGCTTGGTCGGAACCCTGCTGGTGGGCCTGCTGGCCGCACCGGAGAGCGTGGCCATCAACGGCGTCGCCGGTGTGTCGAAGGGGCTGTTCTACGGCGGTGGGTTCGATCAACTGGAACGTCAGGCTGTCGGCGCGTTTGCTGTCCTGGCCTACTCCGCCGTCGTCACGTTTATCCTGGCAATTATCCTGAAGTACACCATCGGACTGCGTCTCGGGGCTGAGCAGGAGGCCGCGGGCATCGACGAGTCGGAGCACGCCGAGAGTGGCTACGACTTTGCGGTCGCCAGCGGTTCGGTGCTTCCGCGGGCCAGTCTGCCGGAGAGCAGCATCAATGGCCGGGAAGACCGGGTGCGAGTGGGCGAGAAAGTGGAGGCGGAATAGATATGAAGCTGATCACCGCGATCGTAAAGCCGTTCACCCTCGACGACGTCAAGACCAGCCTCGAGGATGCAGGCGTCCTGGGTATGACGGTCAGCGAAATCCAGGGCTACGGCCGGCAGAAGGGGCACACCGAGGTTTACCGGGGTGCTGAGTACTCGGTCGATTTTGTGCCCAAGGTGCGGATTGAGGTCGTCGTCGACGATTCGATCGTCGACAAGGTCGTGGACAGCATCGTCCGAGCCGCACGGACAGGCAAGATCGGCGACGGCAAGGTGTGGGTCAGTCCGGTCGACACCATCGTGCGGGTGCGCACCGGTGAGCGCGGGTCCGACGCGCTATGAGGTTGGTTCGGCATTGCTGAACCGAATTGCACGGACCGACCGGGTGTGAACCCGCACCCGGCGGACCCGTCTGGACGTGATTCGATGGAAAACGGCTGTGCCGCAGTTGATTTGGCTGCTGCCAGGCGTGACCTGTTGTCTGACGGACATCGCGATATGGCGCCGGCCGCGTTGCGCCAGGCCTGTCTGGATTTGCATGAGTCCTGGTTGATCGCCAAGGCCGGCGAGATCGGGATCACCGAGGGCAGCGGGTTCGCGATCGTGGGGGTAGGTGGTCTCGGCCGACGCGAGTTTCTGCCGTACTCGGATCTGGACCTGGTGCTGCTGCACGACGGCAAGCCCGCCGACGTGCTGGGGCCGGTCGCGGACAAACTCTGGTATCCGTTGTGGGACGCCAACGTTCGGCTCGACCACAGTGTGCGCACGGTCAACGAGGCGCTGGCCACGGCCGGTGCCGATCTGACTGCCGCGCTAGGCATGCTGGAAGCCCGGTTCATCGCCGGTGAACAGCGGCTTTCGGCCGAACTGATCGACGGCGTCCGGCGGCAATGGCGCAGCGGAATCCGTTCCCGCATGGATGAATTGGTGGAAACCACGCATGCCCGTTGGTTGCGGCTGGGCCGGATCGCGCATCGTGCCGAACCCGACCTGAAGTCTGGCCGCGGCGGGCTGCGCGACGTTCAAATGCTCAACGCACTGGCGCTGGCGCAGTTGATCGACCGACACGGCATGGCTCGAGCGGACTCGGCGGTCGGATCGCTCGACGACGCGTACCTGACGTTGCTCGACGTGCGGACCGAACTGCACCGGGTGTCAGGTCGCGGCCGCGACCAGCTGCAGGCCCAATTCGCCGACGAGATCAGCGCCGCGCTGGGTGTCGGCGATCGCTTCGACCTGGCCCGCATGCTGTCCAGCGCCGGCCGCACCATCAGCTTTCATGCCGTCACCGGCCTGCGCACCGCCGCCAACGCGATGCCGCGGCGCGGCATCTCGGCGTTCCTGGGGCGTCCCAAGCGGCGCCCGCTGGACGAGGGCGTCGTCGAGTACGCCGGTGAGATCGTGCTCGCGCGTGAAGCCCAGCCGCAGCGCGATCCCGGCCTGGTGTTGCGGGTGGCCGCGGCGTCGGCCGACCGCGGCGTGCCGATCGGCGCCGCGACGCTGAGCCGCCTGGCTGACAACGCACCACCGTTGCCGACGCCGTGGCCGCGAGAGGCGCTGGACGACCTACTGGTGGTGCTGCTGGCCGGCCCCACCGCGGTGGCGACCATCGAGGCGCTGGACCGCACCGGGTTGTGGGGTCAGTTGCTGCCCGAGTGGGATGCCATCCGGGACCTGCCGCCGCGCGACGTGTCGCACAAGTGGACGGTGGACCGCCACGTAGTGGAGTGCGCCGTGTACGCGGCGCCGCTGACCACCAACGTCGCCCGACCGGACCTGCTCGCGCTCGGCGCGCTGCTCCACGACATCGGCAAGGGCCGGGGAACCGACCACAGCGTCCTGGGCGCCGACCTGGTCATCCCGATCGGCGAGCGATTGGGACTGGCGCCCGCCGACATCGACACCCTGTCCAAGATGGTCCGGCACCATTTGCTGCTGCCCATCACGGCCACCCGAGGCGACCTCAACGACCCCGGCACTATCGAGGCCGTGTCGGAGGCGCTGGGCGGAGATCCGCAACTGCTGGAACTGATGCACGCCCTGTCGGAGGCGGACTCGAAGGCCACCGGCCCCGGTGTGTGGAGCGACTGGAAGGCGTCGCTGGTCGACGACCTGGTGCGGCGCTGCCGGATGGCGATGGCGGGCGAGGACCCGCCGCAAGCGGAACCGACTGCGCCGCACTACCTTTCGTTGGCCGCCCGGCAAGGCGTGCATGTCGAGATCAACCCGGGCGGCGGCGAGCGGCTACACGCGGTGATGGTGGCACCCGACGAGCGGGGGTTGATGTCCAAGGCCGCTGCCGTGCTGGCGCTGAACTCACTGCGCGTGCATTCGGCCTCGGTCAACATTCACGAGGGCGTCGCGATCACCGAATTCGTGGTGTCGCCGCTGTTCGGATCACCGCCCGCGGCGGACTTGTTGCGTCAGTCGTTCGTGGGTGCGCTGCGCGGCGACGTCGACGTGCTCGGCGCACTGGAGAAGCGCGACAGCGACGCAGCCAGCGAAGCGACCGCGCGAGCCGGGGAGGTGCAGGTTGGCGTGCCGGTCACCCGCTCGACCGCCCCGCCGCGGATCCTGTGGCTCGACACCGACACCCCGGGTCACCTCATCCTGGAAGTGCGGGCGATGGATCGCACGGGTCTACTGGCGTTGCTCGCCCGCGCGCTGGAACGCGCCGAAACAGATATCGTCTGGGCGAAAGTCAACACGTTCGGGTCGACCGCGGCCGACGTGTTCTGTGTGGCGGTGCCACCGGAACTCAACGCCCGGGCCGCGGTGGAGAAGAACCTGCTAGCCGTGCTGGGCGCGCCCGCAGTGGTGATGGACGACGAGCCGGTGGGGGACTAGGACGGTCCTACTGCCCGTCGGGGTCGTTCTGCCGAACAGTTGTCGGCCGTTGCCGCCGTCGTGGTCGCTTCCTCGACCCGCGAGTGTGAATCTCACGACGCGACACGCCGCGCCGGCGTCGCCGTTTTCACACTGGCGGGCAGGCCTCTTTCAGGACTGCTCGGCGTTGAGCTGCCGGACGGCGTCGATGCGCGCCTTGAGCTGATCGCGGGTAGCCGCGGCGATCGGCGGGCCGCCGCAGCGGCGGCGCAACTCGTTGTGGATCCAGCCGTGCGGTTTACCGGTGCGGTGATGAGCCACCGATACCAGAGCGTTGAGTTCACGTCGCAGCTCACGCAGCTGTCCGTGAGTGGTGACCGGCGCGCTCGGTCCCTGGTTGGCGGCACGTTTCTGTAGCTGCTCGTCCTGCCGCCGGTGCAGCAAAGCGCGCATCTGTTCGGCATCGAGCAGACCGGGAATACCGAGGTAATCGGCTTCCTCCTCGCTGCCCGCGGGAGTGGCGGTGCCGAACGACGACCCGTCGAAGATCACCTGGTCCAACTCGGCGTCGGCGCCCAGCGAAGTGAAACCGTTCTCCTCGGTCTTCTCGTTCTGGGTCTTGGTGGCCGGATCGTCGTCGAGCGGGTCACCCTCGGACTCGCGGTGGGGTTCGCCGAGGACGTGGTTGCGCTGCGCCTCCAATTCGCTGGCCAGCTGCAGCAGATTGGGCACCGACGGCAAGAAGATGCTTGCCGTCTCACCAGGCCGGCGGGACCGCACAAACCGGCCGATCGCCTGGGCGAAGAACAGCGGCGTCGACGCGCTCGTCGCGTAGATGCCGACCGCGAGTCGCGGCACGTCGACGCCCTCGGAGACCATTCTTACCGCGACCAGCCACCTACTGGTGCTGGCGCCGAACTCCGAGATTCGCGCCGAAGACCCCGGGTCGTCGGAGAGCACCACCGTGGGCGCCTCGCCGGTGAGCTTTTTCAGCAGCGTGGCGTAGGCGCGGGCCGCCGTCCGGTCGGAGGCGATGATCATGCCGCCCGCGTCGGGGACGTGTTCGCGCAGTTGGCGCAGACGCAGATCGGCGGCGGTGATCACCGCGGGCATCCATTCCCCGGCCGGGTCCAACGCTGTGCGCCAGGCCCGCGCCGTCTGCTCGGCCGACAGCGGCTCACCCAGCCGGGCCTGGTGCTCCTCGCCTGCGCTGTCCCGCCAGCGTGCCTGTCCCGAATAGGCCATGAACACCACCGGGCGCACCACGCCGTCGGCCAAGGCTTCGGCATATCCGTAGGTGTGGTCGGCCTGTGACCGCAGGATGCCGTCGGAGCCGGCTTCATAGTTCACGAAGGGGATGGGGCTGTCGTCGCTGCGGAACGGCGTGCCTGTCAGCGCGAGTCGGCGGGTCGCGTCGCTGAAAGCCTCGCGGATGGCGTCACCCCAGGTCTTGGCATCACCGCCGTGGTGGATCTCATCGAAGATCACCAGGGTCTTGCGCTGCTCGGTGCGCACCCGGTGCAGGGTGGGATGCGCGGCCACCTGCGCGTAGGTGACGACGACGCCGTGGTACTCCGGCGAGGTCTGGGGGTTGGAGTTGGAGAACTTCGGATCCAGGGACAGTCCCTGCCGTCCCGCGGCCTGTGCCCACTGGACCTTCAGGTGTTCGGTGGGCACGACGACCGTGAGCTGCTCGACGGCGCGGTGAGCGATGAGTTCGCCCGCGATGCGCAGGGCGAACGCGGTCTTGCCGGAACCTGGTGTGGCGACAGCCAGGAAATCGCGCGGTTCGGTACCTAGGTACTTCACCAGAGCGCGACGCTGCCAACCGCGCAGCGGTCGGCTACCTTCGGCGGGGAAATGGCCGACCGGCTGCAGCGACAACAATCCCCCCGTTAGCTGGCGTGTTCGCGCCGGGGCGATACCGGGCGCGGCTGTAAAATCTAACACGACAACGCTTTTCGCTGCAGGTAGTACGGATCGACGGGGTCGTGGGCGCGTCGTGGGCGCGCAGTGGGCGCGCTTGGGGGTTGGCTCAGGTGAGGCAGTGCGCGTCGGAGGTGCACAGTGCGCGTCGCGCGCGCCGAAATTGAAACCAGGTACACATCCCGCGGCGTGTCGTGTACCAGGTTGCAGTGTCGCGTTCGTGGTGACCCGCTTCGCCCGGCTTCGCCGCGCTCGCGATCACCACCGGGTCCGTTCGTGGTGACCCGCTTCGCCCGGCTTCGCCGCGCTCGCGATCACCACCGGGTCTGATTGTGGTGACCCGCTTCGCCCGGCTTCGCCGCGCTCGCGATCACCACTAGGCTGGCGGTCGTGTTTGAATCGCTCTCCGACCGCTTGACCGGTGCCCTTCAGGGGCTGCGCGGCAAGGGCCGCCTGACCGACGCCGATATCGACGCCACCACCCGCGAAATCCGGCTCGCGCTGCTGGAAGCCGACGTTTCGCTGCCCGTCGTCCGCGCCTTCGTCCACCGGATAAAGGAGCGCGCCCGCGGTGCCGAAGTGTCCGGCGCCCTCAACCCGGCGCAACAGGTCGTCAAGATCGTCAACGAGGAATTGATCGGCATCCTCGGTGGGCAGACACGGGAGCTCGCCTACGCCAAGACGCCGCCGACCGTCATCATGCTCGCCGGCCTGCAGGGTTCCGGTAAGACGACGCTGGCCGGCAAGCTGGCGTTCCGGCTCAAGAACCAGGGTCATACGCCCCTGTTGGTGGCCTGCGACCTCCAGCGTCCGGCCGCCGTCAACCAGCTTCAGGTCGTCGGCCAGCGCGCGGGCGTCCCGGTGTTCGCGCCGCACCCTGGCGCTTCACCCGAGTCAGGGCCGGGCGACCCGGTCGCCGTCGCGGCCGCAGGCATCACCGAAGCCAAGACCAAGCACCACGACTTCGTCATCGTCGATACCGCCGGCCGACTGGGTATCGACGAGGAGTTGATGGCTCAGGCCGCCGCCATCCAGCTTGGTCAGCACGACGCCGGTGAACCCGACGCCGTCGCCAAATGCCTGGGCGGTCGCGACGGCGTCCTGGCCGATCATCGCGTCCAGGACGAACAACACCTCGTCGGGATTGACGGCGTCGCGGATGGCGGCGGCCTGAGCCATCAACTCATCGTCGATACCCAGTCGGCCGGCGGTATCGACGAGGACGAAGTCGTGG
>NZ_LZLQ01000021.1 GCF_001673315.1 Mycobacterium asiaticum | reverse complement strand
CCGCTGCCGGGGTTCCCGGGCTTCCAGTTCCCGCCGCTGAACTTCGGCCTGCCGGGCATCAACATCCCCGGCTTCCCCGGGCTGGTGCTGCCTGACTTCGGCGCAGCCCTCACCGGCGGCCTCAACACCCTGATCAACCTCGGGGCCAACCTGGAACTGCCCCCGCTGCCTGGGTTCCCCGGTTTCCAGTTCCCGCCGCTGAACTTCGGGCTGCCGGGCATCAACATCCCCGGCTTCCCGGGCTTGGTGTTGCCTGACTTCGGTGCCGCGCTGAGTGGTGGCCTGAACACGCTGGTGAACCTGGCCGGCAACCTGGAGTTGCCGCCGCTGCCGGGCTTCCCGGGCTTCCAGTTCCCGCCGCTGAACTTCGGCTTGCCGGGCATCAACATTCCGGGCTTCCCCGGGCTGGTGCTGCCTGACTTCGGCGCCGCCCTGACTGGTGGGCTGAACACGCTGATCAACCTCGGGGCCAACCTGGAGTTGCCGCCGCTGCCGGGCTTCCCGGGCTTCCAGTTCCCGCCGCTGAACTTCGGCCTGCCGGGCATCAACATCCCCGGCTTCCCCGGGCTGGTGCTGCCTGACTTCGGCGCAGCCCTCACCGGCGGCCTCAACACCCTGATCAACCTCGGGGCCAACCTGGAACTGCCCCCGCTGCCTGGGTTCCCCGGTTTCCAGTTCCCGCCGCTGAACTTCGGGCTGCCGGGCATCAACATCCCCGGCTTCCCGGGCTTGGTGTTGCCTGACTTCGGTGCCGCGCTGAGTGGTGGCCTGAACACGCTGGTGAACCTGGCCGGCAACCTGGAGTTGCCGCCGCTGCCGGGCTTCCCGGGCTTCCAGTTCCCGCCGCTGAACTTCGGCTTGCCGGGCATCAACATTCCGGGCTTCCCCGGGCTGGTGCTGCCTGACTT
>NZ_LZLQ01000020.1 GCF_001673315.1 Mycobacterium asiaticum | reverse complement strand
CACCGGAACCGAACTGGCCAACGGGGACTCGTTGTCCTTCGGGGATTACCGGTGCCGCGCGGATCAGGCCGGGGTGTTCTGCGTGAACTACGCGCGCCAGTCCGCGGCGCGATTGGGCACCGCCGGTGTTCAGCCGTTCGGGTGTCTACGGTCGGTGCCACCGCCCGACGGCGTCGGCATCGCGTTCAGTTGCTCATGACGATGGCGAACAGTTCACTCATCTCGCCTGCGGGACCACTGGGCCCGGTGTAACCGTTCGGCGGGCCGGCCACGTTCAAAATGTTCCCGGCCCAACCGAAGTCGTTGACGACGAGCGCGGGCGACCAGCAGCAGCCGTACTGCTCACCCACGCCGCTTCCGGCGCCGGTGATGACTGCGACCCGGCCGTCGACCGCAGCTGCGGCTTTCACCAGCTGACCGGTAGTTCTTTCATGCCGTAGATATCGGATTCCTTGAACTGCAACTGATCCGGCGCCGCCGCCAGCTTCAGCCCGGGCAGGCGCCGCGCCAGCGTCGCAAACGCTACCTGCATCTCCACCCGGGCCAGATTGGCGCCGATGCACTGATGCACCCCATAACCGAAACCGAGGTGGCCGCGCGTATTGCGGTCGTCATCCAAAACCTCTGGGCCGTACGCGAATTCGGGGTCCCAGTTGCCGGCGGGCAGGTTCATCAAGACGACATCGCCGGCGCGAATGAGTTGGCCACCCAGCATCAGATCTTCGGTGGCCACCCGGTCCACCTGACTGTGCACGATCGATAGATAGCGCATCAGCTCTTCGACGATATTGCCGATCACCGTACGGTCGTCGGTCTGGCCGAGGCGCCGGAAAACATCGGGATTGTCAAGCAGTGCAACGGTTCCCAGCGAAATCATGTTAGCGGTGGTCTCATGGCCGGCCTGCATCATGATCACACTGGTCATGCCGACCGTCTCGCGGTTGACCTCACCGCAGGCCATGTGATCGACGATCAGGCGGCTGATCAGGTCGTCCCCCGGCTCGCGCTCCTTGCGGACCACCAACTCCTGGATGTAGGCGTACATCGCGCCGAAGGCCTGGGCCTTCTCCTCGTCGGTCGACCTGGTGTCCAGGCCCACGGTGGTGTGGTGCTGGAACAGCTCGAGGTCTTCCGGCGGCACACCGAGCAGCAGCGCGATCACCAGCGACGGCACCGGCAAGCCGAATTCGCGGACCAGATCGGCCGGCGGTCCCGTGCTGATCATCTGGTTCAGATAGTGGTCGACGATTTCTTGTATCTGTGGCCGCATCGCTTCGGTGCGGCGGAAGGTGAAGTTGCCGGTGAGCATTCGCCGCAACCGATGATGCTCCGGATCGTCCACCCGGGCGAACATCACCGGGGTGTTCTCGGTGTTCTGCGGCTTCATGAAGTCCGGAATGGTGTCCGCGGACAATCTCGTATCGACCAGGGCCGCCCGGATGTCCTGGTACCGGCTCACCACCCAGGCCGGTTGGCCGCGATACATCGCTTTCCGCAGCCCGGGTTGGTCACGCCAACCGACGAATTCGGCCGGCGGCGCCAACGGACACCGGGCGGCGCGCGGGACGGGAATGACCGGGAGCTCAGCCTCGGAGCGAACTTCGGAAGCGGTTGACATGACCGGTAATTCCCATCAAGTGTCAGACGGCTGTCAGTTGTACGAGCGTAGGACGGGGCATAGTGGCAGTCAACTGTCAGTTAGGCTGTCACGGTGACCGCGGTGCAAGACCCACAACGGTTGCGGGCCGACGCGGCCCGCAACGTGGAGCGCATTCTGTGCGCCGCGCGTGAGGTTTACGCCGAGACCGGCCCGGATGCACCCGTAGAGGCGGTGGCGCGTCGGGCAGGTGTCGGCGAACGCACGCTGTATCGCCGCTTCCCGACCAAGGGTGAGTTGGTCCGCGCCGCCCTGGATCACAGCATCGCCGAAAACCTCACTCCCGCAATCGAAGAGGCCCGCTGCTCGCGGGACCCGCTAGGCGGCCTGACGCGCCTGATTCACGCGGCGATTGCCCTCGGAGCCCGGGAACATCACCTGCTGACGGCTGCGCACCGGGCTGGATCGTTGACACCCGACGTCTCGGACTCGTTGAACGACGCGCTCGGCGAGTTGGTACAGCGCGCACAGCGGGACGGGCGGGTACGCAAGGACCTTGTCGCCGACGACCTGCCCCGGCTCATCGCGATGCTCTACAGCGTGTTGTCGACGATGGATACCGACAGCGACGGCTGGCGACGCTACGTCGCGCTGGTCATCGACGCGATCTCCACCGAGGAGCGGCGTCCGTTGCCGGCGTCACCGGTGATCCGCTATGCCGCCGGACCGGGCACCTGGCCGCTCTGACCGACTGCTCTCAGCCGGTTGATCCGTTGCTGCCGAACAGCAACCCTCCCGCACCAGCGGCACCGCCGCTACCGGCAATCCCGTCGGGGGTGCCCGATCCACCATTTCCGCCGGCACCGCCGTCACCGCCGTCGCCGATCAGCGTGGTCGATCCGCCGGCACCGCCGTTTCCGCCCGCACCGCCCGGA
>NZ_LZLQ01000019.1 GCF_001673315.1 Mycobacterium asiaticum | reverse complement strand
GGATTCGGCAACCTCGGTGATGGCAATATCGGGTTCGGCAACTCCGGTAGCGGCAACATCGGGTTCGGCAACACCGGTAGCGGCAACTTCGGTTTCGGCAACAGCGGTAACGGCAATATCGGGTTGGCTAACTGGGGTGACAACAACTCTGGTATTGGGCTCTTCGGTAACCACCTGAGCGGTTTCGGTGGGTTGAATGCTGGTAGCGGCAATATCGGTCTGTTCAACTCCGGGAACAACAACGTCGGGTTCTTCAACTCTGGTGATGGAAACACCGGCATCGGCAATGCCGGTGACTACAACACCGGTATCGGCAACACCAGCATCGGCAATACCGGTATCGGCAACACCGGCAGCTACAACACCGGCGTCGGCAATACCGGTAGCTACAACACGGGAAGTTTCAACGCCGGCAGCCTCAATACCGGTGATGCCAACGCGGGGGATCGCAACACCGGCAGCTTCAACGGCGGCAGCGTCAACACCGGCTTCGCCAACTCAGGCGACCTCAACACCGGTTCGTTCAACACCGGCAGCATGAACCTCGGTTCATTCATGCTGGCCGACAATCAAGTGGCCGACGGTTTTTCCATCCCGATCAATCTCCCGGCGGTTCCGATCGACCTGGTGGCGGGTACGAACGCGTCGATCCCGATCACCGGCTATTTCGATCCAATCACCATTGGGCCGATCCCGCAGTTCGGCATCCCGGTCAACGTGTCGGTTACCGCCCTCATTTTCTTCACGAGCAGTTTCTCTGGTACCCAACTGACCCCACAGATGCCCCCCATTGTCATCAACCCGATCGTCCTGAAGGACCTGGTGGTCGGAGCGAACGTACAGGTGCCCTTCCAGATGACGCTCCTCGGCAACCTCAACCTCACGGCACCGGGGCTGCTCGGTATTGGGAACTCCTCGGGGTCGTTGTCCTCGGGCTTCTTCAACGGGAATTCCAGTGGGACTTCCGGCTTCTTCAACTCCAGCGATCTGAGTTCGGGCTTCGCCAATGCCAACGGGGCGCTGACGTCGGGCTGGTACAACGCCGGGTCGTTGCTGTCGGGCTTCCAGAACCTCGGCAACGCCATCTCCGGTTTCGCCAACACCAGCACGCTGGCCGCCAACACCGCGGCCATGATCTCCGGCGTGGGCAACATCGGCAGCCAGGTCTCCGGCTTCTTCAACGGCCAGATGAGTGC
>NZ_LZLQ01000018.1 GCF_001673315.1 Mycobacterium asiaticum | reverse complement strand
GGCGAACGGCCTTGTTTTTCTGATTGTCTCGGTCCTCTTGCTGGCGCTGGTGGGGCCGGCATTGCGGGGGCTGATACCGGGATCACCGTAGGTGGCGCCATCCGCGGTGACGACCAGTGCGCGCACACCTCCGCCGTTGAGTTGGGCTGCAAGCAGATCGGGTGCGGTCCCCTGGGCGGCCAGTGCGTCGGCGCGGGAGGTGGCGGCCAGCAGTCGATCGTGCAGATTCCGACGCGCCTGCACGCCCAGGCTGACATCGACCGTCAGACCGAGCACGACCAGCAACACCGCAAGGAGCGCCACCACCAGCATCAACACCCGGCGCTGCAGCGACGGCGTGGCCGTCTGACTGTCGCTTGTCATGATCGCTGCGGCTGCAGTCGATAGCCGATGCCCCGCACGGTGTGCAGAATCCGCGGCCCGTGTGCCTCGAGTTTGCGTCGCAACCCGCTGATATGCACCTGAACCAGGTTGGGATCGTATGCGTCGTAGCCCCACACCGCGCTGAGGATCTGACTGGCACTGACAATCCGGCCGCGTTGTTCCACCAGAAATTGCAGCAACCTCAGTTCGGTGGCGGTCAGGTCGAGCCGGTGGCCATCGCGGGCCGCTACGCCGGCATCGACGTCCAAAATCACGTCACCGATCTGCACCACGGTGGGTAGTCGCCCGCGGCGACGCAGCACCGCGCCTACCCGCGACACCAGTTCGGCGAGCTCGAACGGCTTGACCACGTAGTCGTCGGCGCCCCCGTCGAGGCCGCGTAGCCGGTCCGGCAATCCATCGCGGGCCGTGATCAACACAATCCCGATCTCACCCCATTGGCGGATCACGTCGATGAGTTCGAATCCGTCGCGCCCGGGCAGCATCACGTCGAGCACCACCAGATCGGGCCGCACACCGTCGAGTACCTCTTCCAATCCTTCTCCGTCACAACGGATATCGGTGTGGTAGCCGACATCGGTGAGCGCTTCGCCGACCATTTCGCGGATGGTTTCGGAATCCTCGACTACCAGCACCCGCGGAGTGCCGACACTGAACTGGGTCATACTTCGCGAGGGTAACGCGGCAACTTTGCCGGCTCAGGGGTCGGCGATGGCGTTACGCTCTGCGCGTGACCTCGACCAACACGCCGCCGGCCGCTCCGCCACCGGCCGTCCGACGGCATTCCACCGGTGTGGTGATCGGCGCTGGGCTGGCGGGCCTGGCACTAGGCGCGGCTGCCGCCTTCGCGGTGACCGGTCTGGTGTTCACGGTTCGCGTCCAGCTGCCGCCGCCGCCCTACCCGCAGTTTTCTTCCACGCCGAGCTATCCGCCACCGCCGCCCGTATCGAGCGTCGCGCCGGCGCCCAGCATCGGGACGTCAGTGCCACCCAGCCTGGTACCGGTGCCCCCGCCGCCGCTGCCGCCCGGTCCCCCACTACTGCCACCGCCACCACCGCCGCCCGCTGTCCCGCCCGACGGCACCGCGACCGTGCTGGTGCACCCCCTGCCCGGCGGGGCTCGGGTGATCCTGGTCGCCGACACCACCCAGACCACCGAGGTCACCCGGGATTTGCGTCGACTGATGATCAGCGGCGGCCTGGCGACTCTGGTGGTCGCGGGGCTGTTGCTGGTTGCGGTGAGCCGCACGGCGTTGCGCCCGCTGGACCGGCTGACCTCCCTGGCCCGGGACATCACCACCGGTGACCGTGGTGGACGACTGCGCCCGTCACGCACGGATACCGAATTAGGCCGCGCCGCGAGCGCATTCGACGGGATGCTGGATGCCTTGGAGGAGTCCGAACAGCGTGCCCGCCGGGCCGCCGAAGAGGCGCAACGAGCCGAAGCCGCGACCCGGCAATTTCTTGTCGACGCCGCACACGAGTTGCGCACCCCGATCGCGGGAATGCAGGCTGCCGCCGAACAACTCGCCGCTCACGAGACCGATTCGGCTGGTCAGCAGCGGCGGGCCGATTTGTTGCGGTCCGACGCGCGACGTGCCGGGCGGTTGGTTGCCGACATGTTGGATCTGAGTCGCATCGACGCGGGGCTGGCATTGGATTGCCAAGACACCGACCTGGCCGTAATCGTCGACGCCGAAGTGCAGCGAGCCTCGATGCTGAGTCCCCGCATCTCGGTTGTCCGCACCGGGTTGCCGATGCTCACCATCCACGCGGATCCCATGCGCGTCGCGCAGAGCTTGTCCAATCTGCTGGACAATGCGCGCAGGTACACCCCAGCCGGCTCTATCACCGTCGACCTGTCCGAAGACGGCGCGGCCGCGGTCATCACTGTCACAGATACCGGCCCCGGGGTTCCCGACGATCAACGAGACCGGATCTTCGAACGTCTGGTGCGCCTGGATGCCGGACGCGCCCGCGAGCACGGTGGCGCCGGCCTCGGACTCCCGATCGCCCGGGCATTGGCCCGAGCGCATGGTGGCGACCTGATCTGTGTGCCGCATGACGGCGGTGCGCAATTTCGACTGAGTTTGCCACTCAGCTCGTCACGGCGGTGAGACCCCACTGCGTCAGCCACGGCTGCACCAATTCGGCCACCGAAAATGTTGCCGGCGTGGAACATCCGGGGTTGGGGTCGTTCGGCCTCCCGGCGCGGATGTGGATACCCACCGCGACGGCACCGTCGTTGGTCAAGAGATAGACGGGGCCCCCGGAGTCGCCGCATCGGCTGGCCGCCAGGAAGACCACCTTGCTTTCACTGACGCCGGTGATCTGTCCGCATTCCATCCGGCCCGTCGTCATGCCGTACTTGCACAGCTGCTGACCAAGTTGTAGCTCGTCGGCCACACCGGTGACCGGCATCGAGGCGGTGATGGCTGGGGTGCGGGGTACCTCGTCGGAGTCGAGCAGGATGAGCCCGATGTCGTGGGCCTCGCCGCGCTCTCCTTCGAGCACGGTTCGGCTGAATCTGCCCACGGTCGTGTAGGGGATGCTGCCAGGATTCATGCTCACCTTGCTCTGTTCGCCGACCTTGTTGCAGTGTCCGGCGGTGAGCACGCCGGTGTCGCCGTCGTCAGTGCGGACCAGAAATCCTGCGGTGCAACCCATTCCGCCGCTGCCGTCGGCGTAGGTGACGGCGATACCGGTGCCCGGCCCGA
This sequence comes from Mycobacterium asiaticum, assembly GCF_001673315.1. Classification (GTDB taxonomy): domain Bacteria; phylum Actinomycetota; class Actinomycetes; order Mycobacteriales; family Mycobacteriaceae; genus Mycobacterium; species Mycobacterium asiaticum_B. The sequence continues at coordinate 52,516 of NZ_LZLQ01000018.1, read as the reverse complement.
TGGCGCCCGCAGCGGGCAGCGGGATGGGCGGCTGCACATCCGGCTTCAATTGCAGCAGCGGCGCCTGGTGTGGCGGCATCCACAACGCCGCCACAAACGCTGCGGTGCTGAGCAAGGCGAACGCGGACAGCCGCCAACTGTAAGTTCCCCGCGAATTCGGTGCCGGTCTGCGCCTTGCCCCGCGCGCGATCAACGGCCACACCGCCACCATCAGGCAAAGCAGCGTGCCGGCGAGCAACAGGACGGTGCGAAGAGACGCCTGTGTCGCCGGGTTCATGGGATAAATCATGCATCCAACGCGGCCCCAGCCGGGCAGGGCGGATTGTTCAGTGCGTGACGGCCGGCTCAGCCGCCGGATCGGCAGCCTCCGGCGCGCGCCGGTGGTGGCGCCGGTATTGGCGTACCTCGTAGACCAGGCCACAAAGGCCCAACCCGCCCGTGCACACCGAAACCAGGATCAGCAGCGGGCTGCTGTCCCCGGCGAACGCGTTGCCCAGGATGACCACTGCCGCGGTGCCCGGCAACAGACCGGCCATGGTGGCCCACATGTAGGGCTGCACCCGCACCGCTGATGCGCCGGCGGCGTAGTTGATCGCCGAGAACGGCACCACCGGAATGAACCGCAACGACAGGATCGCGAGCCAGCCGCGCTCGCGGAGCCGGTCATCCAGCCGGCCTACCGCGCGGTTGTGCACCAGACGGTTCAGTCGCCATCCGGTCGCCCGTACCAGTAGCGTCGCCAAAACCGCGCTCGCGGTGCTGGCGGTCACTGCGATCGCGATGCCGAACAACGGCCCGAACAACAAGCCCGCCGCCAGCGTGAACGCCGTGCGGGGAAAGGGCGGCACCGTCACGACTACGTGCACCAGCCAGAACACCAGCGGGAACCATGGGCCCACCGACCGGGCCCAATCCCGCATTTCCATCGCGGTGGGCAGCGGAACCAGCAGGGCGACAACCACCAAGACTGTGATTCCTACCACCGTGACGGCCAGGCGCAATGGCGACGTTTGCCGCACCGCGGTGGCGACGACACCGGCAATCCCGCGCACCGTGTCGGCGGTCTTGCTGATGGCGGCGGTCGTCACGGTCTCCAAGGGTACGGGTCGGACGTGAATATCCCGTAGCCGCAGGCTGGCGTTTCGTCACCGGTGAGCCACTGATCACAACACCTCGATAGCTATGTTCAGCCCCCGATCAATTAGCCTTATTAGCCAAGTGACAATCCCGGAGTAACCCACAATTGCTGCGGAAACAGGAGCAAATCGGTGTCCATTGACGTACCCGAACTCGCCGACCTAGAACAGGTTCGCGGGCGCTGGCGCAGTGCGGTTGCCGGCGTCCTGTCGAAGAGCACGCGGACCGAGCCCGCCGACCTAGGGGATCACCCCGAGGAGCGGCTGGAGACGCCGACCTATGACGGGTTCGCCATCCGCCCGCTCTACACCGCCTTCGACGAACTGCCGGAACCACCGCTGCCCGGGCAATGGCCGTTCGTACGGGGCGCGGATGCTTTGCGCGACGTCAAGTCCGGTTGGAAGGTCGCCGAGGCATTTCCGCTGCCCGACATGCCTACCAACGAGGCGAATGGGGCACTCCTGGCCGCTCTTGGTGAAGGTGTCAGCGCGTTGCTGGTCCGGGTGGGGGAGTCGGGCGTCGCACCCGAACAACTTGAGACGTTGCTCGACGGTGTGTACCTGAGCATGGCGCCGGTGATCCTCGACGCGGGCGCTGACTACGTCGCGGCCGCCAACGTGCTGTTGTCGCTGGTTGAACGGGTGGAAGAGGACCAGCGGGCCACGGTGTCGGTGGACCTGGGTGCCGACCCGTTGACGGCGACGCTCAGTGACCGCAGCGCTGCGCCGCTCGAGGACGTCGTCGCGGTGGCCAAACTAGCGGTCGGCAGCCAGGGCGTGCGGGCCGTCACCGTCGATGGGCCCGCGTTCCACAATCTGGGCGCGACCGCCGCGTGGGAGCTTGCAGCCACGGTTGCCGCCGCGGTCGCCTACCTGCGGGAGCTAACGCAGGCCGGGCTGACGGTCGGGCAGGCCCTCGGCCAGATCAGCTTCCGGTTGGCCGCCGACGATGACCAGTTCATGACGCTGGCCAAAATGCGCGCGGTGCGCCAACTCTGGGCGCGGGTCGCCGAAGTTGCCGGCGATCCCGACGGCGGCGCGGCCGTCGTGCACGCGGAGACGTCGTTGCCGATGATGACGCAGCGCGACCCGTGGGTGAACATGCTGCGCTGCACGCTGGCGGCGTTCGGCGCCGGCGTCGGTGGCGCCGACACGGTACTGGTGTATGCGTTCGACGTGTCGATCCCCGGCGGGTGGCCGGGCACCGCGACCAGCTTTGCCCGCCGAATCGCACGCAATACCCAGCTACTGCTGCTGGAGGAGTCACACGTCGGCCGGGTGCTCGACCCTGCTGGGGGGTCCTGGTTCGTCGAGGACCTCACTCAGCAATTGGCTGAACGGGCCTGGCAGCACTTTCAGTCCATCGAAGAGCACGGCGGTTTCGTCGAAGCCCGTGAGTACCTGGCCGGCCGCATCGCGGAGTTGGCCGAACACCGCGCCGAGGACATCGCGCATCGGCGGATCGCCATCACCGGTGTGAACGAGTTCCCCAACCTGGGTGAAGCTCCACTGCCGCAAGGGGATTCGCTGGGCCGGGCCGGGCACGTGCGGCGTTACGCCGCAGAGTTCGAAGCCCTGCGGGACCGGTCGGACGTATTCCTCGTCGAACATGACAAGCGCCCGCAGGTGTTGCTGCTGCCGCTGGGGCCCCTGGCCGAGCACAACATCCGCACGTCCTTCGCCACAAACCTGTTGGCCTCGGGAGGCATCGAAGCGGTCAACCCCGGAACCGTCGATGCGGAAGGGGTGGCGGACGCCGTCGATGCGGCGGGATCACCGGCGGCGGTGGTGATCTGCGGTACAGACAAGCGTTACGCCGACGAGGCGGCCGGAATTGTGCAGGCGGCGCGCGCCGCCGGCGTCGAGCGGGTATACCTGGCCGGTCCGGAAAAGGCGGTGGGGCAGGCCGAGCATAGGCCTGACGAATTCTTGACGGCCAAAATCAATGCGGTCGAAGCACTTTCGGATCTACTCACCCGGCTGGGAGCCTAGACAATGACGGTACATGATGTCGCCGGCAATCCGGCTCCGGAAACCGTCCCAACCCTGATTGGCAGTTTCGCCGACATTGCGCTGCACAGCGAACGGGCCACCGAACCGCCCACCGAAGGCGCGGTGCAAGAGCACATCACCGCCGCCGCCAAGGCGCACTGGTACTCACCGGACGACTTGCAGTGGCAGACACCCGAAGGCATCGACGTCAAGCCGGTGTACATCGGTTCAGACCGTGCGGCGGCAGGTGAGGACGGTTACCCGCTGCACACCTTCCCGGGTGAGCCCCCCTTCCTGCGGGGTCCCTATCCGACGATGTATGTCAACCAGCCTTGGACCATTCGGCAGTACGCCGGGTTCTCCACAGCCGCGGAGTCCAACGCGTTTTACCGCCGCAACCTGGCTGCCGGCCAGAAGGGCTTGTCGGTGGCTTTCGACCTGGCCACCCACCGCGGCTACGACTCCGACCATCCCCGCGTTCAGGGCGATGTCGGAATGGCCGGCGTGGCAATCGATTCCATTCTCGACATGCGCCAGCTGTTCGACGGTATCGACCTGTCGACGGTGTCGGTGTCGATGACGATGAACGGCGCCGTGTTGCCGATCCTGGCGCTGTACGTGGTTGCCGCCGAGGAGCAGGGGGTGCCGCCGGAGAAGCTGGCCGGCACCATCCAGAATGACATCCTCAAAGAGTTCATGGTCCGCAACACCTATATCTACCCGCCGCAGCCGTCCATGCGGATCATCTCCGACATCTTCGCCTACACCAGCGCCAAGATGCCGAAGTTCAACTCCATCTCGATCTCCGGCTACCACATCCAAGAAGCCGGTGCTACAGCGGATTTGGAGCTGGCCTACACGTTGGCCGACGGTGTCGAGTACATCAAAGCGGGCTTGGACGCCGGCTTGGACATCGACAAGTTCGCGCCGCGACTATCGTTCTTCTGGGGCATCGGAATGAACTTCTTCATGGAGGTGGCCAAACTGCGGGCGGGGCGGCTGCTGTGGAGCGAGCTGGTCGCCGAATTCGACCCCAAGAACGCCAAATCGCTGTCGTTGCGCACACATTCGCAGACCTCGGGCTGGTCGCTCACGGCTCAGGACGTTTTCAACAACGTCGCCCGCACCTGCATCGAAGCGATGGCCGCTACCCAAGGGCACACGCAGTCGTTGCACACCAACGCACTTGACGAGGCACTGGCATTGCCCACCGATTTCTCCGCCCGCATCGCGCGGAACACTCAGCTGGTGCTGCAGCAGGAGTCCGGTACCACCCGACCGATCGATCCGTGGGCGGGTTCGTATTACGTGGAATGGCTGACTCACCAACTGGCGCAGCGGGCACGCGCACACATCGAGGAAGTCGCCGAGCACGGCGGCATGGCCCAAGCGATCAGCGACGGTATTCCCAAGCTGCGCATTGAGGAAGCGGCCGCCCGGACTCAGGCGCGCATCGATTCGGGTCAGCAACCGGTGATCGGCGTCAACAAGTATCAGGTGGTCGAAGACCAAGAGATCGAAGTGCTGAAGGTCGAGAACAGCCGGGTGCGCGCCGAGCAACTGGCCAAACTCAAAGAGCTGCGGGAAAGCCGGGATAAGGCTGAGGTGGAGGCCGCCCTGGCCGAACTCAGCCGCGCGGCCGCTGCGCAGGGTCCCGCCGGAGACGACGGTCTGGGCAACAATTTGATGGCGCTGGCCATTAACGCGGCCCGGGCCAAGGCGACGGTGGGGGAGATCTCGGATGCCCTGGAAAAGGTTTATGGCCGGCACCAAGCCGAGATTCGGACCATCGCCGGTGTCTACCGGGACGAAATTCAGGGAGGGTCCAACATCACCGGGTTGTCCAAAGCAACCGAACTCGTCGAGAAGTTCGCCGAAGCCGACGGTCGCCGGCCCAGAATTCTGGTTGCCAAGATGGGGCAGGACGGTCACGACCGCGGCCAGAAGGTGATTGCCACCGCATTCGCCGACATCGGGTTCGACGTCGACGTCGGGTCGCTGTTCTCTACTCCCGAAGAGGTCGCGCGGCAGGCCGCCGACAACGACGTGCACGTCGTGGGGGTGTCCTCGTTGGCGGCAGGGCATCTCACCCTCGTCCCGGCGCTGCGTGACGCGCTTGCCGAGGTGGGCCGCTCCGACATCATGGTCGTGGTGGGCGGCGTCATCCCGCCTGGTGACTTCGACGAGCTGTACGAGGCCGGGGCGGCCGCAATCTTCCCGCCCGGGACCGTTATCGCCGAAGCGGCGGTCGGCTTGCTGGAAAAGCTCGCCGAGCGACTCGGGTACGACCTGAGCTAGCCGCCGATGGTTGCGTCGAGACTGAAAACTGGCACATGCCGTGCGGCGTGTCCTGTGCAGGGATGCAGTGTCGCGGTGAGAACCGCCCGATGAAGGTCGAGAACCTAGCCGAAGCGATCCGCAGCGGCGACCGTGCTGCGTTGCCACGGGCCATCACAATGCTGGAATCCACCCGCGCCGACCACCGGGAACGGGCCCAGCAGCTACTACTGACGCTGCTGCCCGACGCCGGCAACGCCCACCGGGTGGGCATCACCGGGGTGCCCGGGGTGGGCAAATCCACCAGTATCGAGGCGCTCGGCATGCACCTCATCGACCAGGGTCACAAGGTGGCGGTGCTGGCCGTCGACCCCTCGTCGACGCGCACCGGCGGCTCAATCCTGGGTGACAAAACCCGGATGGCCCGCCTGGCGATTCACCCCGACGCCTACATCAGGCCATCCCCGACGTCGGGGACGCTCGGTGGGGTAGCAAAGGCCACCAGGGAGACAGTGGTCCTGTTGGAGGCAGCGGGTTTTGACGTGATCCTGATCGAAACGGTCGGCGTCGGGCAGTCCGAAGTCGCGGTGGCCAATATGGTCGATACTTTCGTCCTGCTGACCCTGGCCCGCACCGGGGATCAGTTGCAGGGCATCAAGAAAGGTGTGCTCGAACTCGCCGACATCGTCGTGGTCAACAAGGCCGACGGTGCGCACCTCAAGGATGCGCGGGTGGCCGCCCGTGAGCTGTCCGGAGCGATCAGGCTGATCTATCCTCGCGAAACACTCTGGCGGCCACCCGTTTTGACGATGAGCGCGACGGAGGGGACCGGCCTGACCGAACTGTGGGAGACCGTCGAAAAACACCGTCGGGTGCTCACCGAGGCCGGACGGTTCGAGGCGCGTCGACGCGATCAGCAAGTGGACTGGACCTGGCAGATGGTTCGCGACGCAGTGCTGGACCGGGTGGTGTCGAACCCGGAGGTGCGCCGGATCCGCAAGGATGTCGAGCGTCAGGTCCGAGACGGCGAGCTGACCCCGGCCTTAGCCGCCCAGCAAATACTTGAGATAGCAAATTCCTAACGGTTAGGTAACTTAATCTTGGTTTGCCAGTGCCCGCTGGTGACAGGCAAGTAAATTCGAAGTGTGACGGTAGACATCGGAGTCGATCGCCGCGCTGCCCCTTCTCACGATGCCCCTGACGCAGGGCATGGTGTGTTCGGCGCCGCGGACTCCCACTTTGCATGCGTCATTCGTGCTTTTTCGACCATGTTCCCTGGTAGCCGCCTCGGCGGCGGAGCTTTAGCGGTCTATCTCGACGGTCAACCCGTCGTCGATGTGTGGAAGGGGTGGGCCGACCGGCACGGACGGATCCCCTGGTCGGCGGACCACGCGCCGATGGTGTTCTCTGCGACCAAGGGAATGGCGGCCACTGTCATTCACCGCCTGGCCGACCGCGACCTGATCGACTACGACGCGCCGGTAGCCGAGTACTGGCATTCCTTCGCCGCCAACGGCAAGGCGAAGATGACCGTGCGCGAGGTGATGAAGCACACCGCAGGGCTATCGGGTCTGCGTGGGGCCACCCAGGAGGAGCTGCTCGACCACGTCCTGATGGAGGAACGGTTGGCCGCCGCGTCGCCGGGACGGCTGCTGGGCAAGCCGGCCTATCACGCGCTGACGTTCGGCTGGCTGATGTCCGGGCTGGCCCGGGCAGTCACCGGCAAGGACATGCGGGTGCTTTTCCGGGAGGAACTGGCCGAACCGCTGGGCACCGACGGTATCCACCTGGGTCGTCCGCCAGCCGAATCACCGACCCGCGCAGCCGAAATCATCATGCCGCAGGACCTCGCCGCCAATCCGATCCTGACCGGGGCGGTGCAGAAAGTGGCGAACTATTTTTCCGGCGGGTACCGGTCCATGTACTTCCCGGGTGTCATCGCGGCCGTCCAGGGCAACATGGCCATGCTGGACGCCGAGATCCCCGCCGCCAACGGGGTGGTGACGGCCCGAGCGCTGGCCCGGATGTACGGCGCGATCGCCAACGGCGGCGAGGTCGACGGTACGCAGTTCCTGTCCCGGCGCCTGGTGAGCGGCCTGACGGGGGAGCGGATCATTCAGCGGGACCGGAATATCTTCGTACCGATGGCATTCCACCTCGGCTACCACGCGCTGCCCCTGAAGAATGTGATGCCCGGATTTGGTCACGTGGGGCTGGGCGGATCGGTGGGGTGGACCGACCCGGAAACCGGGCTGGCCTTCGCAGTGGTGCACAACCGGTTGCTCACACCGTTGACGCTGACCGACCACGCCGCCTTCGTCGGGCTGTACAAGCTGATCCGCGACGCCGCCGCCAAGGCGCGCAAGCGAGGCTACCGGCCGGTGCACGGGCTGGGCGCACCGTTCTCGGAGCCAGGGGCCGTCGCGGGGTAGCGCCGGACCTACGAATCTTCCAGGCGGAAGCCGACTTTCATGCTCACCTGGTAGTGCGCGACGCTGCCGTCTACCAGGTGGCCGCGAACGGACTGCACTTCGAACCAGTCGATGTTGCGCATCGTGTCCGATGCGCGGGCCAAGCCGCTTTTGATTGCGGCGTCAACCCCGTCGGGTGAAGTTCCGACGATCTCGATCACGCGGTAGGTGTGGTTGCTCATGGGCTTTCTCCTTTGATCGCGGGTCTTCAAATCAGGTTTTCAAATGCCTCGATTTGCTCGCGGGTTACGTCGAGGGGGCCGGCGCCGTCGTGAACGCGCTGTTCCCAGTCGATGGTCCAGCCGACGGCATCGCGGAAGCCCAGTCGGTTGTGCCAGCCAAGTTCCTGTTGCGCTTTGGTGGCGTCGAGGGCCAAAAGATTTGCTTCGTGGGGATGGTCGCCAGGCTGCTTCTCCCAGTGAGCGCCGCCGCCCCAGAGGTCGGCGGCCAGGGTGGCGACCTGGCCGACCTCGACGAAACTGTCCCGGCCGGGTCCGATGTTCCATTGGCCCTGGCCTGATCCAGCCAGCAGCGCGTCGGTAATGGTGAGGTAACCGTTGAGGCAATCGAGCACGTGTTGCCACGGTCGTACCGCGCGGGGAAACCGCAGCAAAGGTGCGTGGCCCTTTGCATAGGCGCGCACCAAGTCAGGCATCAGGCGCTCGGGGCTCACGTCCCCACCGCCGATTACGTTGCCGCCGCGGGCGATCGCGGTGGGGCAGCCGGGATAGCTGCGGATCCAGGATTGGGTGAGCAGATCGGCCATCGCCTTGGATGCGCTGTACGGATCGTCGCCTCCGAGTGGGTCGGTCTCGACGTAGCCGGCTTCTTGGTCGACGTTCCGGTAAACCTTGTCGGTGGTGATCACGACGTGCGCGCGCACTGAAGGAGTGGCGCCGACCGCCTCGAGGACGTTCATAGTGCCCATGGCATTGGTTTCGTAGGTGAAGCGTGGGTTGCGATAGGACTCGCGAACCAACGATTGGGCGGCCATGTGCACCACGACGTCAGGAGCCAACTCGCGAATTGCTGCGCATGTGGCTGCGGCATCGCGGACGTCTACTCGGTAGTCGGCTGCGAGTAGGTCGGCAAGTCCGGCCCGGTCGAAGAGGCCGCCGTCAGGTGGATTGAGAGCCAGTCCAGAAACCTGGTTGCCGCGCCCGAGTAGCAACAAGGTCAGCCACGGGCCTTTGAAGCCGGTGTGCCCGGTGACCAGGAAGTGCACAAGATCCCCTTGGGCGTTTGCGACGGTGAAGTGACATGGTATGCGGCCGCGGCACGGGCTTGGTGGGGCGCCCCGGCCGACCAGCCTCTCTAACTGCGGCTACACCGGTTCGTGCGTGAACTGAGTCGTCGTATTTGCCGAAAAACGTCCCAACGACGGGTGGCAATCTCGTACGCTCGTCCCAACAGTCTCCCTGGGCGTCAGGGGCTAAGTTGATCGCGTCCGAAGGGCGGGGTCGGGGATAACGAGGGGAGGGGCGGTTCGCGTGGCGAATCCACCCAACAAGCGAATCTGCATCATCGGGGGCGCCGGGCATGTCGGCTTACCGCTGGCCTTGGTTTTGGCGGACGCGGGCTACCTCGTCGACATCTTGGACACCAATGCCGCGGCGTTAAAGACAATCATGGCGGGTGAGATGCCTTTCATCGAGAACGGAGCCGAGGAGCTGCTTAAGCGGCTGCTGCCGACCGGTCGCATCTCGGCGAGCACCGACTCTTGGATTGTAAGAAATGCAGACATCGTCATCTGCGTGGTAGGGACACCGGTAGACGAGTACCTGACGCCGCAGGCACACACATTCTTCCGGATTATCAACGAGATCAGCCCGTACTTTCACGACGAGCAGACCCTTGTGCTCAGAAGTACTGTGTACCCAGGTCTCACCCAGCGCGTCCACGACCTGTTTCAAAAGCGTGGCATAGGCGTTCATGTGACCTTTTGCCCCGAGCGGATCGCGCAGGGGCATTCTATCCGTGAGCTGCGGATGATCCCTCAGATCATCAGCGGATTCGACAGCGAGGGAATCCGAGTCGTGCGTGACCTCTTCTCACGCATCACTAGCGAAATCATCGAGGTCGAACCGCAGGAAGCCGAACTGGCGAAACTGTTCTGCAACGGATACCGCTACATCCAGTTCGCCGTCGCCAACCAGTTTTATCTGCTCTGCCGCGAGGCGGGTCTCGATTTTAACCGCGTCCACCACGCCGCGACCTACAAGAACGGTCGCGTCGACAGCTTGCCGAGAGCCGGGCTGGCGGCAGGACCGTGTCTGTTGAAGGACACGATGCAACTGGCGGCGTTCAGTAACAACAACTTCATGCTGGGTCACTCAGCCATGCTGATCAACGAGGGACAACCACAATTCATCGTCAACATGCTTAAGCGCAGAGTTGATCTGCGAGACAAGACTGTTGGCATCCTCGGCATGACCTTCAAGGCGGACTGCGACGACACTCGCGACTCGCTGAGCTTCAAGCTATGGCATCTGCTGCTGCTCGAAGCCAAAGAAGTCATCAGGCATGACCCGTTCCTGGATGGTCCGGGTTATCTGCCCCTGGATACCGTAGTGGGGCGAGCAGACGTGATTGTGATCGGAGTACCTCACTCGGAGTACCGAGGTTTGCACATACCGCAGGGCAAAGTCGTCGAGGATGTCTGGGGATGTGTGGACGTGAGTGAGCTTGACAGTGAGTTGAATGGAGCCGAATTGGCGACTCTGGGGATGGGAGCTGCGGCCCGGTGAAGGTTCTGGTAACTGGCAGCGCGGGATTCATCAATGGCTACGTCGTCGACGAGTTGCTTCGGGCTGGCCACGAAGTCGTAGGGATTGACAACTATTCGAAGTACGGCCCAGTCAAGAAGAGCTATGACGATCACCCGAACTACCATTTCGTCGAGGGTGACGTCAAAGACGTAGATCTGATGCTCAGGCTGGTGGAGGGCTGCGACCAGATGGTGGCCAGCGCAGCCCGAATCGGCGGCATCACCTATTTCCACGAGTACGCCTACGACCTGCTCGCCGAGAACGAGCGGATCGCGGCAGCGCACTTCGATGCCGCCATCTACGCTTACAAAAAGGGCTGGCTGAAGAAAATCAATGTGATCAGCTCGTCGATGGTGTTCGAGAACGCCAGCGTGTTTCCCACCCCTGAGAAGCACATCACCGAATGTCCGCCTCCGACAAGCACTTACGGGTTTCAGAAACTGGCGTGCGAGTATTTCGCGCACGGTGCTTACGAGCAGTACGGCCTGCCTTACACGATCATTCGTCCCTTCAATTGCGTGGGTACGGGCGAACAGCGGGCAATCGGGGGGCGTGAAATCCCTAGCGGCAACGTCAAGCTCGCGATGAGTCACGTTGTTCCGGACTTGATCCAGAAGGTTGCAAAAGGTCAGGATCCGCTTCGCATCCTCGGTGACGGCACGCAAGTGCGGCATTACACCTATGGTGGGGATCTGGCCCGCGGCATACGTACATGCATGGAGCACCCGGCCGCTCTGAACGACGACTTCAACCTGTCCACTCCCGAGGCCACCACCGTGATCGAACTGGCCGAAGTTATCTGGCGCAAGATGCGCCCCGATACCCCCTTTCGTTATGAGAGCGATCCGCCGTTCGAGCACGACGTACAGCTCCGCTCACCGGACGTCCACAAGACATCCGAGATGCTCGGTTTTTCGGCCACGACGACACTCGACGACATGCTCGACGAGGTCATACCGTGGATTGTCGACGCCGTTGAAGCGGGGACCATCTGACGCGCGTTGAATTTACCTCAGAGGACAACATGCGTATTGCGGGCGAAACGGACTTACAGCAGCTCTACCGCAATCGATTCGGCCATGATCTCGAGTCGCGATCTGAGATTTGGAATGTACTGGTCAGCAATTTCCTACAATCGTGGATCAGGCGTAGCGACACAGTCGTTGATCTGGGATGCGGCTACGGCGAATTCCTGAATCACGTCAAGGCCACCCGTCGCATCGGCGTCGATGTGAACCCGGACAGCTCCGAGATGCTGGAGACGGGCGTGGAATTCCACGAAGGCTCAGCCGACGATCTTAGCTTCCTTGCCGATGATTCGGTCGACGTCGTCTTCACCAGCAACGTGCTGGAGCATTTGCAAAGTAAGGCGGAGGTCGAACGCACCATCGTTGAGGTGCATCGGGTCCTCAAACCCGGGGGCCACGTCATAGCTCTGGGGCCGAACGTCAGGTGTCTGCCGGGCGCTTACTGGGACTTCTGGGACCATGCGGTAGCCATCAGCGACCGTTCGCTGATCGAGCTACTCCAGATCCACCACTTCAAAGTCGTTGAAACGTTTGAGCGTTTCCTGCCGTATACGACCCGCTCCCCGTGGCCGCAGGCACCGATCCTAGTCCGGCTTTACCTGCGCTCCAGATGGGCGTGGCCCGTCTTCGGCAAGCAATTTCTGATTCGCGCGCAGAAGCCGGCCCGGCCTCTCGATACGGTTGACGAGCGAATGATTAGCGTCGTCATCCCGGTTTACAACGAGGGCGAGAACATTCAGGTTTGCATCCGGCGTCTCACCGAAGCGCTGGGCGACACAGCACACGAACTATTAATCTGTTATGACTTCGACGAGGACACCACGTTGCCCGCCATCGCGGCGATGCTCGACAAGCCCCCGACGGTTCGTCTGGTCCGCAACTCCATCGGCAAGGGCGTTGCAAATGCTCTCATTGCCGGCTTCGCAGCCGCACGTGGCGACGTGATTGTGAGCAGTATGGCCGATTTGTCGGATCCGCCATCGGTCATTCCATTGATGGCGAAGAAGATTCGCGAGGAGGGCGCGGACATCGTCAGCGGTTCTCGCTACATGACGGGAGGTTCGCAAACTGGTGGCCCTCGTCTGAAGACACTCATGTCTCGGACGGCCGGCTTGAGCCTGTATTACGTAGGTCGCTTGCCGACGCATGACGCAACCACCAACTTCCGCGGTTACAGCCGGCGGCTTATCCAAGAGGTTCCGGTCGAGAGCGTCCGCGGTTTCGAAGTAGGACTTGAGCTCACGACGAAAGCGTATTTGTTGGGTTATCGGGTCGACGAGGTGCCCAGCAGTTGGGAAGACCGGACGGCGGGTACGAGCAAGTTCGACTTGGTCGGATGGCTGCCGGCGTATCTGCGCTGGTACGGGCTGGCGATGCGGCGACCCATGTTGCGTTGGACGGCCAGCACGATGGTGACTGCCGGTGCTGCGCGTCTGATTAAACGGCGACGGCACGGCGACCACGACTGAGTCACGCTCGAAAAATGTTGTCGTGCAATGCAATCAAGGACGGACCGGCATCGTCGATGCCCGGCGTTCAGAAGGGTCGTTTGCCCCGCGTTCTGAATGGACGCGGCAGCGCGTCGGGGAAGCGAAAGAGAAATTAAAGTGGCGACCCAGGACACATGGGAGGTGCGCGCTAGCGTGCAGACCAGCAAGGGCCGCTACGTTTTAGTGGCCGTGCTGGTCGGTGCATGCGTACTGATGCTACGCGGCAGTCTTCGCCTTTTGCATCCAGCATTTTTCGCCGAAGATGGCGCAATTTTCCTGTCGCAGGCACATAACCGCGGTCTTGGTGCTTTGGTGCAGCCGTACGCAGGATATCTACACCTCATTCCGCGGCTGGTAGCCGCCACGCTGACGCCGCTGCCTTTGGCATTAACTCCCGTCGTCTATACATCGGCGGCACTGCTGCTTCACCTAACGATGCTGACCCCTGCGCTGTCGGCGCGGCTCGAATGGGTCATTCCCGGCAGAAAGCTGCGCGCATTGTTGTTCGTGTTGCTCTGCTTAATGCTGCCGCTGGGGGAGGTAGCGGCGAATATCACCAACTTAATATGGATCGGCGGAGTGTGCCTACTCCTTCTGATGCTGTCCGGTGACCCGCAGAGCCGGGGCGCAAAGATTGCTGAATCGGTCGCCGTCACTATTCTCGGCTTTAGCGGTCTGATGAGTATATTCATCGGGCCGTGGTTCCTGTGGCGGTGGTGGCGAATGCGATCCCGCCACAGCCTCGCATTGTTCGTGCTGGTGATGGGCGCAGCGCTGGTTCAGGGTGTGGTCCTTCTGCTGTCTGACCGCGAGACGTCTGGCGGAAGTCTGCTCGATCTGCCGCAGGTGTGGGCGCGAGTCGGCGCGACGTGGCTATTCGGTTTCACGCCTGTGCTGATTTCACCGTGGCGCATTTTGTTTCTGGTGCTGTCTCTCGCGTGGTGCGTGGGCGCTGTCCTGATCACGACATCAGTTTTGGGACGCACTGCTGTTCTCCTATGGCTTTTGCAAATTGTCTTGTTGGCTCCGCCCGCATTGGTCTGTGGTCCGCTTACGTCGCCGTACCTGATGCAGCGGGTGTTCGTGGTTCCCGCGGCAATCGTCATCGTGCTACTCGTGGCGGTGATAGGTAGCCAGAATCGCTTAAAGCTGGCGGTGTTGTGGCTAGTGCTGGGGATTGGGGGCACGCTGATAAATCTGTCACCGGCCGCTTATACTTTCCGGCCCGATCTGACCGGACTGCAGCATTGCTTCGAGCGGGGCGAGCCCGTTTGCCGCCAGGCGATATATGACGATGACTGGAAAATCGAGCTACATCAATAGCCTGGCAATACGTGGTGACGCTGACCGTCGCTGCCGCCATCTCCGGCGTACTGAGTAGCGGTTGCCGCGGTAGGACACTAGCGTATGACGGGAGACCATGCGGTCCTCGTGCAGCACTAGCGGATACGCGATGCTAGAAGAAGCGCCAAGGGTTAGGTAGCGGGGAGGGTGGCCACCGTGACCTTTTCCGGCAGCGGTGGCTCGGCGCCGGGCATCAGCACGCATTCGGAATAATTCATCGAGGCTGAACTGTGCCTGTTCGACGTGACGTCGTCCGGCCATTTGGGCCACTAGCGTTGGGCTGCAGTGTGATTGACTTCCTCCACCGCACCTATTGCGGCTGCCACGCCGCGCCGGAAGATAGGGACAGCTAGGCCCTAGTACTTGGCCGCCCCGGCGAATGACGCGGTGACTCGGCCGGAACCGGGCTCGCATACGGTGACATCCGGTCAAAGCGCCCAGGCATGGGGCAGCTTGCCGAGAGGGCGCGAGATCAGGTCCAGGCGGTTGACGAGATGCGTTGGATCATCGCCGGCGCCAACACTGCCCGCCACCGACTCGAATGGACCACGGATACGACCAACAGATGCGCCGTCACACCCCAAACCCCCACGGATGCGAGCGGGTTCTGCAGCACTAGCTAGTCCCCATTTAGGTCCGGCCCCGGGCGGGCGATCAATTACCGCGTTGGCGGTCTGCCGTGTGGGCGCACTCCTGGCGAGCTGGGCGCACGTTACGTGCCGGGATCTGAAGCGTCAGCGTCGGATAGAGCAGCTGGTAACCAAGGTTTCCGAGCTCGTCGCATAACGTGCCGGCCCACAGATGCTGATCCTTAGTCAGCCACGCACTGACGTAGTCGACGAACCACTCAAGCGCACTAGTGGTGGCGGGTTCCCGCACGCCGGGAGTCGTGACACCGTTCAAATAGTTGCGGACCGTTCTGCGATTTTTTCGGTATGGCGGGCAATCGCCGAGATCGACCACTTCGTTTGCAGGGCATGTATCTCCAAGTTGTCCTGCCAAGTGCGCATGAGAAAGCGGGTCTCGTTCAAAGAGCTGCTGGTGCGTGGTCACAGACCACCAGCATCTAAGGAGGCCCACCCTCATCGGCGGAGCGACACAGGTGGGCACTTCCGGTGAGGGAGTTGCGCATTTTCGATGTGCGCCGTCACCGAAGCGCAACCGCGCATATCCCTTAGTTTCGTCGTTTCCGGTACGTACGTACACGTTCCCGTTTAGGCTTCCTGCATGCTCAACACGGCTGAAACAGCCGCGTCCGAGGCCACAAAAGCTCATCGGCCGTCGCTCCGACAATCGATTGCCATCGTCCTTGTCGCGTTCGTCTGTCCGGTAGCAGTCGGCCTCTTGGCGAACGGATTCGTGTACGACGACCCGTTCATCTTGATGCGTTACGCCGCCAACCTCGCTGACGGACTCGGCTGGACCTTCAATCCCGGATCAATTACTGACAACGCTGTTACATCACCCCTTTATGTTCTCTTAATTTCGTTGGCGAAACTGGTCGGTGTCGCGCCCCCGCTTTCTGCACTCTGGCTCTACGTGGCCGCCTGGGGTGCTGGCGGCGTCACCCTCGCCCACGTCCTCTTCGCTGACGGGCGACGCCGCGCCGGATGGCTGGCCTGCGCGCTGTACTCGGCGGACCCACTAATGGTTCACGTCAGAGGCATGGAGACATCCCTCTACCTGCTTCTGATCATTAGCTCAGTTTGGGCGCTGCAACGCCAGCACTGGGTCTTGCTCGGTTGCTTGCTAGGAATGCTTGGGATTTGCCGATCCGATGGAGCTCTCCTTGCCGCAGCGGCGATCATATGGTTGCTTATCCGGCGACAACTCCGGCCTGCATTTCGCGTATTCGCGCCGTTCGCCGCCATCCTGGGCGTGTGGACAGCGGTGGTGTGGAGCGTCACCGGAAGCCCGTTCCCCAGCACACTCGCCGCGAAACTCGCACAGCGGGACGCCCACGGTGGTTTCATAAGCCAACTGGGCTTCTTGGAAAAATTGAACGCTGAAGGCATAACCGGGTGGGAAGTGCAGAACTTCAACGGTCTAACGGTACTCGGCGCTTTCATGGTCGCCGCAGCAGCTGTTGGCGCCCTTATTTCCTTCCGCCGCCGTGAAGCCGCACTCCTCGCATTTACCGTCGTAGCGGCCATAGTCGCAATTGAATATGGTCTCGTCTTCCGACTGTTCCCAAGTTACGTCTGGCACTACGCGCCGTGGACGTTGTGGGTGATCGCCGGCCTGTCAGTTGCGCTTGACGAATTGATCCAAAGAGGCCACACGACAGTGGCATTAGTCGCTACTGTGACTGTCTTGGCCGGGTTCGGTGCCGCTATCGCACTGCGCCCTACCGATGTTGACAAATCACGAAATCAACATCGCGCGGTCGGAGAGTGGATAGATCGCCACAGTACCGAATCTCATCCAACGGCGGCCATGGTGGAAATCGGCGAGGCAGGGTTCTACAGCCGCGCTGATATCGTGGACTATTGGGGCCTTCTTGACAAGCGCGCCGACGATTCAATAAGGCGTAACGACTTCACCTGGTGGTTGTCTCAAAAACCGGACTACTTCGTCACGGACTCGACGCCAATTGACCTGCCTACGATGGCGCTGCCCGAGTTTCAGCGCGAATACCGGTACGCCGCGACGTTGGGGCCGTTGACGATCTACCGTCGGATCAGCTAACGGGCGTTGAGGGCAACTGCTGCATCCGCCGGGAGGTAGATCGCGCCAAGACATCTGGCGGGAGCGGCTGTTGTAGAGGGAGGACCTATGCTGCCCAATATCAACCGGTCCAGCGACTCTTTGCCAATGTCGAAGCTTCGCGGCCGCTGGGACGACGCCTCAGGTGATGACTTCCGGTCCTTCTACGATCACAGTCGCAGCGCCGGGTGCCAGTTCTCCGCGGAGACGCGCCGTGTAGATGAGTTCGTCGAGCAGTCGCGGCGGTATGACGACGCCGCACTCGACGTGGCAAAGCAGCAGCGCGAATTCGGATCGAGATAGCAAGACTCGCTCGCTGCCAGAAGTCGCACCTACCGAACCTTCGCCTAGAAAGGGCAAAAGCCTCCGCTTACTGTCACCAATCACCAACCTCGTCTTCGACGTCTCATTTCCTGACTCGGAGCGGCAGGCTGAGATTCTTCGGGATTCGGAGATTAGGGCGATTCTGCCATGCGGCATTCGGCGCGCGGATGCCGATAATCGCATGTGGCTGAAGGGGGGCTTGCCGGACATACCCGTGCGGCGGTCCACTTCGTACTCGCCATAGGTCCGGTGTTGCTAGCATTGGAGTGAGCTTGTTCTTCGCTATGGCGGGCCGGTGGCTCTTGTCGGGTGAAGCGGCTGGATGATGCTATGTTGAAAACGATCAGAATACTGCGCGACGAGTCGCAGCGCAGCGCTCTCGCGAACGCGGCACGTCACCGCTTGGGCGGCGATGCGCTGTCATTCTTGTGCGAGACTCACCAGGAACTTCCGCCGCAACCCGCTGCCGCGCGTCGCACGCTTATTCTTTTCGCGCATTACGACCCTCAGGGCGTCATCGATCCCTACGTTGCTTATTATCTGAACGAGCTGAACCGGTTGGGCGCAACGATCATATTCGTTTCCGGCTCCCCGACGCTCATTCCGGAATCTGTGGCACCGATCAAATCGGTCTGTGCGGGCATCTACACCCGCCACACGCTGTCGCTGGATTTCGGCTCTTGGCATCTCGCTTGGTGCATCCTCCGGCAACACGGATGGTCACTGGATCAGTTCGACCGCCTCGTCCTTGCCAACGACAGCGTTTACGGCCCGCTTTATCCGATCGAGGAGATGTGGAATACGTTTCGCGATGCCGACATGTACGGCGCCATCGAGAGCGAAGAACAAGGCCTACACCTGCAGTCATTTTTTCTGGTGTGGGACCTGAACCCGCGAACCCGTCGCTTCCTCAACCGCTTCTGGAATCGTTTCCACTATATCGTCGACAAGAACACACTCGTCCAGAAGTACGAAATCGGCCTATCGCGGCGCGCACGGAAGGCGGGGTTGAGGATCAAACCCTTTCTTTCTGCAGCGACGATAAAAGCGGCCTATGAGCAGTCGTCGGCACATCAATGGGCCGACAAGTTCGACGGGGAGCCGTTCAATAACACCCTCTATTTCTGGGACGGGCTGATCGAACACTTGAGATTTCCATTCTTAAAGACGGTCTTGCCGCGGCGCAATTCCCCATGGCACGACTCGATGGCCGAACTTCAGAACTTCCTGGAGCAACACACCGCGTATCCGTATGCGCTCATTCAATCAAATTTGGACAGGCTCGGTTGCGGCGCAGCTTCGTGGGGCGTCGAGTCACCGGCTGGCTCAACCGCGGCGACCGCTGACGTGGCTGGGCAGACTCCGTAACTCCGCGCGTCACGGTCCTACTGCCATTTCGTAGAAACGCAGGCGGGCAGACGCAGAGTGGTTCCCGATCGACGTGTGCCTACCCACCCCAATTGTTCGCGCGCGAATCTCCAAGTTGGTGCCCCGCGCTGACTCAGGGTTATTGACCAGAAATGGCTCAGCGGCATTGTCGCTGACGAGGCGGTAACCCACCCCATCAATTGCAACCGTAAAAGCAGTGAGAGGGGCAGCCGCTCCTTGGAAGAGGCGATCAAATAAGTTGGCGTTCAAGTCTATGCCGACGAGCACTGCGTTTCCCGGCCCTGTGGGCGCAGGCACCGTGACGGTATCGTTGTCACGTGCAAGAACCTCCGACAGCCGAGTGAGCGGCCCGCAGTGGGGACGGGTGCGCTCGAAGAGAGCCCAATGGTTCTCAATGCCTTTCAACGCGTAATCGCACAGCAGCGCGCGTGAGTACAGCGGGGATTCCTGAGTGCCGAGCCTGCCATCGATCCCCGTGGCAGGCTTACTTGCGGACACGTGCGACAGGACATATTGCGGCCCGTCCTTCAGTGTCGCTTCGTTGAGCTTGTCCAGGACCGGCGTGTACGCCGAGTACGTCTGAAATACCGGTGCCGGGTGCCAGGCAAAGTTGTACGACCACACCACCGACGCCTCGCTGGGATCAACGTGAACCGTTCTCTTACCGATGGTCTCGACGAAGCGAGCCGGGATGGCGTAATTGGTACGTTGCCGTTCTTTCGATTGCTCGATGCTGTCATCCATCGCACCGGGCGCCCCAAGCGTGACCAGGCGGTCGACCGCATGCACAGGAGCCAGCACCGCCGCCAGCACCCGGTCGCCGACGCCCGGCCCGATGAGACTCAAAAACAGCAAGGTAACCGCGGTTCCGATTACCGCCACATGACGGGTCGAAATGTGAGGTGTTATGGCCAAAACCACCACAACCAGGGCCAAGAAGATGAAGACATGGCCGGCATCGAATCGTCCCAGCGCGGTCTTGGCGACCATTAGGCTCACCAGAGCGGTGAAGAATACGAAGCGGCGCGGAACATCTATGCCCCGCTGCACCAACACGAAACAGACCGCCGCGAGCCAGGTAAGTGTCAGCGCAACGGTGGGAATCGCAACAGCGCCAAGCACAACGGACATTCCGTCGACATAACCCGACGCCACATCGCCGCTGAGCCGCAACCATGTGGGCAGGAGTTCGAGTTGCTGGCCGGCGAGCAACCATGACAACACAGTGGACGCAGCGAAGGCAGCCAAAATCGCGAAGTGTCGCAGGAACGTTCGCCATCCGAGCAATACCGAAACGGTCAGTGCGATCACCAGAATGGTGGGTCCGCTGTTGATCTTCACCAGCAGCTGAAATCCAGCTACCGCCCCCAGTGTGACGCAGGTGACGAAGACAGTCGACCGCGCTGGTTCGCTCTGCAGCAGCAGCACGCTCGCCCACGCGAACGCTGCAAGGACGGCCAAGTCGGGGTAGAGGGAGGCGATCAAAAAATTCGCGATGCCCGTGGTCACGAATGCGACGATGAGTGACGTCATTGGGTTGAACCGTTGACGCAACGCGGCAGCGATCCCAAGAAACAATGCCATCAACACGATCAATTGGTAGACGGTGGCGGCAACTGACTGGCCAGAGTAATAGTTGACGGGATTGTGTAGGTATCCCAGCGGTCCAGCCGTGAAGACAATCTCGGGGCCCCACGCGAGGTTCTGGGCCCTTGCCAGCGCGAGCGCGCTCTCCCAAGACGGATCCAGGCCTACGGCGGCGTCGGCGGACGGGACCGCGAAGAACAGCAGGGCGGCGATGAATGCTGTAAGGGTTAGCTGCCAGGGGGCGGATCCCCACGTTGTTGTCGAGACCCATGATTTCAAGCGATCGGACCCCGCCATCCCCATGCCCTACAAGCTAGCAAACGTGAATAGATGCTTTTGGCGACTCTCTCGTCATCGGCGACCGTGCGCCGAGTCGGTGAATACACTAGCAATTTGCCAGGCATTCGTGTTCGGCTGCTGCCGCGATGCGGACGTCAGACCATACTTCCTTTCACTTGTCTAGTCTCGTGTAACTGCGGAACATGGCTTTTGCATACCACGAGCTTGATATCTGGCAGATCACTATTGGGATCAAATCCTTTCGTTTTACGACGAGATCAAATCGCAGAAGTTAAATCTTTCAAGAAGTCTTTGATGATCGGATCCGGGTTGCCCCACCACAGATTGCGCGAGCACGTATAGAACTCACGATCAGGGCTCCAATCCTGTTTGCTGACGTGGTGGTACCAATCCATCGAGCGAGCGGCTGAATCCGAACCGTTGCTTCGCTGAATGCGATGTGCGGCTCGATCCGAATACGAACCTTGGAGTTCTTGCGCGGTACGGATTACCTATGGTTAGCCGCTGATACTGTTTGCCGCCAGAATTGTGTATTTGGAATACTTGGCACTCTGCCTGCGGATCCCCAATTGCGTGCGCGCACGGCGAGTAGGCCGCGGCCGACTGGGCAAGGCAGTTAGGCCCGCGTCTCGTTGCCGTGAGCGGGCGGAGCGGGTGGCTTACATCGTCGGCCGACGATCGCGATACGCTCTCGTGGGGTCGACGAGTTGCTCATCACGCGCCAAACGCGACGTGCCTGGCCAAAGTGCTGATCGCGCTAACCATCGCCACGCCGTTCGCGGCGCAGACCGACCCGGGTACCGCTGGGCGTCATGGTCGCGAGTAGATTGCCGCTAAGCCTTCATGCCGTTGCGTCGACGGAGGCTCGTGGTGGCCGTTGAGCTTGCGAATGCCTGGTGTGACGTATCGGGCTCTTTGGCCAAACGTCACTCCACACCGGTGGCCCGACAACGACGCATGGTCGCCGGGCTTCGGTGACTCTATTGAAAGACGCTGACCGGCACCGTCCGTTGTCCGTCCGCCCGATGGATTACCGCGATCGAGTCGTAAAACGACACTTTTTCCACCAGCGTCGTCGCCAACGGCACCTTCAACTCGCGCAGTCGATGCTCACCTCCGGCCCGGTAGAACACCTCAGCTCGCGCTAGCTGATAATGCGCGTGCATCGCGTCAATCAACCATTTTGTGAAGTCAGGGAACGACATGCGGTCATCCCGGTACGGACGCCAGTAATTCGCCGAGATGTCCTCAACTACGTACACCCCATTGGAGGCCAAACCGTTCGGGAACAGGAACCGGAACGACTGCACGATGTGTGAATTCATGTGACTGCCGTCGTCTAGGATCACATCGAACGGCCCGAACTCGTCGACCACTCGCTGAAGAAACTCGGTGTCGGTCTGGCTGCCAACGCGGACATGGATCTGCCGGGACGGGTCATCGAATTTTGCGGTGTCCGGTTCGATGTCGACACCAACAATCACAGACTCAGAATGCAAGAAGCGCCGCCACATCTGCAGGGAGCCACCGCGCGCAACGCCGATCTCAAGCATTCGCACCGGCCGATCCCGGGGCAGCGCCGACTCGTACACCGGGAGGTAATGCAGCCACTTGTGGACATTCGGCGTCTCGGCGAAGATGGCACCGAGCTCGCCGTCCGGGGCTGGTGCATCCGAGGCAGCCCAAGTCACTACTCGCCCCAACTCCGGGCCAAGCTCTCGCAGCATGCGCCGACGACCGCGGTATTTGGAGTTGATCTTGACGAACGGGGGCTGCTTTGAGACGGCTACGCCGGCAGCAAAAAGTCTCTGCTGGACCCGCTGATTCAACTTTGAGGGCATGGTCGGCTACCTTACTGGGACCTTTAGGCGGCGGGTAGGTAGGCGCCGTATACCCCGATCAGCGGGTCACCCGCCAGATGCGCCCCGTGCTGGCGGTCCGCCCGCGCATACAGCTGTGAATCGCGGACCGAGCGGACCATTGCCCAATCGTCACGGCCGGCCGATGAGCCCCCCGATGGCACGGCGCACCGTGGCCGCCAAAGCCGCCAGGAGCGATGTGTAGCGAAAGATGGAGCGCGCCACGAGCAGTAGTAGACCAAAAGCGACACCTTCCAACCGTCTAAATGACGCGGCCGGGCAGTACGCTCGAATTGCCGCGTGCCACTGAGAAAATTTGGCGTCCTCGTGGGTGAACAGCCTGGGTTGCTTTCGAGGCGGCGGGAGCGGGCGTCGAGCGCATCGAGACCACCGTCGCGGTAGGGCGCAATAGCCGGTAAATGTGTTGCCGAGAGAGCCGGTGAGCGCGGGCGGCCTCGGTTCCTGACAGGTGGCTACTGATGACTTCAACGATGACACTCGGGCTTTGGGCATGAATCATGAGTCACCTTGACGCGACGCGTCAACTGTTGCCCTCGTGGCGCACATGACGCGACTCATCTCACCCATGCAAGTAACCACACACAAGTGGCCTCGCGGGTGCGGCGGCGGCCGGGTGTACAGTCGCCCCGTGGCCGTGCTGATTACGGTTCCGGTATTCGGACAACATGAATACACGCACGCTCTGGTAACAGATCTGGAGCGTGAGGGCGCCGACTACCTCATCATCGATAATCGCGGCGACTACCCCAAGGTCGGCAACGAACGGGTCATGACGCCGGGTCAAAACCTGGGCTGGGGCGGGGGCAGCGAACTCGGTTTCCGGGTTGCCTTCTCCGAGGGTTACTCCCACGCAATGACGTTGAACAACGACACGCGTATCTCCAAGGGGTTTGTCACCGGATTGCTCGATCCCAGGCTCCCGAAGGACGCGGGGATTGTCGGCCCGATGATCGACCACGGATTTTTGTGTGCGGAAGTGGAAAAGCCTGTCGACGCAGCCGACTACGTGCCACGACCGTTCTATCGGTCGGTACCCGCTGTCGAGGGCGTCGCCTTGATGCTGTCCCGCGCGTGCTGGCTGGAGATCGGCGGGATGGACTTGCGTACGTTTGGACGCTACGGCTGGGGTATCGACCTTGATCTGGTGCTGCGTGCCCGCGATGCCAAATTCGGTTGCTACACCACGGAAATGTCCTACATCAACCACTTCGGGCGCGTCACCGCGAAAGACACCTTCGGCCGCAAGCGCTACGAATTCCTGGCCGAACAGGTGATGAATCATGGGATGCGTAAAACGCACGGGCGGGGCTGGCAAAAGCGATTTCCGCCGGGCACCCTGCCGAAGCCGGGCTGGAGAAAGACCGGCGTCGCGTATCAGACCTTCCCGCTGGAGCCGTAAAAACGTTGATCAACAACGACACTGACTGCGCACCGACGGTCTCGGTCTGTGTGCCGATGTACAACAATGGTGCCACCATCGCCCGGTGCCTACGCAGCATCTTGGATCAAGACGGCGTCGACTTCGAAATCGTCGTGGTCGACGACGATTCCACCGACGACTGCGCCGCTGTCGCGGCAGGGATGCTGCGACAGCAGGATCGACTGGTGCGCAATAAACCTCGGCTCGGCCTCAACGGAAATCACAACAGGTGTCTGGAGGTCGCGCGCGGCGAACTCGTTCAATTCGTGCACGGTGACGACTGGCTGCTGCCGGGCGCGCTACGGACGCTGGCTTCGTGTTTCGACGATGCCGGCGTGGGGATGGCTTTCGCGCCGCGGAAAGTGGAGACCGACGACCAGGACTTTGTGCGGCAATACGGCGTCCTGCATACGCACTTCAAGGACCTCCAAACGCATAATGGCGGATCGACGCTGGTCAGACAGATGGCGGCGCGAGGTGGGCTGCACAACTGGATAGGCGAACCAACCTGTGTGATGTTCCGGCGTCGACTCGCGTTGGCAGCGGGCGCTTTTCGCGACGACGTGTATCAGCTCGTCGACCTGGACCTCTGGTACCGACTGATGTCGCGCTCCGCGGTCGGCTTTGTGCCGCAGGAGTTGTCCGTGCGCACCCACACTGCGTCGACAGAATCTGCTCGCAACCTCGCCATGCGGCGGTATTGGCTGGACCAGCTGCGTATTCTCACCTGGCTGGCGGTGGACCCGGCCTCCTCGGCGACGGTGCGGACCCTGGCGTATCTGTGGTGGCTACCCGCGTGGCTTTCGCTGTTGCAGGCCGTGGTCTGGGGCCCGCAGCGCTGGGTGTGCCTGAAGACCTTCTGCCAGGCGCCGTTTCGGGAATTCGCCCGGGCTCGCCGTTTCCGGGCCTCCCTCACCGCAACTACGTGATCTCGGCTGTCAGCTGGAATTCGGCGAAGGTACTGGAAACCAGTTCGCGCAATTCCGCTGCGGTATTGGCCCGACCGGGGCGGTAGGCAATCACCGTAATGAACACCTTTCCCAAGACCCGACCGGACGCGACGAACAGCTGCCCGCCAATGTTTTCTAATGTCCTCAAGGGAATGCCGGGCTCAATCAACCGCCCATAGGCATAGTCCGCGTCGGTGCCGTCCGGGCGGGCGGCCGCTGGATCCAGCGGCCCGAGGTTGGAACACCCGATCGGTAGGGCAGCGGAGCCCAGGCCCGCCCCGACCAGTCGCCTGGCCAGCCACGGCGGTGTCAGGGCGGCCAGCGGAATGGTGCCCAACAATTCGTTGGAGTTGGCCGCAAGCTCGGTTAAGGCTGATTTCAGCTTGCTTCGGATCTCGGCGAGGTCCGACGCCGCATGCGTCGGGTCGACGGTAATAGAGGCGAAGGTCAGGGCGTTTCCCCGGGTATCGCCCTTCTGGCGTTCACCCACCGGAAACGCCAAAGTGAGCGATCCGTCGTCAAGCCGGCGGTCCATTCGCACACCAAGCCGCGCGGCAAATCCCGCGAACAGCGAATTGCTGGTACCACCAAGCCGTTTCGCGCCCGCATCCCACTGCGCTTCGTCGACGAACGCGACCAGGGTGGGCACCACCACCGGTTCGCTGCGTCCGGCACGTGGACGTGGCGGGGCGGCCGCGATCGAGGAAGCGAGTTCTTGGCGGTCCTGGCGAGCCAGACGCACCATGGTCGCCACCGCCTTCGCCAGTTCCGGTATCGATGCGAGCGTCAGGCGGGCGTCCTCGAGGACGGCGCTGCGCCGCGTTCGGGATGCGGGCGGGGGATAGCCCAGATCATGCGTCCGGCCTTTGGCAGCATCCGCGATGACCTGGCACAACGCGAGTCCGTCCACCAGCGTGTGCGAGGCCACCAGTGTCACCGCGGCGCCGTAGTCCGCTACTGGTAACACTCCCAGGTGCCATCCGGGACCGACCTCCGGATCGATCGGCAAACACGCCCGCTCATAGGCCCAATCGTTCACCTCGGCTCGCGACCGAGCGGCGTCGGCGACGTCGATGTTCGCGGGCCCACTCGACACCACCCACCGATCGCGCGCGAAAGGCAACGGAGAACGCTCAATTCGACGGCCCAGCAAACCGTGGCCCAGATTCCGGTGAAAACGTCGCAGTCCGTCGAAATCGACCTGACGGTTGTACAACCAGACCACCTGCGCCAGCGTTCCGTAACCGAGCGCTCGCACCCCCAGGAACGAGACTTGGTCCATGTGCGCGAGTCGGTTGTCCACGGTAATGCGATTATCCACGGCGCAATCACGGCGGGTGTGATCCACCAGGCTGGTCCCGCGTTTTGCAGAGATGAATCCCCAGCAAAGGTACTCTGTTGTCCGTGGTTGAATCCTCACTTCCCAATGTCGTGCGCGAGCGTGCAAGTCTGCAGCCCAACGACATTGCGCTCACATACATCGACTTCGACCAGTCGTGGGACGGCGTTGAAATATCTCTCACCTGGTCACAGCTGTATCGGCGGATGCTCAACCTTGCCGCGTTGATCAGGGAGAATGCCACCACGGGGGACCGAGCGTTAATTCTGGCTCCGCAGAGCCTCGATTACATCGTGAGTTTTCTCGCTTCCCTGCATGCCGGCGTGATCGCGGTGCCGCTTTCAGTTCCGATGGGGGGGGCGCACGACGAACGCACCGCGTCGGTATTGGCCGACACCTCGCCCGCTGTCGTTTTCACTTCCTCGGGAATCGTCGACACCGTCGCCGAGTACGTGCGGGAGCAGCCCGGCGACGTCAAGACGCAAATCATCGAACTCGACCGGCTCGAGTTGGACGGTCGGCCGGGCGCGGCGTCGCGCGCTAAATACGACCAGCCGGACACGATCTACCTGCAGTACACGTCCGGCTCCACGCGCACACCGGCCGGCGTCATGGTTTCGAACAAGAACCTGATGGCCAACTTCGAACAGATCATGACGGCCTATTACGGCGTCTACGGCAAGCTCGCGCCGCCGGGATCAACGGTGGTGTCCTGGCTGCCGTTCTATCACGACATGGGTTTCATCCTGGGATTGATCATGCCGATCCTCACCGGGATGCCGGCCAAGCTGACCAGCCCCATTGGGTTCCTGCAGCGGCCGGCCCGGTGGATGCAGATGCTCGCGACGAACACCCTCGGATTCACCGCCGCGCCAAACTTTGCGTTCGACCTCGCGTCGCGCAAAACCAAGGACGAAGACCTCGAAGGTATGGATCTGAGTGGCATTCACGCGATCCTCAACGGCAGCGAGCGGGTTCAGCCGGTCACAGTGAAGAGGTTCATCGACCGGTTTGCCCCGTTCGGGCTCGATCCGAAGGTGATCCGTCCGTCCTATGGGATGGCCGAGACCACCGTGTATGTCGCGACCCGGCAAGCCGGCGAAGCACCCAAGATTGTCCATTTCGATTCGGCGAAACTTCCGGACGGTCACGCCGTCGTGTCCGAAAGCGAAAGCAGCACACCGCTTGTCAGCTATGGTGTGGTCGACACGCAGGAAGTGCGCATCGTCGATCCGGACACGAGCATCGAGTGCCGGGAAGGGACTGTCGGCGAGATCTGGGTGCACGGCGGCAATGTCGCCTCGGGCTATTGGAACAATCCCGAAACCACCGCGTATACCTTCGGCGCATCAATCGTCAACCCCACCCCCGGCACACCGGAAGGGCCGTGGCTGCGGACCGGGGACTCGGGGTTCTATTCCGACGGCGAGTTGTTCATCGTGGGCCGCATCAAGGACTTGCTGATCGTCTACGGACGCAACCACTCTCCGGACGACATCGAGGCGACCATCCAGACGATCAGCCCCGGCCGCTGTGTGGCGATCGCGGTTCCGCAGGACGGGGTGGAAAAGCTCGTCGCCGTCATCGAACTCAAACAGAAGGAAGAGTCGCCAGAGGAGGCGAACGAGCGGTACGGCGTCGTGAAACGTGAAGTGACGTCGGCCATTTCAAAGGGCCACGGGCTGAGCGCATCCGATCTTGTTCTGGTGCCACAGGGTTCGATTCCGATCACCACCAGCGGTAAACCGAGGCGCGCCCAGTGCGTCGAGATCTACCGGCAGAACGGCTTTTCCCGTCTGGACGCTTAGCGGGCGGACAAGCCCGTCAGCCGTGCCCGTCAGCCGTGCAATGCGCGGTCGGCCAGCGCCGCCATTGCCGGCGCCAACAGCCGGGAATACTCCAGCGTCAGGTGACCGGCGTCGACGTAGACCAGGGTGTTGCCGACGATCACCGGGCAGCGGTTCTTGGTGCAGAACAATTGCTCGAGTTCAATGTATTGTCCGCCACCGGCTTTGACCGCTGCGGCCTCGGCCGCGATGCCCGGCCGGTCGAACGCTGTTGACATGGGTGGCGAGCAGGCCGTCGCGTCATCGAGATGTTCTGACAGGCACCCGGGTACCGCGGTGTTCAGATGCGGAAGCGGCCCGAGCACCAGAACTTTCGCGCCAATCCCGCGCAACTGTTGCGTGAGGCGGGTCAGGCTGTCGACCCATGCCGGATCGTACGACGAGAAACCCGATAGGAAGCCGTTGCTGTGGGTGGCGGTGTACCCGCGGAACACACTCAACACGACCAACTTTGGATGCTCGGCACGCAACCGGTCCATGACCTGTCCGCGCCACTGTTCGCAGTGCTGCAGGTATTCAACGATCGGGGCCACAAAGCGGTTGGCGATGGGTAGGTCGAGCATCGGGCAGGCTGCCTTTGCCATCGTTTCGATCCGCCAGGGCCGCTGCTTGCCGACCTGCTCGAAGGCCGGAATCCACATCGAGGCGTGCGAGTCGCCGATCACGGCGACCGTCGTCTTGGAACTCTTGTCGCCCATCGCACACTCAGGCTGGCCGGCCTGGACAGGTAGGCGCAGACAACCGTCGAACATCATTTTGCCGAGTTCGCCTGCCGCACCGGCAAGTGACGGATTCAAGTTGGACGGCACGGCTTTCAGGTCGGCAGATTCCGCGACCGCGGCTTGCACCTGTGCGAACACGTTCTGTACCGCTACGTCGTAGGCCGCCGCGTCGTCCCCGGTGGGCACGGGCGGCGCTTTGATTGTGAGCGCCGGCATCGCCGCGCCACGCGCCACCGCGACCGGCATCGGTAACGAAGACACCCACATCAGCAGCGCCACGCCCACACACGCGGCCAGTGCGGTGGCAAAACCACCAACGGCCAGACTCTTTCCCGGTGATTTGTGCAGCGGGCCGGCGTAGCGCAGTGGGTTCTCGATGAAACGCAGCGTGAGCCATCCCAGCCCGCCCGAGACGACGACGGCCGCGATGAAATTGCCGAGCAGTCCCAGCGGGTGTCCAACCAGGATCGGCGCGAAGACCAGGACCGGCCAGTGCCACAGGTACCAGGAGTACGACAGCCGTCCGATCGCCCTCATCGGCGACCATCCCAGCAGGCGCCCAGCGCCCTGCGATGGTGTCGAGCAGCCCGCGCCGAGCAACAACGCTGTGCCCAGCACGGGCAATAGCGCGGCCGTCCCCGGATAGGGAATGTCGGGAGTGAAGGCGGTACAGGCCCACAGCACCATGGCCGTCCCCACCCACCCAACGGCTACCGCGGCTCTTGCGGGGAGCCGGCTCCAGTACTCGGCCGTCAGAGCCACCAGTGCGCCGAGAGCCAACTGCCAGGCCCTAGTGAAAAGCGAGAAATACGCCGCAAGCGGCATTACGTATGTGACTAGTAACGACACCACGAACGACGACACCGCGACGAACGTCACCAGCACCAGGTACGGGGTTTTCGACGGAGGTGTTCCTGGCTTCTTGCGCCGACGCAACCGCCGGATCAGCCAGGCCAAGCCGACGATCATCGGCGGCCACAGCAGATAGAACTGTTCCTCCACGCCTAGCGTCCAGTAATGCTGGAAGGGCGAGGGCGCGCCGCCGGAGAAGTAGTCGACCTGCTGGACGATGAACCAGAAGTTCGGAACATACAACGCACAGGCGATCGCGTCCTTCAGCGCGCTTTGGGCCTGAACGACCGGTAGCAAGACGGCCGCGGCGATGGCGGTGACAACGCCGATCGTGGCCGATACCGGCAGTAGTCGGCGCGAACGCGCCCCATAGAACTTGCGCAGCCCGACGGTCCCGGTGGTGCTGACCTGCCGCCAGAGCTGCCCGGTGATGACGAAGCCCGAGATCTCGAAAAAGATGTCGGGGCCCACAAAGCCACCACTGACACCCGGCATGGAAATGTGCCAGCCGACGATCGCCAGCAGTGTGAACCCGCGCAAGCCCTCGATGTCGTTGCGGAACCCGCTCTGCGGCGTGCGCTTCGCCTGCGCGTCGGGGGCGGGAAGAACGGCGGTTTCAGTGGGACTGCCACTGGTTTCAGCGGGACTGCCATTGGTTTCGGTGGGGCTGCCGCTGGTTTGAGTGGTGCTGACGCCGTCGGACTCGCTCGATTTGATGCTGTCGGACTGGCGCATGGTCACTCACTATAGATAAGAGAAGTTGGCTACAGGCACATACGGGATATTCGATTTTTAATGCCTGGCGCTTTCTCGCCCACCGTTGGGCGTTCGGCCGGTAGGCGCGATCGCAGACTCAATTACGTTGAGGCACAGTAATATTCGGCGGCTGGCGGGCATAGTCGAAAGGTGGGCGAAGTCAGGTGATCACCGGAGTGTCCGGCTTCGGCTTCACCGACTCGGTCTTGCGTTCGCTGCTGTTGTTTGAATCGCGTTCCAGCAATTCGTAACCGAGTCCAAACAACGGTAATGAGTGAGTGAGCAGGTGGTCGACCGGTTCCTTGCCGCTGCCTCTGCCTTTGGCCTTGGCTTTGCGCTTGGATTTGGCCGCACACTTCGGCAGGTCATAGGCCGGCATGGCGGTGAGGCCGAACAGCGGCAGCGAGTGACCCGGTAGCAAATCGATAGGGCTGACAGGAGGTTTCGCTGGGGCGGTGCGGACTGCCTTGGGTGCGATGGGCAACGGGACCGGCGCTCCGGGCGCCTTGCCGGTGACGAAGTGCTTCGCCCGATTCAGCCAAAGCTGTGCTTGCGCGGATCGTTTGCGCTGCTTGCCCTTTCCGGCCGTCTGTCCCACCTTCGACGGCCACCAGTTCTTCTGGCCGAGCAGCGCCGCCACGGCGGGCACCGTGATGGTGCGCACCAGGAATGTGTCGATCAGGATGCCGATACCGATGGTGAAACCGGCCTGGGCCATGGTCGTGATGCTGGCGCCGATCAGACCGAACATCGAAGCGGCGAAGATCAGACCCGCGGAGGTGATCACCCCGCCGGTGGACCCGACGGTGCGGATGACACCGACGCGCACACCGTGCGGTGACTCGTCCCGGATCCGAGATATGAGCAACATGTTGTAGTCGGCGCCGACGGCGACCAACAGGATGAACGACAATCCCGGCAAGCTCCAGTGAATGCCTTGTCCCAGAATCCAGTTGAAGACGATGACGGCGAGTCCCAGCGCCGACAAGAACGAGATCAGCACCGAGGCGATGAGGTACAGGGGAGCGATAATTGCCCGCAGCAAGATGACCAGGATGAAGAAGACAATGATGATGGTTGCGATGACGATGAATTGGATGTCGTCGTTGTAGAAGTCACGGGTATCGCGAAGCGCGCTCGGGACACCGATGATTTCTACCTGGGCGTCGGCAAGTTCGCTGTTCGGCTGCGCCGACTTGGCTGCCGAGAGAATCTTGTTGACTTGGTCCATGCCCTCTTTGCTGGAGGCGCCGAGCGCGCTTTGGACGAAATATCGCGCCGCGTGACCGTCCGGTGAGAGGAAGAATTCCGCGCCCTTCTTGAACTCGTCGCGCGTCATGATCTGCGGGGGAATGTTGAAGCCAGCCATACTGGGCCGCTCGGCATCGCGCTTCATCCCGAGCAGGAAGTCGGAGGCCTCGTTGAGGCCGCCGCCCATTTTCTTGACCTGATCCACCAGTGCCTGCACGCCGTCGGCCACGGCGCCACTGCCGTCGGCGAGTGCACCCGCTCCTTGTTGCAGTTGCGACAAGGTGTTTGGCAGGCCCTGCACCATCCGCAAGGTCGACACGATCTGCTTGAGCTGGTCGTGCAGCTTGCCGACGGTCTGCGCCAGCGTCTGGTACTGGTCCGTCTGCTGCAAGGTAACGGCAAATGCTCGGATTGACCGCAGCAGTCCGTCGTTGCCGGAGTCGACGACCGCGGCAAGCTGCGAACGCGAACGCACGCAGGCCGGGTCGGCATCGCAACTCGGGCTGGAATTCAGCGCCGTCACCATCGGAGCGGCCCACACGGCTGTGGTCTCGGCATCGGTCACGGTTCCGGAAAGATTGTTGCCGAGCGCTCGCATGCGTCCCACGTACTGGGAGGCGGTGTCGAGCTGCTGAATGGTCTTGTCGCCGCCCATCAGTTGCAACATGTTCTCCAACATGGCGACCATGCCGGCGGAGCTGGCTACGGCCTCGTTGACTTGAGAACGTATCTCGCCCAGGGCATCGGCCAGCTGCCGTGAGCCACCCACCAGATGGTCCAGATCGCCTTGGTGACCGGAAATCGCGGTCGAGGCCTCGTCCAGCTTGCTGCCGACCTCGCCGGCCTGGAACGACACCTTGGTTTCCTTCAGCGGTTCGCCGTTGGGCCGGGTCAGGCCACGAACCATCACGATATCGGGCAGGTCGGTGATCCGCCGCGACATCATCTCCAGGTCGCCTAGGGCGGCCGGGGTGCGCAGGTCCCGCGGCGAGTGGACGTACAGGAACATCGGTGTCATCGAATTCATCGGGAAGTGCTTATTCAGCGCGTTGAGTCCTCGCACACTGTCCATATCCTGGGGCATGGTCTTGAGGTCGTCGTAGTTGAACTGGATCAGCATTGCGCTGCTGGCCAGGATCGCGAGCACGAGCAGACTGCCAACCAGGTGAATCTTGGGGCGTCGCACGATGCGGGTTCCCGAGATCCGCCAGAACCGGGTGGTCAGCTCGCGCCGGGGTTTGATCCAGCCACGCCGTCCAGTGAGCACCATGATCGCCGGCAGAAATGTCGTCGCGGTCAGCAATGTGACCACGATTGACACGGTGATTGCCGGGCCCACCGCCGAGAACACTTCGAGTTTCGTGAAGACCATCGCCAGGAAGGTGACGGCCACGGTGGCAGCCGATGCGGCGATGACTTTGCCGATCGACATCATGGCCTTCTTGACCGCACGGTCTGAGGTTTCGCCATGCCGCACGTAGTCGTGATATCGGCTGATCAGGAACACGGCATAGTCGGTGCCCGCCCCGATCATGACCGCGCTCATGAACACGATGCATTGCATGTTGACCGTCAAGCCCAGTTCAGCCAACACGGACAGGACGCCCTGTGCGCCGCCGATCGAGACACCAATGGTGGCCAGCGGCAGCAACATGGTGACCAGGTTGCGGTAGACCATGATCAGGATCACCAGCACGCTGATGATCGTGGCGGTCTCGATGATCTTCACATCGTCTTCGCCGAGCTTTTGCACGTCGGCGGCGGTGGCTACCGGGCCACTGAGGTTCGCCGTAAGGGTGGTTCCCGCAACCGTTTTGCTAACGATGGACCGAATGTTTACCAGCGCCGCCTGACTCTCGGCCGATGCCTCCGGTCCGGGCAGGTTGATGGGTAGGTTCCAGGCCTTCTTGTCTTTGCTTTCCAGCAACTGGCGCAATTCAGGCGTGCCCATGAAGTCCTGCACCGACATCTTGTCCTGCGTGTCCTGGCGCAGGTTGTCGATCAACTTGCGGTAGGTCTCTTCGTCGGCGGGCGTGAGTCCGTTCTCATCGGTCAAGATGACCAGCAGCATGGAGCCGGCCGGTTTGTCGTCCGGGGCCTTGGGCTTGGCCTGCTCCGCGGGTGCCTCGCCGTCCTTCGGCTGGGCGGGGGCCTTGAAGGCCGCATCCATCGCTCGTTGCGCGATCATCGTGGGCGCGTTGTCCGGCAGCGGTTTGGTTTCGTGCTTGGCCGCCTGAACCTGCAGCGGGGGGAAAGTCAATGCCAGGAAGGCGACGACGGCGATCCAGCCAGCGATGGCCAGCCACGGCCACTTGACGACGAAGTCGCCGACGCGGTCGAAGACGCCCCCCACTTTTGCTTCGTCATGCGATCTCGCCTGCCCACCCACCCCAATAACGTACAAGGAAGAGTGCCCGCGGGGAGGGGGAATGGAAAATTCCGCGTTAACCGTGCTGGCGGCGCAATTTCGCCCGGCCAGCGTGGGGGCATGGATTGAAACAGCAGGTCAACTGATGCTTTTTAGGTTCGGCCAAGAAGTTGCCGGCTCAGAAGGAGCGCGCGATCCGCGTCCGCGGCCGGTAACTCGGTATAGGAAAAGTTGCACGCATGTGCTGATCTTGCCGACATCGAGGTTGGCCTTTTCGGCACGCCGCGCGCCCGAGTCGTGCAACACTCTTCCCCGTGGCTCTGAGATACCGCCTGCAATCGAACCCGTTAGTCGGAAAAATCACCACCAAGTACCTGCTGCCGCTGGGCACCCGCCAGGTCGGCGACGACGTGGTGTTTTTCAACTTCGGCTACGAAGAAGACCCGCCGATGGGGCTGCCGTTGGACCCGGCCGACGAGCCGAATCGCTACTGCATCCAGCTCTACCACCAGACAGCCAGTCAGGTGGACCTCACCGGCAAGAAGGTGCTGGAAGTGAGCTGCGGTGCCGGCGGCGGCGCTTCCTACATCACACGCAACCTGGGCCCGGCGTCGTACACGGGTCTCGACCTGAACCCCGCCAGCATTGAGAAATGCCGGGAGCGGCACCAGCTGCCGGGACTGGATTTCGTCCAGGGCGACGCCCAGAAGCTGCCTTTCCCCGACGAATCCTTCGATGCGGTGGTCAACGTCGAGGCGTCGCATCAGTATCCCGACTTCCCCGGGTTTCTGGCCGAAGTGACCCGCGTGCTCAAACCGGGCGGACATTTCCTGTACACCGACTCGCGACGCAATCCCGTTGTCGCCGAATGGGAATCGGCGCTGGCCGACATCCCCCTGCGCAAGATCGCCCAGCGCGATATCCAAGACGAGGCCAAGCGCGGGCTGGACGGAAACACCCGGCGTACGCAGGAGATGATCAGCCGTCGCGCACCGGCGTTTCTGACCGGCCTCACCCGCTATGCCGTCAACGCGATGGATAGAGACCTCAAGCGCGGTGGCGGGTTCACCTACCGCATCTACCTTTTCGCCAAGGACTGACGCAAAGCCCACACAGCTGATGAGATTTGTGGTGGCCACCTACGGCACCCGCGGTGACATCGAACCGTGTGTGGCTGTCGGGCTGGAGCTGCTACGCAGGGGACATGAGGTCCTGCTTGCCGTGCCGCCCAACCTGATTGGTTTCGTCGAATCGGCCGGTCTGAGCGCCGTCGCCTACGGGACGCGTGACTCTCAGCTGCAACTCGACGAACAGTTCGTGCACAACGGATGGAGAATCCAGAACCCGCTGAAGTTGGCGCGCGAAGCGATGGCACCAGTCACCGAGGGCTGGCTGGAACTCAGCACCATGCTGACCCCGGTGGCCCAGGGAGCCGACCTGCTCTTGACCGGCCAGATCTACCAGGAGGTCGTGGCCAACGTCGCCGAACACTACGACATGCCGCTGGCCGCGCTGCACTTCTACCCGATGCGCGCCAATGGGCAGCTGGCTTTCCCGGCCCGGCTTCCCGGTCCGGTAATTCGATCGACGATTCACACCACCGACTACCTGTACTGGCGGATGACGAAGGGTGTCGAGGACCAACAGCGCCGTGAGCTCGGTTTGCAGAAGGCGTCCAGCCCGTCCCCGACCCGCATGGCCGAGCGCGGCGCGCTGGAGATCCAGGCCTACGACGAGCTGTGCTTTCCCGGTCTGGCCGCGGAATGGCGGGGTCGGCGTCCGTTCGTCGGTGCGCTGACGATGGGTCTGCCATCAGAGGCTGACGACGAAGTCCTGTCGTGGATCGCCGCGGGTAAGCCGCCGATCTATTTCGGCTTCGGCAGCATGCCCGTTGGTTCCCTGGCGAAACTGGTGGACATGATCGCAGCGGCGTGTGCCGAGCTGGGTGAGCGAGCGCTGATCTGCTCCGGCCCTGGCGACGCCACGCAGGTACCGCACTTCGACCATGTGAAGGTGGTACGCGCGGTGAGCCACGCAGCCATCTTCCCGGCCTGCCGGGCGGTAGTCCACCATGGTGGCGCCGGGACCACGGCCGCGGGTTTGCGCGCGGGCGTGCCCACCCTGATTCTTTGGATCACCTCTGACCAGCCCTTCTGGGCTGCGCAGATCAAGCAGTTGCAAGTCGGGCGCGGTCGCCGGTTTTCGAGTGCCACCACGCAGACGCTGGTCTCTGACCTGCGGGCGGTCCTGGCACCCGATTACGCCACGCGGGCCCGCGAGCTGGCATCCCGGATGTCCAAACCCGCCGACAGTGTGGTTGCGACCGCGGATCTGCTAGAGGACCGGGCAGCGCGTTCCAGCTGACGATCTCGAGCTGGGAAGCTCCAGGATTTTCAGATACCGCGGGATTTTCAGATACCGCGGGATTTTCAGATACCGCCCATGCCGCTGAACACCAGCATGACACCGGTGCTGGCTGCCATGACCGGGAACAGCTTGCGCCCCACCGTACGCATGAAGTTCTGCAGGCGGGCGATCCAGTCCTGTGTTCTTGCCGGTGACAACACGTAGCTGACCAGCACGATCTCCAGCGCTGCCATCACCACGAACACGAACATGATCGAGGCGCCGAACTGGGCGCCGAGGCCTTCGTGGGAAGCCAGGATGGCGGTCAGGGCCGCCTGGTGCTCGACCGGCGGCAACGCCGTCATGATGCCGGCGACAAACGAGACCTTCGGGGACCCCGATGCCAGCAAGTGCCAGAGGTTGGCCGAGAACCGTGCAATGGGGGGCGGGGTCAGCCGCTGCAGCACCGCGCGGAACTGCTCCTTTGGGGACGGGCGGGATTGCAATGCGACAGCCGACGGCGTGACCGCGTCCATCGGCACACCCACCGCCTGCCGCCGCAACATCTGGGCTGCGATCCGCGCCGCGAAGAGGAGCGCGACGATACCGAGCGCGATGCGCACATATCCGCCGGTGAGGTCCGACACCGTGGCTGTGAAACTGTGCATGATCGGCGCCGCGAGGTCACGCAGGAAGAAGATCACCGCGATGCTGGTGACGATGCCGGCACCTGCGCCACCAAGCCAGTAGGCAACCATGTTCTGAAGCGGCCGTTCGCGGGTAACCAGGAAGGTAGCGATGAGCATCCGCACCGGATCGTTCGTCGCCATCCAAAGTGCAAGCACCAGAACCGTCGCCCACATGCGGAGGACGCTACCGTGCTAGGGCGAATGTCGTTGCGAAACGCGGAAATTGCCGCGATATTTTTCGCATGGGTAAGCGTTTTCGCAGGTAACTCGGCCATGGCGCGCCGCATCGGCCCGAACCTCTTCAGTGGTCGGTGAGGAACCGCAGCAATCCGTGCTTGCGCAGCAGGTACATCGACGCCTTATTGACCCATTTCTGCCGGTTGCCGCCGCGGACGTCGATTTCGTGGTGAACGACCTTGATGCTCGGGTCGAACTGTCGCCCGACGCCGCGTTGTTCCAGGCGAATCGCGAGATCCTGGGCTTCGTGCGCGCGAAGTACCGGGTCGTAGCCGCCCAACGACCGGAACAAGCTGGAATTGACCAGCATATTTCCTTCGTGCACCCAGTAAACCGGGGTCGGCGCCGGCGGCTCTAGCATGTTGGGCCAGTCTTTGACGATTGGCGCGGCCACCCGCCGGACCGATCGGGCAAGTCGAGGATTCTTCTTCCGCAAGGTGTCGATCAACAGCTGTACGACCGCCGTGGAATTGCCCCACAACGAGAACACGGCACCGTAATTGTCCAGTTCCTGGCTGCCGTCCAGTCGGTTGACCAAGCCGCCGACCAATCCGACACCCCGGTCGGCGTAGCGCCCCATCACCTCCCGCGCGACGGCAGGAGTGTCCGCGGTCTCGAGATCCATGTCGGCGTCGATGAAGTGGATGATCACGTCGTCTGGGACATGGTCGATGATCTGGTTGCGGTTGGCTGCGGGCCCGCCGTTTTCACGACCCCGTACCAAGGTGACGTCGCCGCCGAAGTCCGCGACTACGTCGCGGGTGTCGTCGGTCGAGCAATCGTCGAGCACGAACACGCCATCGTAGGATTGCGCCAAAACTTGTGGCAGCAACCGGCGAAGATTGTCGGCCATGTTGTAGTTCGGGATGGCGACAACAACCGGGGACTGTTTGGACATGGTTCTCGCGATCTAGTGCTGCCGGGGGCGGGATGGATGTGCTCGGGGCATTATGCGACGGCCCAAGGTATACCAATAAGGCATCGACGACCGGGCATGGTTCGCGTCGTCAGTCATGGACGTTCACCGGCGATCCCGTGTTCGGTTGCCGCACCGTCTCTTCCAACAGATCGGCCGCCTTCGCCACGGCATCCGCCGGGTCGGCCATCTGACCAGAGATCTTGCTGGCACGCGCCGCATACTGCGGCGCCAGGATCGACCGGATCTCATTGAGCAGCGATTTGCGGTTGATCCGCGAAAGACGGCGGGTGGAACCGACTTTCAGGCGTTGTACCGCGGCCCCCCAGATGGGTTGGTCGGCCACGTCCCACAGCACCAAAGTGGGCATCCCGGCGCGCAGACCCGCGGCGGTGGTGCCGGCCCCGCCGTGGTGGACCACTGCCCGGCACGTGGGCAGGATGGCCGAATAGTCGATCAGGCCAACCAGTTTCACGTGGTCTGGCACCACGTGCGCACCGCCGTTCGGGGGAGAGTAGATCAACGCCCGCTCGCCCAACTCGGCGCAGACATCGGCGATCATGGCGACCGTCTCGCTCGGGGATTGCACCGGCGTACTGCCGAAACCGAAGTAGATGGGCGGTGTTCCGGCCGCAATCCATGCCTCCAACTCGTCGTTGGGTTCGGTGTGCAACTGCATCGACAGCGCACCGACGAACGGCCGCCGGCCATCCCACTCTTCGACGAGTCCGGGGAACAACGCCGGGTCGTAGGCCTGGATTTCCGGCGCGCCGCTATTCACTATCCTGTCGAGTGCCGGCGTCGACGCCGGCGGCAGGCCCAGTTCCCGACGCTGGGTGCGGTCGGCGTCCTTGGTGGCGTAGGAATACGCCCGCCAGGACGTTCTGGCGACGGTACGGGCCACCGCGGGTGGCATCGGTACCGACGGCAACCCGACTTGTCCGTTGACGTGCATGGGGAAGTGGTGCAGCGCGGCGATCGGAACGTTGTGGTACTCGGCAACATTGGCAACCACACCGTGGTAGGTCTGGCCCGTCATCAACAGGTCGGCGCCGTCGGCCAATTCGGCCAGCGTCCTGCCCATCTCGGCCCAGCCTTCGACGAACAACTCCCGCCCGGCGTGCACCAGATTGAGCGGATTCTGCGCCTTGGTGAGGTTGCGCACGAAGGCCGCGACCTGGTTGATCTGTATGCCGGAATCCGGTCCGTACGCCACGGCGGCCAGCCCGCCACCTTCGACGAAACCAATCAGGTTGGGCGGCACCGCCATACAGACGTCGTGTCCGCGACGGAGCAACTCCATACCAACCGCGGCACACGGTTCGACGTCACCTCGGGTGCCGTGCGTCGCAAGCACAAATCTCATCGACGTCAGGCGGAGGTCAGCTCGTCGTACAGCAGGTCTGCCAGGCTGCGCACCGTCGTGTTGATGTTGGTGGCGGTGATGCGGATCCCCGTTTCCGACTCGATCCGGGTGCGCAATTCCTGGCTGCTGAGCGAATCCAGGCCGTACTCGGTCAGCATCCGGTCGACATCGATGGTCCGACGCAGAATCAACCCGATCTGCTCGGAAACCATGCGACGGATCCGGGCCGGCCACTCCTCCTGGGGAAGTCTGTCCAGTTCGGTCAGGAACTTGCTGTTGCCGGCATGTTTGACCGTCGACCGGAACGCTTCCGCGAACGGACTGTGCTGGGCGAATGCGTTCAGCCAGGGCGCACCCATGATCGGGGCGTAGCCGGTGTAGGCGCGGTTGTGCCGCAGCAGAGCCTCGAACGCGTACGCACCCTCCTCGGGCTGGATGGCGTCACCGGCCGCTTCGGCGAAGGACGTCGCACGACCGATTTCACCCCAGGGCCCCCAGGCGATCGACGTGGCGGGCAGGCCCTGAGCCCGCCGCCAGTGGGTGAACGCGTCCAGCCAGCTGTTGGCCGCCGCATAAGCCCCCTGGCCGGGTGAACCCACCAGGGCAGCCGCCGAGGAGAACAGGCAGAACCAGTCCAGCGGCTGCTCGGTTTCCCGGCCCTGCACAGCCTCGTGCAGATTCCACGCACCGTGCACCTTGGGCGCCCAGTCGCGCCGGATCAGTTCCTCGGTGATGTTGGGCAACGTGGCGTCCTCGACCACTGCGGCCGCATGCAGCACCCCGCGCAACGGCAGACCGGTCGCAGTGGCGGTGGCCACCAGCCTCTCCGCGGTGCCCGCCTCGGCGATGTCGCCGCACTCCACTACCACGTCGGAGCCGATCGCGCGGACCAACTCGATTGTCTCCAAAGCCTTTTGGGTGGGCTGGGAGCGGGAGCTCAGTACGATGCGGCCGGCGCCGGCGCTAGCCATCTTCTCGGCCAGGAACAAACCGAGGCCGCCGAGACCGCCGGTGATGATGTAGGAGCCGTCGCCCCGGAACGCCGGGGCCTGATCGGGTGGCATCACCACGCTACTGCGCCCGACATGGGGAACATCGAGGATCAACTTGCCCGTGTGTTCGGCGGCCCCCATCACCCGGATCGCGGTGGCCGCGTCCGCCATCGGGTAGTGGGTGACTTCCGGCGTCGGCAGCGCGCCGGTAGAAATCTGCTGGTACACCGTGTTCAACAGGTCGTGGACCTGATCCGGGTGGCTGTCGGCCATCAGCGCCAGGTCGACGCCGTAGAACGCCAGGTTCTGCCGGAACGGGAACAGTTCCAGCCGCGTATTGGAGTAGATGTCGCGCTTGCCGATCTCGACGAACCGTCCACCCAGGGCCAGCAATTTGATCCCGGCCTGCTGGGCGGCACCGGTCAGGGAGTTGAGCACGATGTCCACGCCGTAGCCGTCGGTGTCTCGGCGGATCTGCTCAGCGAAGGCGGTGCTGCGGGAGTCATAGACATGCTCGATTCCCATGCCGTGCAACATGTCCCGCCGCTCAGGGCTGCCGGCCGTGGCGAAGATGTGGGCACCGGCGGCGCGCGCGATCGCGATGGCCGCCTGGCCCACCCCGCCGGTCGCGGAGTGAATCAGTACCTTGTCTCCGGCGCGTATCCGCGCCAGTTCCTGCAGGCCGTACCAGGCGGTGGCGTAGGCGGTGGTGGCAGCGGCCGCCTGGGCATCGGTCAGGCCGTCGGGCACGGTGGCGGCAAGGCGCGCGTCGCAGGTGAGGAACGTGGCCCAGCAGCCGTTGTTGGACAGACCCGCGACGTGATCACCGACCTGGTGGTGGGTGACGCCGGATCCGACCGCGGTCACCACGCCGCTGAAGTCCAGACCGAGTTCGGGCTGTTGCCCGTCGAAGGTCTGGTAGCGGCCGAAGGTGGCCAGCACGTCGGCGAAGTTGATGCTGGACGCACTGACCGCGACCTCGATCTCGCCCGGGCCAGGAGGGACCCGGTCGAATGCGGTGAACTCCAAAGTCTCCAGGTCACCGGGGGTGCGGATCTGCAGCCGCATGCCGGCTTCGTCGTGGGCGACGATGGTGGTTTGACGTTCCTTGGGCTGCAGCGGGGTGGGCAGCATCCGGGCGGTGTACCAGCCGTCGTTGCGCCACGCCGACTCGTCTTCGTCGGTGGCCAACAACAGCTGCCGGGCGACGCGCTCGACCGCAGTCTGCTCGTCGATGTCGATGTAACTGACCTTGAGTTGCGGATTTTCCGAGCTGATCACCCGCAGCAAGCCGCGCAGACCGCCCTGCTCGAGGTTGGCGCAGTCCTCGGCCAACACCGTCTGAGCGCAACGCGTCAGGGCGTACAGCCGCGGCGGCGAGCCCAGCAGTTCGGGGAGTTCACGGGCGATGCGCACCACGTGCTCGACGTATTGCCGACCACGGTCACCGGCCTGCCGGTCCGCGTGCTGCTGCGGTGCGGTGAGCAGCACCACCCCGTGGAAAGCACCGGCTTCCAGTTGGCTGCGCAGTTCCTGGGCGTGCGCGCCGTGATCGGCGGCGAACGGCCAGGACAGCGTGGTGGCCTGAGCGTCATGCATCTTCAGCGCGTCGGTAAGAGCCGTCGCCGTCATGTCGGCCGCCTCGGAGGTGCTGATCAACAGCCAGCTGCCGGGCTCGGTGACCGTCTGGTCGGGCAGTTCGCTCGGTTGCCACTCGATCGTCAGCAGCCGCTCGCTGAGCACCCGCTCGCGCTCGCTGTCCGGCGAAGCGCCGGTGCCCAGCTGCAGACCACGCACCGCGATCAGCACGGTGCCGTGCTCATCGACGATGTCCAGGTCCGCCTCCACCCCGGCGGTACCGCAGGCCGTCACCGTCGCGTAGCAGTACCGGGCGTGCCGGGCCGGCCCGTAGGCCCGCAACCGCCGAATCCTCAACGGCAACAACAACCCACCGGAGGCCGCGCCGTCATGGCTGCCGACGCTGGGGTGGGCCGCCACCGCCTGGAAGCACGCGTCCAGCAACGCCGGATGTACCAATCCGTAGGTGCTCTGCTGGGGCCGTAGCGGGCCGGGCAGCGCGACTTCGGCGAGCACCGTGTTGCCGGCGCTTTCGGGGATGTGGGCACCGCCGAGGCCGGCGAAGGCCGCACCGAGCCGATGGCCGCGCTTGTCCATCCATTTCCGGATTTCCTCGCCGTCCACCGGCCGTAAGTGCTTCGCCAACAACGCATTCAGATCGTGCACCTGGGGTTCGTCCGCGGGGTCGGCGGCACGCAGGATGGCGGTCGCCTGCCGCTGGTAACGCCCCTCCCGGTTGTTCTCCACGGTGAAGCCGACGATGTCGGGCGCCTCGAAGGTTGCCGTGATGCCGATCGGCGTCACATCGTCAAGAAACAGCGAGTGCTCGAATTGCAGGTCGCAAACTTCGGCCGCGTCGCCCAGCACGGTGCGGGCCGCGACCAGTGCCATCTCGCAGTACGCGGCTCCCGGTAACGCGGCCGCGCTGCGGATCTGGTGGTCGGCCAGCCACGGCACCGCCTCGGTACCCACTTCGCCCTGCCAGACGTGGCGCTCGGGCTCTTCGGGCAGCCGCACGTGCACACCCATCAGCGGATGCGCGGGAACCAGGGCACTGCGGCGCGCGACCGAATCCAGACCGCTGGTCGCCAGGAACAGCGAACGCTGACTCCAGCTAGGCAGCGGAGCATCCAGCAGTTGCCCGTCGGGGTACAGCACCGCGAAGTCCACTGCGGCGCCGGCGGAGTAGAGGTCACCCACCAGCCCCCGTAATCCGTGCGGCAGCGGCTGCTCGCGGCGCATACCGGCCAGGGCAGCGGCTGTCTTGTCCAGTCCACGTGCGGTCTGGTCGACCGCGTTCGTCAGCAGCGGATGCGGGGACAGCTCGGTGAAGACCCGGAAATCGTCCTCCAGCGCCGCCTGCACCGCCGCGGCAAAGCGCACCGTGTGGCGCAGGTTGTCCGCCCAGTAACCGGCGTCGCAGTACGGCTCCTCGCGGGGGTCGAACGACGTCGCCGAGTAGTACGGCACGTCGGGTTGCAGCGGCTCGATGTCGGCCAACACCTCGTAGAGCTCGTCGAGGATGGGGTCGACCTGCGGGGAGTGCGACGCCACGTCCACCGCTACCTCGCGAGCCAGCACGTCGCGTTCTTCCCAGGCCGCGACCAGGTCACGCACCGTCTGGGTATCGCCGCCGATCACGGTGGACTGCGGCGAGGCGACCACCGCCACCACGACGTCGCTGACGCCGCGCGCCACCAACTGCGTGATCACTTCCTCGGCGGGAAGTTCGACC
Source organism: Mycobacterium asiaticum (assembly GCF_001673315.1). Lineage (GTDB taxonomy): Bacteria > Actinomycetota > Actinomycetes > Mycobacteriales > Mycobacteriaceae > Mycobacterium > Mycobacterium asiaticum_B. The sequence continues at coordinate 8,460 of NZ_LZLQ01000018.1, read as the reverse complement.
GACGCCATGGCGCCCGCTCCGGAGATGCGGGTCATCAGCTTGGAACGCCGGCAGATCACCTTCACACCGTCTTCCAGCGACAACGCGCCGGCTACGACGGACGCGGCAGACTCACCCAGCGAGTGGCCGATAACAGCGCCGGGGTTGGCGCCGTAGGCCTTCATGGCCGCGGCCAGCGCCACCTGCATAGCGAAGATCGTGGGCTGAACACGGTCGATACCGGTCACCTTCTCGGCCGCAGTCATCGCCTCGGTGACCGAGAAGCCGGATTCGGCCGCGATCAGCGGCTCGATTTCGGCAACCTTGGCCGCGAACACCGGTTCGGTGGCCAGCAAATCCTTGCCCATCTCGGCCCACTGCGAGCCCTGCCCAGAGAACACCCAGACGGGTCCCCTGTCGTCCTGCCCGGTCGCTTGCGGGTAGGGCACCTCGCCGGCGGCGATCGCACGCAGTTCCTCGGTCAGCTGCTCGCGACTGTCGGCAAGGACGGTAGTGCGTGCTGCTCTGGGGGAGCGCCGGCGAGCCAGCGTGTAGGCGAGGTCGGAAATCTCGAGGTCTTCCTGCGCGTCGATCCAATCGGCGAGGCGGGCCACGGTGTGGCGCAGGCCGTCCTCGGACGAAGCCGACAACGGGAAGATCAGTGCGCCCGCTAGCGGGGCGGCGGCTTCTGGATCGACGGTTTTGGACGCCGGCTGTGCCGGCGCCTGCTCCAGCACCGCATGCACGTTGGTGCCGGAGAACCCGTAGGACGACACCGCCGCACGGCGCGGGCCCTGGTCAATAGGCCACGGTGTATTGTCCTGCGGCACAAAAAGATTGGTCTCGATTTCGGCGAACTTCTCCGGCATGGCGGTGAAGTGCAGGTTCTGCGGGATCATCCCGTGCTGCAGGGCCAGGACCACCTTCATCATGCCCAGCGCGCCGGCGGCCGACTGCGTGTGGCCGAAGTTCGTCTTGACCGACGCCAGCGCGCACGGCCTGTTAGTGCCGTAGACCTCGGCCAGGCTGGCGTACTCGATCGGGTCACCGATCGGGGTGCCGGTGCCATGGGCTTCGACCATGCCGACCGTGCTCGGATCGACGCCGCCCGCGGCCAGCGCCGTCCGGTAGGCGTTGACCTGGGCGGGCCGCGACGGCGTCACGATGTTGACGGTGCGACCGTCCTGATTGGCGGCGGTGCCGCGCACCACCGCCAGGATCCGGTCGCCGTCGCGCTGCGCATCCTCGAGGCGCTTGAGCAGGATCATCACTGAACCCTCGCCGGAGACGAAGCCGTCGGCATTGACGTCGAATGCGTGGCAGTGCCCGGTGGGCGACAACATTCCGATGGCCGAACCCGAAGCGGCCTTTCGCGGTTCGAGGGTCACCGAAGCGCCGCCGGCCAGCGCCAGGTCGCTTTCGCCGTTGTGCAGGCTCTGGCAGGCCAAATGGATGGCAGACAACCCCGACGAGCATGCGGTGTCGACCGTCATCGCCGGACCGCTCAGTCCCATGGCGTAGGAGATCCGGCCGGACCCCATTGCGAAACTGTTACCCATGTACCCGTACGGGCCGCTCAAGGTGTCCGCGTCGGCGTGCATGAACAGGTAGTCGTCGTGCATCAGGCCGACGAACACGCCGGTCTGCACCTTGGCCAGGGCTTCGCGGGTCAGACCACCGTGCTCCATGGCCTCCCACGCGGTTTGCAGCAGCAGGCGGTGTTGCGGATCCATCTCCGTCGCCTCGCGCTCGGTGATCCCGAAGAATTCGGGGTCGAAGTCGGCGACGTCCTCGAGGAACGCGCCCCACTTACACACCGTTCGGCCCGGTACACCCGGTTCGGGGTCGTAAAACTCCTCGACGTCCCAGCGGTGGGCGGGCACTTCGGTGACGAAGTCGTCGCCGCGCAGCAATGCCTCCCACAACATCTCGGGGGAGTCGATGCCCCCCGGCAGTCGGCACGCCATACCGATGACGGCAACTGGAGTCACGCCAGACCTGTCCACGGTCGTTCACCTCTCCCTACCCGTGTGTCCTACCCGTTTGGACTTCGTCCGTGGCTCCGAGCCCGCATGAAGCATCCGGCAAGCAGTGCCAGCTGTCTCGATCCGGGCCAGAATTCCAGCGGCGCAGCGCGCCTGCTACGACCCCCACGGCAAAGCTCACCTGCAGTTCTTGCCTGTTCTGCAGCGTATCCGCTCAGCCTGATCGATGTGGAAAAATCGGTGCGGTCGTACAAAAAAATTGGTACGCGGTGACGCTGATTTCCGAAGCTGAACGCCGCTCATTCGGACCGGTACCCAGCGCGAATCGAGCGAATTCTGCGAAACCGCCACGCGCGGTGTGGTCACCGACGTATGCTCGCGTCTCAGTGCCCATGGCGCCGAGTCGTCCTCGGCGAGCCGGGTGTGATATTGCCGACAGCAGTTTGCTGCTGGCTTGGTCTATTTGTCGTTTCGCAATTAATTCTGAGCACTTGGCGTTGCTGCTGATGCCCTGTACCGCCTGCTTTCAGTATTGCGCCCCCGCCTTTCGATTGGACGGGGGCGCAATACTGGAAGTGCAGATTCTATTGTGCTACCTGAACTGCGGCGTTTGCGTACTGGCCCTCGGCGGCACGCGCGAACACCGACTTCAGTACCTCCAGGTAACGGGTCACCGACTCGCGGGCAACCGGGTTATTCGGGAAGTTCACCATGACCGAAACCTCGTCGAAAAGGCGAATTACCGAGAAGTAGAGGTAGGCCGGGTTCCTGCCGTCGTTGTAGGCCGTTGCATTTGCACCCTTCAGTGCGGTTGCGACCACCGCGGAAAGCGGCGGCAAACCGGCGTCCATGTAATTCGTCATGAAGAACTGAGACGAATTGCGCTTCAGCCACGGCGCCAATTCCAGAACGCGCTCGTAAGGCACATTCGCCATATCGATGTTGTCATCGAACGACGCCTGCGTGGAGCGAGCGGTTTCCTCGAAAGAATTCGGGTCGATTTCCACGGTGTAAGGCACCGCGCCGGTGAACCAACCCATCGAGAGGTATTCCTCCGGCGACGTCCGCTTGTCGACCGGAGTCATGCCGAAGTACCTGTCCTGGCCGGTCAGTTCGTGGTGCGCCAACGCGACGCAACCGAACAGGCCGCCGCTGAACCGAGCCTGCGCGGCCATGCACCTGGCTTCGAACTTCGCTGTTTGCTCAGGGGTCAGCAGTTTCTCGATCAGGATGTCGCCACCGCAGGTCAGCGTCTGCTCACCCAGCGGCAACGGGAATTCCGGCAGGCCACCACCGTTGTTCTCGGCAAAGTCGATCCATTTGCGGACATCGGGGGAGTCCAGGGTGCAGTCGGCCGACGTCTTCGCCTCACGGATGCAGAAGTTGTCGTGGCTGCCCGGCTCCGGCATGACCAGCGGCGGCTTGCCCTCGAGCAGCGCGCGGTAGTTGGTCAGGATCTCCACATACAGCGAGGAAACGACCGCGGGGTCGCAGTGCAGGTGGTCGACAATGGCGAAGAGCGAGCAGTGATTCTCGTGCTGAATCAGACCGAACCGGAAGCAGTCCCATTCCAGGGGAGCCGGCGTCGAAACAACGAGGTTCCGCCATTCCGGCTGCGTCAATTGACCGTGCTGAACCGGCGCGAGCTGAATGTCGCGAGGATTCTGGATTTTGTGCCGGACAATGTCCTTCGGCCCGTTGTATTCGAACCAGCTCCGGTACGTTTCATGCCGGCGCACGTGGGCATTGATGACGTGCGTCATAGTGCGAATATCGCACTTACCGGGAATTTCCCAAGAACCCATTACCAGACGTGAATAGTCGAGCCCACGCTCGCCGAATTCCACATATCCGCGCAAGTGGCCGGCCTGCATGGAACTCGGGGGCACGTCAACAACCGGTGCTTGCTTGGCTCTCGCGCGCGATGCCGGTGTCGGCTGCCACGTCACGACCGTGCCCGGTCCTGGCTCCCAGTCGTAGACAATTCCTACGCCGAGAGTGACGTCTGCTGATCCCCCGCCTATGATCACGCTTCCTCCTCGTATCTGCCAGCTGCCAAGCAGCGGCGCTTGGTCTTTTTTACCTCATTAGGGTGTTGCTGCGTCGCCTTTTGATGTCAATTCGTCGTAAAGGTGATCAGCTAGACCGCGGACGGTCGTGATGTCGGTCGTTGTAACCCGAATCTTGACCTCGGACTCGATGTGCGTGCGCAGTTCCAGGTTCCCCAGCGAGTCCAGACCGAACTCGGAGAGCGGCCGGTCGACGTCCACCGCGCGACGCAGGATCAGACCAACCTGCTCGGAGATCATGCGACGCAGCCGTGCGGGCCATTCCTCGCGGTCCAGCTCAGCGAGCTCGGCAAGGAACCTGCTGTTGCCCGACCGGCCCTTGCCGGCGGACTTGAATGCCTCCGCGAACGGACTGCGCTGGGCAAAGGCGGCCAGCCAGGCTGAACCGGTGACCGGCGCATAACCGGTGTAGGCCCGGTTGTGCCGCAGTAGCGCCTCGAAAGCGTAGGCGCCGTCTTCCGGGTCGATCGAGTCGCCGGAGGTTTCGGCGTATGTGGTGCCGCGGCCGATCTCGCCCCAAGCGCCCCAGGCGATCGAACTGGCCGGCAGGCCCTGGGATCGCCGCCACAAGGCGAAGGCATCCAGCCAGCTGTTGGCCGCGGCATACGCGCCCTGACCGGGTGAGCCGGCCAGCGCCGCGGCCGAAGAGAAGGAGCAGAACCAGTCCAACGGCTGCTCGGCTTCCACCTTCTGCAGCGCCTGATGCAGATTCCAGGCGCCGTGCACCTTCGGCTTCCAGTCCCGCTCGACGAGTTCGTCGGTGATGTTGAGCAGCGTGGCGTCCTCGACCAGGGCTGCGCCGTGCAGTACACCGCGCAACCCCAGGCCAGTGGCGGTCGCGGCGGCGACCAGTCTCTCCGCGGTGCCCGCCTCGGCGATGTCGCCGCATTCCACCACCACATCGGATCCGAGGGCGCGGATCATCTCGATGGTTTCAAGCGCTTGCTGGCTGGGCTGCGAGCGCGAGCTGAGCACGATGCGCCCCGCGCCGGCGTTCGCCATCTTCTCGGCCAGGAACAATCCGAGACCGCCCAGGCCGCCGGTAATGACGTAGGCGCCGTCGGTACGGAAGGCGCGGGCCTGCTCTGGCGGCAGGACCACGCTGCTGCGACCGGAGCGCGGGACGTCGAGGATGAGCTTGCCGGTGTGTTCGGCAGCGCCCATCACGCGGACCGCGGTGGCGGCCTCGGCCAGCGGGTAGTGGGTGGCCTCGGGCAGCGGCAGCACGCCGTCGGCCGTCTGCTGATACACCGTGTTCAACAGGCCGCGGACCTGGGCGGGGTGCGTCCGCGACATCAACGCCAGGTCGACGCCGTAGAACGCCAGGTTCTGCCGGAACGGGAAGAGGCCTACCTTGGTGTCTCCGTAGATGTCGAGCTTGCCGATCTCGACGAACCGTCCGCCCATCGCCAGCAGCCTGATCCCGGCCAACTGCGCGGCCCCGGTGACGGAGTTGAGCACGATGTCCACGCCGTAGCCGTCGGTGTCGCGACGGATCTGCTCGGCGAACGCGGTGCTGCGGGAGTCGTAGACATGCTCGATCCCCATGTCGCGCAAAACTTGCCGACGCTTCTCGCTACCCGCCGTGGCGTAGATCTCGGCCCCGGCGGCGCGCGCGATCGCGATCGCCGCCTGTCCCACCCCTCCCGTTCCGGAATGGATGAGCACCTTGTCATCGGCTTTGATCCGGGCCAAATCCGACAAGCCGTACCACGCGGTGGCCGAAGCGGTGGTCACCGCGGCGGCCTGTGCGTCGGTCAGCCCCTCGGGCAGCGTGGTGGCCAGACGTGCGTCACACGTGACGAAATTCGACCAGCACCCCTGCGGGGACAATCCACCCACGTGATCGCCGACCTTGTGGTCTGTGACCTCTGGTCCCACGGCGGTCACCACTCCGGCGAAATCCAGTCCGAGCGGCGGTTGCTTGCCGTCGAAAGTGGGGCAACGCCCATAGGCGGCCAGCACGTCGGCGAAGTTGATACTCGAGGCGCTGACGGCCACCTCGATCTCGTTCGGACCCGGGGACTCCCGGTCGAACGCCGTGAGCTCCATCGTTTGCAGGTCACCGGGCGTGCGGACCTGCAGCCGCATGCCCTGCTCCCGATGCTCGACGACGGTGGTGTGGCGTTCCTCCGGCCGCAGCGGAGCCGGGTACAAGCGCGCGGTGTACCAGCGATCATCGCGCCAAGCGGTCTCGTCCTCGTCGCTGGCCAGCAGCAGCTGACGTGCCACCTGCTCGGCCTCGTGCTCAGCAGGCTCGTTTGCAAGGTCTATGTAGCTGACCTTCAGGTGCGGGTGCTCGGCGGCGATCACCCGCAGCAGGCCACGAAGGCCGCCTTGTTCCAGGTTGGGGCTGTCCCCGGCCAGCACGGTCTGGGCATTGCGCGTCAGCACGTAGAGCCGGGGCGACTGGCCGACCAGTTCGGGCAGCTCGCGGGCGATGCGAACGGCAAGCTTGACGTATTCGGCGCCGCGGTCAACCGACTCTTCGTCTGTCCCGGTCTGACGTTCGGTCAGCATGACCAGACCCGAGAAGGCACCGGTCTCGAACTGTTCGCGCAGCCGTTGCGCCTCCGCCTCGTGGTCACCGTGCAGCGGCCAGGACATGGTGGTGCTCTGGGCGTCGTGCATCTTCAGCGCGTCGGTCAACTGGGTCGCCGTCATATCGGCGCCTTCGGAGGTGCTGATCAGCAGCCAGTTGCCCGGTTCGGTCACCGTCTTCTCGGGCAGCTCGCGCTCCTGCCATTCGATGGCCAGCAACCGTTCGCTCAGCACCCGGTCTCGCTCGCTGCTCGGCGAGGATCCGGTGCCCATCTGCAGGCCGTGCACGGCCAACAGCACGGTGCCGTGCTCGTCGAGGATGTCGATGTCGGCGTCCACCCCTGAGCCGGCGGGGGTCACCGTCGTGAGGCAATACCGGGCATTGCGGGCCGGCCCGTAGGAGCGAATCCTGTTGACGCCCAAGGGGAGTAGCAGACCGCCGTTACCGGCGTCGCGCAGACTGGGATGCGCGGCCACTGACTGGAAGCAAGCGTCGAGCAGCGCCGGATGGATCCCGTAGCCCCCTTGCTGGGATCGGATGGAGACAGGCAGCCCCACCTCGGCCAGCACGCTGTCGTCTGTCTCGGCGGTATATGCGGTGGCCAGACCGCAGAACGCGGGACCGAACTGGATGCCGCGCACGTCGGCCTCGCCCCGCAGGTCGTCCCCGTCCACGGCGTTGGTGTGGCTGGCCAGCAAGGTTTCGATGTCCCGGGCGTCCGGAACACAGTCTTCGTCTTCCTCGACGGCGTGCAGGGTGGCCGACGCGCGTCGGGTACGTTCCCCCGCCTGCGTCGTCTCGACCACGAACGGCACCATGCCGGGGGCTTCGACCGTCGCGGTGGCCCCGACCGGGGTTTGTTCGTCGAGGAGCAGCAATTGCTCGAATTTGACGTCGCGGACTTCGCACGCGTCACCGAGCACCGTGCGGGCCGCGGTCAATGCCATTTCGCAGTAGGCGGCACCGGGCAGCGCGGTCGCCCCATGGATCTGGTGGTCATCCAGCCACGGAAGTGCCTCAGTGCCGATATCGCTCTGCCAGACGTGGCGCTCGGGCTCCTCGGGCAGCCGCACGTGCGAACCCAACAAGGGATGCACGGCGATGGCGTGAGTGTGCGCAAGACGGTCGGTGCTTTCCAACAACATCAAGCGGCGGTGTGCCCAGGCCGGCAGGGTGGCGTCGACCAGCCTGCCGGTGGGGTTGAGGACCGAGAAGTCCACCGCGGCGCCCGCGGCGTACAGGTCGCCGACCAGCCTGCGTAACCCGTGGGGCAGTGGTTGCTCGCGGCGCATCGCGGCCAGCGCGGCGGCTGACATGTCCAGGCTGCTGGCGGTTTGGTCCACTGCGTGGGTGAGCAGCGGGTGCGGGGACAGCTCGTTGAAGACCCGGAACCCGTCCTCGAGGGCGGCCTGCACGGCCGCCGCGAAACGCACCGTGTGCCGCAGGTTATCGGCCCAGTAGTAGGCGTCGCAGTACGGCTCCTCGCGCGGGTCGAAAGACGTCGCCGAGTAGTAGGGCACCTCGGGTTCGAGGGCGGTGATGTCGGCCAGTGCTTCGGTCAGGTCGTCCAGGATCGGGTCGACCTGCGGGGAGTGGGACGCCACGTCGACGGCCACCTCGCGAGCCATCACGTCGCGCTCTTCCCAGGCCGCGACCAACTCGCGCACCGTCTGGGTGGCACCACCGATCACCGTGGATTGTGGGGAGGCCACGACCGCGACCACCGCGTCGTTGATGCCGCGGGCCATCAGCTCCGAAAGTACTTGCTGGGCAGGCAATTCCACCGACGCCATGGCTCCGGCGCCCGAGATGCGGGTCATCAGCTTGGAGCGGCGGCAGATGACTTTCGCGCCGTCTTCCAGCGACAGCGCCCCGGCGACCACCG
>NZ_LZLQ01000017.1 GCF_001673315.1 Mycobacterium asiaticum | reverse complement strand
CGCAGGTGCCGCAGCAGAAGCGGAAAACAATAGGTCCAACTGGCTGAGCTCTCCGGATACTCGGGACATCTGTCGAGCCAGGGCGTCGAATTCGTGTGCGAGCCGGCTGAGCACAGCACGGTCAGCCTGATGCGATTCGGTCATGGTGACCCACCCTGCCGCCGAACTCCGCCGATCGGATGAGTAGGACTACCCAAATCTGGCTATTGGTCGAGCCCGTGCTCAATGGCGTACCGGGTCAACTCCACCCGGTTGGCGACTTGCAGCTTGCGGAATGTCGCCTGCACGTGATTTTCCACCGTCCGGTGACTCAACGAGAGCTTCTCGGCAATTTGCCTGGCGGACAAGCCTTTCGCTACGAAGCGGAGGACTTCGGTTTCGCGCTCGGTCAGGCTGGGCGTGGCGGGGTCTGTGCTCGGGTTCTGCGCGATCCGCCGGTACTCGCCCAGCACCAGCCCCGCCAGACTCGGGGTGAAGACGGCTCGTCCGGCCGCGGTGGCCCGCACCGCCTCAGCCAACTCCGCTTTGGATGCGCTCTTGACCAGGTATCCGGTGGCGCCGGCCTTGACCGCCTCGAGAACGTCGTCGCGTTCGTCGGAGGCCGACAGGACCAGCACCCGGGTCGAGGGCGAGACCTCGAGCACTTCGCGGGTCGCCTGGACGCCGTCGCCGTCCCCCAAGCGCATGTCCATCACCACCACATCCGGCTTCACCACGCCGGCCCGGCGGCGCGCCGCGGCGACGCCGTCGGCGGTGGCGACCACGTCGAACCCGTCGTCGGCAAGGTCGCGGGCCACCGCGTCGCGCCAAATCGGGTGGTCGTCCACCACCATTACCGAGGGTTCGGCTTGCTCAGTCACGGTTGACGCTCCGCCGTGGCACGATCAACTCCCATTCGGTTCCCTCTCCCGAGTCGGTGTGCAATTCGGCGCTGCCCCCCAGCGACATCAACCGTCCGACAATCGACTTCGAGATACCGACATGTCCCTGGGCGACCGCTTCCTCGAGCCGTCCGGGCGCGATACCCACCCCGTCGTCGCGGATGCTCACCGCGACCTTATCGCCCAGGTCTTCCAGCAGCACGAACACGCGTGCGTCCGGGCCTGCGTGCGCCCGCGCGTTATCCAGGGCATTGCCCACCGCA
>NZ_LZLQ01000016.1 GCF_001673315.1 Mycobacterium asiaticum | reverse complement strand
CGGAGGTGCCACCGGCGGAGCGGGAGGGGCCGGCGGCAACGGCACCGGCACCGGCGGGGACGGCGGCGCCGGCGTTGTGGCATGCGCACCGTCGCCGATGAGCGGGCGACCCGTCAGGATCTGACTGGGGGCGTTGACCACATCCAGGACACCCTGTTCCAACACTTGCAGCGGCGAGACATTGGCCGCCTCCGCGCTGCCGTAGGCCCCTCCGGCCGCAGCCAGGGACCGCACAAATTGGTCATGAAATGCCGATACCCGCGCGCTGACAACCTGATAGTCGCGGCCATACGTACCGAACAACGCCGCGATGGCCGCCGACACCTCATCGGCAGCCGCAGGCAGTACCGTGGCGGTCGAGGCCACCGCCGCCGCGTTGGCAGAGCCGATCGCCGAACCGATTCCCGACAACTCCGAAGCCACCGCAACCAACTCTTGGGGAACCGCGACCAACACCGTGACATCTCCTCGGACTTGAACTCATCGACACCCAATTCGGCCGCCAGATAGTGGGCCCAGGGTTGTCGCACAAGCATTCAAGGCACGCCGCGGCATTCATAGGGCAAACAACATAGAGCTGCGCTGACGACAGTGCACTTTGCACAACGAATCGAACTTCGCCCTGGCAGCGACCCGCCCACTGCACGAGCTGTCGGGGCAAGCCTTAAGGACGGCGATTCATGATCGGGGCTTCGGTTTCGGTGTCGGCTTCGGTTTCGCCTTCTGCTTCGCTTTCGGCGTCAGCTGATGCCGGATAGTGCCTGTGCAGGCTGCGGCCGATCAGACTCGGCTGCGCGCTGGCGAAAACCGCTCAAGCTGCACCGGCGGCCCGACCGCTGACCGGGGCGGCCGCAGTTCAGCGACACCGTTGATGACGCTGACGACAACGCGGCTGTGACGGTCGAAGTTCAGGGTGCCATGTTGGAAGTTCTGGGTAACGTACTCGGGCTCCTGAATTTCGGCACTGGTGGGCAGTCCCAACGGGCTGTGTTCGTAGCCGAGGTTGCCCCAGGCTGCGTAGATGTCGCCGGTGACGGGCTGAGCTCCGCTTACCGGTGACCAGTAAATCGCCCCTCTCTCGAAGATGGCGTACCGCGTAGCTCCCGCTCCTTGCGATTCCGGCGACATCGGTAGGCCCAGTGCGCAGTTGATGCCGCCCATCGCCTGCCACCGGTCATAGATAGCGCCGCCTTGTAGCGACTGCACCAGGTCCTGGGCGCTGGGTCGCTTATGGAATCGCGCTGCTACGTCGCGAATCTCGTTCATCAAGCTGTATCCGAGTTTCCCCGGGCAATCGGTGTCACCGACGTCGCGGTGGGCAAGTATGCACGGCAGGTTCACGGCAGTGCCCCGGGGGATACGGGTGTAGGGTCCCCCGTCCGACGTCAACGAGACACTGCCTTGCGGGTCAATGCCATCCAGGGCCAGCCGCCACCCGAGTAAGCGCCCGACGGTGCGGATCTGAACCGGCGTAGGGCGCACCGCGTCGAACTCGCCGATCATGCACACCGCCCACGTGTTGCGGTTGAATCCGCCAGTGTGGGTGCCCTGAACCGGTCTGGCCATCCCGCCGAATCGGCCCTCGAATACCTGACCGTACTTGTCCACTAAGGCGTTGTAAGCGATGTCCGACCAGCCGAGATCACGGGTGTGGTAGCCGTAGATCGACCGCACAATCGCCGCCGAATCCTGCGGTGCGTAGCCATTTACACCGGCAGTGTGGTGCACAATGCCCGCCTTGATCCCGTTGTCGTACACCGGGGCTCGGCCGCGAATCGACTCGTCAGCACCCCATTGCGCGCGACTGATGATATTGGGCGCCTGCCCGGGCGCTTCGACCGCGGAAACCAAGATCGGATCCGCCGCCGCGCTCGGAGGTCGGACCACACCGCATGCGGAGACACCTAGACCCAGCACAATTGGTGTTGCAGCAGCGTATTTGAGCACGGCACGGCGCGAGACAGCGGGTTTCGCTGAGCACTCGCACCAATCACGCACGGCAACAAGGTAGCTCGCGATACCAACATTTCTGACACGACCCGCCGCAGTCGGCGACGGTTTAACACGGCCGATTCGCTGTGCTGCCAACGAGGTTCAATACACGAACAACGTGTGTCAATATGCATCGGTGGCCGGTCGGGCGCCGTCGAGGTGCGCGCGCTGACCACGAGGGCGCAGGCGGCGTCGATCCACCCGGCATATCGTCGGGTGTCCGGAATACCGTGTCCCAGCTGCGTAAACGCATCAACCGCTAGTCTCTTGTACATGCCCGCACCCTTTGATCTGCGCCGACTGGATGTGCCTGTCGTCCAGGCCGGCATGGGCACCGTCGCGCGTCACGAACTCGCGGCCGCCGTTTCCGAGGCTGGCGGCCTCGGAACGATCGCCGGTGCGCGTGCCCCGATTGCGGCCGAGTTGGATCACGCTCGCAGGCTCACTGGACGGCCCATCGCGGTGAACCTGTTGTTGCCCTTCGTGCGTCCTGGCGATGTGGAAGCGGCCGCCGCCGCCGATGTGATCGTGACGTTTTGGGGCGTTCCGCGGCGGCTTGCTGCAACCACCTGGATTCACCAGTGCGGCTCAGTCGACGAGGCGAAAGCGGCGGCTGCTGCGGGCGCGGACGGCGTGATCGCGCAGGGAGTTGAGGCCGGCGGCCATGTCCGCGGGACGACTCCAGCGCTGGATCTGCTCGAACAGGTGCGCCGGGCGGTGAACATTCCCGTCCTGGTCGCCGGGGGCATCGTCGACGTCGAAGGCGTGCGAGAGGCACTGGAAGCCGGTGCAGCTGCCGCTGTCGTCGGCACCCGCTTCCTACTCAGTGCGGAATGTCGCGCGCACCAGGAGTACAAGAAGCGGTGCATCGAGGCCAGTGAGACGGTGCTGACCGAATTTTTCGGGTTGGGCTGGCCTGACGCACCGCACCGGGTGATTCCCAACGTGGTCACTCGCCGGTGGGTAGGTAGCGACGCTCGGGGTCCACGCTGGATTCGCACCGGTAACCGGATCGCGTCGCACCTTGCCAACATGATGCCGGCCGCAGCCCAAGATCGTGCTGTCGCAACACAATTGCCGCCGTGGCTGCCCTTTGCCGTCCCCCAACCGCCCACCGACGACGCACCCGCCGCGTTGGTGGACGGCCGCCCGCTCTACGCAGGCGCCAGCGTTGGCCGTATCACCGACATCCGCCCGGCCGCAGAGCTCGTCAGGTTGCTCACCCCATAGCCGGGCCCATCACCAAACACGTTGGATCGCAAGTAGATGCGAATCACCTCCCGAGGGGGATCGGGATAAGCAGTCAGACGGCGAATCCGCCGTCGACGTTCCATGTGATGCCGGTGATGAACCCCGCCTCTGGACTCACCAGATATGCCACAGCACTGGCGATGTCCTCCGGCCGGCCGTAGTGACCGAGCGGGGTGAGTTCGCGCATCTGATCGGCGAATTCGCCGGAATCCGGATTGGCATCGGTTGCCGTCGGCCCCGGCTGGATGACATTCACGGTGATGCCACGCGCCCCCAACTCGCGGGCCAGTCCGCGGGTCAAACCGGTCACCGCCGCCTTGGTCATGGCATAGACCGCACTGCCCGTGCGGGGGACACGTTCAGCGAAGATGCTGCCGATCGTGACGATGCGCCCACCCGCATCCAGATGCGGAGTAACACGCTGGATCGCCACGAAGACACCCCGAACATTGACGGCCAACATCCGGTCGAAGTCCGCCATCGGATACGACTCGGCGACACCGGACTTGGTGATGCCGGCGTTATTGACCAGAATGTCCAAGCCGCCCAAGGTCGCCACGGCCTGATCAACCGCGTCGGTCACCTGTTTCGCGTCGGCGCTGTCGGCTTGGATCGGTATCGCGGTGCCGCCGTCGGCGGATATCTCCTCGCGAAGCTGGTCCGCCGGACGTGGCGACGCCGCGTAGGTGAACGCGACCTGCGCCCCGTCGGCGGCCAATCGTTTGACGATCGCCGCACCGATACCCCGCGAACCACCGGTTACCAGCGCGCGTCGTCCCGCTAAAGCGTTCACCCGCTACGCGCCTCCTCCGGATTCGAAGGTCTGTTGCGCCCAGGCCGCGAACGACTGCCACTCGATGTCGGAGTTTGCGGCATGTAGGTCCGCCAGATCGACCTGGTAGCCCGGTCCGTTGAGGAAACTCCACATCGCATGCATGTCGGTACTGCGGATCGACTCGAGTGGAGTTTGTTCCAGCCGTACCGGTCGGCCCAGCGCCGTGCCGAGCGCTTCGGTCATCTGCGCCGGTGTCGGGTCGTCGCTGGCAAGCTCAATGCGCTTGCCGACGTACGGTTTTGGGTCGGAGAGCACCTTAGTCACGAAGGCACCCAGGTCTGAGCGTGCCAGCTGTTGCAGCGAACGGTCGGGTGGTAGGGGCAGATCAAGGATCCCGGCGTAAATCCGGTCGACGCCGCCCAGCGCATTGTCGTAAAAGTAGGTAGGAGCGGTGATGGTGTAGGGCAGCCCACTGGCGGCCAGTTCCGCCTCGATGATGGCTTTGCTCTCGAAATGCGGTACGCCGCTGTGCTGGTCCGCGCCGGCAACCGAACTGAACACCAGGTGCGGCACCTGCGCGTCAACCGCCGCAGCCACGATGGCGCGCCCTTGAGCCACCTCCATCTCGGGCCCTGCCTCGAAGGGCGTGGTGACCGCAAAGACGCCGGCGACATCTCGCATCGCCGCGCCCAGCGCACTGCGATCGTCCAAAGACCCGGCGACGGCCTCAACGCCGCGCTCGCTCAGACGCCGAACCCGCGGCGAGTCCGGCCGTCGCACCAGGGCGCGCACGGGGTACCCACGTTCCAGCAATGCGTTGACGACCGCTCCACCCTGGCCGCCGGTAGCCCCCAACACCAGAACGGGAGGATCAGTCCTCGACATGATCGCCCCCGTCGCGTGGTTGCCAACCGGCCAGAAGACGCTCCATTTCGGTCAAGTCCTCGGCAAACACATCTCGTCGCGCCCGGGGACCGCACGCCTGCAAGAGCCGAGCGAAATCGTCGGCGGCTTTGCCGATCCGCGCCGAGAGGCCACCTGCATCCTGCTGAGCACCGAAGTCGTCGGTGGCCGCGTACACGCCGGTGGGCGACACGATCGCGTGCAGGTAGGAGAACATCGGCCGCAACGCATGTTCGAGCACCAGCGAATGGCGCTCGGTACCGCCAGTGGCCGCTATCAACACCGGCATGTCCGAGAGTGTCTCCTCGGGCAGCACGTCGAAAAAGGATTTGAACAGGCCGCTGTAGGAGGCGTTGAATGCGGGACTCACCGCAATCACCCCGTCGGCCTCGGCGACTGTCTCAAAGGCGGAGTCGAGCTCTGGCGAGGCGAATCCGGCCAGCATGGCGTCGATGATCGGGCGGCCCAGGGGCCGCAATTCGACCACCGAGGCGGTGGTAGTCAGATTCCGGTCGGCCAACGCCGCCGCCACCGCCGCGGTAATCCGATCGGCCAACAGTCGAGTCGACGACGGTTCGCGCAGCCCACCGCTGATGACCGCCAACTTCGTCATGCCTGCTGCTCCTCAGAACTGTCGGACTCCGCTGCGGCGCTCGGCGTCGGGCCCGCGCTGGCCGCGGCCTCCACCAGCGCCTCATGCGTGGGACCGCCGGGCACGTGATCTGGTCGACCGATCGCAAACTCTCTGCGTAGCACGGGGATAACGTCTTCGCCCAAAAGATCGAGCTGCTCCAGCACCACCTTCAACGGCAGACCGGCGTGGTCGATGAGGAACAACTGCCGCTGGTAGTCGCCGGCGTATTCGCGGAAGCTCAGCGTCCGATCGATCACCTGCTGGGGCGAACCAACGGTCAACGGGGTCTGGGCGGTGAACTCCTCAAGACTCGGGCCATGCCCGTATACCGGAGCATTGTCGAAGTAGGGCCGGAACTCCGCGACGGCGTCTTGACTGTTGGGCCGCATGAAGACCTGCCCGCCCAGACCCACGATCGCCTGATCGGCACTGCCGTGCCCGTAGTGCTCGAACCGCTGCCGGTACAACTGCACCATCCGTTTGGTGTGGAAGGCCGGCCAGAATATGTGGTTGGCGAAAAAGCCGTCGCCGTAATAAGCCGCGAGTTCGGCGACCTCGGGGGTTCGGATCGACCCGTGCCAGACAAACGGCGGCACCCCATCCAGCGGTTGCGGTGCCAGGGTGAAGCCCTGCAGGGGAGTGCGATACTTGCCGCTCCAATCGACGACCTCTTCGCGCCATAGCCGCCGCAGCAGCCCGTAATGCTCGACGGTAAGCGGGATTGCTGCCCGGATGTCCTGACCAAACCACGGGTAGACCGGCCCGGTGTTTCCGCGACCCAGCATCACGTCCACCCGGCCACCCGAAAGGTGTTGCAGCACACTAAAATCCTCGGCGATCTTCACCGGATCATTCGTGGTGATCAACGTGGTGGACGTGGACAGCAGCAGCCGTTCGGTCTGCGCGGCGATGTAACCCAGCAGCGTGGTCGGCGAGGAAGGCACGAACGGCGGGTTGTGATGCTCGCCGGTGGCGAACACGTCGAGGCCCACCTCTTCGGCCTTCTTGGCGATCTGCACGGTGGCGCGGATGCGTTCTGCTTCGGTGGGCATGTAGCCGGTTGTCGGATCCCCGGTCACGTCCCCGACGGTGAATATCCCGAACTGCATACCTGACATGGAGTCCACCTCACGACCGGGATGCGCTTGAACGACCGCGGTGCACAAAGCCGCCGTTGCCTGAAAAACGTTACGCCTCGCCCGCAGCACGAGTAAGTACTTGTTTGAAGAACTGCTCGTACGAACTGCCACACCAAACCCGGGAGTGTGATCACGACATGGTGCAACACAGCAACGCATGGCCCAGTCTGCGCGTCGACGACTGGACTCCCACGCGGGACACACTGCACATGTGGATGCAGATCGTCGGCAAGGTTCGGCTCGCGCATTCACCCATGGTCAATCACTGGTGGCAGGTCGCCTTGTACGTGACACCGCGCGGGCTGACCACCTCGGCGATCCCCTACGGGAGCGATGTCTTCGATATCGAATTCGACTTCATAGATCACCAGCTGGTAATCCGGAGCAGTTCCGGTGCAACAAGTTTGGTGGCGTTGGAACCGAAATCGGTCGCCGAGTTCTACGCACAGACCATGCAGACACTGGCGGATATGGGATTCCCCACCCGCATCCAGCCACATGCCAACGAAGTTGATCCCGCCGTGCCGTTCGACCAGGACGACCAGCACGCGTCCTACGACCGTGGCGCCGCCAATCTGTTCTGGCGCCAGCTGATCCAAGCCAACCGCGTACTCGGACAGTTCCGGTCACATTTCATCGGGAAGGTAAGTCCGGTGCACTTCTTCTGGGGCGCAATGGATCTCGCATGTACCCGATTTTCGGGCCGCAAAGCACCGCCTCATCCCGGCGGCGCACCGAATTGCGGGGACTGGGTCATGGTCGAGGGTTACTCGCACGAACTGAGTAGCTGCGGGTTCTGGCCGGGCGGGGGCGACGAGGGCGCGTTCTACGCCTACGCCTACCCGGAACCCGACGGGTTCGGCGATCATCCGGTCAGCCCCGCAGACGCCCACTACAGCAAGGACCTCGGTGAGTACGTCCTGCCCTACGAAGTTGTGCGGCAGGCAGCCGACCCCGATCGGACGCTACTCGGCTTCTTGCAGGACACCTACGAAGCCGCGGCCATCCATGCCCACTGGGACCGTGCCGCACTCGAAGACGATCCGAATCGCTGGGGCGCATACCGGACAGGCGCATGACCCTTGTTCCGCGTCCACTTCCGCAGAGAGTTTTCTCAACGCGTTGGTGGAGTTCAGTGGCTACGCCGGTCGCTAGGTTGGGTGAGTGCCCGACGAGGACTTCGATTCTTGTCCGTGTCGCAGCGGGGCTGAGTACAGCGCCTGCTGTGGTGCGTTGCATCACGGCCAGTGGCAGGCTCAGTCCGCCGAGGAGTTGATGCGGTCCAGGTATTCGGCCTTCGCCCGCGGGGACGCCGACTATCTGTTTCGCACCTGGCATCCGCGGACACGGCCGGCGGAGGTGACGATTGACCCGGACATCGCCTGGACTGGACTGGAAGTGATCGACACCGTCGCGGGCGGGTCCGAGGACGATCTCGGTGAGGTGGAATTCGTGGCGGAATTCGAGAACGCCGGACGCCGTGGGCGCCTGCACGAGCGCAGTCGCTTCCAGCGTCGCGCCGGACGATGGTTCTACCTCGACGATATGGCTCGATGACGACAGGTGCCCTGATGACGACAGGTGCCCCGATGACAGCGCCCCGATGACAGCGCCCCGATGACAGGGCCGCGATGACAGCGCCCCGATGACAGGGCCGCGATGTTGCCCAAAGGTTTAATTTCGGCCGCAAATGGGTAACGGCGATGCAGAGAACCGCCCGCTCGTAAGGTGCCCGAGTTCGAAACGTGAGGCGATCACCGTCCGCTCGATCTGAATTGAGGGTCCTATGCATACGAAACGTCTCGCGCGAGCTGGCCTGTCGGCGCTGGCCATCGCCACACTGTCCGGAGTGTTCGCGGCTCCGTCCGCGTATGCCGACAACAGCACCGTGACGTTCGAAGCCTTGGGGTCGGGCACCGCCATGACCATCGACACCGATCCGGCGGTCGACCGCGTCTACAACGCGCCGTTGCCGTGGAGCCGGACCGTACAGGCCGGCCCCGACGTGACCCTGTTCCAGGTGGTCGTCGTGGGCAGCGGCACGAACACTCCCGGCTGCCGCATCTCAATCAACGGTCATGTGGTGGCCGAACAGCCGGTCGGCGGTTCGGCGCACTGCATTTACTCGCGGTAGGCAGCCGCCACGCATCAGCCGCTGACTTGACGGTGAAGCGGTCCCCATAGACTGACCTGTCGTGGGCATGCTTTTTGGGTTTGCGCCGTGGATTGTCTATTGGGTGCTGGTCGGTAACGTCCCTTTCCCCACTGCCGTGTCAGTCGCGCTGCTGATGGCTGTCGCGGTGTTCGCCATCGGGCGGGCCTCCGGTAAGCCGGGGCAAACGCTCGAAATCGGTGCCGTCGCAACGTTTGTCCTGTTGGCGGTGCTTACTTTTGCGCTCAGTGACGCCTTCATGGCGCGCTGGATCCAGCCGCTCAGCAACGCCGGAATTCTGCTTGCGGCTTTGGTCGGGGTGCTGATCGGCAAACCGTTCGTCCGCGAATACGCTGCGGCCGAGCAGCCCGCCGACGTCATCAGGACCGACTTGTTCGCGCGCGTCACCACGACGTTGACTTGGATCTGGGTCGCCGCCTTTGCCGGAATGACGGTGTCGTCGGCGATTCCACCGATCGTGCAGCGGGACGCGACGATCCTGGACACCAAGACTCCGCTGTCGTTTCTGTGTTACTGGGTCATTCCGTTCTCACTGTTGGGCGCGGTGGCGCTGGCGTCGCGGTTCCTGGCCGAACGCATGCTTGCCGGCATCGACGACGTCGCTCGGGAGACGTCATTTGTGGCTTATGACGAAGCCACCATCGACGAGCTTTATTACCTGGCTCAGGAACACGCTAATCGCGAAGTGGGGCCAGGTAAGGAGGCCTACAACGTCAAGGTGGGCGGCATGGGCACCCCGCTGACCGGAGACGAGTCACGCAAATCCTGGCCGTCGACCTACCAAGTCAGAGACAAGAAGCATTAGCTGCGCTCGTCTCGTGTACACCGAGGCGTCAACTTGGCTTGTTACGTAATGCCGATGGAATCCAAAGCGAGAGCGGTCGCGATGATCGGAGCCGTGCTGGTCACGGTTGCGGGGTGCGCGCAGAGTGCTGCGCCGACATTGCCCACGTCCACCGGCAAGGCGGAATTGAGTACCCCGGCGGGCAAGCCGCTGCGCATCTCGCCGGACCGGATGCTGGTGGCTACGGGCGGCATCACACCGACCGCGTTCGGTAAACCCGCCCACGGCAAGATCGCGTACGACGCGGACGGCGCTGTTGTCTACACACCCGATGCCGGCTTCACCGGCACCGACGAACTGAGCGTCACCGTGAGCCGCGCCGTCAAGTCCTATGCCGAGGATCAGTTGCCCCTGGCAACCATCGGCGGCGTGGTCATCAAGGCCAGCGCCCACGGGTCTGCGATCGCCGCGGTGCCCGGCAGCAGCGACGAGATCTATGGCCTCACCGACCGGGGACCGAACGTCAACGGGCGGGCACCCAACGAGAAGGTGCTGCCCGTGCCCGACTACCACCCCCAAGATCGCCAAGCTCAAACTCGTCAACGGCATCGCGACCGTGGAGCGAACCATCACGTTGCAGGCACCGGAAGGCTCCCCGCTGGTAGGGCTGATCGACCCGCACGCCAGCACCGGCGAGTCGCTGGTTGACCTCAACGGCACGCCGCTGCCCCCCTCGGACTACGGAATCGACCCGGAGGGATTGGTGGCCACTGCCGACGGCATGTTCTGGGTGTCCGACGAGTACGGCCCCTACATCGTCCACTTCGACACCAACGGCAAAGAGCTGGAACGGTTTTCACCGTTCGACGGCACCCTGCCGGGTGAGCTCGGGCTACGCACACCCAATCAGGGGATGGAAGGGCTGACGATCACCCCGGACGGGAACACGTTGGTAGGCGTCATGCAGGCAGCGCTGCAGACCCCCGGGCTGCAAGGCCCGGCCAAGTCGGTCCCGATCGTGCGCATCGTGACCGTCAACCTCGTCGACCGCAGCATCGTGCACGAATACCTGTACCCACTGGCGAACCCGCAGGACTCGAATGTCGCGGTCTCCGACATCACCGCGCTCAGCGCCACCGAGTTCCTCATCGACGAGCGGGACGGCAAGGCGCCGCCGAATGCCAACAAGAAGATTTTCCTTGCCGATATTGCCGCCGCCACTGACGTCGGGCCCCATTCGACGGTCCCCGGCGCCACCTATCAGGCCGACGGTGGTGGATTGCTCGTCAATCGGATGCCTATCGAGACGCTGGTCGGAGCGAGCACCGACGCGGATGCGGTAGCCAAACTCAAGGCCGCGGGTATCTCCGTCGCCCGCAAGACACTCAAGCTCGACGTCGGCGAACTGCTGCGCACCCTGTCGGCCAACGGCGATTTCTTCGGTCACGACAAGATCGAGGGAGTTATCACCCCTGATGACGGAACCACCCTGATTCTGTCTAACGACAGCGATTTCGGGCTGGCCGGTCTCGCGTCGGGTACTCCGCCGTTCCGGCTCAAGCCCAAGACGCTGCCCAACGGGAGTCAGGACAGTGGCGAGTTCCTCGTCGTCGACACCAGCAAGCTGCCCGCCAAGACAGAATCCCAGGCGCTTCGCATCAAGGTCGGCTGACTGTTCAGGACAACGGGCGTAGTCGGAAGACCCGGATTTCTCTTGGCGCACAATTGATCCGGTAGTTGTCGAAGCCGGCGTAGTAGTCGATTGCATGGGCCCAGGCCGCATCGCGGGCGTCGCCGGTGAGCAGTTCGGCTCGGTACTGCCGGGGTGGGCCGATGAACTCCACGGTGCATTCGGGGTGTGCCAGCAGGTTGGCGCTCCACGCCGGGTGTTGCGGTCGCCCGTAGTTGGAACCGATCGCGACCAGGCCCTCGGTGTCCTGGAACAACGCCAACGGATGTGTGCGTGGTTTCCCGGACTTGGCTCCGGTGCTCGTCACCAGCCCGACTTTGTCGATGCCGGCACAACTCAGCCGTCCCTTCGTCCGCGGGATGAGCACCTTGTCGATACGCGGTGCAAGGTGCAGGAGGAATTGATAGCCGACGGGAGTCATCAACGTGCGTTCGATGAGTGCCTCGTTCAGACGCAGTCGGCGCCCACGCATCGGGCTTTCGCGCAGAAATGCCACGAGCGAACGATACGCCGCGACGAGCCTGCTGAACCGTGCAATTGTTCAGTGATGACCACCGAACCTGATTTCCCCGCGATGGCCGCTGCCCGCGGACGGATTGAGCCGTCACCGCGCCGGGTCCGCGGCTACCTTGACCACGAGCTGGTTTTCGATACCACGAACGCGCGCTACGTCTGGGAAATCCCTTACTACCCACAGTATTACGTGCCGTTGGCCGATGTGCGCTCCGACTTCCTCAGCGACGAGAACCATCCGCAGCGGGTACAACTCGGACCGTCGCGGTTGCACTCCTTGATCGGTGCCGGTCAGACCCACCCGTCCGCGGCACGGGTATTCGACGCCGACAGCGACAGCCCCGTCGCCGGTTTGGTGCGATTCAACTGGGAGCCGCTGCGCTGGCTGGAAGAGGAGGAGCAGATCTACGGGCACCCGCGTAACCCGTACGTGCGGGTGGATGCGCTGCGCTCGCAGCGGCACATCAAAGTCTCTTTGGACGGGGTCCTGCTCGCTGAGACCCGGTCACCGGTCCTGCTGTTCGAAACCGGCTTGCCGACACGGTATTACATCGATCCGTCAGACATCGCTTTCGAACATCTGGAACCCACGTCGACGCAGACGCTGTGCCCCTATAAGGGGGTGACGTCGGGCTACTGGTCGGTGCGGACGGGCGAGACCGTGCATGCGGATCTGGCTTGGACCTACCACTACCCGCTGCCCGCCGTCGCTGCGATCACGGGCCTGGTGGCGTTCTACAACGAGAAGCTCGACATCGTGGTTGACGGTCGTGCCCTGTCTCGGCCAAGCACCCACTTCAGCTGACGCCGGCCCAGGCGCGGTCGCGATGGGTCGCACCGGATCCGATCTAGCGTTAGAGATCGCCGACGTCGTGATCACTCGGGACGATCTGGCCGCACTGCCCGCGATCGTGGCCCTGGCCCGCCGGGCGCGCCGCGTGGTGAACGCGAACCTGGTGATCGCCGCCACGTTCATCGTCGTGCTCGTCGTTTTGGACCTGCTCGGACACCTGCCCCTGCCCCTCGGCGTCGCAGGCCACGAAGGGTCCACGGTCCTGGTCGGGCTCAACGGATTACGACTACTGCGCGACCGCGCCTGGGCCGGCGTCAGCTGAAGTGGGTGCTTGGCCGAGACAGGGCACGACCGTCAACCACGATGTCG